>JANMNO010000160.1:0-70342 GCA_031374115.1 Hyphomicrobiaceae bacterium | reverse complement strand
CGGCGGCCATGCGCCCGATATCATGAAGATTGCCGGTTTGAAAAACGTGCTGCCGTCGTCGACCAATCCGACGCGGCCGTTCACCGTCAACACGCTCGACGAACATCTCGACATGTTGATGGTATGCCACCACCTCGATCCGTCGATCCCGGAGGATCTGGCGTTCGCCGAGAGCCGCATTCGCAAAGAGACGATCGCCGCCGAAGATATCCTGCATGACATGGGTGCGCTGTCGATGATGTCATCGGACAGCCAGGCGATGGGTAGAATCGGCGAGGTGATCACGCGTACCTGGCAGACGGCGCACAAGATGAAGGTGCAGCGCGGCGCGCTCACCCAAGACAAGGGCACCGGCAACGACAATTTCCGGGTGAAGCGTTACGTCGCGAAGTATACCATCAACCCGGCGATCGCGCACGGCGTGTCGAAGCACATCGGATCGGTCGAGGCCGGCAAGATGGCCGACTTGGTGCTCTGGTCGCCGGCCTTCTTCGGCACGAAACCGGCGATGATCATCAAGGGTGGCATGATTATCGCAGCCCCGATGGGTGATCCCAATGCTTCGATCCCGACGCCCCAGCCGGTGCACTACCGCCCGATGTTCGGTGCGTTTGGCCGCGCGTTGACCGCAACGTCGGTGGTGTTCACGTCGCAGGCGGCGATTGATGGAAAATTGGCCAAGCGCGTTGGTATCGAAAAGCGTCTGGTGGCGGTCGAAAATACCCGTGGCGGGATATCGAAGAAGAGCATGATCCACAACGACGTCACCCCCGAGATCGAGATCGATCCGGAGACCTATCGTGTAACGGCCGATGGCGAGCTTCTGGTATGCGAGCCCGCCAAAGAACTGCCGATGGCGCAGCGCTATTTCATGTTTTGAGGTTCGTCATGTTCGCTGCAAGCTCGCCTCCCGATGTCCGTCACCCCCGCACAGGCGGAACCGCAGTGAAGCCGCACCCAGACGACTCGCGGAGCCTCGTCTCGGTTCCCTCCGTCGCGGGGATCACGTTCAACGGTGGACCGAATGCGACTGTCCCGGTGACCTCGCTCTGGGGTGGGGCACTTAAATGATCCGTGCCATCGCCGTCTCACCATCCGGATCTTCAAATGCCGCACCCGCCGGCACCGTGGTGCTCGATTTCGACCAGCGTCATCGCCGCCGCATCGTGATGCGAACGGTGGCGGGGTCGGAGTTCCTGCTGGATCTGGAAAAGGCGCATCGGCTGCGCCAGGGTGACGCACTGGTGCTGGAGGACGGGCGACTTATCGAAATTATCGCCGCGCCGGAGCCACTCGCTGAAATTCGCTGCTCGGATCTGCGTCATCTCGTGCGCGTCGCTTGGCACCTTGGCAACCGGCACTTGCCGACGATGCTCGACGGCGATCGTCTTGTCGTCCGACGAGATCACGTGATCGAAGACATGGTGCGGGGGCTGGGTGCTGCGGTTGCCCATATCGATGCGCCGTTCGATCCTGAAGGCGGCGCCTACGCTGGCGGCCATCATCACCACCACGGCGATGACGACGAGACGCCGCGCACGCGACCCGCGCCAGTTTGGAGTCCGAAGGACGGAACGCCGTGACGCGGACCAATTCGGCATACATCGCGCATGCGTCGCTGCCACTGATGATCTGGCTGTCACCGGCGTTTCCCGTAGGCAGTTTCGCATACAGCCACGCGATTGAATGGGCGGTCGAAGCGGGAGATTTGCCAAATGCAGGTGCGCTGCAAAGTTGGCTTACCGATCTTCTGCAACATGGTGCGCCGCGCAATGATGCGATCATTCTCGCGGCAGCGTGGCGCGCTGCCGGCGATGCGGATATGGGCGCACTCGCCGAAGCCAACAATCTCGCCCTCGCCCTTGCCGGCAGCCGCGAGCGCTACTTGGAGACAACCGCGCAAGGCGATGCGTTTATGATCGCGATCCGCGCCGCTTGGGCCACGGATCGGCTGCACGCGCTCGATTGCAGCCTCGGGGTACCTCCTCGCCACGATCTCATGCCAGCGCTTGTCCCCGGCAATGAAAGCCCGGATCCAACCGCGGGTGGCTTAGCAACGGTGGCAAGTGGCAACCACCGCTCCGCTATCGCCTATCCGGTCGCCATCGGTCTCGCCGCGGCCGCGCACGATGTCGAACTCGGTGCGACGCTCGATGCATATCTCACCGCGCTCGTCACCAACTTCACCTCGGTCGCAATCCGCCTCGGCATCACTGGCCAGACGGATGCGCAACGCATCGTCATGGAAGCCGTTCCGGCAATCCGAGAACTTGGCCAGTTCGCGGCCCACGCAACCCTCGATGATGTTGGCGGCTGCGCCTTCCGTTCTGACATCGGATCCATGCGCCACGAAACTCAAGCGACGAGGCTATTCCGCACATGACACGCACGCTGAACGGTCCACTGCGCGTCGGCATCGGTGGACCTGTTGGTTCCGGCAAAACATCGCTCGTCGAAGCGCTGTGCAAGCGGTTCCATGGCACCTACGACATCGTCGCGATAACGAACGACATATACACTAAGGAAGACGCGCTGATCCTCACGCGATCGGGCGCTTTGCCGGTCGAACGCATTCTGGGTGTTGAGACTGGCGGTTGTCCGCATACTGCGATCCGTGAAGATTGCTCGATCAATCTTGCGGCCATTGCCGAGATGCGCGCCAAGTTTCCGAAAGTCGAGATCATCCTGATCGAGTCCGGCGGCGATAATCTCGCGGCAACATTTTCGCCGGAGTTGGCCGACATCACGCTCTATGTCATCGATGTGGCGCAGGGCGAGAAAATCCCGCGCAAGGGTGGTCCCGGGATCACGCGCTCCGACTTGCTGATCATCAACAAGACCGACCTGGCACCCCACGTTGGCGCCAATCTCGACATCATGGCGGCCGATGCTGAACGCCAGCGCGGAACGCGGCCCGTCGCCTTCACCAACATCCGCGCCGGCGAGGGCGTCGAGAAAGTCGCGCGGTTCATCGAGACGGCGGGCGGACTTTCCTCGTGAGTATCTTTGTTTTTTCGTCACCAAATTCGAAGGGATCAGACATGCGCTTCATTACTGCGCTCTTATCGTTGATTGCACTTTTGGCAAGCCCCGCCTCGGCTCATACCGCCGCCGGTTCGGGTTTCGCATTTCTGGACGGCATCCTGCATCCGTTGATGGGTGCGGATCATCTACTGGTGATGATTGGGGTCGGTTTGTGGGCTGGCATGACCGGCGGCAAAGCGCGCTGGATTTGGCCGGTGGCATTCGTATCGGTAATGGCGGTAGGGGGCGCAGCGGCGCTCGCCGGCATGAACGTGTGGTTCGCCGAAGGGTTGATACTCGCGTCCGTTGCCGCTATCGGCGCGGTTGTCGGCCTTGGCTTGCAACCGCCAGTGGTGATCGGCGCTATTGCTTGCGGTCTCGCGGCCTTTGCACATGGCTATGCGCATGGCACCGAACTTCCATTAGGTGCCTCTGCTGTTGGGTACGTGGCTGGGTTCTTGACCGCGACAGTCGCGCTACACGTTAGCGGCATAATCATGTGGTCTGCCGCCGGACACAGCAAGGTGCTGGCTCGAGCCGCCGGGATTGCGACCGTGGCCGCTGGCGGCTTGCTCGCCTTCGGTTAGCGATCAGGTGTCGGCTAAGCGACACAAAGCTGCATGGCCGCAATGCCAGCGCGAGAGCTGGCATTGCCGTTGCGCATCCTGCGGATCGCGTGTTGAATACGAGTCCCGGCTACGTTAACGGAAACACTGCCTCGTGCGATACTCAATATTCTCGATCGTGGGCCAGGCATTGCGCGGCCAGAAGGACTGGAAGCCGGTGTGGCGCGAGCCAGTCCCGAAGCCATCCTACGACGCGATCATCGTCGGTGGCGGCGGACATGGTCTGGCGACCGCGTATTACCTGGCCAAGAACCACGGGTTAACAAACATCGCGGTGGTAGAGAAAAGCCACCTGGGCTCCGGCAACGTCGGTCGCAACACGACGATCATTCGCTCGAACTATCTGTTGCCCGGTAATACACCGTTCTACGAACATTCGCTCAAGCTGTGGGAAGGGCTTGAGCAGGACATCAACTACAACGCGATGATATCGCAACGCGGTTGCTTGAATCTCTACCATTCCGATGGCCAGCGCGACGCCTACGCCCGGCGCGGCAACGCCATGCGGCTCCTCGGCATCGATGCGGAACTGCTGGACCGTGAGGGTGTGCGTAGACTTTACCCCATGCTCGATTTCGACAATGCACGCTTTCCCATCCATGGTGGGCTTCTTCAAAGACGTGGCGGCAGCGTGCGTCATGACGCGGTTGCCTGGGGTTACGCGCGGGCCGCCGATCAGCGCGGGGTCGACCTCATCCAGAACTGTGAAGTAACGGGCATCCGCGTCGACGGCGGTCGCGTAAAGGGTGTCGAAACCACGCGCGGCTTCATCGGCGCTGGCAAGGTCGGACTGGCGTGCGCTGGCAACTCATCACGCGTAGCGTCGATGGCCGGTCTCAAGCTGCCGATCGAAAGCCATGTATTGCAAGCCTTCGTGTCGGAGAGCGTGAAGCCACTGATCCCTGGCGTCGTGACGTTCGGTGCGGGGCACTTCTATATCAGCCAGTCGAACAAGGGTGGTCTCGTGTTTGGCGGCGGCATCGACGGCTATAACTCCTATGCCCAACGCGGCAACCTCCCGATCGTGGAGGACGTTGCCGAAGAAGCCATGGCGATGATGCCGATGGTCGGCCGCTTGCGCGTGCTGCGCTCCTGGGGCGGCATCATGGATATGAGCATGGACGGCTCGCCGATCATCGATAAGACGCCGATCGACGGGCTCTATCTTAATGCCGGTTGGTGCTACGGCGGCTTCAAGGCGACACCGGCGTCGGGATGGTGCTTCGCGCACACGATCGCGACTAATGAGCCGCATAAACTCAATGCTGCATTCCGGCTCGACCGGTTTCGCACCGGCCGGCTGATCGACGAAAAGGGCGCCGGCGCGCAACCTAATCTGCATTAGAAGACATTGGAGCCGCGATGCGCATCACTTGCCCCTATTGCGGCGAACGCGACGCCCAGGAGTTTGCTTATCTAGGTGATGCAACTCTGGTGCGGCCCGGCACACCGGTCGAACAAGCGGTCGACGATAATGTTCTCGATCTGTGGCACGCGTACGTTTATCTGCGCGACAATCCGGCCGGTCAGCACAAAGAGTACTGGTATCATCAGGCCGGCTGCCGCCAGTGGCTCGTCGTTTCCCGCGACGTGCGCACGCATGCGATCGCTGGTCCAGCCGTTCCCGCTTCGCTCGTGGGGGGGCAACGATGAGCACGAGCCAGCCCAACCGCATCGCAACCGGCGGTCTCATCGATCGCTCGAAACCGCTGTTGTTCAAGTTCGACGGCAAGACCTATCAAGGCCACGGCGGTGATACGCTGGCATCGGCGCTGCTTGCCAATGGCATTTCGCTTGTCGGGCGCTCCTTCAAATACCATCGGCCGCGCGGCATCCTGTCGGCTGGCCCCGAAGAACCGAACGCCATCGTCGAACTGCGCTCGGGCGCACGCCGCGAACCGAACACGCGCGCAACGGTGGCGGAGTTATACGATGGCCTCGAAGCGCGCAGTCAAAACCGCTGGCCGTCGCTCGCTTTCGACGTGATGGGGGTCAACTCGCTGCTCGCGCCGCTGTTGTCTGCCGGCTTCTACTACAAGACGTTCATGTGGCCGGCATCGTTCTGGGAGAAGGTCTACGAACCCCTCATCCGCCGTGCAGCCGGACTTGGTCACGCGTCCGGCATTGATGATCCCGACACCTACGAGAAAGCGTTCGCGCATTGCGACGTGCTTGTGATCGGCGCCGGTGCGACGGGTCTGATGGCGGCACTTGCCGCAGGACGTTCTGGCGCGCGCGTCATTCTCACAGACGAGGACTTCGTGATGGGTGGCCGGGCGACTGCCGAACGCCGGGAGATCGACGCAATGCCGTCGGCCGATTGGGCAGCGCAAATAGTCGCCGAACTGGCCGCAATGCCGGAGGTTCGCCTGATGCCGCGCACCACCGTTTTCGGCGTCTACGACGGCGGTACCTATGGCGCACTTGAGCGCGTCAACGATCACGTCATCCAGCCGCCAGCCCATCAGCCACGGCAACGCACATGGCGCATTATTGCCAAGCGGAGCGTGCTGTGCGCCGGATCGATCGAACGGCCATTGGTGTTCGGTGACAACGACCGGCCAGGCGTGATGATGGCGGGTGCCGTGCGCACTTACATAAACCGGTACGCGGTCTCGCCCGGCGAACGGGTCGTGGTGTTTGCCAACAACGATGACGCAGCACGCTCGATTGGCGACATCACCCGCGCCGGCGGCATCGTCGAAGCGGTGGTCGATCCACGTTGCGATCCGGCGGCAGACGTAAAGCAGGCGGCCGATAACGTCGGCGCCCGGCTCATCCAGGGCGTCATCACGCGCGCGCACGGGACGCGCGCGGTGCAGGGCGTGGATATCGAGAGTGCATCCGGCATAACGCGGCTCGAATGCGACCTGATCGCCATGTCAGGCGGCTGGAGTCCGACGGTGCATCTGACGTCGCATTTGGGCTCGCGTCCCGTTTGGGACGAGAAACTATCGGCGTTCACGCCTGGCAATGTGCCGGCTGGAATGGCTGTGGCCGGCGCCGCAAACGGTACGTTTGCGTTGACCGATTGCTTGTCGGCAGGTGCCGCTGCCGGCCTCGATGCTGCGTCGGCGGCGGGCTTTCGTCGCGCCCAGATCGAAGTGCCGGATGCCGATCCCGAGAGCACTGCTTCGTCTCCGTTATGGCGCGTGAAGAACGCCAAGGGCAAGTCCTTCATCGATTTGCAGAACGACGTGACGACCGACGACGTGGCGCTGGCTCGCCAGGAAGGCTTCACCCGCGTCGAGCATCTGAAGCGCTATACCACCCTCGGCATGGGCACCGAGCAGGGTAAAACTGCCAACGTCAACGGCTTGGCGATGATGGCCGAACTCAGTGCAACAACGATTGGTGAAACCGGCACCACGGTGTTTCGCCCACCGTATACACCGGTTGCCATCGGCGCGCTTGCGGGGCACCATCGTGGACGCGAAACGCGTCCCACGCGTTATGCACCGGCGCACGATTGGGCAAAGCGTCAGGGGGCAAGCTTCATCGAGGCGGGCGTCTGGATGCGCCCATCATACTTTCCGAAATCCGGCGAGAAGGACTGGTTCGACGCCACCGTTCGCGAGGTTAGGGCGGTTCGTAGCAACGTCGGCATTTGCGATGTCTCGACGCTCGGCAAGATCGATATCCAGGGCACCGACGCTGGCCGCTTGCTCGATCTCGCCTATACCAACACGTTCTCGACGCTTCACATCGGCCGCGCGCGCTACGGATTGATGCTGCGCGAAGACGGCTTCGTCTTGGACGACGGCACTACGTCGCGGCTCGGGCCGGATCAGTATCTGATGACGACCACGACGGTGAATGCCGGGAAGGTCATGCAGCATCTTGAATTTTGTCATCAGGTGCTGTGGCCCAATCTTGACGTGCAAATGGTCTCGGTGTCGGATCAGTGGGCGCAGTTTTCCGTTGCGGGCCCGAAGTCTCGCGACGTATTGCGCAAGGTCATCGATAGCCAACACGATATCTCGAACTCGGCGTTCCCTTACATGGCCGCCGCCGAGGTGACAGCGCTGGGTGGGATCGGTGCCCGCCTTTACCGGATCTCGTTTTCGGGCGAGCTAGCCTACGAAATTGGCGTGCCGGCGCGTTACGGGAATGCCTTGGCAGACGCCATCATGGAAGCAGGTGCCAGCTTCGGTATCGCGCCCTATGGTCTTGAAGCACTCAACGTCATGCGCATCGAGAAGGGTCATGTTACCGGCGCAGAACTCAATGGGCAAACCACGGCGCGCGATCTCGGTTTGGGCAAGATGCAGTCCACGAAGAAGGATTACATCGGTCGCATCATGAAGGAGCGTCCCGGGCTGATCGATCCGGAACGGCCGTCGTTGGTCGGCGTTCGCCCGATCGATAAGTCGGCTCGTTTGAGGGCCGGCGCGCATTTCATTCCGAAAGACCTGCAAGCCAACGGTGACAATGACCAGGGCTACATGACGTCCTGCGCCTATTCGCCATCGCTCGATAGTTGGGTCGGACTGGGCATGCTAGCGCGTGGATCCACTCGCCTCGGCGAGATCGTCCGCGCGGTCGACCTGCTGCGCGGCAGCGACACCTTGGTCGAGGTCTGCTCGCCGGTATTTTACGACCCGGAAGGAGTGCGCCAGCGTGGTTGAAACTCCAGCAATCCTTACCTCGTCAGCACTTGATGGCATTATGCAGCCTGGCCGGTACGGTTACCCGGCCGGCAAGGCCGGTGTGGTTGCGCGCGAGCGTAGAAATGTTGCGATGGCCAGTGTTATCGCACGACGCGGACAAGGTGCAGCACTCAGCGCCAAGATCAAGGCCCGCACAGGACTTGAGCTGCCGGTGACACCCCGCTTTTCTGGTGTGAACCATCTCGGCTTCTTGTGGATGGCGCCGGGTCAGTGGATGGCCTCGGCGGAGGGAGAGGCCGGTGCAATCTTTGCTCGCGAGCTGGCTCAGGACCTGACCGGGCTTGCGGCGGTCACCGATCAATCGGACGGACGTGTCCTGATCCGTGTTTCAGGCGGACGCGTGCGAGACATGCTCGCCAAGGGTTGCATGATTGATCTCCATCCCAGCGTATTCAATTCCGGTTCCACTGCCATCACGTCGATTGCACTGTTGACTGTACAAGTAACGCGCCTGCCGGATGATGCCGGTCTGCCCGTGTTCGAGCTGGCCGTGATGCGAAGCTTCGCTGCCAATCTATGGCATTGGCTGGAAGGCTCTGCGGCAGAATTCGGGCTGAACGTGGCTTGATCAGCAAACACGGCTAAATTTATTCAGCATCAGTTCAACTTCCATCCGCTTTGTTGCCAAAGTCGACGCGGATAGTCGACTTCAACATCCGATCCAATGTATCGGCGCCGGCAACTTGCTTCTCCCTATCGTGGGTCTGTGATTTTCAGTGAGCGCATCATGGCAAGAGCAGCAAACTGTTCATCAGCAGCGGCGCTTTTGATCTCTCTTGCCGCCGTCTTGTTGGCCGCGTGCGATGTTGAAACGACCGGCTCTGCACAAGCCAAATCGCCGGCGGAGAAAATGGCTGAGCGATTTGCGGAGACAAGCGCCGCTGCCGCCCCGCCTCCGGCCTCAACTGCGCAGGCGGTTGCTGCCGAGCAAAAATCGGACGCTGCAAACAGGATCGCGGAGGATGCCCAACAGTTGGCGATAAGGAAGCGCGCCGCGGAAGTTGCGTCAAAACGGGCGGATGAAAAGGCAAAAAAGGCTGCCGCTTCCGCCGCCGCCGCTACGTCGGCCGAACAACTGAGAGCTGACGAAGCGCAAATGCTCGCCGATGCGCGGGCCGAAGCAGAAGCACGTCGCATTGAAATGGACGCGGTACGGCTAGAGCGTGAAAAGGCGGAGATTGCTGCAATCACTAGCGAGAGGTCAAAGGCAGCCGCCCAAGCCGAGAGCCTTCGTCTCGCCGAAGAGCAGAAGGCAACGCAGTTGGCAGCCATGGCTGCGGCCGCAAAAGCTTTGGAGGCGCAAAAGAACGCTGACGAACTTCGCGCTGCGGAAGACCGGCGCCTTGCCGAAGAGACGTTGATCGCCGCAGCAAAAGCAGCCGAGCAGCTGAGAAAACAGGCGGCCGACGAAGCAGCGGTACGAGCCGTCGAATTGGAGCGTCGTGCCGAGCAAACGCGGCAAGCCGAAATCCGGATGCTCGAGGCAAAGCGCGAAGCTGAAGCTAAGGCGCTGACGGAAAGTCTGCGCCGTGCAGATGCCATCCGCGAAGCCAAGACCCCCCTTGCGCTGCCAGACCCGTCGATCCTCGCAACACTACCGTCGTCGACGCAGCCGGCAGCGACAGCACAGAGGAACTCCGAAACTGAAAGGTTGGCGGCCCTTGGCCAGCCCCGTCGAGCGGCCTCCCGAGCGACGATCATGATTATCATGGAGCCCGGCAACAAGGGCATCCGCCGCTTCGAGAAGACCGCCGATCCGGTGTTATGCGTCAAGCATGGTTGTTATGTAAGCGAGGGGGCTGGCAAACCAGCACTGTTCAAACAGCGCAACCAGGTTCTTGGCTTCACCAACACCCTTGGCGCGCGAGCTGGCGCCTGCCAGCGGTCGCTGGGCTGCGCATTCCGGGACGTCGATCTCGCAGGGTCGGGAGGTTTTGTGCAGCCTGTCGATATGAAGGTTCTGGCCCACGATCGGCGCGAAAGCCAGATCGTCGACACAGACTCCGATTGCCGCATCGAAGGCGTGCGACTGATATGCCGTCGCCCTCTCATGATGGCCGGCAGTTACCGCTTATGGGTCGTGCCGGAAGCACTCGCCGATCGTGCCGGCAGCGAATTACTCGAAAGAGCCCTGCGTGAGGGCTTGTCCGCAGGCCAAAGTGCCGAGCTTGCGCGCTGAAGAAACGGCGTGCTCACGCGGCGCTTCGCGATTTTGGTAGGTCGGTGACTTCACTCGAAGCAGTCGTACAATCGAGCAAAGTCGAAACGCCGAGCCAGCGCTTCCGATCGGCTTGTGCATCCAGATCATCTCGAATTGAATCGAGCTCGAACCCTGCCTTGTCGAGGGCGGCCAGCACGCAATCAACGGGTTGGCTGCGAGCGCTTGCAGCTGCCCAAACAATCGCCGATCGGAAACCGGATTTGCAGTGCGCGACGACAGGTCCCTTGAGCCCGCGCAACGCGTCCGCCATGCCCTCGATAACTACGTCCGTGAACAAGTCATGTTTGGCCGCCGGCACGTGGCGAAAAACCAACCCCGCGCGCCACGCTAAGACCGCTTCAGTTTTGGCCGGCATCTGCCCCGCTTCTTCGCTGTCGGGCCGGTTCGATATGACGCTCGCGATTCCCTGTTGTGCCAATCCAGCAAAGTCGGCCGCTTCCAGCGCCGAGGTAACCGCGAAGTCGGGTGTGATCCACGTTAATCGAGGTCCGGGCGAGATCGGAGGCATCGCGATGTCCAATGGGTTGGAAGCAAAGTTGCTCAAGTTAATAAGCAGATGACACCAAGTGACCGGTATCACAAGTCTAAACGCCAAAATGTTAAAAATATTTGCTAATTTTTTGATTGACGCCGCAACGTTTCGAACCGCATGCTCAAGAACTTGCCAAGCGAAGCAAAGCTATTCCAGGCGGGACAATACGATGCTCGACGAGATGGACCTGAAAATACTGGATATCCTGCAAAAAGATTGCACGCAGCCGGTAGCTGAAATCGGGAAATCGGTAGGTCTGTCCACAACGCCTTGCTGGCGGCGAATTCAAAAGATGGAGGAGGCCGGGATTATTCAGCGACGGGTGGCGCTGTTGGAGCCTAAATCGGTCGAGGCGGGCGTCACGGTTTTCGTGTCGATCTCCACCAATCGGCACGCGCTTGGATGGCTCGAGGATTTCCACAAGGTCATCGTCGACTTCCCCGAGGTGGTCGAGTTTTATCGCATGAGTGGCGCAGTCGATTATTTGTTGCGCGTCGTCGTGCCGGACATTGCGGCCTATGACGCCTTCTACAAGAAGCTGATCACCAAGATTGAATTGTCGAACGTTTCGTCCGCGTTTGCGATGGAGCAGATCAAGTGCACAAGCGCGCTGCCGCTTGAATTCGCGCGTCGCAAAATGAAGGGCGCCAACGCCGCTTCATCGTGACGTAAAGAGATCTCACTCAGTGCTAGTGTAGACTTGGCCATATTTTGCAAGGACCGCGCGCGCCCGTTCAGCCACGCTATCGGCGATCGCAGCATGGCCCTCGGCTGTTGGATGGAAAGCGCCGGAGTAAGTCGCAGCCAGCAAAAGCTGGAACCAGGACAGCGTCTGCAGCTTCAAGACTTTTTGCATTAGCGATGCAGATACGTGGAAATTGCCCGTCAAAAATGCATCATTCGGCGTGCGGAACCAGCGCTGGCGGCTGGCGTAGGGCTGAAAGTCCGCCGGGTTGTACGGCTCCCATCCCCCACCGGCGCTCCTGCGTGGCAGGCGAAGATCGTCCGCTGATGATAACGCATTTGCATTATAGCCCGCGCAAATGCCACGTCCCAGAAATGCGCGCCGATGGGCTTCGGCGAAAGTCCAGCCATGTGACCGCGCTGCTGCCTTCATCACACCGTTGAGCTTTTCCGCAACGGCGCTGCTTTCTTTGGCTTTGACGGCACTCAGCTGAAAGTCGCTGACGACATCGAGACCGGCGCGTCCGTCGGGGCAGACACTGCGCCCGTCTTCGAGAATGGCGAGGCCCGGATACGCTGTCAGGATGACGCGATCACTCTCGTTCCATGGCAGATGCAAGATATTGTGGATCGCCCGGTTGAACGATTTGTATCGATCTTCCAACTGCACGATTTGAGCACCCGCCTCTGCCGGTCCGTGAACTTGACCGAACCAACCGCCTAGTTTCTTCAGGATCGATTGATCGGCCAACACGGCATTTGCAACCAAGCGGGCAAAGCCGACGTCGTTGCCGCCGATCGACAGCAGCAGAATATCGATCTTACGCGCTTGCTCGATTTCGCATTTGCGCAGCACCAAGCCGCCCTTGAGATCGGGAATCTTTCCGCCGATGTGATAGGCTTCCGGCAGATCCTGCATGCGGGCTTCCTTGCCCCCGCACTGCGCTTCTGCGACCGCCGAGATCTGTGAAAACTCAGGCGGATTGGGGACCCATTCGTTGCCTTTGTAGCGCAGGAAAAGCCCCGTCGTAACTTCGGCTCCCGAGCAGGCAGCGCCAACGTACGTCACCGATCGATGCGGATCTTCGATCGAGAGCTGCAGCGCTGTCCGCAGCTGGTGTGAGTAAAGCGAGCGATGGCAGGCCTGGTCGATCCAGCGCGCATTCTCGTCGATGAACTTGGCATCGCCGATTTGGCTCCAATCGCCGACGCGGGCAGGATAGCCGCCAAGGCTCGCATCTTTGGCATCGCCGTAATCGGCCGCTCGCTCGCGTGAGAAACGGACCGGGATGTCGGGGTTGCCCTCGCCCGAGCCGAAGCTGTCGCCCATGCCGACGATCAATAGGTCAATGACCCTCACGTCGGTGCGCGCAACTTCTTGGCCACCAACTTCGACTGAAATGCCTACCCCTTCGGGGTACGCAACGTCGATGCGAAGCGGTTCGCTGCAGAGTTTGCTTATCGCCTGGCCGCGCGACTGCGATTTGCCCTTCGGTGCCGTCAACCAAACGCACTCGACCGAACTAGCATCTTCGATATCGCGCATTTCTAATATTACGGTGTGTGCCGTTGGGTTGACGTAGACACCTTTATCCGAACACACATGCCGGTTGCGTTTCGTGTCCCAACAGGTTTTGCCGACAACAGTCGACGCCCAGCCATCAGAATGACGACTGGCCAATAGCCGCTCTGCTGCGAGCACCGGAGTTCGCCTTTCTTCATCCGTAAGGTCCGCCCAGGTTGCCCGATGCATTTCCGTGCTGGCGGGGTCATCGAAAAACCGGAATGGATTTTCGACACGCCACGCGATTGCGGTTGCAGCCATCGCGACCGATGGCAGCAGCGCGAAGTAGACCGATACCGCCGTCGCCACGACAAGCGCTCGGATATGTTTCGGTCGAACCGCGGAAGAAATGTTCATGTGCAAACCCCGGTTGCCTCGACGCACGGCGGCTCAAACTAACTTTACACTCTGCCCGTCCAATGACAGCGCCAAAGCCGCCAAACCCGGCGCAATGGATTGATCTCGATGGCGGCGATCGATTGCGATCGCTCCAGTTCAAGAGCGTCTAAATAGGGCTCCACGAGGGCGACCGGCAGGAAAGCCGAGCGTTCCCGAATGGGCATTCGACGCATCTGGCGCTGAATTGCGGCAAGATGTCGGCGAGCGAGCATGCCAAGGCCGCGAGCGATGGCAGGAAGATCATCAGGTTGTGCGCCGCCGTTCGCACCGATCGGAGCCGGTGGTAACAACAGTCGACCATGAGCCAGCGTTGCCGGCGTTTCGCACAGCACGCGCGCAATTCCGTAGGCGCGGCCGCTGTCTAAAGCCAGTTCAGTGGTGCTTTTCGTTATGCGCGCGGCCAATTCGAACAGCGTGCCATCGATGCGATCGACATAGTGCAGGAGGGCCGCCTCATCGGCGAATGGACGATTGTCGAGGCTGTCTTCATGCGCTTCGATCAGGTCGATCAAGCGGTCGGCCGGTAGCCCATGACGGGACATCGTGTCGAGGATCGCTGCAGCGACAGGATGGCCACCGCTGCTGCGATCCTGGAGACGTTCCAGCCACCATTGCAGGCGGATGCGTCCCATCATCGGCTCGCTCACGAACGCTGGGATGCGTCCTACTTCGCCGGCGAAGGCTGCCAATGTGATTAAGTCGGCGCGAATCTCGCGAGGGCTGAGTAACGCTGCAAGATAGCGATCGCGTTCGTAGGCGCGCGCGGCTATTCCCACCACGTTGGCGGACACTGGGTTTGCATCTGCCGGGGGGAGCGACAAGCTGAGATACGCTAATAAAGGTGTGCCGCCGCGATCATCACGAATGTCACCGGCAACGCCAGTATGAGATTGAGCCGCGCATAGATCCGCACGGTATCACGCGCACGCGCCTTGGCGTCCGCATCACCTGGAGTTTCGCCGAGCACGATCTTGATGTTCGGCCAAATCTTGAAGTGAACGAAGGCCCACATGGCAACGCCGGCAATCGTGCCGCTCCACAATAGCGCGTTGCGCAACGGTGGTACGTAGACGGCAGAGGTAAAGATCAACCGGTCGAGCAAGTAGCCGCTGGTGATCAACAACAAGATGCCCGTGAGAAGCACGGCGTGCGATGTGTGCCGGAAGGTCATCGCAACCTTGGGCACGATGAATTTGTGGATCGCAGCTTTACCCGCATCGTCTGCATCCCGAATTGCTGCAAACTGGATGAAATTCACGAACCAAATCATGCCGACCCAAATGATCGCAGAAAACACGTGAACCCACCGCAGCAAAAATGAAACCAGCCCGACGCGGTCGGCGCCGGCAATCGCCATCCAAGCAATCAGAATGACCAGAGAGATGGCCAGCCCTAAGAGCAGCGACTTCTTCGGGTCGCCGAGAATATTGTTCATGGCAGTGCGCCTCCAAGGCCCTAGTCGACGGCAATTAGCGCTGCTGAAACCGGCCGCCGCTCGGCAAGCAGAATATTGTAGGTACGTGCGGCAGCCCCGGTATCCATGATCTCGAGACCGACCCGTTTGACCTCGAACGCGCGCCGAATGTCTAACGAGGGAAAGACTTGTTGGCGTCCGGTTCCCAAAAGCAAGAACTCGGGCGGCTCCAATTCGGACAATGCGCGAGCAAGTTGCGCAAGGCTCACGTCATCGGTCGTGACGACGTCCCAAGCCCATACGCCGCTCGGCAGGCATAGGATCGAACCGCGATGGCTCATGCCGGCGAAGCGAAACCCGCCATTGCCATAGGCTTCAACCGGACTGCGGCCGGGAAAGTGTCCGGCAAATGCTGCGGGCGCTGGGTTCGCCTTGAGCACCATGAGCGTCTCGATCAGCCCTTCTTGGCGGCGGAGGCAACTCCTGGCGCCACCTTCTCGCCGCTCCAAACGTCACGCTTGATGCCCACTGATAGCAATAGCGAGGCAGCCACGAAAATCGAGGAATAGCTGCCGATCAAGATGCCGAACAGCATTGCAAAGGAAAAGCCGTGGATGACCTCTGTGCCGAACAGGTAGAGTGCAAGCACAGCCAGGAATGTCACGGTCGAGGTCAACACGGTGCGCGAAAGCGTCTCGTTGATGGCAAGGTTCATCAACTCGATCAATGGCATCTTTTTGTACTTGCGCAAGTTCTCGCGAATGCGGTCGAACACCACCACGGTATCGTTGATCGAGTAACCGGCAAGCGTCAGCAACGCTGCCACCACTGATAGATCGAACTCAATCCACAAGGCCGAGAACATGCCCGCCGTGATGAAGACGTCATGGATCAGCGCGACGATGGCCGCAACCGCGAACTGCCACTCGAAGCGGAACCAGACGTAGGCAAAGATGCCGAACAACGAGACGACGACCGCAAGTATGCTGGTCCGCTTCAATTCGGCGGATACCGCCGGCCCGACGACTTCAGTGCGGCGCAACGTTATGCCATCGCCGAGTGCGGTGACCACCTTATCGTTGGCATCTTTCTGCGCTTTTTCGTCCGTCTGCTGTGCAACGCGGATCAACGCCTCGTTACCCTTGCCGACCGACTGCACCTGAACATCGCCAAGGCTGAGCTTGCTGAGCTTGTCGCGCAACGCTCCGATGTCGAGATCACCTGACTTCGATTGGATCTCGATGAGCGCGCCGCCCTTGAAATCGACGCCGTAGTTAAGGCCCCTGGTCATCAATAGGCCCGCGGCAATCAGCGCGAGGACCCAAGACAGTCCAACGAACCAGAAGCGCTTGCCGACCACGTCCCACTTGGTGCCATGGGGGAAAAAGTCTACGCCCTTGAACATGTCTTCACTGCCTCACGGGCTTGAATGAAAGCGGGGTTGCGATCTTGCGGTCCTTTTGACGTGACAGCCACCACGCAACCAGCAGGCGCGTTACGGTAAAGGCCGTGAACACGGTCGTCATGATGCCGAGTGACAGCGTGATCGCAAAGCCGCGGATCGGACCAGACCCCAACCAGAACATCACAATGCCGGCAACCAGAGTGGTGAGGTTCGCGTCGATGATGGTGGCGAAGGCACGGTCGAAGCCGGCATCGAGTGCCGCGATGGTCGATTTGCCATTGCGTAGTTCTTCTCGCATGCGTTCGTAGATCAGCACGTTGGCGTCGACAGCCATGCCGATCGTCAGCACGATGCCAGCGATGCCGGGCAGGGTGAGCGTCGAGCCGAGCAGTGACATCACGGCAACGATCAACAGCACGTTGAGCCCAACCGCGATCACCGCGAACACGCCGAACAGGCCGTAGGCGAATGTCATAAAGACTACGACTGCAACAGCGCCGATCAAGGATGCGCGCTGGCCAGCTTTAATCGAGTCCGCACCTAGGCTTGCGCCAACGACCCGTTGTTCGACGATCGTTAGCTTCGCCGGCAAAGCGCCCGAACGCAGGTTGGTCGCAAGACTGTTGGCCTCGGCGACCTGGAAGTTGCCCGTGATCTGTCCGGTGCCACCAAGGATCGGTTCGTTGATGCGCGGGGCGGTAATCACTTTGTCGTCGAGAACGACGGCAAAGCGCCGGCCCACGTTCTCCGAAGAGAGTTTGCCAAATGTTCTGGCGCCAGATTGGTTGAAGCGGAACGATACAATCGGTTCATTGGTGCGTTGATCGAAACCGGGCTGCGCGTCAACCAGCTGTTCCCCGGTCACTGTGCTGCGCGACTCGATCAATTCCTCGCCACCATCGCGGCTGGGCAGGATTTTATAGCCCGATGGAGTGCGCCCGGTACGCGCTTCCTCTGCACTCATCGTTGGATGGACGAGATGGAAGGTCAGCTTAGCGACTTTGAAACAGTCTTCGATGGTTCTGACATCTTCAATCCCAGGCGCTTGCAGGAGGATGCGGTCCGAGCCCTGGCGCTGAATCACCATTTCCTTGTTGCCGCCGGGATCGCAGCGATTGCGAACGATTTCCACCGCACTACCGATCGCACCTGTGACGCGCGCCTGCATACCGGCTGCTGTTGGCTTCAACGAGATGGCATCGGCACTCTCGCGCGCGACATCAATGTCGAGTGCCGCCGAGCCGGTGAGGTCCACCCCTGAGATCGGTTGAGCGAGTGCCCGCAGCGCCTTCAAGGCTGCATCTTGATCCTCGGCCTTGGTGAGGCGCACGACCACGCCGCCTTGGGCAATGCCGACGCTCTGAAAGCCAAGCTTTTCCCTCAGCATGGCAGCCCGCGCGGCGTCACGGATCTTATCGAGCCAATCGCGCCGCAACTCTTCGATGTCCATGCCGGCCAGCACGTGCGCGCCGCCCTGCAGATCAAGACCGAGATTGATTCGCGTTTTGGGCAGGAAGTTCGGGTAAGACTCGAGTGCTGTGGGGGACAAGAAATTCGGCACGCACGCGAGCAATCCGAATAGGCAGATGCCTACGATCGCGATGATCTTACCTCGGGTGAAATGCAGCATGGAAGCTCACTTGTGTTTGATGGTGCTCGGCTGATCCACTGCGGAGGCCGGCCGCCGCGCGCAAGGACGGCGCTGGCCGTGATGAAATTTCCTCAAGCAGCTTTGACTGGCTCGCCCTTGTTGCGCACATCGGAAACCGAACTTTTCAATACCCGCACGCGCGTGTCCTTGGCGATCTCCACCTCAAGCTCATTGTCGTCTTTGACCTTCACGACTGTGCCGATGATGCCGCCTGCGGTCACGACGGTATCGCCGCGCTTCACCGAAGCAATCAGGTCGCGGTGCTGCTTCAGACGCTGCTGCTGCGGGCGCCACAACAGGAAGTAGAAGATCGGCAGCACGAGCAACAGCGGTACGAGCATGTTGATCAATGGATCCGGGCCGGCACCGGTGGCTTGCGCAAAAGCGGGAGAGATGAACATCGACGGTCAGGTGCCTCGGGCTCGAGTGGATTTCTGAATTCGCTGAATGGAAGACAGGCATGTGGCCGTCTTTTCGGGCATTTGCAAGCGCCGCCAGCGACCGATTGCCTTTTTCGCCCGCTTCTACAGCTTTACTGGTGGCCAATCAACAGAACCCCGTTATGACAGCTGCTTAATTTGTACCTGCCTGGGTTGGTCGTGCCGTCCACTCGTTCGCAACGCGAAAGCGTGTCGGCCCACCTTGTCATGGCTCGTGGATAAGCTTAGGAACGCCGCTGAATACGGTGCCGGGGAAAGAACCGCGTACCAGCTCGATTCAAAGAGGTTTTCCCGGCCATGTCCGTGCGCCGTCTGCATCCTGATCAGCCACGCTCGTTTGCGTTCAACGCCGAAAATCTCGCTTGGGCGAAGACGGTGATCACCAGATATCCGGCAGGCAAACAAGCTTCAGCCGTGATCCCGCTGCTGTGGCGCGCGCAGGAACAGGAAGGTTGGTGCACCGAACCGGCCATCCGTTATGTCGCGGAGATGCTCGATATGGCGTTCATCCGCGTATACGAGATCGCGACATTCTATACGATGTTCCAACTGGCGCCCGTTGGCCGGAACGCCCATGTCCAAGTGTGCGGCACGACGCCGTGTCTGCTGCGCGGCGCGGACAAGCTGATCGAAACCTGCAAATCACGCATCCATCATGATCCTCATCACGTCTCGGCGGATGGCAATTTCAGTTGGGAAGAGGTCGAATGCCTGGGATCCTGCGCCAACGCGCCTATGGTACAGATCTTCAAGGACACATATGAAGATTTGACCCCAGAACTGTTGGAGAAGGTGCTCGATGGTTTCGCAAAACGACAACCCGTAAAGCCCGGCTCGCAAATTGGCCGTCAAGCTTCATGTCCAGCCGGTGGGCCGACCACGCTCACGGAAATGGCAAAGGCGCGCTGACCGGAAATGGCCGACAACTCACAACCGCCAGAGAGGAATTTTGGATTGCTGGCGCTGCATGCGGCGACCGCCGCCGCATTTTTCTTCGCCCTGCAGTATTGGGGCTTCCAAACGAGTTTGGATTTATCGATCGTCTGGGCCATCGCAGGTGCGCTCGGCGCTGCCTATCTCAGCTGGTCGCAACAATCGCGCAATAGCGGAAACTAATCGATGCTCGCTGACAAAGATCGTATCTTCACCAACATCTACGGCTTTCAGGATGCGGGGCTTGCAGCCGCGAGATCGCGCGGCACGTGGGATCGCACAAAGGAGTTCATCGACAAAGGGCACGATTGGATCATCACCGAGGTCAAGGCGTCGGGCCTGCGCGGTCGTGGCGGCGCGGGGTTCCCGACGGGGCTCAAGTGGTCGTTCATGCCGAAGGCCGACACCCGGCCGTCTTATCTCGTGATCAACGCCGACGAAAGCGAACCCGGCTCGTGTAAGGATCGTGAGATCATGCGGCATGAGCCGCATGTTCTGATCGAGGGCGCAATGATCGCGTCCTATGCCATGCGCGCGCACGTTTGCTATATATATCTGCGCGGCGAATACATCCGCGAGCGCGAGCGGCTCCAGGCGGCGGTCGACGAGGCCTATGCGGAAAAGCTAATCGGTAAAGATAACGTCCACGGATGGGATCTTGAGGTCGTGCTGCATCACGGTGCCGGGGCCTACATCTGTGGCGAAGAAACGGCCATGCTGGAAAGCCTTGAAGGCAAAAAGGGGCAACCCCGCCTGAAGCCGCCGTTTCCGGCCAACGTTGGCCTTTATGGCGCCCCAACTACGGTCAACAATGTCGAAAGCATCGCCGTGGTGCCTACAATCCTGCGGCGCGGCTCGGGTTGGTTCTCCGCGCTCGGCAAGCCCAATAACACCGGCACCAAGCTGTTTCAGATCTCCGGCCATGTGAATAATCCATGCGTCGTCGAAGAAGAAATGGGCATCCCGCTACGAGAGCTCATCGATACTCATTGCGGAGGCGTTCGCGGCGGTTGGGATAATCTATTGGCGGTCATCCCCGGCGGCTCGTCGATGCCGCTTCTGCCAGCTTCCCAGTGCCAGGACCTCACTCTCGATTTCGATACCTTGTCGAAGCTGAAATCGGGTATGGGCACGGCTGCCATCATCGTGATGGACAAGTCGACGGACATCATCAAAGCCTTTGCCCGCATCGCATACTTCTACAAGCATGAAAGTTGCGGCCAGTGCACGCCGTGCCGCGAGGGCACCGGATGGATGTGGCGGGTGCTCGAGCGTATGGCCAAGGGTCAAGCCGAGAAACGCGAGATCGATCTGCTGTTCGATGTCACCAAGCAAATCGAAGGGCACACAATTTGTGCGCTGGGGGAGGCGGCAGCTTGGCCCGTACAGGGCCTGATCCGTAACTTCCGGCATGTTATAGAAGAGCGGATCGACCAGTATCAGGCGGCACACCGACAAGCGGCAGAGTGAGACAGTCGCCTGGAAACAGGACCCTTAAGGAAACGGAGTTCGACTACCTATGAGTGGCTTCAAGATACCCGATTTCAACGATCGACAATCGAGCGCGCAAAAGGCCAAACAAGCGGCGCTGGAAAAGTTTAAAGCCAAACCAAAGCCGGACGATCCCGAGTTCAAGGCCAGGCAAGCCGAGTTGCTGCGAATCGAATCCGAGCGCCAGCTTCGTCGCGAAACCGCGCGTCAGGCCAAGCTGGCAGCCGAGGCTGAAGCCGACGCCAAGCGGCAGACCGAACTTGCCGAGAAGAAGGCGGCAGAAGAGGCAGCTTACGAGGCCGAGATCAGGGATCAGGAAGAGCTCGAAGCCAAGCAGAAAGCAGCCCGCGATGCCCGCTACGCCGCCCGCAAGGCAGGCAAGAAGGGCTGACCGCGTGAGCACGGTTTAGGCGGTTCGAACCGACTGCCACTATGAACGAACCTGCTGCCGGTCTATAATGATGGGGCGATTCAGATGGATCAGCTCCCGTTACCGTCAAGAGGTTGCCTGTGCGCGCGCTCGTTGTCGAAGATGATCCCGATCTGAATCGGCAGCTCGTGGCAGCCTTGACCGAAGCTGGATTTGCGGTCGATAAGGCGATGGACGGCGAGGAAGCTTATTTTCTTGGCGAAACCGAACCCTACGATATCGTCGTTCTCGATATCGGCTTGCCGAAGATGGATGGTATCAGCATCCTCGAGCAGTGGCGGCGCGCCGACAAGAAAATGCCGGTTATCATTCTGACCGCTCGCGATCGCTGGAGCGACAAGGTCGCCGGCATGGATGCCGGCGCCGACGATTATCTGGCCAAGCCCTTCCACATGGAAGAGTTGCTCGCACGGGTCCGGGCGCAAGTGCGGCGTGCTACTGGTCACGCCAAGAGTGAGATCGAATGCGGGCTGCTGCGGCTCGATACGACAACGGCGCGCGTTACGTATGACGGTCAAACGATCAAGTTGACCAGCCACGAGTACCGGTTGCTCGCCTATATGATGCACCACAACGGACGGGTCGTGTCTCGTACCGAACTCGTCGAGCACCTGTACGAACAGGACTTCGACCGCGACAGCAATACCATCGAGGTTTTCATCGGGCGTCTGCGAAAGAAGATCCCCGGCGATTTGATAAAGACGGTTCGGGGTCTTGGTTATCGTCTCACGCAAGAGGACGATGCGGCTTAACTCACTCGCATTCAGGCTTTTCGCAACAGCGCTCGGGTGGACCATGCTGGTTCTGCCCTTAGCCGGCTTCATCATCTATTCGATGTACGCGCAAGAAGCATTCCAAAGCTTCGACGATAAGATCAAGACGCTGCTTTCCGTTGTGCAAACCGATAGTATCGATCATACGAGCACCGAACTTGGTACCCCCGGCGACGTCGGCGAGCCGTTGTTCCAACGGCTGCACTCCGGCTGGTACTGGCAGATCAAACCGCTCGACGAGCCGACGGGACCGCGCCGCGTATCGAACTCACTGGCGACGGCCGAACTAGACTCTCCGTTCCTCAAATGGATCGCACCCGATGCCTCCGACATCCGCTGGATCGATGGCACCGGCCCGCTCGGCCAGAGGTTACGCATTGCCGAAGCCATCGAGCGGTTGGGCGATGAGGTAACCGGCCGCCGTTACTCGATCATCGTTGCCGGCCCAATCGAATGGCCTGAAACGCGGGTTTCCGAGTTCCGGAAAAAATTGGCGGCGGCGCTGGCATTGGCCGGGCTGGGACTGGTCGCGATGACCTTGTTCCAAGTGCGCTTTGGTCTGATGCCATTGCGCGCTGTGGAGCGCGGCTTGGCCCGCGTGCGGGCCGGTGAAGTGCACCGTCTCGAAGGCAACATGCCGATCGAAATCGAGCCGCTGCAACTCGAGCTGAATGCGCTGATCCAGTCGAACCAGGATATTGTCGATCGGGCGCGGACCCAGGTTGGCAATCTTGCACATGCCTTGAAGACCCCACTGGCAGTGATCACCAACGAAGCGGATGACGACACGAGCCCATTTGCCGCCAAGGTCGCCGAACAGGCCCGGCTGATGCGTGATCAGATCAGCCTTTATCTCGATCGCGCAAGGATGGCTGCCCAATCAGGCACCATCGGCAAGTCGACCGATGTTCTGCCTTTGATCGAGCCTCTGCAGCGCGCGCTGGAGCGTATCTATCGCGACAAGGGCGTCGCCATCACAGTTAGATGTTCTTCGGGGGCCAAATTTCAGGGCGAGAAGCAGGACCTGGAAGAGATGCTGGGCAATCTTCTCGACAATGCCAGCAAATGGTCGAAGGGCGGCGTCTTTTTGACTATCGACGCGCCACCCGTCTCAACGCGACCGCCGCGGCGGCGCTTAAGCGTACTGGTGGAAGACGACGGCCCAGGCCTGACATCCGAGCAACGCGCGCGGATCGGCAAGCGGGGACTGCGTCTGGACGAGACCAAACCCGGCACTGGCTTGGGCCTGTCGATCGTGAGCGATCTGGTGTCGAGCTATCGCGGTGCGATCGAGCTGACCCAATCCAGCCACGGCGGCTTAGCAGTCAAACTCGATTTACCTGCGGTTTGAGGTAAACGGGCATCATATGAGCCGGATTTTCGCCCGAATCGAGCCTCACTGGCTTCAACAGAAAATTCTGTCCGGGTTGATGGTGAGCTCCACGAGGTATGTTCATGCGCCTTCTCTATGCTACCGCCGCGATACTGATCTCTCTTTGCCTTTCGGCCTGTGGGCCGGAGGGACCAACCAAAAGTGATACCGGACTCGTTGTCGGTGCGGCCGCAGGAGGCATTCTCGGCAACGCGGTAGGGCGCGGCCGCGATGGCAAAATCCTATCGACGGTAGCGGGCGCTGTGATTGGCGGCGTCGTTGGCAGCGAGATCGGAAAGTCGATGGACAAGCAGGATCGCATCCTTGCTCAACAGGCTGAAATGGCCGCCCTCGAGCGTGGTCGCTCCGGCGAGATGACGCCCTGGCGAAACCCGGACAACGGTCGCTATGGTGAGGTTATTCCGCTGGCGCCCTATCAACGTGGACCACAGCAGTGTCGGGATTACACCCACAAAATCTATATTGACGGGCGTCCGCAGACGATGCGCGCCACCGCATGCCGCAATCCGGATGGGACGTGGACCAACGTTGGGTGACAAGCCGGGCCGACTGCGACATTGCAGACAGCACCGCTCCCATACTTGCATCATGCAATCAGGGTGTTTACGCCCTCGATCGGGTGTATCTTCGTTTGCAGTTGCACGCTGTCGCGCGCCCGATGAGGGCCAGTTAAAGGGAACCAAACGCCTATGCTGCTGTGGCCCGTCCTGTTCGTACTGACCGGCCTGGTTGTGATCATCATCGCCCGGCCGCTCTTCCGGCAGCAAGGTGCCAATGCCGCGGTCGATGCACCAGGTGCGGGCCAACTTAATGTGTTTAAAGACCAACTGGCCGAGATCGATCGCGACCTCGCGCGCGGCGCAATCGGCAGCGTCGAAGCTGAAGCCGCCCGGATCGAGCTATCGCGGCGGATGCTCGCTGCAGTCCCTGGTAAAGCGACGGGAGGGCTTGCAGCTGGTCAAAAGCACCAGAGCATCGTCAATCTAACTCTGGTCAAAGGCGCTGTGGTCGCCACGATCCCGCTGATCGCAATCGGGCTCTATGGGGGCTACGGCGTGCCGGGTCTGCCCGGAGCGCCCAACGATGCCAAACAGATTGCGCAAACCACCGGCACGGCTCCCGGCGCAGCGGATGTGGCAACGCTGATTGCTCAGGTCGAAGCGCGCTTGCGCCAAGCGCCTGATGATGGCCGCGGCTGGGAAGTGATCGGTCCGGTTTATTTACACGAACAACGCTTTGCAGAAGCTAAGGTAGCGTTTATGCGCGCGATCGAGCTGCTGGGCGAGAATTCAAAACGACTTTTGGGGTTGGCCGAGAGCTCCATTCGTGCGAGTGGCGGCAGCGTTACGGATGAAGCGCGTGAGGCATTCGAGAAGGTGCTCAAGGCAGAGCCGAATCGGATCGAGCCACGATTTTGGCTGGCGATCGGGCGGGAACAAAAAGGTGAACTGAAGGACGCCGCGGATGAATATCGGGCCCTACTGGCCCAGGCACCTGCCGATGCACCATGGCGCGCGACGGTCATCGAGCGTCTTGCTGCAGTCGCCCCCGATCAAGCACCGCCCAAATCTCAAGCAGCTGAACGTGGGCCGACCGCCGAGGATGCGGCTGCTGCGGCCTCGATGTCGCCCGAGCAGCGTCAGCAAATGATCGCCGGCATGATCGGTAATCTTCACGCCCGCCTGAAGACGAACGGGCGCGATCCGGCTGGGTGGCAACGGTTACTGCGCTCTTACGCAGTGCTCGGCGATCTGTCGAAGGCAAAGGCGGCGCTATCTGAAGCACGCACGGCACTTGCCGAGGACCAGGCGGGATTGTCGTCCATCGATGCGCTCGCGCTCGAAATGGGGCTTGGCTCATGACCCGTAAGCAGAGGCGCGGAACATTGATTGCCGGCGGCGTTACTCTGCTTAGTATTGCTGCAATGCTGGTGCTGTTCGCACTGAAAGACACCGTAACCTATTTTCATACTCCAAGCGATATAGCAGAAAAAAAGGTGCTGCCCGGTCCACGGTTCCGGTTGGGTGGGCTCGTTGCCGAAGCTTCAGTGAAGCGCGGCTCCGGATCGCAAGTGGAATTCGTCGTCACCGACACACTGAAAACGGTGTTGGTTGTTTTCAGCGGCATTTTGCCGGATCTTTTTCGCGAGGGCCAAGGTGTCGTCGCCGAGGGCCGGTTAGACGCTGGCGGCAAGTTTGTCGCCGATTCTGTTCTGGCCAAGCATGATGAAACGTACATGCCGCCGGACGTTGCTAGCGCACTAAAGCAGCGCGGCGTAAAACTCGGCGAAACGGCCAAACACCCGGCCAGTCAATCGATGACCGGTCAGACCAACGGAGGTCAAACCAAGACGCCATGATTGCCGAACTCGGACATTTCGCGCTCGTGCTCGCGCTCGCCGTTGCCCTGGTGCAGACAGTGGTGCCTTTGTGGGGAGCGCGAACGGCGAATGTCGCCATGATGGATGTCGGTAAACCGGCGGCGCTCACGCAACTGGCTCTCGTTGCGATGTCGTTCTGCTGCCTGACGTGGCTGTACGTTACGTCCGACTTCTCGGTGCTGAATGTTGCGACCAACTCGCATACGACGAAGCCACTGATCTACAAGATTGCAGGCGTGTGGGGCAACCACGAAGGCTCGATGGTGCTCTGGGTGCTGATGCTCGCGGCGTTCGGTGCAGCGGTTGCAGTGTTCGGGACCAACCTGCCGATGACGCTGCGGGCGACCGTGCTGAGCGTTCAAGCGTCGATAGCGCTCGCCTTTTGCCTGTTCATTGTGGCGACCTCCAATCCATTTCTCCGGCTCGATCCGTCGGCGACTGAGGGCCAAGGCTTGAACCCCGTGCTGCAGGACCCCGCTTTGGCGTTTCATCCACCGTTCCTTTATGCCGGCTACGTCGGGTTCTCGATCGCATTCTCGTTCGCGGTGGCGGCGCTCATCGAGGGGCGTCAGGATGCGGCTTGGGCCCGTTGGGTCAGGCCCTGGACGCTTGCGGCGTGGATGTCGCTTACTCTCGGTATTGCGATGGGCTCGTGGTGGGCCTATTACGAACTGGGATGGGGTGGATGGTGGTTCTGGGATCCAGTTGAGAATGCCTCATTCATGCCTTGGCTCGCCGGCACCGCGCTGTTGCACTCGGCGGTCGTCATGGAACGTCGCGAGGCGCTGAAAGTCTGGACAATCCTGCTCGCGATTCTGACTTTCTCGCTGTCGCTAATGGGGACGTTCCTGGTGCGCTCGGGCGTGCTGTCTTCCGTTCACGCCTTCGCCGTCGACCCCACACGCGGCATATTTATTTTGGGCTTGATGATGTTGTTCACCGGCGGTGCGTTGGTCCTGTTCACGATGCGCGTCGGAGCGTTGAGGCAGGGCGGTCTGTTCGCCCCCATCAGCCGTGAAGGCGGGCTGGTCCTCAACAACATCTTGCTGACGACGAGTTGCGCAACTGTATTCGTCGGCACGCTTTACCCGCTCGCACTGGAGGCCATTACGGGCGACAAGATTTCGGTCGGTCCACCCTACTTCAATCTGACATTCGGTGCGTTGATGATTCCACTGCTGATCGCACTGCCGTTCGGTCCGCTGATGGCCTGGAAACGAGGCGATTTGCATGCGGCGATGCAGCGGCTAATGCTGATGCTGGCGGCAACGCTGGTCGTGCTGGTTGCAACGATCGCGATCAGCCGGAGCGGGCCGGTGATGGCGCCAGTCGCGATCGCGCTCGGCGTGTGGGTTATGCTGGGTGCGTTCGCCGAGATCGTCACGCGCGTCCGGTTGGGGCAGGTGCCGGCTGCCGAGGTCTGGCAGCGGCTCAAGGGTTTGCCGCGCTCTAACTTCGGCACCGCAGCCGCGCACTTTGGCGTCGGTATGATGGTACTGGGAATTGTCGGCACGACTGCCTGGCAATCGGAGAAGATCGTTGTCATGCAGCCTGGTGCGAGCGTCGAGATCGCAGGCTTCACTCTCACATTTCGCGGCTCCGGTCCGGCACGAGGTACGAATTACCGTGAACAGGTCGGCGTCTTCGACGTGACGAGCGGTGGTCGGGCGGTGACAACGCTTCATCCGGCCAAGCGCGTCTACGACCAGCCTCCGGTTCCGACCACCGAGGCCGGGATCTACAACGCATGGGGCGGGGATTTGTACGTCGTCCTCGGAGACGCACAAAAGGATGGCGGCTACTCGGTCAGGTTCTATTTCAACCCGCTGGTGCGGCTGATCTGGCTCGGGGCTATCGTCATGGTGCTGGGCGGTATGCTGTCGTTGAGCGATCGCCGCTTGCGGGTCGGTGCACCACGCCGGGCCCGCCCTGGGGCCAGCGTCGTTCCTGCGGAGTGATTGCGATGCGCTACCTTGTGATGTTGGCGAGTTGGCTGCTGATTTCGGCGGTGATCATCGTTCCGGCTGCAGCGGTTGAACCTGACGAGGTCATGGCCGATCCGCGGCTCGAAGCGCGGGCGCGCAATCTTTCGAGCGAACTCCGTTGTCTCGTTTGTCAGAATCAATCGATCGACGATAGCAACGCGCCTCTGGCCCGCGATTTACGCTTGATCGTGCGCGAGCGCCTCAAAGCTGGCGACAGCGATGAGCGCATCATGGATTACGTGGTCGCGCGTTATGGCACATTCGTACTATTGCGGCCGCCCGTCGAACGATCGACACTTCTGCTTTGGGCGACGCCAATATTACTGCTTGCATTCGCCGGATTGCTGCTCGCGCGGAGATGGCGCACACCCGCTGCTGCGGAGGTTCCACCCGTGCCGCTCTCGGCCGACGAAGTGATCCGGCTCGAGCGGCTGACCAAATCTTGACGATTGGGGAATGCCGCAAACTCCGCGATTTGGCTTGCAAAGGCTGACGCGTTGACGGCGGTGTTGGCGATCGGCTCGGGCTTCGAGCGAAACAGCACCGCGCCATCTTCGACCGCGATTCGCGATTGAACGTAGGTGCCGACGTTGATCCCAATAACAACCGGACCGCTCGGGGTATCGAGCAACAATGGCGAGCCCGATGAAGCGCCGGCGGTATCGCACCGGTGCAGCAGCAGTCTTTCTGGGGTTCGAAAATCGTTCTCGATCTGACGGCGTTCGACCTGGTCGAATGTCGGTGCCACGTCGCACGGCCCAGCGTACGCCAGTTTCCAGGGAAGGCGATCGCGGTGGAAAGCCGCTTGGAAAATCTGGCCGGCCGCAGCCTGGATGACGATCTCGGTCGACGGCATCGGGCGGACGGGCAATACCACCCCGCGACATGCAGGGCGATCGAGCCGCAATAGGGCCCAATCCTGAGCGGCGTCGATCGGCGGCTTGGTGCTAAGCCGCATGGTCCCGGCGCGGACATTTTGTGCCGCCGTGCCGTTTTGCGAACCAGCGACGCGAGCGAATTCGCCGGCCCTTGCATTGGGTTGCCCGAAGTGGAAATCGTTGGGGTCGAGCGGCTGCTCCCCAGCTGTCTTAAACAAGCAATGTCCGGCCGTCGCGATGACGTTGTCGGCAACACAGAAAGCGGAGCACACCGTCTTGGATTTGATGTTGAACAGCAGTGCGATCGATCGTGCCAGGGGCTTGTGACGCAGCGGCATGACGCGGCGCTCGTCCGGCCCAAAGACGGCAGCATGCACATTCGGCGCCGTAACGCTACTCGCCAAAATGATGGCGAGCAACGCGTGAGCACTGAAAACTGTCCCTTTACGCATGACGCGATACTCACCCAAGGCGGCACTTCACCGGGATCCACTCCGCTACCATTACAAAACGTTAATTCCTCAGCAAGGCTGCCGTAAGGCAACCGACTATATAGCCAATTCAACGCGGCAAACATGTCACCCGCGGTCGTTAGGTTTCACTCGCTTCAGAAAGGTCGCCGGATGTCGTCCACGAGCCTGCTCCGCATCAAAGCAACTTCCGCGCCACGTCAGACTAAGACGGCATCGCGTTCGTTAGGTACACTCGCTGGCATTAGCATGTTGGCGTTATTGGCGGTTGCGC
This sequence comes from Hyphomicrobiaceae bacterium, assembly GCA_031374115.1. Classification (GTDB taxonomy): domain Bacteria; phylum Pseudomonadota; class Alphaproteobacteria; order Rhizobiales; family Hyphomicrobiaceae; genus JAKFWF01. The sequence goes on along the minus strand of JANMNO010000160.1, from coordinate 40,705 downwards.
CCCAAGATGCTGCTGTCGCCCAGCAAAAGACAGTAGACAGTATTCAAACGCCGTTCGGGCGAGCGCCTTTGAGTTTTGCTGACATCGTAGAAAAGGTAAAACCGTCCGTCGTCAGCATTTCTGTGACTGGGGGCGCGAAAGTTGCCCGCAACCAACCCAACGTACCGGGCAAGCGCCCGCCAGGTCCGGGTCGTGGCGGGCCTCAGGATATGATCCCAGAAGGTCCCGAGGGCGACGCGCTGCGCAAGTTCTTCGATCAGCTCCCGCGTGAATTCGGTGGCGGCGGCAGCGGACCTGTACCGCCGCGCCCGTCATTGTCGCAAGGTTCGGGCTTCGTGATTTCCGAGGACGGGTATGTCGTCACCAACAACCACGTGGTCGACGGTGCGTCGAAAATTACCGTCGCGTTCGATGAGAACAACAAGCATGAGGCGACGCTGATCGGCACTGATCAACGCACGGATCTTGCTCTGCTAAAGATCAAGACGACGGGCAAGACATTCCCATTCGTGAAGTTCGCCAAGAACCAAGGCCGGGTCGGCGACTGGGTGCTGGCGGTCGGCAATCCGTTTGGTCTTGGCGGTACCGTTACAGCCGGCATCGTCTCGGCACTGGGCCGCGATATCGGCTCCGGCCCCTACGATTTCCTGCAGATCGATGCTGCCGTGAACCGTGGTAACTCGGGCGGCCCGACGTTCAATCTCGAAGGCGAAGTCGTCGGCGTAAATACCGCGATCTATAGCCCTGGTTCGAGCGGCGGTAACGTCGGTATTGCCTTCGCCGTGCCCGCCAAGATCGCGACGGAAGTGATCGAACAGTTGAAGAGTTCAGGCTCGGTCAGTCGTGGTTGGCTTGGCGTGAAGATCCAGGATGTCGACGAGGACATCGCAGCCAGCATCGGCGTGAAGGATGCCAAGGGTGCGCTCGTCAACGAAGTGACGACCGGTGGACCGGCGGCTGCTTCCGGCTTGAAGACTCAGGACTTGATCCAATCCGTCAATGGTGCTCCGGTCGGCAATAGCCGGGAACTCGCGCGCAAGATCGCAGAGTTCGCGCCTGATACGAATGTCGACGTCAAAGTGTTGCGCGCCGGAAAGGAGGAAACCGTCAAGGTCAAGCTTGGCAAGTTTCCCGGGGCAACCGAAGTTGCAGCAAAGGTCGAGCCGACGCAGCCAACGGCGGCCGAGTTTGGACCTCTAGGTCTGAGCTTCAATCAAAAGGCGGCAACGAAGGATGGCGTGCCGATCAGCGAGGTTGATCCTGAGTCGGATGCGTCGACCAAAGGTCTGCGCAGTGGCGACGTGGTCATCGAGGTCAATAGTCAGACGGTAGCTACGTCTGCTGACATCGAGACGGCGGTTAAGAAAGCTCAAGATGCTGGCCGTCCCAGCGTTCTCGTAACCGTTAAGTCGGGTGATCAGCGTCGCGTCGTCTCAGTCAAGATGGTGAACAAAAAGAGCTGATCGCCGGCGCGATGCGCTTGCAAAACTCGAAAAGGGTGCGCCGTTTCTCGAGAAGATGAGAAACGGCGCACCCTTTTTCCGTTCATGATATGCTGACGGCACCACCAGAATGGTTACAAATTGGATCCAAACGATGCGGGCTTTGATCATAGAGGATGATATCGAGGCGGCCTTGTTTCTTCAGAAAGCACTGCGGGAAAGCGGCCATACCGTCGAGCTTGCCCACGATGGCGACGACGGGTTGGCGATCGCTCGCGACGGTGGCTACGATGTGCTCATCGTCGACCGCATGCTGCCGAAGCGGGACGGCTTGAGTCTCGTCAAGACATTGCGAGCCGAAGGTGATCGCACCCCGGTATTGTTCTTGTCGGCTCTCGGCGCCGTCGATGATCGCGTAAAAGGGCTGAAGGCGGGCGGTGACGATTATCTGACCAAGCCTTACGCGTTCACGGAATTACTTGCGCGCGTCGAAGCCTTGGTCCGCAGGATCGAGCCGCAAGAAACGCAAACCCGCTATCAGGTCGGCGACCTCGTCATCGATCGGTTGGCGCATCGCGTCACGCGGGCGGGCGAGCCGATCGTGCTGCAACCACGCGAGTATCGCTTGCTCGAATACATGATGCGTAACGCCGGCCAAGTCGTGACCCGCACGATGCTGCTGGAAAACGTCTGGGATTATCACTTCGATCCGCAAACCAATGTGATCGACGTACACGTGTCGCGCCTTCGGAGTAAAATCGACAAAGGCTTCGAGCGGCCTCTGCTGCATACGGTACGGGGCGCTGGATACATGCTGCGTGATGGCTCTGTCTGAACAATCAGCACCCTTAGCGGCGCCGGCTAATGGTGCTGAGCGTCACAGTGCGGGTACACGGTTGCTTGCCACGTCGGCATTCCGGGTCACGGCATTGGTGGTGGCAGCGTTCGTGACGACGGCCGCAATCGTTGTTTGGATTTTGTTTTGGCAAACGAACGGTCTTCTCACAGCGCAGGTATTGCGCGGGCTTTCCCAGGATCGCTCGCAGTTGGAGGAAGTGTGGCGGGGCGGCGGTTCGCAAGCGCTGTCCGATACTGTCGCTAACCGATCGAAGACCGCGGGTCCAGGTGCGCAGCTTTTGCTTTTGCTTGATGCGGCTGGCGCCAAGCTCGCCGGCAATCTAGAGCGCTGGCCAGCGGAACTTGCCGATAAGCCGCAAGGCGGGACGTTTACGTACGATACGGGCAAAGGGTCTGCGCAATCGGCGGTCGGCGTCCCGGTGATGTTGCCTGGCGGCGCCCGCTTGCTCGTTGCCCGTGACCTCGACGATCAGAGCCAGCTGATCGATCGCATCCGCCGGCTATTCTTGATCGGCTTCGGATTGCTCAGCCTGACTGGCTTGGCGGGCGGATTGATCGCGAGCCGGCTGATACTAGCGCGGGTGACCCAAATTACTGACACCGGCAAGACGATCATGGCGGGAGATTTGTCCCGACGCATTCCGTTGTCAGGCGCCGATGATGAGTTCGACCACTTGGCGAGCAACCTCAACGGTATGCTTGATCGCATAGAGCAACTGATGAGTGCGATGCGTGAGGTGTCAGACAACATCGCCCACGACTTGAAAACACCGCTCAGCCGCCTGCGTAGCCGCGCGGAAGCTGCAATGCGCGACACCAGCGCTGGTGCTGCACATGCGGACGGGCTTGCCCGCGTCATCGAAGACGCGGACGCTATTATTCAGACATTCAACGCGCTGTTGTTGATCGCCCGGCTCGAGGCTGGCGCGGTTGAGAGCAGTGCCGAGATCTTTGACCTTGCGGAGTTGATGCACGACGTAACCGAGCTCTACGAACCGGTGGCTGAAGAAGCCGGCCAGCGCCTTAGCCACGTCACCGGCGTTGCCGTCATGGTCAGGGCCAATCGGCAATTGATCGGGCAGGCAATCGCCAACCTCATCGACAATGCGATCAAGTATGGCGTCCCAGCAGTACGCGGGGCCGGTGAAATCAGTCTCGGTTTGACCTTGGCCGAGCAAGACATTTGCATCACGGTAGGCGATCGTGGACCGGGCGTTCCGCTCGACGATCGAACGCGCGTGGCCAAACGTTTCGTACGTCTCGATCAGAGCCGCACGAGGCCTGGCACCGGGTTGGGTTTGAGCCTTGTTGCCGCCGTTGCTCATCTGCACGGCGGGCGGATGCTGATCGAAGACAACGCGCCGGGTTTGCGCGTGGTAATTTCGCTGCCACGATCGCTGATCCGCCGGGAGGATCCGCGATGACCGAATTCAGTGGCGCACCGCTGTGGCAGCGACTGGCCTTTCAGCCGCGATCGGGCGATGGCATCGAAGCCGCGCAGGCAAGGCTCGCCGACCTTGGTGCCAGCGCTGAGCGCCAGATATTCGATGAGCCGGCCGTCCGTTCCCTGCTCCTGAGCGTGTTTGAAGGCTCGCCGTATCTCGGCAGCCTATTGTCACGAGATCCCCAGCGTGTGCTGACAGTTCTGTCACATGCACCGGAAGTGCTGTTCGAAGAATGGCGCGCCACCCTCGCATTGCAGAGCGCCGCGGCGACAAGTGCGCCGCAGCTTATGAGCCTGCTTCGCGTCTTTAAAACCAATGTCGCTCTGCTGACCGCACTCGCCGACCTCGGTGGTGTTTGGCCCGTCATGACCGTCACAAACGTGCTTACCCGAACCGCCGACGCGGCGCTGGCTGCGACCTTGCACTTTCTTTTTGCTCAGGCGGTTGCACGAGGCGACTGGTTGGCCGAGCCTGGGGACACAGCGCCGGAGATGTCCTCTGGATACATCGTTCTGGGCATGGGCAAGTATGGTGCGTTCGAACTCAACTATTCGAGCGATATCGATCTCATTGTCTTCTACGACCCGGCTCGGGCGAGGTTGAGGCCCGGGATCGAAGCACCGTTGTTTTTCATCCGGATGACGCGCGAAATCGTTCGCTTCATGCAGGAACGCACGGGCGATGGTTACGTGTTCCGCACCGATCTGCGGTTGCGACCCGATCCTGGCGCCACCCAGGTCGCTCTCTCCACCACGGCTGCGATGCATTACTACGAAAGCTTCGGTCAGAACTGGGAACGCGCTGCGATGATCAAAGCGCGCCCGGCGGCCGGCGATATCGACTCCGGCCTAGAATTCCTGCGGGATCTTGGTCCTTACATCTGGCGCAAGTATCTGGACTACGCCGCGATCGCCGATATCCACGCGATGAAACGGCAGATCCATGCGTTTCGCGGGTTTGGGCAGATTGCGGTCGGCGGCCACAACATTAAGGTCGGCCGTGGTGGCATCCGTGAGATCGAGTTCTTCGCGCAAACGCAGCAGTTGATTGCGGGCGGGCGCCAACCGGATGTGCGCATCCCGGCAACTCTGGACGCACTTGGCCGCCTAGCTGCGCGGAAGTGGATCGCCGGTCACGTCCGCGACGAAATGGCCGAAGCATACGAGTTTTTGCGGGGCCTTGAGCATCGTTTGCAGATGGTCAACGACGAGCAGACCCACGAATTGCCGTTGGACGGCGACGCCCTGGACAAATTCGCCCGGTTCGCCGGTTTTGCAAACACCTCTGCACTTTCGGAACAGCTAATCAAACGACTGGCGACCGTTCAGAGCCACTATGCGGCGCTATTCGAGGATAGCCCGAAACTTACGACCGGCGACGTCAATATGGTATTTGCCGGCGAAGCCGATGATCCAGCCACCGTCGAGGCGCTCGGCAGAATGGGATACTCGCGTCCATCGCAAGTCATTGCCATCGTGCGCGGCTGGCACCACGGACGCTACCGCGCGATCTCGTCGGCGGCTGCGCGCGAGAGATTGACCGTCGTGCAGCCGGTTCTGATCGAAGCCCTTGCGCAAACTGCCAATCCAGACGCGGCATTTGCGAGTTTTGATCGTTTCCTCGCCGACTTGCCGGCGGGCGTTCAGCTGTTTGGATTGTTGCGGGCCAATCCTAAGTTACTCCATCTGGTCGCCCAGATCATGGGGTCCGCGCCGCGGCTGGCGAGCATTTTGAGCCGTCGCCGGCGTCTCCTCGATGCAGTTCTCGATCCGAAGGTGATCGGCGCCCTGCCGGCGCGTGAGGAGATCAGAGCGCTGGTGCAGAGCGAGCTTGGTGGTGCGTCGGACCTCCAGGAGAAGCTCGATCGTGCCCGTGTGCTGGGTGCCGAGCAGTCTTTCATCGTCGGCGTTCGCGTGCTGGCAGGTAGCATTCGGGCGGCGGAAGCGGGCGGCGCCTATTCAATGCTGGCGGAGGAGTTGATCGGCGGACTGCAAGCGGCCGTCGAGACCGATTTCGAGATAACCCACGGCCGCGTCGAAGGAGGTGGCGCTGCCATCGTCGCTATGGGCAAGCTCGGCGGCGCGGAAATGACTGCCGCCTCGGATCTCGATCTGATCGTTGTTTACGATTATGCAAGGGATGCTGAGCAATCAGATGGTCCAAAGCCGCTGCCGGTCAGCCAATACTATGCGCGGCTGACACAACGGATCATCAGTGCGCTGGCGGCGCCAACGCCAGAAGGCCGACTTTACGATGTCGATATGCGCCTGCGCCCATCCGGACAAAAGGGGCCGGTGGCGACACAACTCGCGAGCTTCGTCGAGTATCAGGCACGCGACGCCTGGACCTGGGAGCATATGGCACTGACGCGTGCGCGCTTGATTACGGGAGGTCCTGAAATCCGGAAAAAAGTTCAGGCTGCCATTGGCGCTACCCTCGTTAAGACGCGTGATCGCGAAGTTATCGCTGCCGATGTCAGAAAAATGCGCGATATGATCGCGGCTGAAAAGGGGACGCAGGACATTTGGGACCTGAAGCAGGCTCGTGGCGGCTTGGTTGATTTGGAGTTCATAGCGCAGTATCTGCAACTTATTCACGCAACTGAATATCCCTCGATCCTCGCAACCTGCACCGCAGACGTTTTTGTGCAGGCCGAAGCAGTGGGCGTTCTCGCATCAGCCGACGCCGAGATCTTGCGGCCGGCGGCACGTCTGCTGGCAGATCTCACGCAAATACTGCGACTGTGTTTTGAGGGCCGGTTCGATCCCGCGGCAGCACCGGATGGGCTGAAACAACTGCTGGCCCGGGTCGCCGATGTCCCCGATTTCGCGCGTCTGGAAGCTCATCTAAAGCAGACTTTGAGCGCCGTGTTTGGCCGCTTCGAGGCTCTCGTCGTTTGATTGCGACGGAAATGTGCGCTTATGCTCGTTCTGTAGAGCAAGGACACAATACGCTGCAGCAGCTCGCACATAACCGGAATCTGGCGCGAAACTCGAGGGTGTTAGTCCAAGCCCGGTCAGGTCGTAGATGTTAGTCAATAAATTTGACCGGGGGGCGGCAAACGCGGTGGTCGACGACGCTGGCGATCAAATGCTGGTGCTGCGTATGGGCTCTGGCGATCAGATGGCCTTCCGCCAACTTGTCGACAGACACTTGAGCTCGGTGTTGGGCGTTGCTCGCCGCATGTTGCGGGATGAAGCAGAGGCCGAAGACGTTGCTCAGGAGGTGATGCTGCGGTTGTGGCGCCAGGCGGAAGGATTGGAAATCGGTCCATCCGGAATAGGTGCGTGGCTGCGGCGCGTGGCATCTAATTTGAGTATCGATCGCATTCGTTCTGGTCGCCGCACGGATGTAACGGATGAGGTGCCGGAGCAAATCGAGGAAGCCGATCAATTGACTGGTCTTGCAACGGCAGAACTCGGCACGCGCGTCGATCAAGCACTCAAGGGATTGCCGGATCGTCAACGCCTGGCTTTGACGCTGTTCCATTACGAAGGGCTGAGCCAGATCGAAGTAGGTCGTGCATTGGGAGTGTCGGATGAAGCGGTCGAGAGCTTGCTGTCCAGAGCTCGACGCGCGCTGAAGGTGGAATTACAGGCCGAATGGCGGCAATTGCTGGAAGATTGAAACACTGAAGGCTATAGGTCGATGACCAAGAACCGGGATGACAAAACAACTGCTGCTGCGGGCGTCCTCACCGCATTCGAGCGGCTGGTCGATGCCTATGGCAGTGATCCGGCCAGGTGGCCGGTCGAACGACGCGGGTCTGCGGAAGCGCTCCTGCGGTCGAGCTCGCTGGAGGGTGCGAACGCCCGTCGCCGGTTGGCCGAAGCGCGAGCGCTGGACCGTGTGCTCGCCGTCGCCATGCCGGTCGATGCTGCGAAGGTCGCCAATCTATCGAACCGGATCGTCCACTCGTCCCGCCAAGGCGTGCGCCCTGCTCGACCTGTCTTGATCGCGCAACAACGCCTCGATCGATCGAGAGCCAGCTCGCGTGTTTCGCGAACGGGCTGGGCTGCCGGCGCCCTCCTGGCGGCGTCGTTGCTGCTCGGGATTTCTATCGCTCCTGCCGTCTCGACATTGCCAGCGTTTCACGAAGTCGCCGACCTCGTCGGATTAGGTCATCTAGGCGATCAGCTTGCCCTTTCCGCTGGGGAGGATGGCGGCCTTCAGGATGAGGACGTGTTATGAGCAGTCCGGTTTCAGCACCTGGGTCCACCCGTCGATTGTCGAGATGGGTATTGATCACGCTGATCGCTTCGCTAGCGATAAACTTGTTTGTCGTCGGTGTCGTGGCCCGCTCGGTCTGGCCCTGGCGATATGCAGCTGCAGGTGGCGGCGGCTTCGCCGGCAATCTATTAGCGTATGCAGCGACCCTGCCCGATGAACGCCGCCAAGCTATCCGGCAGGCGTTGCCTAACGAGCGCCCAATGCTGGCCGTGCGCCCACTCCGGAAGGATCTGCGCACTGCCCGCCGCGATGCCGCGCTGGCTTTCCGCCAAGAACCCTTCAATAGAGACGCGTTTTTGGCCGCCGAGGCGCGCGTCCAAGCCGCGGAGACAAGACTGCGGCAAACAGTCGTGCAGTTGTCAGCAGATCTGGCCGGCCGCATGACGGCTGAGGAGAGAGCTGGCTTTCTCAAATGGCGGGAGCTGCGCAGACCCGCCGGACCGCTGGCTCAGATCGATGGTGATCCCGACAAAGAGCCGCCGGTTAAAAAGCCTGCCGAGTAGGCGCCATTGCGGCTTCTATTGCCGGGCACTCCACCTGCATCGAACAAATCCGATTGGGCAGCTGCCTCGAACGAGAGGGATGCAGTCCACATGCCGGTTGCGTCCACCATTTCGACGAAGGGGATGCCCTGTAGACTGAATAAAGTGCGGGAGATGGCGGTTTGTAAAGCTTCGATTGCGGGGCACCCGCTCGTTGCCGGCCGGCAGCCTGTGGCGGCACCAGCTGTACCGCCTGATGCCTGAACCGAAATCGATGCGTTGATGCGGCCATGGCTGCCGCTGGCAGTGATGCTAATCGGCCCATATGAACCAGATTGGGAGATTGCTGCGCCAAACAACGTTACAAGCCCCTGCTTGATCGATGGGATATCACCTTTGATCGTCAGGCTGGGCGCCAGTCCCACCGTCAGCCGTCTTGTATCTTCTGGCCGCCCCCGCACGGATTCATTCCACGCTTCGGCAACCAGGTCTTCGAAGCCTCGGTTTGTCGTGTCGTGATGGTGTGGCCGGGTAAGCAGTGCTGCCATCGTTAGTGTCGTTTCAGTTGCCTCTAGCAACTCGCGGCCGCAGGTCTGCATATGCGCTGCGTAAGCACGGTAGCGCTCGTTGCCGAGCGGGCCGAAGATTTCAGCATTCATCAGGTCTGCGAAGCCCATCATTGCATTGAGCGGGGTGCGCAAATCATGATGCAGCCGCGACATCAATCCAATGTAGGCGTCATTCGGCAGGGTATGGGGCGAGGCAGAGGACGGCTGAGGGTGAACGCGTTGCGTCTCGATTGCCGGTGCCGGACCCGCCTCGTGCCATGTTCGACGTAAGCGTGTGGTTGACGCGCTTGGCAGCATCGACAGCACCGGCAACGAAAACGAACGTGATATGTAAACGAGCGCCAGGAGGATCCCGCTTAATATGGCGAACGTCGCCGGATCGAGCGCGCGAATATCGACAGCCGCGCTGTTTGTGGCCGCTGTCAATGCAGACGCGGATCGATCATGCCAAAACAGGGCAAGGAATGCCAGATGCGCCATCAGAATGCCTGATCGCAGCGTCAACCGTTGACGACTAGCCACGGCTTTCCCGCTAGCGGCGGACGTAATCCACGCCATCCTCATCTCCCGCCCAAATTTTCGAAAGTGCCCGATGCCCCGCGATCAGACGCTACGCAGTCGAATCGCTAACTGTCACTTCACTAGAATTCGATTCGGGTGTCGAGAGAGTTTAAATGCCCTAGTAATCAAATTGGCCGAACGGTGATCATCTGTGTACGAATTCCCGTCAGCCGTCTAACATTCGCGTGACGATTTCGTGCACATCGCGCGAAAGTTTCTTTGACTTCGCAATGCGGTTGAGTGCGCGGCGGGCGAGCTTGCGCCGTCCAGGCTCAAGACTGCGCCAACTTCTGAATGAAGTTAGAATGCGAGATGCGACTTGAGGGTTGAAACCGTCAATCTCCAAAACTTTGTCGGCAACAAACTCGTATCCGAGTCCATCCGGGCAATTGAAGTTCACCGGATTGGCCGCGAACACGCCGATCAAGCCTCGAAGTTTGTTGGGGTTTGTAGCTTGAAAGAGCGGATGCTGAGTCAATCGCTTGACGGTCGCGAGGCACGACGGCAACGATGACGAGGCCTGAAAACTGAACCAGTTGTCGATCACGAGGTGATCCTTCTGCCATTTGTCGTGGAACCGCTCCAGCGCCTTTAGACGTTCGGGTCCGCGCACGTTGGACAGAATCCCTAGCGCATCGATTTCATCCGTGGCGTTGCGCGCGGATGAAAAATGCTTCGCCACCCGCGCCAAATCTTCGGCCCGGCCACGCGCAGTCAATAGCGCAAGCGCCGTGTTGCGCAGCGCCCGCCTGCCGGCATTCTCCGCATCGGGCGAATAAGGTCCCTTGATTTCCATCCGCTTGTAAGTCTCGGCCAACACACTGGCTAGTGCCGTGCCCACCTGGCGGCGCAGCCTACGACAGGCGAGGTGGATCGCCGCCGGATCGATGTCGCGAGCGATTGCGCGGGCAACTTCAGCCTCGCCCGGCAGCGTCAGCATCTGGGCTTTGAGAGCCGGTTCGATAGTTTCGTCGGCAACCGTCGCCTGCAACGCCTCGATCAGTCTTTCCGGCTTGGTGGGCCGGTTGCCCGACTTGATGTGCTCGACCGCCGCGATCAGCACGCGCAGTGCATAGTCCTGACCCGCTTGCCAACGATTATAAAGGTCGCTGTCATGAGCCATCTGGAACGCCAGATCATCGTCGGACCGGTTGATCGTGAGATTGACGGGCGCAGAAAAGCCTCTCAGCAGCGACAAGACCGGGCGGGACGGCACGTCCTTGAAGCGCCAAGATTGGCTTCGTTTGGTCAGGTGGATCAGCCCCCCCGAAACGGCTTCGCCGCTGTCCAGCACAAGATCCATATCCTGCCCATCAGGTCCGAGCAGCCCGACGCTAACGGGAATATGAAATGGCCTTTTCTTATTGTCCGCAAGGCCCGCCCGCATCGCTTGTTCGAGTGTCAACTCGGCCCGCTTGCGCGCGGCGTCATAGCTGAAATTGGCCACCAGCTCCGGCGTGCCGGGTTGTGCATACCAGAGCTTGAACTGAGCCAGATCGACGCCAGTGGCATCGCTCATGCAGGACAGAAAATCCTCGACCGTCGCCGCGTGCCCGTCATGCCGTTTGAAATACAAGTCGAGCCCGCGCGCAAATCTTGCCGACCCGAGGATCGTCTGCAACATGCGGCAGAGCTCGGCGCCTTTTTCGTAGACGGTCGCCGTATAGAAATTATTGATCTCGATATAGCTCTCCGGTCGAACCGGGTGCGCCAACGGTCCGGCATCCTCGGGGAACTGGCGCGCCTTGAGTTGCCGCACATCCTGAATGCGCTGGGTGGTGCGACTGCGCTCGTCGGATGAAAATTCCTGATCGCGAAAGACGGTAAGGCCCTCCTTGAGGCAGAGTTGAAACCAATCGCGGCAGGTGATGCGGTTGCCGGTCCAGTTGTGGAAGTACTCGTGCGCGATCACCGCCTCGATCGCTTCGTAAGCCGCATCTGTCGCGGTTTCGGGGGTGGCAAGAACGAGGCGATCATTGAAGATGTTGAGGCCCTTGTTCTCCATCGCGCCCATGTTGAAGTCCGACACGGCGACGATGTTGAACACGTCGAGATCGTACTCCCGTCCGAAGCGGCGCTCGTCCCAGGCCATTGAGCGCTTGAGGCTATCCATCGCCCAGGCGCAACGCCCCTCCTTGCCCGGCTCGACGTAGATCGTGAGGTCAACCGGGCGACCCGACTTTGTGCGGAAGGATGACACGACAGATTTCAAGTTGCCGCCGACGAGTGCGAAGAGATAGGAGGGCTTGGGATGCGGATCCTTCCAGATTGCGTAGTGGCGGCGGCCGCGATCGAGCGTGCCATGCTCGGTCGGATTGCCATTGCCGAGCAACACGGAAGCCTCGTTCATATCGGCTTCGATGCGGGTGGTATAACGGGCGAGCACGTCCGGGCGATCGAGAAAGTAAGTGATCCGCCGGAAGCCCTGCGCTTCGCATTGCGTGCAGTAGATGCCCTTGGACCTATAAAGACCCTGCAGCGCTTTGTTGGCCTCTGGATCGATGATGGTCGTGATGTCGAGCGCGAACGGCTTGTCCGGCACGTGCGGAACCGTCAATGTCGTGTCACTGATCGAGTAGTCGGCGGCCGACATTACCCGCCCGTCGAGCTTGATTTGTTCGAGCTTCAGGCCCTCTCCGTCGAGCTGCAGCGCACCGCCTCCCGAAACGGCGGGATTACGGCGCATCTTCAATTTGGATCTGACGCGGGTCGCGTTCGCCTCGAGGCTGAAATCAAGGTTGACGGTGTCGATCAAAAACGAGGGCGGCCTATAGTCTTTGAGCAGAATGGCGGGCGGCGTGTCGGTTCTCATGCGTTCATCCAATGGCTTCATGTGCGAAGCAGAAGGTTCGCTGCAGCATCCGGCGATCCACCGCGAAAGGCAAGCAGGCGCAGCTGCCGTTACTTTAGAAATTCAGCCCTGACCGAAGCATCGTTGGCGCCAAGCGCCGGCACGCCATCAAATGTCGGGGTGACGCCTTGGACGAGGGCTGCAGGTGCCGGCAATTTCACGTCGCCAGCTGGTGTGGCAATGCTGATGCGCCGAAGGTTTGGATGCGCCAGCAGTGCATCGAGGTCGCTGACCTGTCCGTACGCAACGTCGGCGCTATTTAGCAACTTGATCATTTCGGCAGCTGGAAGCGCCGCGAAGCACTCCGCGACGATCGCATCAGTGTCCGTTCGATTGGTAAGGCGAGCGACGGGGGTGGCAAATCGATCGTCGCTGACCAGTGCCGGACGCTTGAGGACATCACACGCGAAGGCGCTCCATTCGCGATCGTTCTGAATGCTGATCAAAATTTGCACGCCATCCTTGGTTTCGAACACGCCATAGGGCGAGATCGAGGGATGTGCGAGGCCGATGCGCTTTGGCGGCGAGCCGGCTTCCGCATGCAACAACGGCACCGCCATCCATTCTGCAACCGTATCGAACATCGAGACGCGGATATCGCACCCATCGCCCGTGCGACCACGTAGGATCAGTGCTTCAAGGATCGCTTCGTAAGCGTTCATGCCCGTCGACAAATCGACGATCGATACGCCGACCCGGCCTGGCGCCTCTGGACCGCCGGTGATCGATGCCAACCCCGCCTCGGTTTGGATCAGCAGATCATAGGCCTTGCGGGCCGCGTTCGGACCGGTTTCGCCGTAGCCCGATATCGAACACATGATCAGCTTGGGAAATTGCTCGCGCAAGACCTCGAAAGGATAGCCCAAGCGCGCGAGCGAACCGGGTTTTAGGTTCTGAATGAAAACATCGGCCTTGGCGAGCAGTGCGTCGAATAGCTTGCGGTCTTCCGGCTTGGTCATATCAACCCGCACGCTTTCCTTGCCGCGGTTGAGCCAAACGAAATACGAACTCTGCCCGTGCGCCACGCGATCATAGCCGCGGGCGAAATCACCTTCCGGGCGTTCAAGCTTGATGACGCGCGCGCCGGCATCGGCCAGTCGCCGGCTGGCCATCGGCGCTGCGACCGCCTGTTCGAGCGAGACGACGAGGACGCCTTCCAGCGGCTTAATTGGTCGGTTCTGTGCCATCACGCAGCATTGCTCACGGCGATCAGTTTTTCGAGCGCGCGTCGTGCCGCGCCGCTGTCGATCGATCGCGTTGCGAGCGCGACACCTTCGGGCAGCGTTTGCACCTTGCCGCCGACGATCAGTGCAGCGGCGGCGTTCAGCAGCACGATGTCGCGGAACGGACCGGGCTTGCCCGCCAGCACGTCGCGGATCGCGGCAGCGTTCGTGTTTGCATCGCCGCCCTTGAGATCGGACAGCTTGGCCGGTTGAAGACCCGCATCTGCCGGCGTCACTTCGAACGTGCGGATGCGGCCGTCCTTGACCTCGGCGACGTCCGTCGAGCCGGTCGTGGTCAGTTCGTCGAGCCCGTCATGGCCGTGCACGACCCAAACGTGCTCCGCGCCAAGGTTGAGCAGCACCTGTGCGATCGGCTCGACCCATTCTTTAGAAAAAACACCGACCACGAGGCGGGTCACGCTTGCCGGATTCGAAATCGGCCCCAGCAGGTTGAACAGCGTGCGTATGCCGAGATCGCCGCGCACTTGCGCCCAATACTTGAAAGCCGGGTGGTGCATCTGCGCCCACATGAAGCCGACGTTGGCCTCGTCGATCGCTCTCGTGATCACCTCGGGCGTGGTGTCGAGTTTGACGCCGAGTGCGGCCAGCACGTCTGACGCGCCAGACAAGGACGACGCCGCGCGATTGCCGTGCTTGGCGACCTTGAGGCCAGCGCCGGCGGCAACGAGCGCAGCGCATGTCGACACGTTATAGGTGCCGTGGCCATCACCCCCGGTACCGACGATATCGACCGCCCCCTTCGGGGCGGAGACGGGTTTCATTCGTGCGCGGGCCATCTGCGCGGCACCCGTAATTTCTTCCACGGTTTCACCGCGTACGCGCAAAGCCATGAGGCAGGCGCCCATTTGCGCTGGCGTCGCATGCCCGTCGGTCATGATTTCGAGCGCGGTGCGCATTTCGGCAGTGGTCAACGTAGCGCCGGTCGAGACTTTTTGGATCAAGGATTTGAGCGTTTGTGCCGGCATCGGTCAGGCCGCTTTCGGTGCGTTGCGTCGCGTTGGCGAGAGCCCCGCGAGCTTAAGGAAATTCGCAAGCAGGTCATGACCATGCTCGGAGGCAATGCTCTCGGGATGAAACTGCACGCCGTGCACCGGGTGCGTCTTGTGCTGCAGGCCCATGATGATGCTGTCGTTCGTCTCAGCCGTCACTTCCAGATCGGTCGGGAGCGATGCTCGCTCGATGATCAACGAGTGATAACGTGTAACCTCGATTCTGCCGGGCAGTCCGGCGAACAGCCCTCGATTAGCGTGCTTGATGTTGGATAGCTTGCCATGCATCGGCAAACCGGCGCGGATCACCTTGCCGCCATAAACGTGCCCGATCGCCTGGTGCCCAAGGCAGACCCCGAGCATCGGTATCGTTGGGCCCGCAGCGCGGATCAGATCGAGGCAGATGCCGGCTTCGTTCGGTGTGCACGGCCCGGGCGACAAGACGATCGCCTGCGGCTCCAGTTTAAGCGCGGCCTCGACCGTGATCTCGTCGTTGCGAAAAACCTCGCAGACCCCGCCCAACTCACCCAAGTAATGGACGAGATTGTAGGTGAAGCTATCATAGTTATCGATGAGCAGGATCATGTGGGCACCCTAAAGCAGCGACTAGCGGCGTAGCGGGGGACACCGGTGAGCGTCAAGACATTGCAGCAGTCTAGTCGAGCGGCAGCCGTTTGGGCGCCATAAAATTTCGCAGCGTTCCGCTGCCGGGGCTGATGCTGCGCCACTGATCGAACGCGAAGTCAATCACGACTACTCCGGCAGTTGGCAATTTCAACGACAGGGCGCGGCGGAGTTCAACGTCGCCAGCACCGATCAACATGATTGCTGCGTCCTGCAGGCCCGGGTTGTGACCGAGCATCATCAGATGTCTAATGTCGTCGGGTATTGAACGAGCAAGTTCGATGAGATCGTCCGATCGGGCCAAGTACAAATCTTCGCGCTGCTGGATAATCTGTCTTTCGCAATGAATCGTTGCTTTCGTTAGTGCCAGTGTTTGACGTGTTCGAACGGCTGTCGAGCATATGATGAGATCGGGGTCCAAGCCATTGGCCGCCATCCATGTCGCCATCAGCGGTGCATCGCGCTTGCCCCGCCTGGATAGCGGCCGATCCTTGTCGGGGAGCAGTGGCTCGCCTGGAGCAGAAGCAGTCCAGTCAGACTTGGCGTGTCGCATAAAGGTCAATGTCCGCATCGAAAGAGGCTTCTCCTTTTGCTGACGAGTTGGCAGCTTTGGATGTGCGAAATGCTTTGGGCACGGCATTGCTCTTGTCGTCGGCGACGGCTAACTTCGGTCATGAAAGCAGTATCGGCTGCCGAAAAAATCGGCAATTGATCCCGACGAACGACGATCGCGTCTCATTCGCACAGACCTTCAGGAGTGTTAGCCATGATCGATCTTTATACTTGGTCGACGCCCAATGGGCGCAAAGTCTCGATCATGCTCGAGGAAACAGGTCTACCCTACCGCGCGCATCCAATCGACATCAACAAGAACGAGCAGTTTGGTCCAGCCTTCTTGAAGATCAGTCCAAACAACCGCATCCCTGCGATCCTCGATAACGAAACTGGCCAGTCGGTGTTCGAATCCGGTGCAATCTTGATGTACCTTGCGCAAAAAGCCGGGAAATTCTGGGCGCCGAAAGGCGACGCTCATTGGCGCACAATCGAATGGCTGATGTGGCAGATGGGCGGCTTCGGGCCGATGCTTGGTCAGGTGCATCACTTCGTGAAATACAACAAGGGGAAAGCCCCATACGCCGAGGAGCGCTATCTAGCCGAGGCCAAGCGCTTGTACGGCGTGCTCGACCGCCGGCTTGGCGAAGCGCCTTACGTCGCCGGTGACTACTCGATCGCGGATATCTCGATTTGGCCGTGGGCGTCGCGTTTCGAGTGGCAAACGATCGATTTCAAGGATTTCCCCAACGTGTTGCGATGGTATCGTGATATTGCTGCGCGCCCGGCCGTGCAGAAGGGCTACCACATCCCGATCAAACAACCAGAAATTCCAATGCCATGACAGTTGTTCAACTGTCCAGATCAACTCATAACTATATGAAATAAATCAGAATAAGGAACCACACGCCATGGCTTCGAAGCCGCATTTCTCGGGCGTGATTGCGCCTGTGTTGACGCCGTTCGGCGAGGATGGATCGCCTGATCCGGATCGGTTCATCGATCACGCCGAATGGTTGATGGAGAACGGTTGCACAGCTCTCGCTCCATTCGGCACCACGAGTGAAGCCAATTCCCTCGGGTTGGACGAGCGCATGGAGCTGCTCGAGGATCTCGTCGATGCCGGCATCGATCCGGCCAAGTTGATGCCGGGCACCGGTGCGTGCTCGATCACTGACGCTGCGATCCTGACCCAGCATGCGGTCGATGCGGGTTGCGGTGGCGTGTTGATGTTGCCGCCCTTCTATTACAAGAACCCCAGCGAAGAAGGCCTGTTCCGTTTTTATGCGGATGTGATCGACGAGGTCGGAGACGACCGCCTCAAGGTCTACTTGTACCACATCCCGCCCGTCGCTCAGGTCGGCATCCCGCTGTCGCTGATCGCGCGGTTGCGTAAGGAATTTCCGCATACGGTCGTTGGGCTGAAGGACAGCTCCGGGGATTGGAACAACATGAAAGCGATTCTGGAGCAGTTCCCCGGCTTCGAGTTGTTCCCTGGTGCGGAGCTGTTCCTCCTCGATGGGCTTCGCGCTGGTGCTGTCGGATGCATTTCGGCGACGGCAAACGTTGGTGCTGCCGCAATGCGGAAGCTCTATGACAACTGGCAGGGCCCCGACGCTGATCGGATGCAGGCCGATCTATCGGCCCTGCGAAAGACGTTCCAGAACTACCCGGTGATCCCGTTGCTGAAGGCGGTGGTCGCGCACTATCGCGGCGATCCCGGCTGGGCCGAACTACGTCCCCCCTTCACCGCCATGGCGGACGCCGAAGCAAAGCAGGCGATCCAGACGCTTGCCGATCTGCACGGCTTCAAACTAGCGTTCGACAAGGCTGCCTGATGCTCACGCCGGGTTACCTGCGCCTAGCGTCGATGGAGTAGATCTCCTTCGGCGGCAGCGCAAGATCGACCATCATGCGCAGGGCGACACCAAGCACCAGCAGCGCCAAGAATACCCGTAGCTGTTCGGCCTGCATCTTTTGCCCCAGGCGCACGCCGTACTGGGCACCGATAACACCGCCGATCATCAGTGGCAGGCCCAGCAAAAGATCGACCGAGTGGTTTTGCCAGGACTGCATGACGGTGGTGTAGGCCGTCACGAACATGATCTGGCAAACGCTGGTGCCGATCACGATCCGGGTCGGCATGCGCAGCAGATAAATCAGTGCCGGCACCAATAGAAAACCGCCGCCGACGCCCATGATCGCCGTAAGCCAGCCGACCGCGGCGCCGATTGCCAGTGACGGCACGGTGCTGATGTAAAGCTTGGATGCTGGGAAACGGGTCTTGAATGGCAGCCCTTGGATCCAGTTATGATGACTGGTCCGGGCAGCGCTTCCCGACGCTTTCGCAATCTTCTTTTTCCGAATGGCCTCGATACTCTCGATCAGCATCAAGGCACCGATCGTGCCGAGCAAGATCACATAAACAGCTGAGATAAACAGTTCGAGCTGACCGATCGCCTTCAGCCAGCGCTGCATGAAGACGCCGAGCGTCGACCCGACGAGGCCACCTGCCAGCAGGATCGCGACCATCTTGAAGTCGATCGATTGCCGTGCCCAGTTGGTGACGGTACCAGACACCGATGAAGCAGCAACTTGAGCTGCTCCGGTGCCGACTGCAATCGGCGCGGGTACGCCAAGGAATATCAGCAATGGCGTGACGATGAAGCCGCCACCGATGCCAAACAAACCCGACAGCACGCCCACCGCCAGCCCCATGCCGAGGAGCATCACGACATTAATCGGCATTTCGGCAATGGGGAGGTAGATTTGCATGACAGCTCTCACTTAAGCTGCGGGCGCCACGTCATGCTAGTGTTTTGGTGTAACATTGTACTGATTGCAGCTTCCGGAGATCGATCGATGTTGGACAATCCGCCGCTCCTCGCCATCAAAAAGAATTGGCCGCGTCCTGCAGCGGAAAAGCTGATGCAGTTAACAGATGCGCAGACCGGGCATATCATCGACGCGATGGACGGACGCGGGGCGATGGATGCGGCCATCAAGCCGATCGATCCAAATCGCGCGCATTTCGTCGGCCTGGCGATTACCGCCGAAACCGGTCCATCGGACAATCTCGCGATACTCGCCGCGATCGCAGTTGGCCGACCGGGCGATTGCCTGATTGCCGCAGCCGATGCGTTTGCAGCCACCGCCGTCGTCGGCGACAACGTCTGCTGGCTCGCCCGCAACGCCGGTTTTGCCGCCATCGTGATCGACGGTATGGCGCGCGATCTTGAAGGTATGCTCGGCATTGGATTGCCCACATTTGCCCGAGGCATAACGCCGAATTCTTGCGTGCGCAGTGGCCCTGGCCGAGTTGGTTTCCCGGTCGTGGCTGGCGGCATCGCAATCGCGCCGGGCGATGTGGTCGTCGGCGATCGGGATGGGGTGGTCGTTATTCCCCTCGCCATCCTCGATCAGGTTTTGAGCCGGCTCGACGCGATCCGCGCGGCTGAAGCTGCGGTTCAGGCGAAAATCGGCGCCGGACTGACCTGTCTGGATAACATCGCCGCCTTGCTCAAATCGGATCAGGTCACGTACATCGATTGACGTAACGATCTGGTACAAGCCGGCGATCAGGGCCACCTTGCCAGATAACGATCAATCCGCCTTTGCGCATCGGCCGTTTAAGGTCTATACGCGGGGACCAATGCGGCGCACTTCGGCGGGGCGCGCGGGAGCTTTTGCAGATGAGCCTCAAGTCCGAGACCGATATGCAGTCACATGATCAGCACGACAGCGGCTGGCGGGAAACCGCTAAGATCGTCATCCAGGCGCTCGCGCTTGCAATTCTAGTCAGAGTCTTCTTCTATCAACCGTTCAATATTCCATCCGGATCGATGAAGGAGACGCTGCTCGTCGGCGATTACCTTTTCGTGTCGAAGCTCTCTTATGGCTACAGCCGCCACTCGTTCCCCTTCGGTGGTACCATTCTCGCCAATAAGATGTTCGATGGGCGCATTTTTGCCAGTCAGCCGAAGCGTGGCGATGTCGTCGTCTTCAAGTGGCCAAAGGACAATTCGACCGATTACATCAAGCGATTGGTGGGCATGCCTGGCGATGAGATACAGATGCTGAAGGGCGTTCTGTACATCAACGGCAAAGCCGTGCCCAAGCGCCGTATCGGCTCGTTCAATACCTACGAGGATGGCCGCCGGCAGAACGGCATTCCGGTCTATGAGGAGACGTTGCCGGAAGGCGTCAAGTATCGCGTACTCGATGCGGAAGAAAACGGTCCGGCTGACGACAGCGCGACGTTCAAGGTGCCAGCTGGGCACTACTTCATGATGGGCGACAATCGCGACAACTCCTCGGATAGCCGCTTTGGACTTCCGCGCGGGGTCGGCTTCGTGCCATTTGAAAACCTCGTCGGGCGGGCGGAGATCATCTTCTTCTCCGGCGCATTCGACGAGCCTCAGGCATTCCGAATTCTGGCACCGTGGACCTGGCCATCCGATGTTCGCTGGTCGAGATTCTTCAATCTTGTTCGCTAATGTGATGGCGCTCGTGCGACCGGGTAAACCGACTGACCTGGAAAAGTCTATCGGCTATGGCTTCCAAAACCGCAGCCTTCTAACACTCGCCTTGACACATTCGAGTGCGCGTTCTGCATCGCAGCCTCGCTCAGACAACGAGCGGCTTGAATTTCTTGGCGATCGCGTGCTCGGGCTGGCCGTTGCCGAACTCGTCAGCGAGACATTTCCAGACGCGTCGGAGGGGGATCTAGCTCGCCGGTTCAATCGCTTGGTGCGTGGCGGCACATGCGCCCTGGTTGCGAACCAAGTGGGTTTGGGGCCGCAACTGGTCCTCAGCGACAGTGAGTCGGTGCATGGCGGGCGCACCAAGGAGACGATATTGGCAGACGCGATGGAAGCCGTACTCGGCGCCGTTTTCATCGAAGCGGGTTTTGACGTGGCACGCGCCATGGTTAGGAAGCTCTGGGGGCCACTCCTCAAGGCGCTCCCCGATGTTTCGGCCGATCCCAAGTCGGCTTTGCAGGAATGGGCGCAGGGCCAAGGTCTGCCGTTACCCGAGTACATCGAATATGCTCGCAAGGGCCCCGATCATGCGCCAAGGTTCGTGGCTGAAGTAAAGATCGCGGGCTTCAAGCCGGCACAAGGCGATGGCCGTTCCAAACGGATCGCTGAGCAGGCGGCTGCAACGGCGTTTCTATTGCGGCAGAACGTATGGGCGGAGCCACCGCATGAGTAATGAGCCAGCAGCGACCCAACCCGATCCGGAAACGCGATGCGGCTTCATCGCAGTCATCGGCGCACCGAACGCCGGCAAATCCACGCTCGTCAATAAAATCGTCGGCGCCAAGGTCTCGATCGTCAGCCACAAGGTGCAGACGACGCGCATGCCGATCCGCGGCATCGCGATCGCCGGTAAAAGCCAACTCGTCTTCATCGATACGCCGGGCATATTTGAACCCAAGCGCCGGCTGGATCGAGCGATGGTCAAGGCGGCCTGGACCGGTGCCGGCGACGGGGATGTGGTGGCGCTTATCGTGGACGCTGCTCGTGGCATCGACGAAGATGTGGACCGGATCTTAACGCAGCTTGGCAAATCGATGTCGAAGAAGCTGCTGGTGTTCAACAAGATCGATCGACTGGAGGGCCGGGAAAAGCTTCTCGGTTTGACTGCCGAAATTACGAAGCGCCAGTCATTCGACAAGACCTTCATGATCGCGGCGCTGAATGGCGACGGCGTCGCCGACTTCACGAATTACTTGGCAGCGTCGGTGCCGGCTGGCCCCTGGCACTACCCGGACGATGACATCACCGATTTGCCGATGCGCATGCTTGCTGCCGAAATCACCCGCGAGCAGATCTTCCATCGCCTGCACGACGAACTGCCCTATGCGATTACGGTCGAGACGCAGTCGTGGAAGAAGTTGCGTACCGGCGGCGTTCGCATCGAGCAAACGATCTTCGTCGAGCGCGAGAGCCAACGCAAAATCGTGCTCGGCAAGGGCGGCGCCACGATCAAGGCGATTTCGATGGAAGCGCGCAAGCAGCTCATGGCACTGTTGGAACACAAGGTCGATATGTTCGTGTTCGTGAAAGTGCGCGACAACTGGGGCAACGATCCCGAGCGATATCGCGAACTTGGGCTGGAATTTCCAAGCGAATAGGAGGCATCCTTGCGACTGAAGGCGGTTGTTTTAGGTGCAGTGTTGTTGGCGGGGACGGCGCCGGGTTCGCCGCAAGCGGCCGTCCGAGTGTGCAAGGAAAAGGTCAGTAGCGGGCCGCATGTTGCAAAGACCGTCGCCGAGGCTCAGAAACTAGCTCTGGACGCGTGGATCAAGGCGGCGGGATTGTCCGGCTCCCGCTTCGCTGCTTGGCGTCTTGCTATAACGAGGTCGCTTTCCTGCCAGCCATTTACCGAACACAAGGTGGTTTGCGTGGCGAGTGCCAGTCCGTGTGCGCTGGAGCAAGTTCCACCCTCGCTACCGGCGCCCGGCCAATCGCCATCGCCCGGCCCGCGCGTCATTCCGCTGCAATCGCCTTCGCCCGCATTTAAACCACTCAACATCTAAGCCAATGACGCTGTATAAGACCCGGCATGGAGTGGACGGACGAAGGTATAATTCTCTCGGTAAGGCCGCACGGCGAAACAGCGGCCGTCGTCGAACTACTGACGCGCGAGCATGGCCGTCACAGTTCGCTCGTGCACGGAGGCCGCGCGAGACGGCTGCGGCCGACGCTGCAAATCGGCAATCATGTTGATGCAACTTGGAAGGCGCGTCTTGCCGATCAACTGGGGCACGCGACAATAGAACTTCGTCGCGGCTATGCCTCGGCCGCAATGCAGGAGCCTTTGGCGCTCGCCGGTTTGAGCTCTGTTGCAGCGCTCAGCCGAATGCTGCCCGAGCGCGACCCTCACCCGAATCTGTACGAGATCACGCTCTTCGTTCTGGGCTTTCTCGATGATGCGACTGTGTGGCCGGCGCTCTATGTGCGCTGGGAGCTTGCACTGTTGACCGAGCTTGGCTTCGGCCTCGATCTGGCAACCTGTGCCGCGACCGGCGCCAAGTTCGATCTTGGATATGTATCGCCCAAGTCAGGTCGCGCGGTGTCCAGATCAGCCGGTGAGCCGTACAAGGATAAGCTATTGGCTCTGCCGTCTTTCCTCACCGCCGAGCGGCCTTCGGAAGTGACCACCGATGCCGTTCTGACGGGACTAGAATTGACTGGGTACTTCATCGAGCGACGGGTGTTGCATCCGCGGGAGTTGCCCCTGCCCGATGTCAGGCTACGGTTGCCCGGCTTGATGCGCCGTCACGCTGCGAGTGCCAACGTCACCGGCTGATCGCTGCCTTGGCGGCAGGTAGCGGCTTCGATGAAACGTCGATGATGACGCCACCGGCGGGCGAACTTCGCAGCGTAAATAGATCCCCATCGCCTGCCTGATAGGTGCCCGACAAGGTGCGTCCGATCAAGGGCAGGCCGACACGCTCGAAGGCGATCGGATCTGGTTGGCAGGCAACGTGCGTTATGACGTTGCGCGGCTTTATCTCATGTTTCGTGCCGCCAAACGAATAGGTGACTGTGTCGGTTAGTCCGTTTTGAATCTTGAACTCGTATTTGAGCGATTGCGGGCGGCCGAACAGCTGCACCAACAAATACTTTTCTTCACCACGCGCCTTGGCCACGCCGACGCCAATTTCGACGACGTGAGGAGCAACGAGGTTCCTGCGGTGGCCGGGCGACTTCTTCCAACCCTCGACCGCGTCGCGGGCGAGCTGCTGTGTCTCAAAGCCCCGGCTATCCATGTTGAGCGACAGGTTCTCGGACACTTGACAGTAGGAATACCCAGCACTTTTCGCCCGGTCCGAATGCTGGCGACCGTCAGCGGTGTGCGAAAACATGTCCGAGGCCGCGAGAAACTGTGCGTAGGCGCGTGCCGCCGCTGTCAGTTGAGAGTTCGGTTTGACCGCTCCAAGCTTCTGCTCGTTGCGGAACGCGTTCGTCATCTCGATGATCGCCAGCTCGGCTTGGGGAATGTCTGGAGTGAGGACTGCCATGGAGAGCGCAGCGATGCCTTGGGGTAAAAGCGGACGTCTCTAGTCTATGAGCAGCAATGATCGCAACATTATGAACATAACGCGGCGTTTTCATATCATCAAACAGGTGCGGTGCATGGCAGCCGCGTGCCCGGCTTGTGGGTCAGTCCGGAGATTTGGTGTAACCCTGCCACCGGAGCAAGAGCCTTGTGCGGGAAAGTTTTGATATGTTGAGATCAAGCGAGGTCGCGAGCATGCCGGGCGGCCAAGCCGGTGATGACCCGATCGATAGCGGTTATTCATGGCGACGTTTGTTTGTCTCAACCCTGCTGTCGACGATAGGTGGCATCGGGCTTTGGTCGGTGGTTGTGTCATTACCGACGATCCAGGCTGATTTCGGCGTGCTGCGTGGCACCGCATCGCTGCCCTACACAATGACGATGATGGGTATCGCGCTGGGCGGCATCCTGATGGGGCGACTGGCGGACCGCGTCGGTATTGTACCGCCATTGCTGCTGGGCACGCTGGCAATCGGCAGCGGGTTCGTCTTGACGTCGATGACGCGGACGCTGTGGGAATTTATCCTGGTCCAAGGGCTCGTCATCGGGCTCGTCGGCACATCGGCGACATTTGGGCCGCTGATCGCCGATATCTCGCATTGGTTCCGGCGGCGCCGCGGCATCGCGGTCGCGATATGCGCAAGCGGAAATTATCTCGCTGGCGCCTTTTGGCCGCCGGTCCTGCAGTACGGCATCGCCAACTACGGATGGCGGCAGACAAACATTTACGTCGGCCTGTTCTGCCTGGCGACGATGCTGCCGCTTCTGCTGTTGCTGCGGCGGCGCTCGCCGATCGAAACGGGACCGGCAATCGGGCTGGCTGGCAACGATGGCCAAATACAAGCTTCGACCTCGCCCGCTCGCTTGCAAACCTTGCTCATAGTCGCTGGGCTCGCCTGTTGCGTCGCGATGTCGATGCCGCAAGTACATATCGTCGCCTATTGCGCGGACCTGGGGTTCGGTACGGCGCGTGGCGCGGAAATGCTGTCGATCATGCTGGGACTAGGGGTTGTGAGCCGGATTGCCTCGGGCTGGATCGCTGATCGCATCGGTGGCGTGAAAACGCTTCTGCTCGGGTCCGGACTACAGTGCTTGACGTTGCTGCTCTATCTGCCGTTTGACGGCCTGATGTCGCTCTATATCGTGTCCGCTCTATTTGGATTGAGCCAAGGTGGCATCGTACCGAGCTACGCGATCATTGTGCGCGAGAAATTTGCCGCATCCGAAGCCGGCACGCGGGTCGGGCTGGTGATCATGTCGACCATCGTCGGGATGGCGCTGGGCGGTTGGCTGACCGGCGTAATATACGATCTTACCGGCTCATATCAGCTGGGCTTCCTGCACGGGATCGCCTGGAATATCCTCAATCTGGCGATCGCGCTGTGGCTCTGGAAGGGCGGCGGCAATCAGCAGTTCATACGGCAGCCAGCGATGGCATGAGTGTGTAATCGTTACACGGACACTTTTGAATTGCTCGGATCGAAGTGCGGGATAGCTGCGAGCAGGTCGCGCGTATAATCAGTTGTGGGGCGAGCGAACAGTTCGTCGCTCGACCCCTGTTCGACCACCCGGCCTTCCTTCAACACGAGGGTGCGCTCGCACATCATGCGGATGACATTGAGATCGTGACTGACGAACAGGTAGGCCATACCTTCTTCGCGCCGGAGCTTGTCGAGGAGCTGCAGGATCAACGCTTGCACCGACACGTCGAGCGCCGCCGTCGGCTCGTCTAGGATCAGCAACTTCGGCTGGGCCGCGATGGCGCGCGCGATGCCGACCCGTGCGCGTTGCCCGCCGGACAGCTGATGCGGAAATCGGTCCATCAAGTCAGAGGGCAGACCACATCGCGAGGCGCAGTCGAGTGCTTGCTCGCGCAAGTCACGACCGTCGCTGATGCGTTTCAATCGGCGCAGCGGATCGGCGATCGAGTCGAACGCTGAGAACCGTGGATTGAGACTATCGCCGGGATCCTGGAACACGATCTGGATGCTGGCGCGCTCCGGTGCCTTATGAAAACCGCGCGCTGGGATCGCGCCGATATCGCGGCCTTCGAATTGAATGGCGCCCGACGTCGCGTCGATCAGCCGGCATACGATGCGCGAGATCGTGCTTTTACCAGAACCAGACTCGCCGACGAGCCCTAAGCTTTCGCCCGCACCGATGGCGAACGACACCCCGTCAACTGCCGCAACGCCGCCGTCGAAACGCTTGACCAGGTTTTCGACAGAGAGGAGAGGAGGCTGTGCAACTGCGGTGATGGCTCTTAGCGGTGGCGAGCGGTAGGCAAAATCCGGCGACAAGCTCTCGACAGTTGAGGTCGGCGTCGGCGAGGCCGCAACCAGCCGCTTTGTGTAGGCGTGCTTGGGAGCACCAAATAGTGCCCCGGAGGCCGCGGTTTCGACGATCAACCCCTGCTCCATCACCGCCACCCGGTCGCAGTACATCGAGGCAAGGCCTAGATCATGGGTGATCAGGATCATCGCCATGCCACGCTCGCGCACTATCGCGGCCAGCTGGTCCATCACCGTCTTTTGTGTGGTGACGTCAAGGCCCGTGGTGGGCTCGTCGGCGATGAGCAGATCGGGCTCGCACGCCATCGCCATTGCCATCATGACGCGCTGGCACATGCCGCCGGATAGTTCGTGCGGATAGGCGTCGAGGCGCCTTTCCGCCTCACGTATCAGCACCGCCTCAAGTAGAGCCAGGGCCCGCGTGCGGGCTTCGGCGCGCGTCATGCCGCGATGGGAGCGCAGGGCATCGGATATCTGCTCGCCGACGGGGCGGATCGGATTGAGACAGCCGCGCGGGTTCTGGAAAATCATCGACATTTCAGCGCCGCGCAATTGGCGCAGGTCGGATGTGCCGAGCCGGGTGATGTCCTGCCCGCGAAAGCGGATCGTGCCGCGCGTGATACGTGCAGCCCGGTCGAGTAGCTGCATCACCGAGAACGCCGTGACCGACTTTCCCGATCCGCTCTCACCGACGATGCCCAGTATTTCCCCCTTCGCGACCGTCAAGTCGATGCCGCGCACCGCTTCGACCACCCCGCGTCGCGTCGCGAACGATACCCTTAGATCCTCGATTGTAAGGAGAGGCGCTCCGTCGATGCGCGATCCGCTCACGTGCGCATCCGTGGATCGAGGATGTCGCGCAGGCCATCGCCAAGCAGGTTGAAGCACAGCACCGCGAGCATCAGCGCGAGGCCTGGAAAAGCCACCAGCCACCACTTACCGGTGGTGATGAAGCGTGCGCCTTCCGCGACCATGATGCCCCATTCCGGCGTTGGCGGCTGCACACCGAGCCCGATAAAGGAGAGGCCGGCAGCATTCAGAATCGCCCAGCCCAGGTTCAGCGAAATCTGGACCGCCATCGCCGGCAGAATGTTCGGCAACAGAAAGCGCGTGACCACCTGCGTGTGGCTATTGCCTGACGCGCGCGCAGCTTCCACCCAGCCGAGATTGCGGCGCACGTTCACCTCGGCGCGCGCAAAGCGGATGTAGAACGGCAAGTTGATGATAGCCGTCGCGTAGATGATGTTTTCGACGCGATTGCCGAGCGCCGCGACCATTGCCATCGCCAGCACGAACAACGGAAATGCCATCAGCACATCGACGATGCGACCGACCCAACGATCGACAGTGCCGCCCCAGTAGCCACACAAGCTCCCGATCAGCGCGCCGGCAACGAACGAAAGGCTGACGGCGGATGCCGCAATTAACAGATCTAGACGGGTGGCAGCCAGGATACGGCTAAAGATGTCGCGGCCGAGTTGATCCGTGCCGGCCCAGTGTGCGGAGCTCGGCGGCTGCAGCGAGTTCGACACGTTCGACGCGATTGGATCGTACGGCACGATCCACGGCCCGAACAAAGCAACGAAGACCAGGAGTGCCGCACCGCCTCCAGCGATCGCGGTCAGCGGATTGGCGCGGAGCACATAGCCGGCATGGCTGAGTGTCGACGTCGTCATTCGATGCCGATCCTGGGGTCGGCAAGGCCGTAGAGAACGTCGATCGTCAGGTTCACTATGACGAATATCGAGGCCATCAGCAGCACGAAGCCTTGCACCGGCGCGTAGTCGGCCGACAGCAGCGCATCGAGCGCGTACGACGCAACCCCTGGCCACGAGAATACTTTTTCAACCAGAACATTTGCGCCCAACATCGTCGAGAACACGATGCCTGCAATGGTCAGTACCGGTAGCAGTGCGTTACGCAGTGCGTAGACGATGATGATGCGGGCGCGCGACAATCCCATCGCTTCAGCCGTGCGGATGTAGTCGCTGCTCAAAACCGCGAGCATTGAGGCGCGCGTCATACGGGCGAGGGGGGCCAGCACGAACAGCGCCATGGTGACAGCCGGCAAAACAAGCTGGCTTGCAGCTGCCCGTGCAACTTCGCCGTCGCGGGCGAACAGGCTGTCGATCATCAAAAAGCCGGTGAGGCGTGGCGGTGGCGAGGTGAAGATATCGAGCCGGCCGGTCGGATCAGGCGCCCAGCCCAACAAATAGTAGAACACGTAAATCAACAGCAACCCCGAAACGAACGTCGGTACGCAGACGCCGAGCGTGCAGGCAAACCGCACCGCGTGATCGACGAGCGATCCCGGCCGCAGCGCAGCGGCGATGCCGAGCGGGATTGCCAGCAGAAGGGCGAGGGTTAGCGCCGTGAACGTCAACTCGAGCGAGGCCGGCAACCGTTGGCGAATGTCGGCCAGCACCGGTTGTCCGGTGGTCAGCGAGCGTCCCAGGTTGCCGGTCGCGATATCGCGCAGATAGAGCACCAACTGCTGCGGGATCGGCTTGTCGAGCCCCATCTGCCGGCGCAGATCTTCGATCTCGGCCTGTCCCGCGTTTGGTCCCGAGGCAAAGAATATCGCCGGGTCGCCAGGCAGCACGCGCATCAGAATGAAGGTGAACATGACGACGCCGAGCAACGCCGGTAACGAGGAGACGAACCGCCTCCCTGTCCTGCGCGCGATGGTGCTTAACGTCGTCATTGTCTTGGTTGTCTGCGTTCAAGGCTTGCGGCTCAAGTCGCGGAAATCGACTTGGCGGTGGAACCAATAGGTGTAGCCTTCGATCGCCGGCGCCATTACCGCATCCTGGTTCGGTTGCCATAGCAGGATCAACGGTACTTCTTCCGCGGCGAGCGCGATCATCCGTTTGGCCTGCGCATCGTATGCCTTTGGATCCTGTTCGAACTGCGCCCGTTTGGTCAGCTCGTCGATCTCGGCGTTCGCCCACGACGAATAATTCCAGCGCGAGGGGCCATTGAAGAACACGCGAAAGAAGTAGTCGGTGGAGGGGAGCCAGGCGATCGAGTTCTCGGCCAGGAACGGCAGCTTCTTCTCCGAGACCAGTGTCGATATTTGTGCGTCGGGAAGCTTCTGAATTTCGACCTTGATGCCGATCTTGGCGAGCGCTTCCTTGATCAACGCCGCCATTGGCTCGCTGATCGGCGCCGAGCCGACATTGAATGAAAACGTCGTCTCGAAGCCATTTGGAAATCCCGCTTCGTTCAGCAGCGCCTTGGCCTTTGTGAGATCCTGTTTGAACGGCATCGGCTGCGGGAAGACGCTGTTCACGGGCGTGCCACTCCAAGCGCCGTTGTGCAGGGGCGCTCCGCGCTTGAAGATCGCCGCCTTGAACATGTCGTCATAGGGCAGCGCTGCGGCAATTGCCTGGCGCACCTTCACGTTGTCGTATGGCGCCATCTTCGTGTTGAACGCCACCATCGCGAATGCATTGAACTGCGGCGTCGACACCAACTTCAGTTTGCCTTTATCCTCGAGCGACAGCACATCGTTGGCCGACAGGTCGATCGAAATGTCGGCATCGCCTTTCTCGATCAAGCTTGCCCGTGTGGCAGCTTCCGGCACTGTTTGCATGATGACACGCTTGAATGCAGCGGGCTTGCCGTCGGAATTGCCCTTCCAATCTTCATTGCGCCGGATGGCAACTTGCTCGCCGGGCTTATACGTTTCGATCGTGTAGGCGCCGCTCGCCGCCGTGTTGTCCTTCAGCCAGGTTTGCGCCCATGGATCTTCTGCCGTCGCTTTGCTTCTCGCCAGTTTGCTGTTTATTATGATGGCGTAGACGGTTGCAAGATTTGGTAGCGCAAACCGATCAGGTTTCTCTAAGGTGACTTCGAATGTCAGCGGATCAATGACCCTGAACTGTTCTGGCTTCGTCAGCGAGCCGGTCGCCAACTGGGACGCCGCCAGCGACTTCGACGAAACGTGACGATCGAGCGACCATTTCACATCGTCAGCGGTGATCGGCGTGCCATCGTGGAACTTGCCGTTGCTCCTCAGTTTGAATGTGAGCTTCAAGCCATCCGGTGACACTTTATAGCTTTCGGCCAGTTCGCCCCGGATTTTATCGTAGTCAAAAACGAAGCCGTTGCCTTGGGGCTTGCGCTCGAATGTGACCAAGCGGTCGTAGACGTTCATAGAAAGCCCGAAAGCCTCCCGCGTCGAACCTGGCATTGTCGGGTCCAGCGTATTGATGGAGTTGCCGGTTACTTGCCGCAAAGTTTCGGCGCGTGTCTGCGCCCACGCCTGCGCCTGGAGCAAGGTCGATGTCACCGCAATGCAGACGCAAAATAACGTGTTCGCCCGAGAGAATACTTGCATGAAAATCCTTCGCAGAAGCTGGTGTTGAAAGGACTGGAACCAACCTAGCGTATGCTTCAAACTTGCCAAGCGGAATGCATGTGACCGAATGACGACGGTGACTGCCGCCGCCGCCAACTGGCAGCTCATCGGCGCGCTGTGGCACATTGGTCTCAGTCATTGCCACAGACCTGCCACAAATAAAAAAAGCCGCACATGCCCTAGGGCCAAACCGCGAATTCTGTTAATTGATTCGGGTGGCAGGTTGCAGTTGTCGAACGAATCGATTGAGGCCGAAATAGGGCATCGTTTTCAAGACAGATCTTTCGGTCATTCGTCACGGTGCGAATGGTGAAAACTGCATCTGCAACAGGGCTTATGGCACGTTCGTCGTTCGCGGCACTTCGCCGCGGAATTTGTGCTGCGGCGTTGCAGCTTATGTGTCTCGATGTGCTGGAGCGATGGGTCTAGTTAAAAAGTCGATACTTCAGACTTTTTAAAGTCAAGATCAGAGTTTGTTAACTTCTGACCCCTAAATTCCTAACAACGGCTTAGCGACAGTATCAGTGCGTGCTCTTTAAACACTGGGGCAGCAGCCTTCCAGTAGGCTGGGGACGAGAGGCAGACTATGAGAGTCCTTCTGATCGAGGATGATAGTGCGACGGCGCAAAGCATCGAACTGATGCTGCAGTCCGAAGGTTTCAACGTTTACACTACAGATCTTGGTGAGGAAGGTGTCGACCTTGGCAAGCTCTACGACTATGATATCATTCTGTTGGACATCAATCTGCCCGATATGAGTGGATACGAGGTCTTGAAGACTTTGCGCGTGAGCAAGGTGTCAACGCCAATCCTTATTCTGTCAGGCCTAGCCGGTATCGACGATAAGGTTCGCGGTCTCGGATTCGGAGCCGACGATTATATGACGAAGCCGTTCCACAAAGATGAACTCGTCGCGCGCATTCAGGCGATCGTGCGGCGGTCGAAAGGGCACGCCCAGTCAGTTATCGATACTGGCGAGCTTCGCGTTAATCTCGATACCAAGACCGTCGAGGTCAATGGCGCCCGCGTTCACTTGACAGGCAAAGAGTATCAAATGCTCGAATTGCTGTCGCTGCGTAAAGGCACGACGTTGACCAAGGAAATGTTCCTCAATCACCTTTATGGTGGCATGGACGAGCCTGAACTCAAAATCATCGATGTCTTCATTTGTAAACTCCGCAAGAAGCTGCAAACGGCGACTGGCGGTAAGCATTATATCGAAACAGTTTGGGGCCGCGGCTATGTGCTTCGCGATCCCGGTCATGAAGGCACAGTCGCTGCCTAGGGAACATGGTTGGCAATAATAGCGTGATTAGCAGCGGGGTCCTAATGGGGCCCCGCTTTTGTTGGCGGCTCGAGCTGTTCTAAGGTCTTCTCGACGGCGGCTAATGAGGGTAGCGGTTGACGGCGATAATGCGCTTTCTGCGGGCGGTGCTCGTTGACGGACGATTCGTATTTCGACATTAGAACAGCAAACGTCGGCCTCGTTCAAAAGGCTTAGCAATTCTGCAGGAACTAAATTCACCAGAAAACAAGTTCACAGTTTGGTGGACTGAACAGTCGAAATGGCTTTTGAAAGAACCGGTACATTCGCGAGGACAACGATATGGCGTTGACAGTCGACAACCGGCAGGTCCAATCGCCACAGATTAGCGACCTCGTAATCATGGTCGCCAAGATCGCATTCATAATCTTCACTGTCGAAGCGCTGGTAATGCTGATGCTATCGGGATGGAACCCGACGCCTGCAGTCATCTTGGAGTGCCTGATAGTTTCAACAAGCCTCACCGCCATTGCCACTCCGCTGATTTATCTTTGGGTGGCGCGGCCATTCGCCGATGCAGCCCGGACGGCGAGTTCCAGATTGACCGATCAGCTCGCAGAGACGCAGTGCCTTCTCGATCAGAACGAAAAACTTCGCAGTACATTGCAAAAGTTCAGCGAAAACTCGGCTCAAATCCATGAGCGCGTCCTGGAGAAAATTGGCGCCAATCTGCATGATGGACCAGCGCAGCTTTTGACTTTCACTCTGCTGAAACTCGATCGCTTGTCGGCGGTCATAGACCGCGCCGGCGATCCGAGAAGTCTTGATGATTATAAAAGCTTGACCGAGGTCATGAAGCAAACTTTACGTGAGGTGCGGGACATATCGACGGGCCTGTCATTGCCCGAACTGAATGCCGTCTCGATTACCGACGCGATCCATCTGGCGGCGCGCCGCCATCAGGAGTTCACCGGCTGCAAAGTTTCCGTCAGCTGCGAAAACCTGCCCAATAATGCAACGTTATCGCAAAAGATTTGCGCTTATCGGATTGTGCAAGAGGCGTTGTCGAACTCATTCAAGCACGCCCAGGATACAACTCCCCGCGTCTCGGCACGTCATGGGTCGGAACTGCAGATCTGCGTGCAGGACGGGGGCCGCGGTTTTGATCCCGAGACGGTGTCCGACAGGAGCTTGGGCTTGAACGGCATGCGCGCTCGTGTTCAGGCGTTGGGAGGTAGAATAGAAATCATCAGTAGCGTTGGCGCCGGCACTAAAATCGCTGCTTACTTGCGCGTTGAACCCTAGCCAGCAGATCGCTCCCATGAAGGACAAGTACAGACTTGCGATTGTCGACGACCATCCATTGGTCCGCCTCGGAATGGCCGAGACTTTGCAAGACGAACCTGATTTCGAAGTGGTTGCGCAGGGCGTATCGGCTGACGATGCCGTTCGCATAGCCGCCGAAGACAAACCCCATCTCATGTTCCTCGACGTCAACATGCCCGGAGGCGGGGTCCTAGCTGCGGCGAAGATAAATGCGATGGCGCCAGATGTGGTGATTGCGATGTTCTCGTTCCGGCAGGATCTGGCGATTGTGCGAGCGAGCCTCGCTGCCGGCGCAAGTGGCTATATCGTAAAGGGAATTCCAGGCGCTGAACTCAGGGAACTAAGCCGTAAACTACTGGCCGGCGGGCAGTGGCTCGATCCAGAGCTGGTGCGCCGTTTGGCGGTCGAGCAGACCGACCCTGAATTACAAATGCGCATTCGCGTGCCCGATGACATCTGTTGAAGATTGGATTAGGGTTCTATCCTGGTTGTCGAAACGAGGCACGAACATGCTGAAGTTGACGCACCGCGGAACCGGCAATCGGCGGTCACCGCTTTTTAAGTTGGCACCGCTTTTCAAGTTGGCACCGCTTTTCAAGTTGGGATTGATCGCGGCCGCCGCGACTTCATTGACGCTCAAAGCGCCCATTCTGGCTCAGGATGGGAAGGATCCCCCGGCGGGCGTTTCACCTCAATCGGAGTGGAGATCGTCGCCATTTCACGGCGTTGTCGGCGGCGATGGCAATGTTATTCCATGCCGCTGCTTGTTCCGCGGCACCGCCTACAAACTCGGCGAACGCGTGTGCATGAATACCCACCTAGGCACCGTCATCGCCGAATGCGATCTTCAGCAAAACAACACATCGTGGATCCCGACTGCGGAAGCATGCACCACGAGCTAGCTTTGCATGCGGATAAGCGTAGTAGTTACGCAGCCGCATCAACGCATGCGTGCAATGTCGGTAAAGATGGTCCGTGTCCACCGGCGCGGTTCAGGGGCATACGAAGGGCGCGACGCTGCACTGGCGATGCGGCCTATTCCATAAGGTGCAGACCCGAACCGGGGCGCAGGGAGCCGATATGCGGCCGTGGACTGAGCGATGTCCGCATCGGGCGGATTGGCATTGGTCCGATTGATTTGTCCCTGCTTGATCCTCTTTTCCGATAGCTGAATAGGCGGCATGGGCGGCTTTCCGGACTCAACAGCGGGAGCCGGCGCGTTAACACCGCTCCCCGCATTTGCGAGCGCACCATTGTCCAAGGCTGCAAATTGCTCGGACCCAACCCTCTTCGCGGCTGTGTCCAGGCTCGCCTGGAGCGACTTTTTCAATGCCATCGCTTCGTGCGCACGCCGGCTCTCGGCTTCGCCGATCCGTCTTTGCCGGTCGGCGTCGGCAGTCGCATTGCGTTCAGCCTGGGCGAGCGTCGCTTTCCGTTTGGCGAGTTCAAACTTGGTGCGCTCGGCTTCGGCCTGAGCAGCAGTTGCCCCCTGGGGTGACGCGATAACTTCGACAGGCGCACCGATCGCCATGCGGCCTGGTAGAGGCGGCAGATTACGCGTGGAAGGGGCCGCTGCGGACGGTATCTCCGTCACGACAGTCGACCACACGCTCGATAGCCGCGTGCCATCCGACGGGTGGGTCGTCGCGGTGCTGGCGGCCGTACCGGAGCGAAGTTTCGCTTTCTCGTTGGCAGGCCGCTCAATGAGATCGTTCGGCGTCGGAGCGTCGGCCAGCGCCACCTTGTTTGCCGAGCGCTTGACCTTTTGGGCAACGATGGCACGCGGCAGGCACTTCCCGTCCTCATTCATCGCTTGCCCGCTTGGGCACGACTTGCCGCAAGCTGGCGCGGCATGGCCCTGGACGAGCGTCAACAAGATGTAATCCGGTTCGTCCAACGGGAGCGTCGCATTCACGCGCTCGGTGAAGGCGGTCATCGCTTTCTTAGTGGTTGGGGCCCAGGTGCCGGTCGCTTCACCCTCGAAACATCCGACCCGCTTCAGTTCCCGCTGCAAATCCCGCACGAGTTCGCGGCGGGCATCTTCATCGGCCGGGCGAGAAGACGATAACCTACGCTGGCCGGGGTCAGCTAGTTTCGGCGCTACAGGCGCAATGAAATAGGTTGCTACGGGCGCAAATGCAGTTGCCGGTTGCTGATCGCGCACGAGTGGTTTGTCGGGTGAAAAGACGCGAGGCGTGAGAGCTGCCGGTCGTTCGGTCGGTCCCCGTTGCAGCACTACCTTTGACGCGTCATGAACGGCCGGCGCGACACGCTCTGCGGAGTGTTGAGGGGGTGCGTCCAGCGGCAAAAAATAGAGGACCGAGCCAACGCTCGCGAGTGCAAAAGCGAACCCCGTGGCTATACGCATGACGTCGAACTCCACTACCCTCGGCAACTCGATCCCGGTACTGAGGGAGTTGTACTCCCACCAGCGCTGGCTCGTCCATGATCAATCACAAATGTGCAAGAGATGTTCCATTTTGAATATGATCAATCGCAGCTAAACTGCGCTGCCGATGGGATGCTCGCCGCAAGGTGCGTCGTGCAGCCTTGCTTCGCTCGTCACGGCTGTGCACCAAACCGCTTGGTGCGTGCGGAAATACCACATTAGTGATTTGAGATTGTGTTTCTCGAGCATCACGCAAAATGTTGGTGCAACACTAGATCTCGTAGAATAGAGCGTAGCTACCCCATCATCCTGTGGGTAATTTTGTCCGCTGGGGATAACCGGTGCATAAAGCCAGCGCTCTTTGGGGACAACTATCACCGAAGTGAAGTCGCTTAAGTCGCTCGCGAATCAAGAAGCAAGATGAATAAGTCGCCTACACAACTGAAACGATTACCAAATCCTTACGAATCACATAGTTTCGGCCCCGAGGGAGCCAGTCGGATGTATGGCGTCGTTGGTTGGGCTCGTTCCGGGCGAAGTTTTGCACAGGTGAAATCAAGCGGCGATAGCCACTCGTGTAGAACAGTCCGGTTTCATGCGTTCAGGTTTGATTGATACGTGTCGGCTCGATGCCGGAACTGCTGTTGCTGTTGGGGAATAGCAACAGGCTCAACAGCTCCGGAGCTCACATCGAATTAGAACATCGTGCAATCTTGGAGCGGCCTTTGCGCCGTTGCTGCCTGAAGCAATCGCACCCTCGCTGATGTTATTTATCGCTCGTCGGTCTTTGTATCTGCGTGGACGAGCCCCCTGAAATGGAGAGGGCAATGAGACACGCTCTGGGCGTGCTGGGGGTTCTTGCAGCTGGCGTTCTACTCGCCGTGTCGGCTGCGATGAACTATCGATTTGGCTATAGCCTCGGGAAAACCGAGCTTGACGGAGTAATCTATGGATCGGCCAGTGCGGCGGCCGACTGTATGAAGGCACTGGTGCCGTTTTTCTTCTTTGCCGCCATCAGGAACAGGATGTGGTCCCAGGCGGGCGCATCTGCCGTCGTTTGGGTAGTCGTTACCGCTTACGCGATGACATCGGCGTTGGGGCATGCTGCTCTCAATCGCTCGGACTCGTCCGGTCAACGCGCGGTTGGTGCTCAAAGCTACAAGGATCTGCAGACCGAGCTGAAGCGTACCAACGATCAGCTGGCCTGGATCCCGCAGCACCGTCCGGCAATGACGGTTCAAGCTGAAATCGACGGCGCAAAAAATCGCCGCGAATGGGGCTGGACCAGCGGTTGCACCTTGATGAATGGCAAGGCGCAACGTGACTTCTGTCAGAACGTACACGCTTTGAATGCCGAACTTGCCTCCGCGCAAGAGGCGTCCAAGCTTGGCGCCAAGGCAAGCGATCTTGCACGCAAGATCGAGCAGAACGGCGGCGGTAAATCCACCGATGCTGATCCGCAAGCCGTAGTGCTGCTGGCGTTGCTGAAGAAGTTCATGCCTCAGGCAACAATGGAAGACATCCAGACTGCGATGTCGATCTTTGTCGCCTTGCTACTCGAAGTCGGTTCCGGTTTCGGCATGTACATCGCTTTCAGTCAGTGGCGTCTTTATGACCGCGAGGCTCCTGCTGCACCCGTCATGGCAACGGTCATGACTGCCCAGCAGCCCGTCGCGGTTCATGTTCCGGCAACTCCGGTCGCGGTGGTATCAAAACCGCGGGTCGCAAGTGCCAACGACAACAAGACTGCACCGAAGATGATCGCTCCGGAAACGGATGTGGAGCGCTTCTATAAGGAACGTATCGATGCACAGGATGGTTCGAGCCTGACCGCTACCGGTTTGTATGAGGACTACTGTGCCTGGTGTGAAGAGCAGGAAAAGGAGCCGCTAGCACTGCCAACGTTTGGTCGTGAGTTCGGCGAGCTAGGTGTAAAGAAGGACAAGATCGCAGGACGAGTGCGGTACATGCACATTGCACTTCGTTCTGATAGCAGGCTCGGGGAGGACAAGAACACCAACCTCCCAATTGTTCAGGCAGCCTAACTAGAGGCTGAGAAACAAAGAAAAGGACCGCAGAAATGCGGTCCTTTTTTGCGTTCGTGGGCAGTGGTGACCGTCGATCTAGAGGTCTAGCTCGTCCTGCTTTTCCGTGTTCTTGCAAATGGTCCCGGCTGGCTAATGTTCCTGCGGTGAGCGGTGCGAGATATTCTTCCGCATGCGACCATCCGCCCGCCGCGGCGCAAGGCTGCTCCGAGCCCGGGCGCGAAAAGTCGATACTCATGAAGGGACGCCACAGAAGCGCTGGCGTTCACCGCTGCCACAAACGCGCTGGCACCAGAACTTCTCCGCGCATGATAGGGCGGCAGGTGCGCAGTGCACCGGCGATGACATCCATGTTGGCGCCTAATCCGATGGTCTGCAGCAGTACATCGACCGCGCCGGAGGGATGTTCGATCCAGATCGTGCGCGGGGTGGCCGCATCGGGCCTGGCGAGTTCGTGCGCGATCGAGCCTTCGACGGCACAGGCGCTCGCAACGCACACCGCACCGGTCACCGCGTGCGCCAAATGCAGAGCGTGCGGCGTCAGATAGCGCGACGTGATCGTGCCCTTGTCCGTGCGCGGCCTCGACAGCAAACCAACCTTTGGGATCACCTTGTCGGACACGTCGCCAAAACCCATCCTGCGTCCGGCTTCCATGCGGATTTTTTCGACGCGCGCGAACAACGCTCTATTGGCGTCGAAGTGCTTCCTGTCTTCTGTGCCATCGATGCCGAAGTCCGAAGCGCGCATCATGATCATCGGCATGGCAACGTCGATGCAGGTGACTTCTACGCCCTCGATTACATCGCGCACATTGCCCGTCGGCAATAGCTTGCCCGCGACCGAGCCCACGACATCCATGAAGTTGAGGATGATCGGCGATGCGGTGCCTGGCACGCCGTCGATCCGCGCATCGCCGGCGTATTTCACGCGGCCACCGGGGGTTTGCACCACGGCCTCGATACGCGCTTCGGTATTGACGTTGAAGATCATAACGCGGGTCTCCCCGTCCTTAGCCGGGATCAAACCGGTCTCGATGCCGAACGGGGCGACGCCCGACAGCATGTTGCCGCACGAGGGAGCGGTGTCGACGAGCGGCTTCTTGATATCGACCTGGGCGAACAGATAGTCGAGATCGACGCCGGGGCGGGTCGACTTCGAAACGATCGCGACCTTGCTCGTCAGCGTGTCGGCGCCACCCAAGCCGTCGATCTGGCGCACGTCGGGCGATCCCATCGCGGCCAAAAGCACGCGGTCCCGCGTGGCAATATCGGCCGGTAAATCCTTAGCGTTGAAGAATGGGCCGCGGGAGGTGCCGCCGCGCATGAAGATGCACGGGATGCCGATCAAATCGCTCATGTTGACCTCGGTGCTCCGTCGCCAGCGGCCGGCTCCGCGAAGCGGAGTCGCCGGCGACCACTAATTGATTCTGGTGCTCCGTCGCCGGCGGCTGGCTCCGCGAAGCGGAGTCGCCGGCGACCAATAAGAAGTCTCACATCATTCCGAGAGCCTTGGGAAGCCAGAGCGACAAGCCTGGCCAGTAGGTCACGACGATGAGGAACAACAGCATCGTTCGCAGCCACGGCCACACCGCTATCGTCAACTCCGTTATACCCATCTTGGTGATGCCCGAAGCCACATAAAGATTGAGCCCGACCGGCGGATGGCACAAGCCGACTTCCATATTCACGGTGATCAAAATGCCGAAATGAACCGGGTCGATGCCGAGTTTCATCGCCACTGGAAACAGGATCGGCGCCATGATCAGGATGATCGATGACGGCTCCATCACGTTGCCGGCAAGCAGCAAAAGAATGTTGACGACGAGCAGAAAACCCAGCGGCCCGAAGCCCTGCGCGATAATCCAATCCGCCATCGTTTGTGGCACGCCCTCGGATGTCATTACGAACGAGAACAGCACCGCGTTGGTGATGATGTAGAGCAGCATGGCACTCATCGACGCGCTGTCGAGGAGCACGCGCGGCACGTCCGACAACTTCAAATCTTTGTAGACGAAGACGGCGATGAAGAACGCGTATACCGCACTCATTGCGGCTGCTTCGGTCGGCGTGAACAAGCCGGAATAGATGCCGCCGATGACGATGACGATCAGCAGCAAACCCCAGATGCTGACCCAATAGGCGTTCCAAACGCGGGCCGCTTCGAACTTGAGCAAGCCCATGCCGACGCGTTTGGGAAAGAGGTAGCCGACGAGGATCAGCCACGCGATCGAGACCAGAAACATCGCGAAGCCGTTGGCGATGTTGAACCTGTTTGTCACCCCCAGGAACCCGCCGATATCGCCGGTGAACAACGACTGCAGCGACTGCAGCGGTGCGGTGACCAAGCCGACCCCCCAGCCGATGAATAGCGGAAAGGTCGTCACGATCGCGCAGGCGAGCAATCCACCGAAAGCCGAGGCAGTCGCCTTGCCGCTGGTCCGATCGCCCTCAGGCCGCATCCGCGGATAGTTGTTCTTGCGCGCAAGGTGCCACGTGGTGAGGCCTAGGAGAAACGCCAGCATCAAGCCTGGCACGACGCCTGCCATGAACAGTGCGCCAACCGACGTGTTGGTCGATACGGCGTAGATCACCATTGGGATCGACGGCGGAATAAGGATGCCGAGCGAGCCGGACGTCGTGATCACGCCGGCACCGAAGCGTTTAGGGAAGCCTTGCGCGACCATCGCTGGGAGTATCACCGAGCCGATGGCAACGACCGTCGCCGGGCTCGAACCCGAGACGGCTGCGAACAATGAGCAGGCAATGACGCCGGCGAGCGCCAGTCCACCGTGCCAATGGCCGACGAGTGAGGTCGCAAAATTGATCATGCGGCGCGCAACGCCGCCGTGCGTCAGAAAGTTTCCCGCCAGGATGAAGAACGGGATCGCCATGATCTCGAACTTTTCGATACCGGTGAACAACTTGAGCGCGATGGCTTCGACCGGTAGTGTCGTGAGCGTGAAGATGTAGGTAAGGACGGTCAGGCCGAGTGCAATCGAGATCGGCATGCCGGTCAGCATCATCGCGAGCAATAATGCGAAGATCATGCCGACGCGGGCACCAGGCGGCATCCCGACGTAACCGAATTTAGCGGCGAACGCCAATGTCAC
>JANMNO010000158.1:0-17120 GCA_031374115.1 Hyphomicrobiaceae bacterium | reverse complement strand
TGCGCTCTGGCGCCGTCCCGCCTACCACGTCGCAGGCATCCTGCGCGGAACGCCGCCCGGCGAGCTCCCGATCCAGCAGCCGACCGTGTTCGAGTTCGCCGTCAACCTCAAGACGGCAAAGGCGCTCGGTCTTACGATCGCACCATTGATGCTCGCACAGGCCGACGAGGTGATCGAATAATACAGGAAGGCATTATTGCTGCAATGCAGCGACTTCTCCGTAGTGGAACTTCAACGTCTCGCCGGCCGGGCAGCGATAGACGTCCTCGTCGGGCCGATACACGAAGTCTTGCTGCCGCACTGGGTTGGCAGGGCAATCCGGGTATAAGCATCGTCGAACCGTATGGCGCGCGCCGGCACACCGGCCTGCTTCAGCGCTGCAACTAGGTCCTTTCCGATCAACGCTTCCTCGTCGGTGATGCCGGGCACTTCGAGGAAACGCAGAAGGCGATTGGTCGCCGCAGCAACATCCACAAGTTGCATTGGTAGGTTCCTTGACCTGCTGACATTGAACCTGCGTCACTGCCATGTTTGGGTGCAGCAGTCAAAGAGGTCAACGGATCCACTTCGGAGGCTGTCATCCACGAGCGCCGCATCTCTGACAGCAGACGCATGACCCGCCTTGGCTTTGAGGGGTGGTGACGGGCTACTTCGGGTTGAGGTTGCCACGCGACCGGGGCAACACTATCCTCTCAAATAGCCCATCATCAAATAGCGGCCCGGTTTCCGGCGCAGAAACTTCACCGAGGACGAGCTCGAAAACTGTGATGGTCGCTGTCGGTCGGCGCAATAGTGCTCGGCTGCGGAGGCACAAGGGAGCTAAGCATGCGCGACCCAAACGCCATCATCTCGACGGAGGCGCTAGCCGCGCTTGTCGGCCAACCGAATGTGCGCATCTATGACTGCACGACCTACAACAATCCACCGCCGCCCGGTGTCGATGAGCCCTACATCCCGGTGCCCGGGCTGGCCACCTTCAAAGAGGCGCACATTCCTGGTGCCGACTTTCTTGATTTGCAAGGCGAGTTCTCCGACAAAAGCCAGCGCGCCTGGTTCATGATGCCCAAAGACCTTGCGCAACTCGAGACCGCATTCGTACGCCATGGTATCGGCGACGGCGTGCGTGTTGTGCTCTACAGCATTGGCACCATGATGTGGGCAACGCGGTTCTGGTGGATGCTGCGCTCTCTCGGCTATGATAACGTGGCCGTCCTCGATGGCGGTTTAGACAAGTGGAAAGCCGAAGGCCGCTCAACCGAGAACGGCGATCCAAAGGGGTATCCGGCTGCCACATTCAAGGCACGGCCGAGGCTGGGCCTGTTCGTCGATAAGAGGGAGACAGCGGCGGCCATCAACGCGCCCGGCGCCGTGATCGTAAATGCACTCGGTCCTCAATTTCATTGTGGCCTGGAGCCCAGCCGCTATGGCCGGCCTGGACGGGTGCCAAGCAGCGTCAACGTATCGGCCGCGACGCTCATTAATCCGGTGACCAAGGGTTTCACGACACTGGCTGATGCCGCCGCTAAATTCGAGGCAAAGGGCGTAACCAAGGACAAGAGGGTTGTCGGCTACTGCGGCGGCGGCATCTCCGCCACTGTCGACCTCTTCTTGATGCACCAGCTGGGGTATGACGACCTCGCGCTCTATGATGGGTCGATGGGTGAATGGGCCAAAGATCCGAGCCTGCCGATCGAAACAGACTAAGGGCCTTATGCTACGATTTTGAGCCTACCGAAGCGTCATCTGCCGGTGCTGCTTGTAACCTCCCTACCTTGCTTTCGCAGCGAATGTTGAGCCCAGCATCGCTGGCCAACTTGATCGTGCGCTCAGCAACATCGTCAGGTTGCAAGGCAAGTTTGACGCAATGCCTGCACACGACACGACCACAAGCGCCGACATGGGTTCGTCCATCAGCAGAACGCGCGGGCGAGATAAGAGCGCCCGCCCAACAGCCACGCGCTGGCGCTCACCGCCCGACAGCGTCGATGGCGACCGTTCAAGCAAGCGATCGATACCGAGGAGATCGACGATCGTCTGCATATCGAGGCCGTTCGAGGTCGTGCTGCGGCCGACCCGTCACGCGCCATAAAGCAGGTTATTCCGAACCGACAGATGCGGGAAGAGACTTGCCTCCTGGAACACGTAGTCCACCTGCTGGCGGTGCGGCGGATGGACGACGCCGGACTCCGTGTCCTGCCACACCCCCTCGCCGATCGTCAGCCGGCTTGGCAGGCATTCGAGTCCGGCAAGGCAGCGCAGATCGTTGTTTTACCGCAGCCAGAAGCACCGAACAGGGCAGTGATGCCACGCATCGGCGCTTTGAACGCGACATCGAGATGGAAAGCTCCGAGCGTGGATTTGAAGCTTCCTTCGCTCTTGATCCAAAGGCGTTGTTGCACATCGGCCGCCAAGCGCGAGATCATGCGCGACTTCAAAAAATACATCGGCGAACAGGCAGCTATTGTTCTACGCATCTACGAAGCTGATCGGTTGGGCCCCTTTCCAAAGGACGGTCTTGCCAAGCTCTGGAAGCTGTTCGAGG
The DNA here is from genome assembly GCA_031374115.1 of Hyphomicrobiaceae bacterium. Classification (GTDB taxonomy): domain Bacteria; phylum Pseudomonadota; class Alphaproteobacteria; order Rhizobiales; family Hyphomicrobiaceae; genus JAKFWF01. The sequence goes on along the minus strand of JANMNO010000158.1, from coordinate 14,578 downwards.
CCGTCCGTGATGGTCAAAAAGTGGTTACCCGCCAACTGCCCCATCTTGCTTGAGAAACTGAGCCCGCCATAGGCCAGGATGATTTCGGCCTCGCTGATGCCACCGGGATAAAACAGGAAATGCCCTGGCCCCGGATGGCTTGTGTGGTTCTCGTAGCCGATCCCGAAGTCCCGGTTGCCAAATGGTATCCAAACGCCTTCACCGCTCCAGCGAACATGAATGATCTGGCTCTCCAAAGGCAGAAGTTTTCTGAAGGCTGCGCAGGTCTTGGGAGCAGCCTGCTCCTCGAGGCGCGCCGTGAAGGCGAAGTTCCCGGTGGTAATGCAAAGCGTGGTCATGGGGCACTCATTTCGTTAGGTTGCTTGGAAAGTCGATATCAGTGCTGGTGGACTCCACACCAACTAGCCAAAAGGCGCGCGACGACCCGCACCGAGCGTGCATAGTCCGCCGCATCCACCCATTCGTCGTGTTGGCCGTTCTGTGTCAGATCCCCACCCAATGGTCCCAGCCCGACCGTCGGGATGCCAGCCTGCACCATCGGATTGCGGATGTCACTGGACGTGTGCATCACATTAGCGAAGGGCGGCTTGCCGCTGACTGCCAGTATGGCCTCGGCGGCCGTGCAGTAAAGCGCATGTTGAGGAGATACTTCCGCGCCGGTAACGCCCGAGATCCAGGTCAATAGTGGTGGGTGGGCCTTGAGCCACGGATCGCTTTCTGCCGCGTTGCGAACGGCCTCCATGATATCACGCTGCACGTCGTCCAGCTTTTCGGGCGGTGGAAATGACAAGGCACCAGCAAGAACGGCACTGGTTGGCGCACGCGCCAGCCAATCCGGATCGCCCGCAGCCATGTGAGAGATCATCAGGTTCGTGGACCTGCCAACCGCCGCGTCGAGCGCCTCATGATGCACGCGGGCGGCTCGCGCGCGGTCCAATGCGCGAAGCGCGGTCCAGATGTGCCAAGCTTTGCCAATCGGATCGATCGCGAGATGAGCAAAGCCAGTTTGGAGGGGTTCTGTCGTGTCGGGGGATCGGCCGTTGATATCGATACGAAACTCGACCTGGCCAGAGGCGAGCGCTTTGATCTCGCCCATGCCGGCCCCGGACTCCGCCGGATGTAGATAGACTGCCGCATCTGCCCGCAGCCCGCCGTGCAGCAAGACCGCGATTCCGCGCGCATGTCGCTTGCTTGGAGTGCTGGCGACAATGACGTCGCCATTCAACGTGAGACCGGCAGCGTGCAACGCCGCCAGCGCATCGATTGCAGCGGCAACACCGGCCAGATCATCAGCAACTCCCCAACCGTAGATCCGCCCGTTGCTCATTGTCGCAGTAAAGGGATCATGTTGCCAGCGCTCTGTGCCGCTGACCGGCTCGCTGTCGGGGTGCGCGAACAGAATGACACTTTTCCCGGCACCACGCCCGCCCTTGCGGGCCACGACCGCCTCGCGATCTTCGGTCGCGATAGCGCTGATGCTGGCAAATTCTTCCACTATGGGAACCGTCATCGGGGAATACCGGCGCACTTCGACATCGGCCCCAACGGCAGCCAGAGCTTCCGCCACACGTTGTTGGACAGCGGCCTCTCCCATCCGCCCGGCGCCAATCAGACTGGTAAGAATGCTGTTGGTCGAAGCGCATGCGGCGTCGATTCGAGATCCAATCGTTTCGTCGATATTCATGGTTCCAATTCCAACGCTCAAATCATCACACGCGCTTGCCGCCGCCGTAATAGGCGCAGGATCGAGAATGCGGTGTAGTCAATCGGATCAGCACCAAGTGGTGCCGCTCGTCCGCGCACACGCAGCTCGACTACTCCAGGGCCTGCAACAATGTCCAACTCGAATTCTGCCTGGCTCAGAGCAGAATCAGCGCTGAGTTCCGCTTTCGTAGCGTCAAGCCCAAGACCGGCCAATGCCACACCGACGGCGACATTCACGTGGCGCGGGAAGAGGGAAGCTATGTCGCGCACACTGCCCCGAAAAAATGTTGTCCGGCAAGTAACGGAATCAAGGTTGAGCATCGTTGCAGCGGCCGTGTGTCGCCACGCAACAGCGGGATAAGCGGCTCGAAAGGTTACGCATGAAAGGTCGTCTTCGCGCGCCGCCGCTAGAACGTCGAGCGCCCCTATGGCACCTGCTGGAACTTCGAGCCGCCCAGGGCCGGACATGGCGGCCGTCATGATCTGCAATTCTGTATTTCGATTTGCCAACGCAGCCAGCGATAACGGAATGAGATCAATACCGGATGCCAGAACCTGCGTAGCGTATGCTCGAAGCGCCTCTTGTGACGCACATTCGACTGCCACATGCGGTTGGCGAGCGACAAAGGCGTCAATGCTCGTGCAGATCAGTGCGTGATCGATGAATGCTGCGGCGGCGCGTTCGTGAACAGGCCGCACGAGCACTGCCGTGAGCTGCGGCCCCGTCGGGTCGCGTGCGAAGTGTTCTGCAACGCGCCCGCCAATGCGGCCAAGACCGATCAGTCCGAAAGCAAGGGGAGTATTCGGGCCCACTTCCGTGCTCATCGCGCGTCCTTGGCGAGCTGTTCGTTTGCGACGATACGGGTGTCGTAGCCCTTGCCGTAGTAGGCTTCGATACGGATCTGCACCAGTTCCCAAGCCGATGTCATGAGCAGATAGATGATGGCAATACAGATAAACACCTCGAGCACCTCGAAGCGCTGCTGCATCAAGATTTGCCCGCGGCGAAGCAGCTCTTCCATGGAGATGACTGAAGCGATCGAGGTGGTCTTGAGCAGACCGTTGACCGAATTCCCAAGGGCTGGAACGATCACGCGCAAGGCTTGCGGCATGGTAACAAGCAGAAAGGCCTGCCAGCGGTTGAGACCGATCGCCATCGCGGCGTCGCGCTGGCCACGCGGCACAGATTGAATACCGGCACGCAGGATTTCTGACAGATAGGCCGCCTCGTTCAGCACCAGCCCGAGAACGGCCGACTGGATTACGTCGAGGCGAGCGATGCCGAGTTGCGGCAGTCCGGTATAAATGATGATGAGCTGTACGAGCAGTGGCGTGCCGCGAAACAGCCAGACGTGGAAACGCGCGTATTGAGAGAGCACGGGCGTTTCCGATAGTCGAAACAGTACGAGTGCAAATGCCAGGAGCATCCCGAGTACGAGCGTCGCAGCAGTCAGGCCAAGTGTGACGGCAGCGCCGCCGAGCAGATACCCATTTGTGAAATAGCTGAAGAAGCCTTCCCAGTTCCAGACCTTCACGCGGCACCCCCGGCTGTTCACATTGAAGCGACAGCTGGTGAGCTGCCACGAACCTCTGTGAGGCAGCTCAGGCTGGTCCTGGTCCCATAATTGAGAAGGCTTTCTCTTCAAGTTTGAGCACACCGTACTTGTCGAACAGTGCGTCATAAGTCCCCTGATTGCGGATGTCGTTAAGAGCATCCACCACCCCAAGGGCGAGCGTTTTGTTGGCAAATGCAAACGTCGCCGTCTGCGGAAAGAGGCCGGCGATGGCTCGGGTGAAGTCGCCGCGGCCCTGCCAGTACATTGCCGTGGCATCGATCGCAGTTGCGGCCTGCACCTGTCCGGCCCGCAATGCCTGGAACGACTCGGCGAAATTGTTGAAGGTGCGAATTTCGAGGCCTTTGAGGTTGGCTTTCTTGAGCATCTCATCGACTTCACGCGTGCGCCGCTCTTCGATGCCGCCGAGTTCTACTGATACTGCCCGACCAGAAAGGTCTTCCCACTTGGCGATCTTGAGAGGGTTGCCTGCAGACACCAAAAAGCTGATGGCGGCCCGCTCGTAAGGCACCATGTACATGAGCTTTGAGCGTTCTTCGGTCCAGAAGATGCCGGTGTTGATCATATCCCAGCGTTTTGCGGCCAGTCCCGGCACCATCGCAGCAAATTCGATCCGCACGTATTCAGGTGTGAGGCCCAGCCATTTCGCGACCGCATTGCCAAGCTCGACGCGCATACCCTGCAGCTGGCCCTTGTCGTCGACGAACTGAAGAGGCGGCAACGTGGGATTGATCGACATCACAAGTGTATCAGCCTTGATGATATTTGGTGCGGCAACCTTCGCCTGAGCGTGCGCCGACTTCCCTCCGATCACCGAGATAGCGGAAGCGGCGGCGGCACCCGCCATCAGGTGACGACGATTGAACCGAACACTGTTGCCTTCACTAGGCTGTCGCGAGGAATTGGCCATATGCGGATCTCTTCTTATCAGGGGAAGGAGTCGGATAGCGGCAGTACGGGCAGGTCTTAGTTGCAAAGTCTATGCAAATAGTCGTTTCCTCTGCAAGCTTAACCGTTCATCGAACTTGTTGACCGCTCTTTACCCTCGGGACGACCTACAAAGGCGGCAATGTGCGCAATAACCAGACAATACAGCTGCAAGAGCACGCCAAAGGTCATGCCATGACCGTGTTGGGCCCCGTCACGCCAAGTGGACTTGGTCACGTGTTGATGCACGAGCATTTGGTGTGCGATCTGACGCCCCTGGCCCGGCGAAGTTCTGTTGAACCAGAGATAGAAATCACGCTGGCTAACGCATTTGACGTCAGTTACCGGCCGGCAAAATACTTCGGCAATCACCGCCTCAATGATACCGACCTCGCGACGCGTGAGTGTGCGTTGTTCAAGCAGGCCGGCGGCGGAACGATCGTCGAAATGTCGACGGGTGGCCTCTTGCCTGATCCGATCGCCCTTGCGGATATTTCGCGCAGTACGGGCGTCGCGATCGTTCTGGGCGCCGGGTACTACACTGAACCCTACCTTGATGCCGCGACGTTAGCACTTTCGGTGAAAGAATTAGCGGAGCTGATCGTGGGCCAACTAGAGGGCGGTGCTTGGGGAACGGATGTGCGTTGCGGTATCATCGGTGAAATTGGCTGTTCGTGGCCGCTGACGCCATTCGAGCGCCGCAACCTTGCAGCTAGCGCCGTAGCGCAGCGACGAACCGGTGCGAGCATCACGGTTCATCCCGGTCGCCATCCCCAGGCTCCACATGAGATTCTGGATGTGTTATGTGCCACGGGTGCCGACGTCTCGCGCGTCATCATCGATCACATGGACCGGACGTACTTCGACGACGGCGAGGTCGTTGCTCTAGCGCGGCGCGGCTGTATCGTGGAGTTTGATTTTTTTGGTATTGAGACGTCCAACTATTGGATGGGCATCGCGGATCTGCCGACCGACTGGATGCGGCTGCGCTGCATCAGGCGTCTTTTCGACGCAGGCCTCGGCGATCGCCTTGTCGTCTCCCACGACATTTGCACTCGCTCACGATTGCAGTCGCTTGGCGGGCATGGCTATGGCCATATGCTTCGCAATGTTGTCCCGTTGATGCGCGATCGCGGATTTTCCTCTGCGGAGATTAATCAATTGCTTGTCGAAACACCACGGCGACTACTGACCATCCCCCCCCACGCAATTGAGACAGGCAGAACTTCCGCATAACGTAGAGCATCGCTCGCACCCGTTGACTACGGAAATCACTTTGATGACCAAGAAATTCCGCGGCACATACACGATGATGATCACGCCGATAGATACGGAAGGCCGGGTAAACCTTAAGGCGCTGCGCGATTTCACAGAGTGGCAGATCACGCAGGGCATTCACGGCCTAATTCCGCTGGGGTCGACGGGCGAATTCCTTTCAATGTCCCCAGAGGAGCGGGCGGGCATTGCAGAGGTTGTAATCGAGACAGCGCGAGGCCGCGTGCCGGTGCTCATCGGAACTGGCGCAGAGGATACACGCGAGGTCGTGAGGCTGTCGCGAGAGGCTGAATCTCTTGGCGCTGATGGCGTGCTGATCATCCCGCCGTTTTATGCAACGCCTACGGTTCGTGAGCTGGTTCAACACTACAAGACGGTGGCGGATGCCATCTCGATCCCGATCATGGTCTACAATAACCCCGCCACGTCAAACATCGATCTGCGCCCAGAGGTCGTTGCCAAGCTGGCGGAGATCGATGGCTGCAAGTACATCAAGGAATCGACGCTAGAGGTCACGCGCATCCGCGACATACAACGCCTGTGCGGCGACCGCATGACGGTGTTCGGCGGAATCTTGGGTTATGAGAGCTTTGTCTCTGGCGCGGCCGGATGGACCTGTGTCGCCTCGAACCCGGCGCCAGCCATCATGGCGCGCATATTTGAACTGGTTCAGTCGGGCAAGCCAATGGAAGCCCGCGCCCTCTATCTTGAATGGTTTCCTATTATCGATGCCGTGTTTGCCCTAAAATATGTCTCTGGTTCGAAGTCGCTGCTCAACCATATGGGATTTGCTGCCGGTCCACCGCGACCACCACGTCTGCCGTTACCGTCGGACGAAGATGCCGCGATGAGTGCACTGGTCACTAAATTCGGCTTGAAGTTTTCGTCCCCTTTATGAGTGGGCACCGGCTACGGGGATTTCCGTCCGGCACACCTGACACGCGCGAGCGGTTGTCGATCGAGTTCGACGGTCAGTCGACAGAAGCCCGCGCCGGAGAAACAGTGCTAGCCGCTCTCGTCGCGGGTGGGCATTTGGCGCAGTGCATCGGCAAGGACGGAGTACCGCGCGGCGCTTTTTGCGGCATGGGTGTGTGCCACGATTGCCTCGTTTCCATCGATGGCAAAGTGAGCCAGCGAGCCTGTCTTGCCAAGGTCCGCGATGGACAGAAGATTTTGAGCCAGAAGGGCAGTGTCGTTGATGTTGGCCCGAATATCACTGACTTGGCGCCCCTACCTCAGTCCGACCTACCGGTAGAAAATTTCGATCTCGTCATCATAGGTGCCGGTCCAGGTGGTCTTTCAGCAGCTGCTGCAGCAGCGCGCGGCGGCATGCGAAGCCTTGTGCTCGATGAACGACCTGCACCCGGCGGACAATACTTCAAGCAACCGTCACTGGGCCTGGAGCCGCGACAGGCGGACATGCAATTTTCCGACGGGGCGCGCCTCATTGAAAATGTGCGCAACTCGGGATGCGAAATTCGCAGCGAGACGTTGGTCTGGGGCGCCGAGCTGCAATCCAACGGTTGTGTCGCTCTTTCCATTCTGACCCGCGGGGTCGCCGGCGTGGTGATCGCGCGCCAGCTGATCATTGCGACGGGCGCCTACGAGCGCCCGTTGCCGATACCCGGCTGGACGTTGCCTGGTGTGATGACGACGGGCGCCATGCAAACGCTCGCACGCTCTTACGGAGTTGCTGCGGGCCAACGCGTGCTGGTCGCTGGCAATGGACCGTTGAACTTGCAGGTCGCCATAGAGTTGATCAGCGGTGGCGTCGATGTTGTTGCCGTCGGAGAAGCTGCGCCGCATCCCCTGACGCGTCTTGCCGCCGGGGCCAAGCTTGCTGCGTCCAATCCGGCGCTGGCGCGTGCCGGTTTGTCAATGGCGCTGCGACTGCAGCGATCCGGAGTTCTACTCCTTTACGGGCATATCTTGTCAGAAGTTACAGGTGATGTGCGCGCGAAACGGGCTGTGCTGTCGCGACTGGGGGGCGATGGAACACCGGATCGGCGGAGCGACCGCGCCTTTGAGATCGATGCTGTAGCCATGGGGTACGGTTTCGCGCCAGCCAATGATTTGGCGCGCCTGCTCGGTTGCAAGCATCAGGTGCGTCGCGGCATCCTTGAGGTCGAGCGGGACGATGCGGGTGCGACTTCCGTCTCTTGCGTGCGCGTCGTTGGCGAGGCTGGGGGCTTTGGCGGCGCGCCGATCGCTATGGCGCAAGGCACATTGGCCGGTGCAGCGGCCGCAAGCGCTTTGGGGCAGAGAGTTGCGCCCAACCCCAAAACGCTTCGCTTGCTGAGCCGCCACCGGACGTTCCAGGCGGCGCTTTGGTCGCTCTATTCGGCCAAGATCGAGAGCCTTGCGCTTGCCGCTCCAGAGACACTCGCATGCCGGTGTGAAGCCATCACGCGCGCGGCCCTGGAAAGGGTCGTGCGGGAGCGAGACGTTAAAGACATCTCGACGCTCAAACGACTAACCCGTGCGGGTATGGGGCGCTGCCAGGGTCGCTACTGCGCGCCGTGGCTGCATGAGATCGTCAACAGTGCTCCGCCCGAAACTGAACTTGCTATGTTTGCGCCGCAGGCTCCGCTAAGGCCCGTCGCTCTCGCAGCGTTGGCAGCGGCAAAACCGGAATGGAGTGGTCACAAACGCACATTGCTCCCCGATCGGCCGGTGGGAAGGGACACTTCACTGCCGTTCCGTCAAATAGATACGCTTGTGATTGGCGCCGGCATCGTAGGACTTTGCACGGCGCTGTTTCTCGCACGACGCGGTCATGGCGTGGCTGTGGTCGATCGGAATTTCGCGAACGCCAGCGCGTCGGGCGCGAACGCGGGCAGCCTTCACGCCCAGCTTTTGTCGTTCGATTTCGGAGCAAGAGCCGAAGCCGGTGGCGGCCCTGCCGCCCGAACGTTGCCGTTCCAGCGGGACTCGATCCGACTTTGGCAGCAAGTTGAGAAGGAGCTTGACAAAGATTTTGAGATCAAGATCACGGGCGGCCTGATGCTGGCCGACGATGAGCGGGCGCTGCAGTTTCTCGACGCAAAAACGAGGATTGAGAACGACTACGGCGTCGAGTGCCACGTCATCGGCCCGAAAGAAGTCCGCGAGCGCGAGCCGCATCTCACGACGCGTATAGCTGGTGCCGCCTGGTGCCCCATCGAAGGCAAGATCAATCCACTGGTGGCGACCCATGGCATTTGGGAGTCTGCACGTGCGCTCGGCGTCGGAGTTTACGCGAGAACAGAGGTCACACAAATTGAAAGACAGCCTGGCGGTTTCAAGATCGGAACGAACCGCGGCGATATCCGCGCCGGCCGTGTCGTCAATGCGGCAGGCGCTTTCGCCTCGCGCATCGGCGCCATGCTTGGCGTTCAGCTTCCAGTATTTGGCGCACCGTTGCAAATGGTGGTGACCGAAGCGGCCGCGCCGATGCTATCCTGTCTTGTGGCAAATGCCGAACGGCACCTCTCGCTGAAGCAGTCTGCGAATGGCACATTCGTCATTGGCGGCGGTTGGACAGCGGGTCTGGATCAAGTCCACCATCATCCACGCCCACAGCGCGCGAGCATCGAAGGAAATCTTTGGGTCGCGCAGCACGTTCTACCGAGCTTGCGCAAGCTGCATGTAGTCCGCACATGGGCTGCGATGAACATCAATATAGACGGAGCGCCGATCGTCGGCGAACATCCCGCTGTCCCGGGGTTCTTCAACGCGGTAACATCCAACGGTTATACGCTTGGTCCCGTGATGGGGCAAACCACTGCGGATCTGATCCTCGATGGCACCACGAGCCGGGACATCCGCAGCTTTCTAATCGATCGTTTTGCCTAGGTTAGCGGACGACCACAGGATGCTTAGCTTCACAACTATCTGATCGGGTATCCCTACGTCCTCAATCAATACGGTCTGTGCTCCGAACTGGAGCTGGCGACTGGCCACCGCCTTTTTCACGGACGGAAACGATATTCGCGCCCGGTAGACGTCGATCAGGTGGTAGTCGCCACCATCATCGACCCAGGTTGTGCAGACAGACCAGTCGCTGCAGTCGGCAGTCGTCATCGCGACATCCCAACTCTGAATCACCCGCGCTCCAGGCTTGGGCGCCCAGCCAGCCGGCGTTTCCTTGAACCACTCTCGTTGCAGAATATTGCCGCTTATCGGCACCGGCATCTGCTGGTATTGAGAATTGAATACGAAGAAACCAATTTCCGCCTGCAAGACCCTTAGGAGAAGTCGCCGTCAGCGCACCCCGTGGCCATTGCTGCGCTGCACGATGACAAAGATTTTTGTCGAGCCAATAGACGGCCCAACACAAAAAGCTTGTGCGATGTCGTAGCAACCGATGCCGCATCGGAACCCAACTATGGTTCGCTGATCCGGGCGATGTAACGCGCTACCGACGCCGCGACCGCCTGCTTGCCGTTCGTGTCGATCTGTCCCCGGCCCGAAAACGAGCCGTAGACAGCGTCGAATGCGAACGGCTCTAGGATTTGAGCCATGCGCTGAACCTTGGCGGCGGAGAGCGGAATCAGGTTCGGGTAGGACCACATGAAGCTGACATGCCCGCTCGGGACCACCTGGAGAATGTCGCCCGAGAGCAGGAGGCCGCGACCTTCGCTCCAGTCCGCCCAGTGGAGGACAGTACCGCCGGCGAAGTGCCCGCCCAACCGAACCAGCGTGAGTCCCGGCCCGATCGGCTTAGTGTCCCCATCCCAGAACTGCACTGCCGGGTCCGGCCGCAGCACCCACTGACGATCAGCTGCGTGCAGGTGGATTGGCACGCCCCCGAGTGCCCGGCTCCACTCCACCATTGTCGTATAGTAGTGCGGATGGGAGATTGCGATCGTGGTGACGCCGCCTAGACCCTTCAGCAGATCAACAGTGGCATCGTCGATCAGGGCAAGGCAATCCCACAGCACGTTGCCAGCCGGCGTGCGCGCCAGGATCGCGCGTTGCCCGATGCCGAACGCGGGCGTGGTCTCGATTGTCGTCAGCCCCGTCGCAAGGCGGCGGAACTTGTTACTATATGCTTTCCCCAGCGTCGCGAGCGTGGTCCAGGACTGGCCCGACACCGGAACGAACTGCCGCTCGTCGGTGCACATTAGGCACGTTTCGGGCGGAGCCTCCGACGGCGTATACTGCGTACCGCAGGCCGAGCAGATGAATGCAGGCATGATCCCTCCCGTTGGTCGCTGTCAGTTTCACTGACGCCTCGTGCAGCCACCCTACCCACGAAGGGGGAAGAAAAAAATACATAATTAACGCATTCGTATAATCTCATGTTATGAAACTCGAAGCCCGTCTGCGCGCGTTCGCGGCATTTGCCCGGCAGAGGTCGTTCTCGGCGGCCGCCGCAGAGCTGCGTATCAGCCAGCCAGCGATCTCGAAGCACATAGCGGATTTGGAGCAGGCGTTGGGGCTGAAACTCGTGGAGCGCGCACGGCGGGACGGCGCTCTCACGAGTGCAGGTGAATTCGTCGCGAACTACGTGCTTCGTGCCGAGGCCCTCCTGGTCCAGGCAGGCCTCGGAGCCGCGCAATTCCGCAAGAGCGGTTCTGGTTTGGTGGCGGTCGTAGCGTCGTCGCTCACTGGAACATACCTGTTGCCCGAGATCATCGCCGAGTTCCAGCATTCCCATCCAGGCGTGCGCGTCACCTTGCAGGTGGGGACGGCCGCACAGGCAATCGAACTCCTTCGGACACATCGCGCTGAGCTAGGTTTCGTAGCCGGGGCCGTCGGGGCACCTGAGATCGAAACTGAACCTCTGCTGGAATACGAAGTCGCCATTGTCGGGAAATCAGGGCTCGTACCGCGGCGGCCATCGCGCGACTGTCTTGAGAACTTCACCTGGATTTCGCGAGAGGAGGGCTCGGCGACGCGCATCTCGTCCGACGCAGGATTGGCAGGGGTGGGTATTGTTCCCCGGCGGCGGCTTGAGTTGCCCTCGAATGAAGCGCTCGTATATGCGCTGAAAAGAGGCTATGGCATTGCTGCCATCAGTCACTATGTTGTCGCCGGAGAGCTGCGAGCTGGATCACTGGCTGTTGTCCGCGTTCACGGATGGAACGTTCGCAACATTGTCTCAGTGCTTCGGGTACGAGACGCCAAGTTGACACCGTCAGCAGACCGCTTCCAGTCTTTCGCACGCACGCGGCTCGGTGAAATGGCTCACCAGAGAATACGCCGACAATCATGACATTCATGACATCAAATCGGGATCGTACGCGCCCGTTGATGCACATGCTCACGGCCGCTCTTCGCCCGACGCTGCCGAACGGCCAAACATGAACGTGGCGACGAGACCACGCGCATGATGCCTATTTTTCGGATAACCAACGGCGCGACACCTCTTTGTGATCGTCAAACGACGCTTCGAATATCGATGAAGCCAGCGTCGCCTGCACATACAGCGTCCCCTCTCCGGTGTTGAGGAAACCATGCTTGCGTCCGGCCGGCACGATTACGGACTGGCCGGAAGTCACCGTTATTCGTTCTTGCAGGGACCTCCATCTCTGGACGCGACTCGCCACCGCGTTATCGTAACTCTCTCAACTGGTTACCGGCCCCTCACGTGGGCGCCCGCCTCAGCGGGCAGTCGCGCAGCGACTTTGTGCTTTGGCCCATGACGACGTTTCGCTGCGGCGCAGCAGGCCGGCGGCTATGTGGGTAGAGCCGCCATCGCCGTCGACCGTGGCGCGATTTCCGCTGGTGAGGGTAGGGCTGTCGTGGCACCATCATGCCCAAGTCTGCGGCCCTTGACCCAACCCGGAATTGGGTGATCAGCGCGGTGCGCATCGGCTGCACGGCTCGCGATCCTCCGAGCGTACCAAACCACGAGGCTTTGACATGGCCCATCCTCAGTCGGACCGACGCCGTCTCCTTACCGCCCTTGTCCTTTCACCCCTCGGTGGGACAGTGCTCTCTGCGCCATTGATCGCGCAAACCGGCACGACATCATCGCCCATTGTGCAACCTAGCGAGAAGACTAAGGCGGGGTTCCTCGCACGGGCACAAGCGCTTCGCGACCAAGCAGTGAAAGAAGGTGATCAGGCTTATGGGGCCGTCGTCGTGCGCGACGGCGTCATCGTCGGCGAGGGCAGAAATTACGTCGTGCTGCAGAGCGATCCGACGGCCCATGCGGAGCTCCTCGCCGTCCGGGACGCCGCCCGCAGACTGAACAAACGCGATCTTTCCGATTGCGATGTGTATTCGACGGCGACACCCTGTCCGATGTGCCAAGGGGCTCTCTATTGGGCGCGCATCCACCGCTATCACAATGAGAGTACTCCCCAGAGCGGCCTTCCGCCGAAACTTTCATGCTAATTTCTTACCTTTGGAGTCCGGTGCGTTGGCATCGATGCCACATGTCCGTTTCGGGCCCAAACCGGCGGCCCGTTGCAGCGGCAAATCGGCAGCTTTCTGGGGTAGAGCCGCCCTCGTAATAGAACACGGCACGTCAGCTTGTGTGCTTAGGCCTGCCAGCTATCCCCACCCGCGTTACCGCCAATCTACACGGCGGACGTACACTGGCAGATAGGCCACTAATCGTGGCGCAACCGAGCTTCGAGACGGTTCACTGCGGCGCAGCGCGACTTCGCACCCAACGGCATCGCGTCATCGTTCTCTTGGCGTTCTCCGATCGTCGGCTATCTGGGGTCTTTCGAGCATTGACGGGATGACCGCCAAACGTCGTTCGTGACCCGGAGCCGGCATCGTTGCGTCGCAACAAATTGTGCCTGAATTGAGCGCTTACTCGAACACCTCGGTGGCACGGAGTCGCAGCGCGATCGGTACAACAAGACCGAGTGCCTTCGCGGTCTTGACGTTGATGAACAGCTCGATCTCCGTGGACTGCTGCACAGGAAGACCGGCAGGCTTTTCACCCTTCAGGATGCGGCCGACGTAGGTGCCGGCGATGCGGTACGAATCTGCAAAACTGGCCGAGTAACTCATTAGGCCGCCGGCGGCGGTAAACTCGCGATAGCTATAGATCGTCGGCACCCTGTGGCGGAGCGCCAGTGCGGCAAACTGGGCCATCCGGCTGGAGAAGTATGCATCGTTGGTGATGACGAGCGCGCCTGCCTGCTCTCGCATTAGGGTTGCGAATGCCTCGTCGATCTCCGCCTCGTTGCTCGCGCGCAGGATGTGCAATTGCAGTCCCAGCGTTCGCGCGGCCGCCTCGGTGGCTCTTTGTTGGGGCTCAGAAGTCCCGCCATCGGTCGAATTGACGATTAGGGCAATCCTAGTCGCCGTGGGCACCAACTCGTGCATCAGGTCGAGCCGCTTTGGCCCCAACTCCTGATTCAATCGGGCCGCGCCCGTAACGTTGCCGCCCGGGCGGGCTAGACTAGCGACGAGGCCGAGCTGCACCGGATCGTTGCCTACGCTGAAGACAATGGGAATCGTGGTTGTCGCCGATTTCGCTGCAATGGCGGCTGGAGTGGCTGCGGTGGCAATCACACTCACATCGAGCCGAACGAGATCGGCCGCCATAGCCGGCAGTCGATCATAGTGTCCGTCGGCCCAGCGGTAGACAACGGCCAAGTTCCGGCCCTCGGTGAAGCCGGCCTCCGCTAGGCCCTTACGGAACGCGGCCAGATTGCTCAGCGCGATCCCTTCGGGCGGAAAGGCACTGAGGTATCCGACCACCGGGATTTTCTGTTGCTGCGATCTCGCGGCGAGCGGCCACACGACGGCCGCACCACCAAGAAGCTTGATGAACGCCCGCCGCCTCATTCAATCACCTCTCAGGTTTCTCGGCCGCGTCAAACGTGCCATCAGCACCGAAGTCCTGATCGCGCCAATGACTTGCTCAAGACAACTCCGCACCTGCATGCGAGCCTAACAGGCATTGGCGCAGAGCGTCCCCACCATAAGCGAAAAATCGGGTGATCTCAGTCGCGCTTCCAAACGTGATATTGCGCTGCACTCAGCAGCCTTCGCCGAGAGTTCGGTTGTGGCCCAGTCCGTTTTTGTTCTCCGCCGCCGCAACTGTCCGCTAACTGGGGAGCTGCTGTCGCCGTGACCACGCTGTTCCTTGTGGCGGCTGGTGACACGACTGTTGGGTCAGCCATGCCCCCGGCAAACTCCTCCAG
>JANMNO010000147.1:0-13007 GCA_031374115.1 Hyphomicrobiaceae bacterium | reverse complement strand
GTCGACGTGCTCGTCGCCACGCCCGGCCGTCTGATCGACCACATGATGGAGCGTAACGTTCAGCTCGAAGGCACCGAGATTTTCGTGCTCGACGAAGCCGACCAGATGCTCGATCTCGGCTTCGTCGTGCCGATCCGCCGCATCGTGCAGAAGCTCGCCGCTCGCCGTCAGAACCTGTTCTTCTCAGCCACCATGCCAAAAGAGATCGGCCGTCTGGCTGATGAACTGTTGCAAGATCCAGCCAAGGTCTCGGTGGCCCCGGTTTCAACCACTGTCGAGCGCGTTTCGCAGCAGGTCGTTCACATCGAAGCCGGCAAGAAGCGCGCACTCCTGACCGAGATGTTTGCCGATCCGGCGATGTCGCGGACCCTCGTGTTCACACGCACCAAGCGCGGCGCCGACAAGGTGGCACAGCACCTGGAGCGTGCCGGTATCCGCGTCGCCGCCATCCACGGCAACAAGAGCCAACGCCAGCGTGAAGAGGCGCTCGCAGCCTTCAAGGCATCGAAGATCCGCGCCTTGATTGCCACCGACATCGCCGCGCGCGGCATCGACATCGATCTCGTGACCCACGTCGTCAACTTCGAACTGCCTAATGTGCCCGAAGCCTACGTTCACCGCATCGGCCGTACGGCGCGAGCAGGCGCCGAGGGCATCGCGATCTCCTTCTGTGCCGGCGATGAGCGTAGCCTGCTAAAGGACATCGAAAAGCTGACCCGGCAGATCATCCAATCGACCGATCGTCGCAACGACGCGACCTTGGCAGCCGATGCGGCCTCCAGCCGTTCCGATGACTCCGGCGACTACCGCGACCCGCGCCGCTCCGGCGGGCGCTCCTCCAGCGGAGGCGATCGTGGTGGACGCAGCGGTGGCGGTGGTCGTGGCGGCAATGGCGGTGGCGGTTTCCGCGGCGGCGAACGCCGTGAAGGCACTAGCGGCAACAGCAATGGTTATCGTGCCGATGCCCGCAGCGAACCCCGAGGTGACGGCGATCGCACCGGCGCTGCCACGCCGCGTTCGGCTTCGACAGTTGCCGCACGGCCAGCTTGGCGGCCAGCGCTCGACGCCGATCGCGCGGCAGAGCATCCGGCACGTGCCGAGCGTCCGCGCGCGACCGAGCGTGGCCGCGAGAACAATCAGCTCGGTAATGTTGCTTTCCTGAGCCGTCCGGATCGCGAAGCAGCCCACCGGTCAACCGCGAACAAGACCCGCAGTCCTCAATCACGCGATAATAATCGCGGATCGAGCCAGGGCGATCGCAGGCAGGCCGATGCCGGTCAGCGTCCGAACCGTTCAGGCGAACGTCGCGATGGCCGCAAAGCCTACTAGAATATCGGATTAGCGCTACCAGTGGGGCGGGTGGTGCATTGCATCGTCCGCCCCACATCATTATGTGGACCGTACTCATTTCTGTTCCTGGAAGAGCTCAAGCCAGTGTCCGACACATTAAAACTCATTGCGCTCGATGTTGAAGATCTCAGCGTCATATCGGTGCACATGCAGGACGCGGTCCTGCAGGTTGGCGACATGGCGTATCTGCCGAAAGAACGCCGGTTCGTTGCCATCGCGAATAGGTTCGATTGGCCGTCGGCGGCCCACATGGACGTGAATCAGTCCGTTCGGCGTCAATACCTTCGGCATCGCACAGCTCTGCGCTTTGAGCGTGTTTTATCGGCCAAGGTGGCCGGTATCGATCTCACCGACAAGCGGCAGACGATCAACATCCTGGCTCTGCAGTTCACTGAAACGACCTCACCCGCGGGTGTTCTGACGATCATATGCGCAGGCGGCGCCGCAATCCGCCTCGATGTCGAATACCTCGAAATCGAACTTAAGGATCTTGGCGCCGTCTGGGCCGCAAAAGCGATGCCACAGCACCGTGATGATGTACCCGACGCAGCCCTTGGCAAGCCGAAATCGGAGTGATCATATGGCCGAGCGGCTGACGACAAGCGCTGGCGATTTTGAGAGCCGCTTCGCTGCGTTCCTGAGCCGTAAACGCGAGACATCCGTCGATGTGGATACCGCCGTTCGCGAGATCGTCGCGGATGTTCGTGCACGTGGTGACGCAGCGCTCGTTGCGCTGACCGCAAAATTTGACCACGTCGAACTTGACGCTGCGTCACTTCGCGTGAGCGCCGCCGAGATCGACACAGCGGTTGCGGCATCTCCCGTCGATGTCGTGGCCTCACTGAACTTCGCGCGTGATCGCATCGAATCACACCACCGCCGTCAACTCCCCACGGACGACCATTATGTCGACGCGATTGGTGCCGAACTCGGCACGCGATGGACGGCGGTCGAATCGGTTGGGCTTTATGTTCCGGGTGGGCTCGCGTCTTATCCGAGTTCCGTGCTCATGAACGCGGTGCCAGCGAAAGTCGCTGGTGTACCCCGCATCGTCATGGTGGTGCCGTCGCCGCGCGGCGAGTTGAACCCGCTAGTGCTGGCTGCCGCCCGCATTGCCGGCGTCGCAGAGATTTACCGGATCGGCGGCGCGCAAGCGATCGCGGCACTAGCCTATGGAACTAAGACCATCGAGCCGGTGGTGAAGATCGTCGGGCCGGGCAACGCCTATGTGGCAGCTGCCAAGCGGCACGTGTTCGGCACGGTCGGCATCGATTCGATTGCCGGGCCATCGGAAGTTCTTGTCATCGCCGACCGGCACAATAATCCCGAATGGATTGCAGCCGACCTGCTCGCTCAGGCCGAGCATGATACCGCCGCACAGGCTATCTTGATGACCGACGATGCAGCGTTTGCGTCCGCGGTCGAGGCAGCGGTTACGCGTCAGCTTGCGGTTCTGCCACGTGGCAACATCGCTGGCGAAAGCTGGAGTGTGTTCGGCGCCACGATCGTCTTGCGTTCACTCGACGAGGCACCCCCACTCGCCGACCGCATCGCCGCCGAGCATCTCGAAATTGCAACCGTCGATGCCGATGCGATGGCCGCGCGCATCCGCAATGCAGGCGCAATCTTCCTTGGGAGCCATACGCCGGAAGTAATCGGCGACTACGTGTCGGGCTCCAACCACGTATTGCCGACCGCCCGCAGCGCCAAGTTTTCCTCGGGTCTAGGTACGCTGGACTTCATGAAGCGGACATCGATCCTCAAGCTGGCCCCGCAAGCTCTTGCGAGCCTCGCGCCCCATGCCATGACACTCGCCCGCGCTGAAGGCCTCGAAGCGCACCGCCGATCGGTCGAAGTTCGCTCAAAAGTCTAGTTGAGGCGAGCTGCTACCGCGGTATCACCTTGCCAGCAATACAGCGCGAGCAATGGCGCTTGGCCAGCGAGTGTTGCATGCTTCACATGCGGCGCATGATAGATCGCAGCGCCCGGCGGTTCCGCCGTCCAATCGCGCTCCGTCCGCCACCACTGCGAAGCACCGGAGACCACATGATAGACTTCTCGCGCCGGATGATGATGAACAGGATAGTGAGCACCTGCTCCAAGCAACAGAAAACCAACGGCGATTGTTTCGCTGGACCACGGGCAGTTGCGACCGACCAGTTCGACGTAGCCGTAGCGCTGTAGAAACGACTCGCCGATCGTTGCCGCCGTATAGTTCGGATTCTGTCGCCAACGCAACGACGGTTCGATGTCGTCAAGGGCATCAGCTACGCTGGCCAGCCGAGTGCCTTGTGCGGCAGCGATCGCTGCCGGCAGTTCGCAGGTCACCGGCAAGCGTGATGCTTTTTCCCACACCGGCGGAACTGTCGAAAGCAATCGCAGCTCACGTGCGGCTTCAACCAACATGCCATCGCATGCGATGCTCTCCACCCCGTATAGGTCCGCGATGCTTGACAAAATTTTGCTCATGCAGCGGCTGGCGTGTCACCACGATCGGGTAACTTCGCCGGAATACGCCCGAGCGGATGGATCGGCTTGTCGTGGGGATAAAGCAAGAAGCGACGAAACACGTCGCCGTATCCCCGATAAAGCGGTCCACGCTCGTGGCCGGTGAACATCGCTTCGTTCGCACGGTAGAACGACGGCAGCTGATACCACGGGATCTGCGGCCGGGCGTGGTGCACCGCGTGCAGGTTGTTGAATAGATACAGGAGAGCCAGCGGCCCGAAATCTTCGACGACGGCGGTGCGGCGGACGACGTCGGCATCGGCACGATGCTCGGCGAACGATCGGACGAGCATCAACGCGGTGCCCGGAATGACGAAGGCTGCCACATAGAGCCATAAGCTCATTGCGCAAACGAGCTGCAACCACGCTACAATCAACGCGACGCGGGCCAGATGCTGCGCCCACAGCCACCGCCGGCCCGGCTCACCGGCGATCACGGCCTTGATCTCGGCCCAAAGAAATCGGCCCACCGCCCAGAACGGGCCAATTGTAAGCCGGCCGATGAGCGTACTTTGTGCGCGTACGAGCCGCTGTCCGATCGGACCCAGCAGCTGCCAAGTCTCCGGGCAATGATAGCGCGACTCCGGATCGTCCAGTGGATCGGTTAGCCGTTCATCGTGATGATGCTTCAGGTGTAGGGCGCGATAGCGATCGAAAGCGAGCCACAACGCCAGCGGCGGCAATGCGACAGCGCGATTCAGCGCTGCATTTCGCGTCGGATGTCCGTGCAGGATCTCGTGTTGCAGCGACGAATGCCAGCACACCAGCCAAGCGCCAGCCGGCACCAGCAGCCACAGCGGGACGGCAGCATGCCAATACGTGAGCGACAACCAGCTGGTATAGATGAGGACAGCCAACGCCACCGTCGGCCACTCGACCGGCTGCTTGGACACATCGAGTTCGACTGGCGTTTCGCTCATCGAATGGCCATGGCGCACAGGCTCCTAAGCTATGACTTCGAGACCTAGGCTTTCAGCGTCCCGCGCCCATCGTTCCGCAACTTCGTAAGCCGCGGGGTCGAGCGGCGCAAATCCGCTGATACACAGGTCACGGCATAGTGGGGCGTGTTCGGGCCGGCTGCCAAGCGTCATCAGCGTTGTGGCGAGTTTTTCGATGACTTTTTTATCCATGTGTTGCGACGCCATGAGAGCTGGGATCGGCACCAGGTCTGTGCTGGCGATCACCCTTGTCTGCGCGGCCAATCCCGGCTCATGCCGCGAGAGCAGGTCGAACGCGAAACTATCGAGTGGGCCGACGTCTGTTCGTCCTTCTGCGATCGCCTCAAGCATGCGGCGCGGAGTCGTTAGCGGTCCGATGATCTCGCTGAACAACGCGCGCTTCTCAAGTCCACGAAAGCGCAGCAGATGGTGACGCGGCGCGTTATACCCCGAATGCGAGTCGGCAATCGTATAGGCAAAGCGGTGCCCAAAAGTGTCTTCCAGCTTGAGGAAATTGCTGTCGCGGGGCACGACGAAGTGCGTGCAGTATTGGGGCTGCCCTTTCGCATAGGTTGACGATGGAACCGGCGCCGCCACCACGCCATGTGTCCCGCCATGGCGCAGCCACGGCCATCCGCACATGAAGGTTGCGGCAAGATCGGTCCGGCGCCAGAGGTCATTCAGCAGAGCCGGGAACGCGTGATCGACCACTGTCAGCCGAACTCCGGACGCATCGTCCAGCCACGCGAACAATCTTTTCCACGCAGCGACGGCGCCTGGAGCCACCGAGTACATGCGGGCGTTTGCGATCAGTTCGGCGCTCATGACGTCTTCCTTTGTCACGCGAGTACGCGACGGACGGCGCTATGCCAGCCGTCGAGTTTGCGTTGGCGATCGAGTGCCGGCATATGAGGTGTAAATCGCCGGTCGAGTGCCCAGATCTTCGCAAAGTCGGCCGGCTTCGGATAGACGCCAGCGTGCAGCCCTGCGAGGTAAGCGGCACCAAGAGCCGTCGTCTCCAGGATGCGCGGCCGGTCCACTGCTGCGTCGAGAATGTCGGCCAGGCACTGCATGGTCCAGTCGGACGCGGTCATCCCGCCATCAACACGCAGTACTGGTGAGTCGACAGTATCATGACCGGACCCAGACCAATCCTTGCGCATGGCATCGAGCAGATCCCGTGTCTGGAAGGCGACGCTTTCAAGGGCCGCCCGCGCCAGCTCCTTGGGACCTGTATTTCGCGTCAGGCCAAACATCGCGCCCCGCGCGTCGGCGTTCCACCAAGGTGCGCCGAGACCGACGAAAGCCGGCACCAGGTACACGTCCTGAGTGGGGTCCGCGGCTGCGGCAAGAGCATCGGTTTCCGCTGCCGACTTGATGATGCCGAGGCCATCGCGCAGCCACTGCACGGCAGCTCCTGCGATAAAGATCGCGCCCTCGAGCGCATACGTGCGCTGGCCGTCGAGCTGATAGGCGATGGTTGTCAGCAACGCATTTTTCGAGGCAACGGCGGTCGTCCCGGTGTTCAACAAGGCAAAACATCCGGTGCCGTAGGTCGACTTCATCATGCCCGGCGAGAAGCAGCCCTGCCCCACGGTCGCAGCCTGTTGATCTCCGGCGATACCCGCTATGCGAACGGGCACGCCCAGGATCGACGGGTCGGTCATCCCGAAGTCGCCGGACGAGTCACGCACCTCGGGCAGCATGGCACGCGGCACGCGGAACAGCCGCAGCATCTCGTCGTCCCATCGGCCGGTATGAATATCGAGCAGCAACGTGCGCGAAGCATTGGTCGCGTCCGTCGCATGCGCGCGACCGCCAGTGAGCTTCCACAGCAGGAACGTATCGACCGTACCGAACAACAGTTTGCCAGCTTCGGCGCGCTCCCGCGCACCTGTATCCTGATCGAGGATCCACGCGATCTTGGTGCCGGAGAAATAGGGATCGAGCAGCAGGCCGGTCGTTGTTGTAACATCGGCTTGCGCGCCGTCCGCCGTCATGCGCTGGCACACTTCGGCGGTGCGGCGATCCTGCCAAACGATCGCGCGATGTACCGGCTTGCCCGTTTCGCGGTCCCATACGATCGTTGTCTCGCGCTGATTGGTAATGCCGATTGCCGCAATCTGGCTCGCCTCGAGGCCGGCCTTCGCCACCGCCTCGCGCAGCGTCGTCAGCGTAGTGCTCCAGAGGTCATCGGGCTCGTGTTCGACCCAACCGGACTGCGGGTAATACTGAGGAAACTCCTGCTGTGCAGAGGCTACAATGGCGAGATCGGCATCGAATACGATCGCCCGTGACGACGTGGTCCCCTGATCGATCGCCAGAATGAACGGTGCCCTGGCCGCCATCGATTGCATCCTCCTGCGACATCGCCCTCTTCTGGCCAGCAGCATGATACAATCGTGCGCCTATATTCAATCCATCAATTCGGGGATAATAGCGCCGTGCCCGAACGCTTCGACCATTTGTTCTGCTATCGAAAATGCTACCGCCGCTGGAGACCGATCGCGTGACAGCCACCGCAACATCAAATCTGCGTGCCAACGTCGCGGAGTTCTCCGTCGGCGAACTCGCGAACGCGATCAAAAAAGCGCTGGAGGACGGCTTCGGTTACGTGCGTCTTCGCGGCGAGATTTCAGGTTATCGAGGGCCGCACGCTTCCGGTCACTGCTACTTCGCACTGAAGGACGACAAGGCCAAGATCGATGCCGTGATCTGGCGTGGCTCGGTCTCCAAGCTGAAGTTCCGCCCCGAAGAGGGGATGGAAGTGATCGCGCAGGGGCGCATCACGACGTTCCCCGGCTCTTCGAAGTATCAAATCGTGATCGAGGCGTTGGAACCGGCCGGCGTCGGCGCATTGATGGCGCTGCTCGAAGAGCGCAAGCGACAATTTGCTGCCGAGGGCTTGTTCGAAGAGGCCCGCAAGAAGCCGCGTCCGTTTTTGCCGCGCGTGGTCGGCATCATCACGTCACCGACTGGCGCAGTTATTCGCGACATGCTGGCGGGTTTCACCGAGCGTTTCCCGACGCGGGTTATCGTCTGGCCCGTTCGCGTCCAGGGCGAGACGATGGCGGCCGAAGTGACAGCTGCTATCCGCGGTTTCAACGCCTTGCCGCCGGATGGAAAAATTCCCCGCCCTGATGTCCTGATCGTTGCTCGCGGCGGTGGTAGCCTTGAGGATTTGTGGGGGTTCAATGAAGAAATGGTCGTTCGCGCCGCAGCCGAAAGCAATATCCCTCTGATTTCTGCCGTTGGGCACGAAACCGACTGGACGCTGATCGATCTGGTCGCCGATGCGCGCGCGCCGACACCGACGAAGGCTGCCGAGTGGGCGGTGCCGAAGTACGCTGATCTTGTCCAACAGCTGCTCGATCTAGGTCATCGCCGCGCCAACGCAATCCGGCGCGCACTGGAGGGCAAGCGGGTCGAGCTGAAATCGGCGTCGCGGGGCCTGCCAAGGCTCGAGGACCTGGTATCGCTGCCACGCCAGCGGTTCGATTCGGTGGAGAAGCGCCTCGGCCGTGCGTTGCTCGCCAACACGCGCGCGCACGCGATGCGGCAGGCGCGCGTCGCCATTCGATTAAATCCGCGATTGATCGAAGCTCGCCTGCACCGGGCGCATGATCGCCTTGAGGCACTGGGCCGGCGAAGCGGCGAGGGGCTCGCGCGCATTGCAGGCCAGCGCCGATCGAGGTTGGAGCGGGTATCAGGCCGGCTCAACCCGCAGACACAGCGGGATCGGATTTCGCGCTGTTCGGAGCGCTTGGCAGCGCTTCATGTGCGCTCGGGGCGGGCCTTGAACAGTCGGCTCGTCGCCTGGCGACGGCTGCTGGATGGCCACGGCAAACTTCTGACGTCACTCAGCTACCAAAGCGTATTGCAACGCGGATTTGCACTGGTGCGCGACGAGGCAGGTAACGCGGTGCGACTGGTGGGACAGGCATCGATCGATGCCCGTCTCCAGTTGGAGTTGGCCGACGGCTGTGTCGATGCGACGGTTACTTGCATAAAAAGTTCGGGCGTTGTGGCGGACAGCGGGACGACGCGCCCCATCGCATTGAAGCCGGTTCTGCCGGCGAAGTCGGCGCGCCGAACTGGCGGTAGTAGCAGCGGGAGCGGTCCGCAGGGTTCTTTGTTTTGATCAAGCCGCGAGATTTGCCGCGAAGGTCGCGATGGCGTCAAGTACCGGTGCCTCCTGATCGCGATGCGGACTATGCCCGCACGACTGCAATACCAGCCGCGTGATGTCGGCCGGCTTCGCAGCCCCAAACGCATCCAGTTGAGCTAACGTGCCGTAGGGATCGTCATCGCCCTGGATAAGCAGTGCCGGCACCGCAAGGCGCTCGACTTCCGCACCGAGCGACCACGTGCCAAAGCGTGGGTTCAACCAGATCTCGGACCAACCCAGAAAGGCATCGTCGACATGGGAATGATGTTTCGCAAGGCGTTGCCGCAAGCCGGTCGTCTCGAATTTTTCGGCGACGGCGGCAATGCCCTTCAGCGTCACGGCTTCGACAAATACGTGCGGCGCCATCAGCACCAGCCCGCTCACAAGATCGGGGCTTGCTGCGGCATAGATGAGGGCGATCGAAGCGCCATCGGAATGACCAACCAGGAGGGGACGCTCGATCCCGAGCGCAGCCAGCAGACGCGGCAAAACGTCGAGCGCTTCATGGTGCATGAAATCCGGTTCGCGCCTGCCCGATAGCGGGCTCGACCGGCCATAACCCGTGCGCGAGTAGACCAACGCCCGCGAACCGGTCCGGCGTGCAAGTTTATCGGGAAAGTCCCGCCATAGCCCGGCGCTGCCAAGTCCTTCGTGCAGAAACACGAGCGGTGGACGATCGGCGCCGCCGAGGATCAGTCGGTATTCGAGCGAACAATCGCCAAGTTCGACAAAGGGCATGCGGGTCCGCAGTCAAGTTGCACCGAGCGCCAAACTAGCGATCGCCGGCTTTGGCGCAACCCGGCACTCACTGCCAATAGAGTTCAAACGGTGTCATCTGCAGTGCCGTCGTCTTCGGTGAGGGCATCGCTGTCAATGCACCATTGCTATAATGAACATCCGCGATCACACCCCGAAGTAGCGAACGCTCGTCCTTCCGAAATACCATTCCGGTATCGGCCAAGCGCAATTTACCATCGACCCAGACCCGGAGTACGCCGTCTTTTTCCCCCGGTTGATTTAGCACGACTTCCTGCTCCAACCGGCTCCAGCGGCCGCGTTGAAGCTCCAAGCCGTTGGCATCAGCGGCGTAAATCGTGCCTTTCGGATCCACGGCAGTGACCGTCCGCACCTGTGCCTGACCATCAGGCGACCACGCATTGCGGGTCGAGAACGCAGCTTTCGACTTCAAGCTTGGTGTGTCGCCTGCCTCACCGCCAAAAAGGCCGGGAAGTGCGCCACCGGTGCCGAAGTTGAAATCTTGCGGCAACCAGACATTGTAAGTCAGGCAGGCGGCCCTGGCGTTTGGCAATTTTGTCGGCAACCACGTGAAACCCATGCCGCTTTTTGGCTGCGCGCTCGTCTCGGCCTTATCGGGAAGTTTCGGCAAACTGATCTGCAATGCCACCGGCGCCGGGCCGTCCTTCAGTCGCACGACCGTGGTGTTCTCAAGCAGACCCCAATCGCTTCCCGCCAACCGGCCTTGGAGATCGGTAGGGGAAATGGCCCCGCCGCTCTTATCCTGCAATCCGAACAAAATGCCGTTGTCGTAGCGCGTGCTGCACGGCAGTGCGTCTTCTGTGTACAACACCCCTCGAACGGCGAGCGCCACGATCGCGACGGCGACCAAGCTGGCGGCCGCATTGATGTAAAACCGCAGGGGAATACGGGTCACACTTTGTTTGATGATGCCCTGCGGCTGCGGCAGTTTTTTCGGGCCGGTGTTCGTTGGCACTTTGTGAAAGGCCATGGCTCAGTCTCTCCAGCTGCAAGCAGCGACGACCGTCGCCCGCCGCGCCTGTTGCAATAATCGCCTGGATGTCCGCATGCCCGCCGATCCGCTTCGCACATCCAATCCACTGGCGAGATCGCCAGTGCTGACACGCGTTTCAGCAATCTTACCGACAAGTTCTAAACGATCAGCGAACCTGAATGAGCGAGATCGTCCACATGCCGGCCGTGCACGTTGTCGAGGACGACTACATCAATAATCCCGGCGCCCGCGCCGGCATCGAGGTTGTCGTCGCCGTTACCGCCGATTAACTCCTCCCGACCCGCTCCGCCGAGCACGTTATCATTGCCGTCGCCGGCAAATCTGCGTCATTCACTAAAGCGAAAGGACTGAAGATTCTATTAATCGGCCGAAATATCAGGCCAAAATCATCCCATGCGACAGCAGATCGTGACCGGATGTGCCGTGTACGCCATCGAGCACAACGAGGTCGACAAAACCAGTGCTGGTCTTGACCGACACCGTGGAGCCCGCTGCGCCATCTTGCACACGGACGACATCATCGATCGAAGAGTATTTGGCTGATTTCAAGAAGTCGTGCAGATCGAGCCTGTCGCCCATTGCAAAGTCAGTGATGTGGTCGACGCCGCCGGCATCCTTCTGCATGTAGACGAACGTATCGTTGCCGGCGCCGCCGCTGAGCGTGTCCGCGCCACCGAGGCCGCGAACCACGTCGTCGCCCGCGCCACCGGCGAACAGGTCCGCGCCGGAACTGCCCTTGAAATCGTCGGCGAACGACGAGCCGACAATCTTTTCGATGCTCGTGAACGACGCTGTGTTGAACCCGAGTGCCGTGCCTTTGCTGACATCGATTGCGATGCCACGGTTCGACTGTGAGAAATCAAGCGTGTCGAAACCCGTGCCGCCTGAAATCGTGTCGTCACCGCCCTGGGCATAGATCACGTCGTTGCCGCTATCACCTTTGATCGTATTCTGGCCGGTGCCACCATAAAGCTGATCGTCGCCTTTACCTCCCGAGAGATCGTCATTGCCGCCTTCGCCGTACAGGGTATCGTTGCCCTTCTGGCCGTACATCCGATCGTTGCCATCTCCGCCGTGCAGAACGTCGTTGTCTTTTTCGGTCGCGATGCTCGGCAGCGATGTCTTGCTCGTGGACATCGTGCCGCCGTAGATCGTGTCGTCGCCACTGCTACCTGTTATGATATCGCTGCCCGAACCACCTTCGACGATGCTCGGCGCCGAGCTGTGATCGAATGTGATCGTCAGATCACGAGAGGTCGACGACGACCCGCCAGCCGCTTCCGTGGACGTTGCCGTCACGTGAAGGGTGAGATCTGCGAGCGTCGATGCGGTGATCCTCAAACCATCCAGGTCGGCTGCTGAAAGCGACCACGACCCATCGGCGTTCACGTGGCCAGCCGACAACGAACTGCCCGGCAACATGCCACTGACGTTTACGGTCAAGTGCTCCGACCCATCGCGATCCTGCAGGACGGCAGAAATGCCGAGCAATGCGGTTACTACAGAGCCCTGGCCCGCGACGATCGTATCGTTCCCCGCACCACCGAGAATGTGCGAGATGCCGGCCGCGCCGACGAGCGTCTCACCGTTGTTCGTTCCGATCAATAGTCCGCCGGCGAGCGCGATCCTCTGGTTGACCGTGGTCAAGACCGGCGCGTCCGCTAACGCCGCGACGCCGACCTCAACCGTCTGCATGGCCGAGCCGCCGTTGCCGTCGGCAACCTGGACTTGGAAGCTATCGGGGCCGCTGTAGTTCAAGCCTGGCGTGTAGGTGTAGGCACCGGTTGCAGCGTCAACGACGAGCGCGCCGTGCGCCGGGCCGGTCGCAACGGTGTATCCCAGCACGTCGCCATCGACATCCGACGCAACCGCCTGACCATGCACGGCGGTGTCTTCGCTGGTCGCGAGCACGGCCGTTACCGCCGCCACTGGCGCGTCATTTACAGCGGCGACGCCGACCTCAACCGTCTGCATGGCCGAGCCGCCGTTGCCGTCCGCAAAGGCGACCTGGAAGCTGTCGGCACCGCTATAGTTCGAACCGGGCGTGTAAGTGTACGCACCCGTCGCGACATCGACCACGAGCGCACCATGTGCCGGGCCGGTCGCGACCGCGTAGCCGAGCACGTCGCCGTCGACATCTGTCGCGACGATCTGGCCCTGAACAGCGGTGTCTTCGTTGGTCGCGAGCACTGCCGATGCCGCCGCAACCGGTGCATCGTTTACCGCAGCGACGCCGACTTGGATCGTCTGCACTGCCGTGCCGCCGTTGCCG
>JANMNO010000124.1:0-1717 GCA_031374115.1 Hyphomicrobiaceae bacterium | reverse complement strand
GTGCGTCGCCCCCATGCGCATCTTCAGCGTGCCAAACGGATGCTCGACCGTCTCACGGCGCCGACGCATGGCCTGTGGATCTTCATCGAGCCGACGCTGCACGGTTTCGAGAACGTGCTCATGCTCCCATCGCGGGATGCGCCGTTCGTTGCCCGTCGTACATTTCTTCTTGAGGGCACACTGCCCGCACACGTTCGTCCAATAACGTCGCATCGTCTTGCCCTGCTCGACATTCGAGTAGCGATACGTGAGCCATTTCCCCGCCGGGCAGCGATAGGCGTCGTGTGCTTCCAAATAGACGAAGTCCTGCTTGCCGAAGCGGCCCTCTGACTTCGCGCCCGACGTCATCGGCTTGGGCAGCGTCACCGTGATCCCGGCTTCCTGGCAGGCGAGGATCTCAGGGCTATTGTAATAGCCGCGATCGGCGACGGCTTCGAGGGTGTCGACGCCCAGCACGGCCTTGGCTTGCTTGCCGACCTTGGCCAACTGCGATCGATCAGAGCCGCTGTTCGTGACTTCATGCGTGATGATCAGGTGGTTTTCGGTGTCGACTGCGACCTGCACGTTGTAGCCAACGACGCCCGAGCCGCGTCCGCTCGTCGCCATGGAGCGGCTGTCGGGATCGGTTAGCGAGACTTGCTCATCGGGCGACGCCAGCATGCGCTTTTCGTGCGCGTCGAGCTTGGCCATCTCTTCTTTCAGCTTCGCCAGTTTCTCATTGAGATGCTTCGTCTTGAGGGCGAGCGCCAGCGTCGGCATCTGATGATCGGCCGTATCAAGCTGACTCAGGTAGCGCGCCACGCTCTCCTCCAACTGCGCCCGGCGCCGCTCGACCTTGCCCTTCGTGAAGTTGCGGTCGCGGTTGTTCACCGCTTTGAACTTGCTGCCGTCGATAGCGACACTCGCTGTCGCGAGCAGACCCATCTCGCGGCATAACTCGACAAAACGAGCGCACACCTTCTTCAGCGCGGGGCCATTGTCCTTGCGAAAGTCGGCGATCGTCTTGTGATCGGGCGCGAGCCGACCGAGCAGCCAGAGCAGTTCGAGGTTGCGCCCGGCTTCCCGTTCAAGGCGGCGGCTCGACTGTACGCGGTTGAGATAACCGTAAACGTAAAGCTTCAAAAGCGTCGCCGGACGGTAGCCCGGCCGACCGGTCGAGGCCGGTTCGACGCCGTCAAAACCAAGCTCGCCGAGATCAAGCACGTCGACGAATGCATCGATCACCCGAACCGGGTTTTCATCGCCGATCCAGTCGTCAAGGCACTCCGGCAACAACGTCGATTGCCCCCGATCCGCGCCTTCCACAAACCGTCCCATGACCGCCTCCGCAAATCATGAATTGAATCATAGCTGACTCGAAGTTTTTACACAGCCAGGGTCATTCACGAAGCGCGCGAGATAAATGACGGTTGATTCGATCTGGAACCTGACGTGGCGTCAAGCGTTGACGCCATCATCATCGTGCCAGAGATTGGGAACTTCAACCCGCAACGCATCGAGCTGACGCAGTACCCCAAAAAGCGGACCAGGTAGCAAAGCGTCTTCGCGTAGCCGGTAGTGGGACTACCGATGTCTCCTAATGGGAAGGGTTTCGGTCGACGGCGTCATGAACGGAGCCACGGCCGCGGCGGCCGTCGTCCGAAAGCCACAGTGAAGGAACCCGCGGGTTGGTACGCCGTGACGGTGCAGCGCGCTCTATGGGGATTGCGGCCGGGCG
>JANMNO010000041.1:0-31908 GCA_031374115.1 Hyphomicrobiaceae bacterium | reverse complement strand
GCGGCTGCACCCGTCTGATGCTGCGCGATCAGCTCTTTCAGTTTCTCCATCAACTGCTCCGGCGACTGACCGGTTGCCTGTGTCACCGCCTCGCGGCCGCGACTGCCGATGCCGGTTGCTTCCTCGACGCGGCCCGCGCCTTCCTTCACGCCCGCGGTCGCCTGACCCAGGATCTGGCCCAGGATGTCAGCTATTCCGCCGCCGCCTTGACCGCCGAGTTTGCCGAGAATATCACCAAGACCGCCACCGCCCGCAGCGGGCGACTGTCCGCCTTGTTGCGCAGCCGAGCCTGGCATCATCTTGCGCAGCATTTCTTCGAGGCCGCCGGCACCTGCCGGTTGCTGACCGCCGCCTCGGCCGCCCATGATCTGGCCGAGCAGATCGCCGAGGCCGCCCAATCCTCCGGCTTGGCCCCCCGTTTGGCCCCCAGTTTGAGCCCCGGCTTGACCGCTCGCTTGCGGTTGAGGTGCGGGGTTCGCGCTCTTCATGAGCGCTTCGAGAAGACTTTTCGCATCGAACATCGGACCAGCTCCATGGGTGAGGGAACGCAACTGCGAGGGACATAGGCCTTAAGCTCGCCCGCTGCAACGATTGTCCGCCGACGGCGTTTTATTCCGCCGCGATCGGACGGCTTTGCTGTGGCGCAGCTTCGGGCAGAACCTTGGCCGGACCATGTCGCGTCTCTAAATGAGTTGGCGCTGTATTTTCTACCGGCGGTTCGTCGACCGGCCCGATGAAGCCACCGAACATGCGGGCGAGCAAACCGCCGAGATCGTCCATCGCCGTAAAGAACGACGGCACGAAGACGAGGCTCAATACGGTCGAGACGAGCAAGCCTCCGATCACCGCGATCGCCATCGGCGCCCGGAATTCGCCGCCATCGCCAAAGGCGTACGCGCTGGGCAACATACCGGCGGCCATGGCGAGTGTCGTCATGACGATCGGCCGGGCACGTTTGCGACCGGCATCGATCAAAGCTTCGGTGCGATCGACGCCCCTGGCGATTTCTTCTACCGCGAAGTCGACGAGCATGATCGCGTTCTTGGTGACGATGCCCATCAGCATCAGCAATCCGATGTAGACGGGCATGCTGATCGGGTTGCCCGTCGCCAGCAACGCAATCACGACGCCACCGAACGACAGCGGCAACGACAATAGAATGGTGATCGGTTGGAACACACTGCCGAACAGCAGGATGAGAACCCCAAGCACGATCATCAGGCCGGTGCCCATAGCGGTGATGAAGCCCGACGCGACCTCGTCCTGGATTTCGGCGTCGCCCGCTGGCTGCAGCCGAACGCTCGCTGGAAGTCTTTGATCCTCGACAACCTTCAGAAAAGCTTCGCGCGCATCGCTGAGGGCAAAGCCCTGCACGAGATCCACCCCGATCAAGGAGCGCCGCGCACGATCATAGCGGTCGATCGTGCCTGGCCCCCTGCCGAAATTCACTTCCGCAACGGTCGACAGCGGCACCGAACGGCCGTTGGCGTTGGTGACACGCAGTTGCTGGATCAATGCCAGGTCGGTCCGCGCGCGCTCGTCGATCTGCACGCGGATCGGCACCAGGCGGTCGCCGGCGTTGAACTTGGCAAGGTTGGGTCCGACATCGCCGA
This sequence comes from Hyphomicrobiaceae bacterium, assembly GCA_031374115.1. Classification (GTDB taxonomy): domain Bacteria; phylum Pseudomonadota; class Alphaproteobacteria; order Rhizobiales; family Hyphomicrobiaceae; genus JAKFWF01. The sequence goes on along the minus strand of JANMNO010000041.1, from coordinate 30,295 downwards.
TGGTGGCGACCCGGATCGTCTCGCCGATCGTCTCGGGTGAAACGCCGAAATTGGCCGCCTGATCGAGCTTTGGCACGATGCGAATTTCCGGACGCTCGGTGGCGCCGCTGGCAGCGACGTTGGTGAAGCCAGGCACGCGACGCAACGCGCCTTCAAGCGGTCCGAGCGACTTCAGCAACTGGTCGCCATCGCGCGATAGAAGCGCAAACGACAGCTCGCGCTCGCCGCGTTCGTTGACGTACCAGGCGCGCGCATCGGGCACGTCGGCGAGGGCCGCCGAGATCACGGCCTTGAGTTGTTTTTGCGACCGGTTGCGTTCGCTCTTGGGCACCAGGCGCACAATGATCGAGGCACGCCGGATCTCGCGCAATCCGGTCGGGGTGGTGCCGCCGAGCACATAAACCGATCTGACTTCGGGAATTTTCTTCAGGATGGCCGTCATCCGGTCACCAACGGCGCGCGTGTCGGCGAGCATCTCACCCGGCGGCAGCTCGACGGAGACGACGATGCGGCTGTTGTCTTCATCGGGAATGAAGCCGGTCGGCAACAGCGATGTCGCGTAAATGGACCCGACGAAAAGTCCAACGCCGCACGCAAGGGTCACGTAGTGCCAGCGCAGGGTCGTCGCGAGAAAGGACAGATAAGTGCGCATGATGCGCCCGTTTCCGTGATCTTTTTCAGGCACGGGACGCATTAAATAGGCCGCCATCATTGGCGTTATGAGACGGGCGACCAGCAGCGAGAACAGCACGGCGACGGCAACGGTCAAGCCAAACTGCTTGAAGTATTGACCAGCGATCCCGCCCATGAACGACACCGGCGAGAAGATCGCAACGATCGTCAGCGTGATCGCAATCACGGCGAGCCCGATCTCGTCGGCGGCTTCCAACGCCGCGCGATAGGGCGACTTCCCCATGTGCATGTGGCGCACGATATTTTCGATCTCGACGATGGCGTCGTCGACGAGGATGCCGGTCACCAGTGTGATACCGAGCAGGCTGACGAGGTTGAGCGAGAAGCCCATCATGCTCATCGCCCAGAAGGTTGGAATTGCCGATAGCGGTAGCGCGATCGCCGTGATCAGCGTGGCGCGCCAGTTGCGCAGGAACAGCAGCACCACGAGAACAGCGAGCGCCGCACCCTCGATCAGCGTCTCCATCGCGGCTTCGTAGTTACCGCGGGTGTAGGAAACCGCATCGTCGATCTTGCTGAGCACGACATCGGAGCGCGCCGCCTGCAGCTCGGCGACCCGCTTGTCGACGACTTCGCCGACCGACAGTTCGCTCGACCCCTTCGAGCGGAAGATCGAGAAAGAGACGACCGGTTGCCCGTCGAGGCGCGCATACGAGCGTGGTTCAGACGCATCGTCGATCACGCGGCCAAGGTCGCTCAGCCGTACTTCGCGTCCGCCTGGAATTATGATTTTCGCGTTGGCTAGATCCTCGACACGCCGGGCGCCGGCCAGAATGCGGATCGCCTGTTCTTGGCCACCCACTTCGCCGCGGCCCGAGCCGACGTCGGTGTTCGTCGCGCGCACCTGGCGGTTAACGTCGGCCGCCGTGATGCCAAGCGACAGCAGCTGATTGGGATCGAGGAGGATGCGGATTTCGCGCGTGACGCCGCCGTTGCGTTCGACGCGACCGACGCCCTTCAAGGCTTGCAGCTCGCGCTTGACGACATCGTCGACATACCAGGACAGCTGCTCGAGCGTCATGCCGGGGGAACTCGCGGCATAGGACATGATCGACTGGCCTTCGACGTCGATCTTCTGAATGATCGGCTCGTCGATCGTGCGCGGCAACTCAGCGCGAATGTTGGCGATCGCATCCTTGACGTCGTTTTGCGCCCGGTCGGTGTTGATTTCGAGCCGAAATTCAATTGCGGTCACGCTCGATCCGTCCGTCAGCGACGACTGCACGTGCTTGACGCCGGTGATGTTGGCGACCGCGTCCTCGACGACTTTGGTTACCTGTGTTTCGAGCTCGGAGGGGGCCGCACCGGATTGCGTCACCGTGACGGTGACGACGGGCACGTCGATGTTGGGAAACTTGGTCACCGGCAGCTTCATGAAGCTGATGATGCCAAGCACGGTTAGCACCGCGAACAAGACGATCGGCGATACTGGATTGCGGATCGACCAAGCCGAGATATTGATCCGCATTATTTTGCCTCCGTAAGCTTCGGCACGTCAGCCAACACCGGCCGGACCGTGTCGCCGTTGCGCAGGAATGTACCGGCGCGCGTAACGACGAGATCACCCGCGGCCAAACCCTCGCGCACTTCGACGAAGCCGTCGGCGGTGAGACCCGGCTTGATGTTCCGGGTCGCGACTATGCCATTCACGACCACTTGCACGGTCGTCGCATCGGTATTGTAGATGACCGCCGATACCGGCACGCTCAAGCCATTGGATTTCGCCGTTTCGATCGAGCCGCGGCCGAAAGCTCCAATCCGAAGCGCCCGGTTGTCGCCGAGGAAGATGCGGACGCGGCCGAGGCGCGTGACCTTATCGATCTCGGTCGAAATCAGCCGAACTTTGCCGGGCGCTTCCTCGACGCCTGCGACTGACGCGCGCGCGACCTGTCCTTCCCTGATCTTCGCCAGCTGTGATTCGGGAACCTCGGCGTCGAGTTCGATTTCACCGCGCGCTATAATGCGGAACATGGGGTCGGCAGCACCGGCAGCTATCCCGCCGACACGTGCGTTTCGACGGCTGATGACGCCATCTTCGGGCGCTTTGACCTCGGTATTGGCGCGCTTCCACGTGAGTTCGCGGCGTTGCGCTTCGATCTGCGACCGCTCGGCTCTAGCAACCGTCAGTCCGTCCTTGGCCGAAATCAGAAGTGCCTCGGCGGTCCGTGCAGCCGACTCGCGCTGATCGAAAGTACTGCCGGACAGATAGCCCGAATTTTTGAGCGGTTTGGCGCGTTCGAACGCGTTGCGCGCTTCAACAAGCCGCGCTTCGGCTTGTATAATCGAGCTCTCGGCCTGTGCGATCGAAGCCGAACTGCGGGACAGGTTGGCGTCGTTCTGGGCCATCTGGGCGTCGAGGGATTCCGATACCAGTCGAGCCAGTATCTGGCCTTTCTTGACCCGGTCACCTTCATCGACGGCAAGTTCGAATACCCGCAGACCCTCTATCTCAGGCGCGACCAATATTTCCTCGCGTGCAACGAGCGTGCCGGTAACGGTCACTGTCTCGGCGAAACTGGCCGACGCAACCTTCACGACGGTCACCGCCGGAGGGAGTGCTGCGCTGGTACTCGGCTTGCGCGGATCTGCTTTCGCGACCGAAGTCGCCTGAGCTCCGTCTCCAGTGGCTACCTGTTGTTGTGCGAACGGAACATTGCCGGTGGCGTAAAGCCCGCCGGTCGCTGCTGCGATCGCGAGCAGACCGATGACGACCTTGCGCTTCATGTGTTGGCCTTTTCGAGTGTGGAGCGGGCGCGATCCGGCGCGCCAGCCGGAGTTGGATTGAGGAGACCGGTCAGAATTCCGATGATGGTCGTCAACGCGGCTTGTGCGTCGAAATTAGGATCAACAGCACGGCGCCAGAACATGCCGTCGCCGATAACACCCACCACCCGGCTAATCTGAGGAATGTCGAGCGCGGGGGCTATTTTGCCCTCGGACTTGGCCCGCTCGAACAGCTCGGAAAAGCGGTCCAGGCAATACTGATCGGTCGTTTGAAACGCAGCTCCCACTTCCGGATTGCGGGTCGACTCGGCGCCGATCTCAATATGTAGGATGCGTTTATACTGCGGTTCATCAATGAAGTAATGTTGTCCAAGTGCCGCCATCGCTTGCATCAGATCGGACGAGTCGGCGAGGCTCGAAAACTGGGCGGACAGTTTTTGCCGGTCGCGCTCGACGATGCCGGCGATCAAAGCTTCCTTCGAAGCGAAGTACACATACAATGCGCCTGCGCTTATCCCAGCTTCACGGCAAATGTCCTGCGTCGTCGTGCGGTGAAAGCCTTGCCGCGCAAAGCACTGCTCTGCAGCATCGAGAATGTGTTCACGACGCGCGACTTGCGTTGCCGGCTTGAGTTTAGGCACTTTCAATAACCTCAGTCTGAGCACACAAACAAAACGGATGATCGTTTTGTTTGTGGCTCAAAACTTTGGCAACTCAAAGGTGCAGAACGTCGCAGGCGATCTCAGAAGTTTTTGCCAGGTAGCCACAATACATTGAGATTCTTCGGACCGATGTAGGGAACGTAGCCCTGCTCGCGGATGCGGCGCATGGAGATGTCGGATGCTGCGCGGTTCTTCGCATAGTCGACGACGAACACGGGGCGGCCTGCGGCCTTGGCGATGTTCAGCCGGTCGATCGACCACTTTACAGCATCGGCGCCATTGGTGTGCTGTTTGTTGGAACCATCGCCGCCGCCCCAGCCGTGAAAGAGCGACTCTTTGGCGACGGCATCGATCGCCTGCACCATCTTCGGGTTCTTCAGCAGGTCTTCAGCATTTTGCAGGACGACCATGAAATACGGATTGGCCTTGCGGGCGTGGGCGGCAAGCTTGGCGACGAAATCGACCATTTTCTGAGCGCCGTCCGGGCACTCCTTCTTGATCTCCTCATACACGTCGACGCGGTCCATATAGACGCCATCGAGGCCCAATTCGACGATGCTGTAAAGAGGCGAAGCATCGATGCTGTTATAGATGTTGCGGCCGGTTTCATCACCGAGGATCGTCGTCTGCCAGCCATCGCTACAAAAGCGAATGATGCGGCTACCTGGCCAGTCCTTGTTCTCGTGCATCAGCCAGTCGGGTGCTTCCTCTTCGAGATATTCCTTGGCGTAGTAGTCGGGCCGGTAGGGTTCTGCCTCGCCGATTGAGAGATATGAAACGACGATGCGGCGCGAGCCGTCGGGTTTGCGTTGCAAGGCTTTTATTTCATCGTGCGTGAATGGCCGGCCGGCGGCTAGGCCCGTCATCGCATCGATCACCAGCAGGTCATAGGGCGAGGCCAACGCCTCTTCGAGTTTCATACCTTGAAGCTGGTAGCCCCAGCTTTTCGCGCCATTGATCCGTGCAAGGCGCTCGATTTCGGCAGCCTTCGGATCGACCTTTGGAGGCGCGGTCCGAACCGAGTTTGCGGGCATGATTTTTGGCGGACGCGTTACCGGCTTCGGTGCTGGTATAGCTTCGGACACAGGTCCGCCGAGTTGATCGCGCGCGGCCTCGACCGGCAGACACGGCAATGCAGCGGCCAGAGCGAACATCGCTGCCGCAATCCATGATCGCATCGTAAGTGTGGGTTCCAACATCACCATCATAAACGCAAACCCTCGAGCATGAGCTATGCCAGGGGCGCCTTAATCTGGCGTTAACCGTACTGCCGGTGTGGGGCGGCACTGTGGCGCGATCGCGGTTACCGGGATGCCGCGGGCAGACCCAGGGCTGGACGGCGCCTATCGGTTCGCCTATTCCCGAGCAGCCATGAGCCAAAAGTTGATCTCCGTCGTCATTCCCGTCCTCAATGAGGCGGCCACGCTTGATGCATTGATTGCACGCGTATCGTCCGTGCTCGCGCAGATCCCGGACCGCTGGGAGATGGTGTTCGTTGATGATGGTTCGAACGATGGCACGCTAGCCAAGCTCCGCGAATGCCATGCCCGAGACCCGCGCATCAAAGCAATCTCGTTCAGCCGCAACTTCGGCAAGGAGTTGGCGATCGCGGCCGGCTTGAGTTACGTGCGTGGCGATGCGGCGATCATTATGGACGCCGATCTGCAGCATCCCCCCGAGGTCGCGCTGCATTTCATCGAGAAGTGGCGGGAGGGGTATGACATCGTCTATGGCGACCGCATCGATCGCAACACGGAGGGTCCATTCCGGAAACTATATGCGCGCGGTTTTTACCGGCTTTTCAACTTCCTTTCGCGCAGCGATATTCCCAGTGGCGCCGGTGACTTCCGCTTGCTCGACCGGAAAGCAATCGACGCGATGAATCGGATCAAGGAAACGTCGCGCTTCAACAAGGGGCTGTATTCTTGGATCGGTTTCAGGTCGGTTGGCGTTCCCTATCACGTTGCCGATCGCGCCGGCGGCTTCACCAAATGGAGTTTCGGCCGCCTGCTGAGCTTTGCCATCGACGGACTGACGTCGTTCTCGACGCTGCCACTTCGGGTGTGGTCGGTGCTGGGGCTGGCGATCTCGTCGCTGGCGATCCTGTATGCAGCTGTAATCCTGGTGCGAACTCTGGTGTTCGGTGCCGATGTGCCGGGCTTTCCGTCGATCATCGTGTCGGTGATGCTGCTGGCCGGCGTGCAGTTGATTTCGCTCGGTGTGTTGGGCGAGTACCTCGGCCGGGTCTACGAAGAGGTTAAGGCGCGGCCACTGTTTCTGGTTGCCGAGGAGGTCGGTTTCGGCAAAGCCTCTGAGGCCCCCGCGGCACAAAAAATATGACCGGTGCAATCATTCTATGTGCCGATGACTTTGCCCTGACCGATGGCGTGAGCCGGGGCATAGAGGAACTGGTTTCGGCTGAACGCTTGTCAGCCACAAGCGCATTGGTGACGACACGGCATTGGCCTGCGCATGCGGCACGAATGAAAGATCTGCGCAGCAAGATCGCCGTCGGCTTGCACTTCAATCTGACGCTGGGGATTCCACTCGGGAACATGCCTTGGTTGTGTCCGACCGGCGCGTTCCCGGCGTTGCCGGCGATTGTGCGCGCGAGCCTCGCCTGGCACATTCCGCGCGATGAGATCGCAACCGAGTTCACGCGTCAGTTTAACGCGTTCGAGCAGTCCATGGGATGCCAGCCCGACTTCGTCGACGGGCACCAGCATGTGCACGTTTTGCCCGGTGTCCGCGAAGCAGTCTTAGGTGCGCTGCAGGCCAAGCACGCCGCCGCGGGTACTCTCGTGCGCGATCCGGGCGACAATCCCTCGGCGATTCTCGGCCGGGGCGCGTCGGTGAAGAAGGCGTTGATCCTTGCAACCTTCGCGCGCGGCTTTGCCGATGCTGTGACGACTGCCGGGTTCATCACGAATATCAGTTTCGCAGGCGTCTCGGCGTTCGATGAAAAAAAATCGTACCGCGCCGAACTCGATCGCTTTTTCACCAGGGTGAGCGCGCGCCATCTCGTCATGTGCCATCCCGGGTACGTCGATGACGAATTGCCGGCACTCGATCCGGTGGTCGGCCGCCGCGCCCAGGAGTTCGATGTCCTTATGCGACACCAGCAGTTGCCGGCGTTGATCTGGCATCCGCAACGCAGCGCCGATGGCTGGGTCGACTGGCCGGGGTTGGCAAATGGCTGAACCCGTTACGCCGTTACGCCATTACGGTGGTTTCGTTTTCGCCGGCCTCTCCGCTTTGGTGACCGATGCCGCGATCCTGCAATTGCTGACGCAAGGAGCGGGGCTAGGACCGTTGGTCGCTCGTCCCGTGGGCATTGCCTGTGCTCTAATCGTATCGTGGTGGATCAACCGGTCGATTGCATTTGGAATTGCAGCGCCACCGACTTGGGCCGAGTTCGGCAAGTTCACGATCGCATCTGCTGCAGCGTTCACCGTGAACTACCTCGTGTTCGCCGCAATTCTACTGGCATATCCCGCCGTCCACCCCGTACTCGCGATCGTGTTCGCCAGCGTGATCTCGATGTTCGTCTCCTATGCCGGCTATCGCCTGGGTGTCTTCCCGTCCCCGAAATCCAACTCCTGAAGGCTTCAGACACGTGACCAATCCTGCCGACTCTTCGAGCGTGCTTTCCGGCGTCGATGCCGTGGATACTTATCTGTCGAGTGGTTTTGCGACGGTGCCGGGGATGTCATCGCGCTTTGCGGCAGCGATCACGGCCGGCTTGATGCGGATCCAAACCGGGCTTGGCGTGTCCGGTCCGATTGCCGAGATTGGGACGTTCGAGGGGCGTTTTTTCATCGCGCTCGCGAAGGCGTTGCAACCCGGCGAAATGGCGCTTGGCATGGACATCTTCGATTGGCCCAACCCGCAGGTGGTCGACCGGTTCGAAGCAAACTGCATTAAGCACGGCGTTGCCGAAGCAGTTCGGAAGACCTGGAAGTGCGATAGTCGCGCGGTCACGCCGGCGCAGTTCCTGGAGCACACGGGCGGACGGCGCGTGCGTCTGTTTCACGTCGATGGCGAACATTCGCGTGCATCGCTGGAAAAGGATTTAGCGCTCGCCACTGCCGTGCTGGCCGATGACGGCGTGATCGTTCTCGACGACATGTTGCACCCGGGGTACCCGACACTGATCGTGACGGTGCACGAGTATCTGCAGTCAACTCCTGAAATGGTCGTGCTATGTGTGATCGATCGCGAGACGATCGTTGGTGCGACCAAGTTCGTGCTGTGCCGCGCCGAATGGTTCAAGCGCTACGAGGCCGAGCTTCTAAAAGCTTACGAGAAGAACGTGTGGCCGCTCGGCGCCGACTTCGAGCCGCACTGGTGTCTGGTGTTGTCGCTGGATACCCGGTTGGCGGCGATCACCTGAGTTTGGTCCCCCTCACTGCCGGCTCATGCGCTGTGGCGATCCGGTCCCGATTGTCGAGCGGCGTGGTATCGCGTGGGGCATGATCCTTACTACAGGGGGCGAAGACTTCAGCGTCGCAATGCGCCGGTCGCCGAGCATGAGACCCCACACGATCGCCATCAACAGATAGAAGTGCCGCCAGTGATCGATGTCGATCACAAAGCCTTCGATGACGTTGCCGATGAATGCTGCAAGCGCGATGACAAACAGTGGTTGTGAGGCGGTGCGCTTAAACGCATGCCGCAAGCCGTAGAGGGTCGTCAATGCACACATCAAGATGAAGAGCAGACCGCCGAGCCACCCGGCGTTCAGGAACATGCTGAGGTAGACGTTGTGCACGTCTTCGTGGTGGTGGATCTCGGTGAATGTGCCGGCACCGATGCCGAGCGGATTTTCCAGGATCAGGCGCTTTGCTTTCTCATGGCCGCCGAAGCGACCTTCGGGACCTTCGTCATAGCTTTGAGAAAATTGTGCGCGTTCTTCCAGGAGTCTGCCGATCGCATCGATTTGCGGGGCGGCGGCAAGCGAGCCGAGGATGACGAATGCACCGGTTGCTCCAAGCGCGATCATTTTCAGGCGCAACAGATTGGCCGTCGCCGAGATGAAAGAGCAATAGCCGTAGATGGCCAATGCGATCGCCATATTGATCCAAGCGCCGCGCGAGAAGCTAAGCAGTATAGCAAAGCTCAGAAACAGCACCATCAACACAGGACCGCCAATACGGGGCAGTGGGCGGCTGATGCACTGGTGGATGGCATATAACAGCGCCGGCACCAGGAAAGGCCCGTACACGTTGGGGTCTTTGAAGGTGCCGGTGGCGCGACCGAATTTCGTGAACAATTGATCCGCGCCCGGTGCTAATCCGAAATAGCCGATGAGGCCGGCAATCGCGGTAATGAACGCCGCCCACTGGTAGGCGTGTAACACGAGCTTGGTGTGGGCCACGGGCTTCTTGGCGATGAAGGCAGCAAACACAAACGTCGCAACGTACAAGTAGACCGAGATGCCGGAGTGGATGCTCGAGCGCGCGATGTCGCTCGAGTATGTGCTTGCAACGAATGCTGCGACGGCGGCTGCGAGCCAGAACGATAGGACGACGATGAGGGCCGGCTTGATGGCAACGAGACCCATGACCGGTAACAAAATGATCAAGCTGATGGTGAAAAGATCGACCGGCGCCGGTTCCGTGAAGACGATGGCCCCCGATGCGACGGCCAGCCAGACCAGGGCGAGCGCGATGGAGTGCGCAGCACTGCGCCGGCGTTCCCGGGGCGCCTGTGGACCGGAGCGCCAGTTGATCCGGCTTATCGTTTGTTCTGGAACAGTCGTGCTCACGGTGCGCCTGCAACTTCGGTGTGCTGGTTTCGGTTCGGCAGCAGGGTTGCAAGCGGTGGGCCGGGGCCGTCGATTGCGCTCGATCAGTACGCGCTCTTGCTGGTCAACAGCGACAGCGGTGTCTTGGCGAGGATGTAAAGGTCGAGCAGCACCGACCAATTGTCGATGTAGTAGAGATCGTGCTCTACGCGTTTCTTAATCTTCTCGTCGGTATCGGTTTCCCCGCGCCAGCCGTTGATCTGCGCCCAGCCGGTAATGCCGGGTTTGACCTTGTGGCGGGCGAAATAGCCGTCCACCACTTCGCCATAGAGGCGGTTGGCAGCTTTCGCTTGAACGGCATGCGGGCGCGGTCCCACGAGTGACAAAGTGCCATTCATGACATTGAAGAGTTGCGGCAGCTCGTCGAGGCTGGTGCGGCGGATGAAGCGGCCGACTGCGGTCACCCGGGCATCGTTGCGCGTCACCAGCATCGTCGCATTGGCGTCGGCCTTATCGGTGAACATCGAGCGAAACTTGTAAATCTCGATCAGCTCGTTATTGAAGCCGTAGCGCTTCTGGCGGAACAGCGCCGGACCGCGACTGTCGAGCTTGATGGCGATGGCGACGGCCGCCAGCACCGGCGCTAGCAGTAAAAGTGCCGTCGAGCCGACAACCTTATCGAACGTCCACTTGGTGACGCTGCCCCAATCGTTGAGCGGCTTATCGGTGAGGTCGATCATCGGCACGGAGCCGATGTGCGAATAGATTCGCTTGCAAAAGCGGAGCGGCGTTGTCATTGCCGCCAAGCGAACATCGACCGGCAGCACATCAAGCCGGCTTAGCACTTGTGTGACCCGCTCTTCCGCCGACAATGGCAGCGTCATGATGACGAGGTCGACCCGCGTGCGGCGGCCGAAGGACAGCAGCTCATCGAGCTGGCCGAGGTTCGGATATCCGGCGATCAAGCTGCCCGATCGAACTTCGGCACGATCGTCGAAGACCCCGCAGATGCGAATGTCGCTCTCGGGATCGGACTCGAGAAGCGCGATCAGCCGCTCGGCGGGTGCGCCGCCGCCATAGATGACTGCCCGGCGGGTCAGACGGCCGAGCTTGACCAGCCGGCGGGTCGCGAGTGCCAAAACGAGACGGTTGGTAACGAGTGCCGTGCCGCCAACTACGAACCATAGGGCGAGCCACACACGGCTGAACTCGGGTCCGACCTTGAAGAAGAACACCGCAAGGACAAGAACGGCGAGCGCAAGTGTCCACCCCAGAATGAGGCGCGGCAGATGCCGCAATGGCGAGGTCAGCGCCTGCGTCGAATAAAGCCCCAAGGCATGAAAAATCGCGACGGCGAGGAAGCCGGTGCAGCCGAGTGCCAATCCGTAGAGTGAGGAGCTCTCGATATCGGCGGCGTTGACGTAGCTATAGGCGACGGCAAAGCCCGCGGCGACGACGAGTATCGCGTCGATGACCTTTACCAGAAATCCCAGAACCACAGGCGAAACCAAGCGCGACCGATCCGCAAAGCTGAAATCTGCAAGGCGAGGGACGTGTAGTGAGATCGGCGCGGTCGTTGAGGTCCTGGCCACATCTATCGGGAAAGCGTTGGAATTCGACATGGGCGTTTACTCTTCGAGCGCGGCGCGACCAGATTTGGTCACATCGGCTCAAAGCACGCAGCGTGCCAAAGCGCGGGGGTGGGCGCGCGCCCGAGGGATTATGGTTCGCGGCAAACAACTGTCACGAATCTTAACGGCTGATGTCAGAATAGAACGCCGCGATAGCTGACGACATCTGATCGACGGTAAAGCGGGAGCCGACCGATACCTTCAACCGGGCAGCGCGCTCGCGTGTTTCAGCGGGATGATCGAGCGCGTCGCAGATTGCCCCAGCCAACGCGGCGGGATTTTCCGGGGGTACGAGTTTTGTGTCAGTTCCAGCGACGATTTCCGGGATGCCTCCGACCGAAGTGGCGATCAACGGAATACCAGCAGCGGCTGCCTCCAGCACGATGTAGGGAAAACTTTCTGCTCGCGACGGCATGACCAACACGCGACCGAGCGGGAAAGCGCGAACGGCTGGCATCGCACCGGGAAAACTCACACGCGCTGCCAAGCCAAGGCGCTCTGCCGTCTGACGAAACAGTGCGGCATCCGGCCCATCGCCGACGATGGTTGCCGTAATCGCCGTTGGCCGATCGATCAGCGCCATCGCTTCCAGCAACAGATCAACGCCCTTCAGCCGACGTAGCTCGCCGATGAAGACGATGTCGGTCGCAGCCGGCGACGGCGTATGTGGAGCGAACTCCTCCGGCAACAGACCGTTCGGGATCACGCGCGACAGACACGTAATGGGCCCAGCGTGGCGGCGGTAAACATCTGCAGAATAAGCGCTTTCGAAAACTATACCGTCGGTCGACCGTGCCAATCGCCGCTCCAGAGCCATGAAGATGCGTCCCTTGAGGCTCGACGGCGCGTAGTGCAGACTGCCGCCGTGCGGCGTGTACAATGATGCGACGCGCAAGCCATCGCCCTTGAGGCGGGAAGCGGCCAGCCGTGCATACGCGCCGCCCTTCGCGCCATGGCCATGAATTACGTCGACATCGAGAGATTTGGCGAGCCTGATTGTGGCGTAGGTAGCTGTGAAGTCGCGCCATCCGATGTCACGGCTCATGGCGTAGCGATGCAGCCCAAGCATCAAATGCGAACTCAACGCTTCCAGGCGTTTTTCGGTCAAACCGTCGTTAGCGGTTCGGTCCACGATCACGCCGACCTCGTGCCCGGCCGCCGCCTGACTCGCGCTCAAATCACGGACATGACGGAATAAGCCGCCAACCGGTGCACGCAGGCAGTGGAGGATGCGCGACTTGGTCATCTTCATCGGCCTGCCTGCACCGTCATTCGGAACGCGCGGAAATAGCGCAGATCTACGAAGACACGGTTAACTCAGAAGAAGCGCTCGTGCACATAGACCGTGTCGCCTGGCCTGACGACATAGTCGGACGGCACTTCCATGATGTCGACGAGTCCATCGATCCGGCGCGTAAGCCTGAAGCGGCGCTCATTGGCGCGCTCCGAGTAACCGCCAGCAATGGCGACGGCCGTTTCGACCGTCATGCCGCTGACGTAGGGATATTGCCCGGCTGAGCGGACTTCGCCGAGGATGAAAAACGGACGGTTCTGCTGAACATCGACCGTGACCTGCGGATCCTTGACGAATTGGCCACCCAGTCTGCTGCGGATCGAACCCTCGAGTCCTGTCGTCGTCTGACCGCGTGCGTTGACCGCGCCGATCAAGGGAACGGTGATGCGGCCGTCGTGGTCGACGCTATAGAGGCGCGATAAGTTGGGCTGTCCGTAAACGAATACTCGCAGCCGATCGCCGGTGTCGAGCAGATAAGGTCCATCGGTCGAGGCAACGGCTTTCGGCCCATCGAAACCGGCGGGCGTTGATCGCGGGTCGCCCCAAGACTGCGAATGGCTCACCTGAACCGGTGCCTCGCCTCCGTTGCGAGCAAACAGGTGCTCGAATACCGAGCCATCGCCCGGACCGTCGGTTGCACAAGCGCCAAGCAGGAGCGAAGCGATTGAGGTGAAAACGACGTTACGCGAGGACATTTACCCGTTCCTTGCATGGGGATTGCGATGGTTTCGTTTTACTCTCTCAGTGGTTAAGAAACGGCGAACACATGTGTTTCTTTGAAACGGTTAATCGTTTCGCAACTTCGCAGCGTTCTAATCGGGCACCCGTATCACTCCTTGATAGGAACGTTTCAGTATGCGCTCCAATTCAGGCGCTAGCCCAGACGACATCGATATCGTCGCGCTGTGGCGCTCTGTTAGACGCGGCCTGCCAAGGCTTGCGATGTTCTCGATCGGAGCCGGCGTTTTCACGTTTGCGGTGTTATCTACGATGGCGTCCCGCTATACGTCGGAAGCCCAATTGGCGATCGTTGCCAAATCGACAAACCCCTTTCCAGACGGCCGCGACAAGCAGGGCCAGGCAGACAGCGTCACGTCCAGGATGGACAAGGAAGCGATCAACACGCAGGTTCGCGCTCTGCTCAGCACCGATCTTTTGTTGAGGGTGGCAAAGACGATGGAGCTGGCCGAGCGGCCGGAATTTAATCCCCGCGCGGGCGATCTCGATATTTTTAGCAAAGGGATGCGGCTAGCTGGTCTGGCCAAGACGCGCGAGGGCGAAACCGTTGACGATACCGTACTCGCTTCGATCGTCCGGCAACTCGAAATATCATCGCCGAAAGAGAGCCGGGCGATAAACATCCGCTTCTCGTCAGCTGACCCGTCACTGGCTGCCGGTTTCGCCAACCGCCTTGCCGAAGATTACCGGGCGACGCTCGTCACCGATACGGTGAAAGAGACATCCGACGTGGTCAGCGCGCTCGAGCCGAAAGTGGATCAGCTTCGCCGCGAGCTGATCGAAGCCGAAGCCGAGGTCGAGCGCACGCGCGTACAAATCGATCGGACCATCGGCGGGCAGCAAAAAACACCACTTATCGATCAGCGCCTGGGCGAGCTGACGGCCGAACTGTCTCGCGCCGATGGGCAACGAAGTGACGCCGAAGCCAAGTGGCGCGGTGCCCGCGAGATGACGCAGAGCGGCACTGCCGGCTCGATGCCTGAAGCGCAAAAGTCCCCGCTGATCCAGAATTTGGAACAGCAACGGGTGCGTCTTGAACGCAATATCTCGGAGTTGTCCGCGTCCCTCCTGCCAGGTCATCCGCGGATGCAACAGCTGAATGCCGATCTTGCCGGACTAAAGCGCCAGATCACGGGCGAAATCCAAAAACTGACGTTGAGCATCGAAAAGGAAGCGCGCGTCGCAACTCTGCGGGTCGAGTCCATTCAAAAGCAGATCAACGAACTTAAAGGCCGCGTCATCTCGACCAGTGGCGACGACGCCAAGCTGCGTTCGATTGACGCGACGGCGCGGACCAAGCGCGCCGAGTTGGAGAGATTGCAAAAGCAACTCGAGGACAACAAAACTGTTGTGGTCACCAAGGCCGTACCGATCGAGGCGCGCATCGTCACCCAGGCCCGTCCGTCCAGTGTCGCAACTTTCCCAAAGAAGGCACCGTTATCGGTGCTTGCGATGGCGGGATCATTCCTGCTCGGCATGGCTTGGATGGTGACCCGCGAGTTGTTGACCGGCGCCCGTTCCAACACCGGTCTCAGCAGGGCGCCGGGCGGCGGCAACGAGCCACACCGTCCGCTCGCACCATCGAGCGGAGGCATCGAGCCAGCCTTCGCACGGACAATCGCCGCACGTGGACCAGCCGTGGCCGCGACGGCTGCTGACCTTGGTGCTACCCCGGACCTTTCGGCAGTCAGCGATACCGCAGCCACGCATCTGACCTCGATCGACCAATTAGCAACCCGCCTGATCGCAGCTTCCACCACGCAAGCGGGACTGCGCACGATGTTAGCACCTGAGAGCCGTCAGCTGGACGTTTCGTCCGAAGCATTGGACTTGGTCAGAGCGATCGCCGCCGGCGGTAAGCAGGTGGTGTTGGTCGACTGGAGCTTGGCGGGAACGGGCCTCGCGGCAGCCCTCGGGGAGCCGAACAAACCTGGCATGACAGATCTGCTGCAAGGCGATGCGTTCTTCGAGGACGTGATTGCCCGCGTGCCCGGCAGTGAAGCTCACTTCATCGCCTGTGGCGACGCGCTGCTTGACGCCGAGTTGGCTGAAGATGCCGATCGCCTAAATCTCTTACTCGATGCGCTGGATGAAGCCTACGATCATATCGTGGTCGCCGGAAATCATGACGAATCTCGTGCGCTGTTTCAGACCATCGAGGGCCGCTTCGACGCTGGCATTACGGTCTCCGCTCCGAATAGGCGTCAACCACTGATCAAGGACGAGCCTGGCAGCTTCCTCGGTTTCGAGGTGAGCGATCTCGATGTAATCCGCTACCAACGGACCGATGCGGCCGCTGCCACGTCGCCCGCCAAAAAGCCGGGTACTGATCGCACTTTGACCGCTGTTGCGACGGCAGAATTGCGCACCTGAGCCACATGGATTGCGGTCACGCTATCAATCTTTGATTAACCGTGGCCGTTAGTGCCAGCACAGTTCTGAAACGATACGATTGAAAGCGCACAATCCTTGCATCACGCAACGGTCTCATCCTTATAGCGATTGCTGCGAAACACCATTGCCTCATGAACCAAGCCTCGACAAGGATGCTAAAGACTTTACTCACGGCCCTGCACTACTCAGGGATCGGGTCACTGTTCGCGCCCCTGACACGTGGCAAAGGCGTGATTTTTACACTGCATCAAGTGCAGCCGGATCGGCGTAACGAGGCGCGATCAGGCAGAGCCTTCGATCCCAATCGCATTTTGAGCGTCACACCTCAATTTCTGGAAACCGCGGTGCTACAAGTGCGCGCGTCGGGTTTCGAAACGGTGTCGCTCGACGAAGCGCTCCGGCGGCTCGAAGGCCGGTCGGCGTCGAACAAACCCTTTGCGTGTTTCACGTTCGACGATGGTTATCGCGATAATCTAACGTACGCCTACCCGCTGCTCAAGCGTTGCAATGTGCCGTTCACTGTCTACGTGCCGACCGATTTTCCAGATGGCCGGGGTGAACTGTGGTGGCTGGTGCTCGAGCAGGTGGTGCGAAAGTCGCCGGCTGTCATCGTCCAGATGGCGGGTCAACTACGTTCGTTTGCTTGCGCGACGAATTCCGAAAAGCAAAAGACATACGACGCGATATATTGGTGGCTACGCGGGCTGCCGGAGGATCGTGCGCGCCAAGTGGTGCGCGAACTTGCCGGCGGTGCCGGTGTCGATATCGAAGCGATCTGCCGCTACCTGATAATGACATGGGACGAAATTCGAGAACTGGCATCCGATCCGCTGGTCACGATCGGGGCTCACACGAAAGGGCATTTTGCCGTAGCTAAACTTAAGCCTTCCGAAGCAAGAGCGGAAGTGTCGGAAAGCGTCGCGCGCATCGAATGCGAGCTCAACCGCCCCTGCCGGCACTTCAGTTTTCCGTACGGCGACGAGGCCAGCGCCTCAGATCGGGATTTCGAGATTGTAGCCGGCCTCGGGCTGGCGAGTGGCGTTACCACGCGGAAGGGTCTCATCAGAGGCGCCGGACGCGACAAGCTCATGGGGCTGCCGCGCGTCTCACTGAACGGGGATTACCAGAACAGCCGGTATGTCGAGGTCCTGTTGACCGGCGCGCCATTTGCGTTCTGGAATACCTTCCGTCGCAATGCTGCGGCGCCCGCCTAGGGCCGGTCGAAATCCGCCTTCGTCTTGTCCGGTTGTTGCATCCACCAGATGATCGCGCCGGCCGGGATTACCCAAAGCGTGCCCGCCACCACATAGTAGATCAGTTCGACGGCCTTGTTGGCGTTCTGCATTTGCAGCACCACGGCGACCGACATCGCAGCGAAGGAATATACGACAATCAGCGCCAATAACGCGATCGTGCCGAGCAGTTTGCGCGCGCGCATCGTCATCGAGCAGAAGTCCTGAAGTGATGCCGCGCCGGTTGGGCGCATTGCCTGCAGTGATTGCAATGCCTAACACACAACCAGATTGTGAGAGGAGACCCGCGATCATGAGCCGCGCCGTGCCGATTGCGAGATCGCATCAGGAGACCATCGGAAGCTCGACCCCGATCGTGCGGTTGTGGTTGTTGGCCACCGCCGGGCTGGTGCTCGTCATGATCACCGTTGGAGGAGCAACCCGCCTGACTGGCAGCGGCTTGTCGATAACCGAATGGCAGCCAATCATGGGGGCCATCCCGCCATTGTCGGAGGCTGCCTGGCTCGACGCCTTCGCGAAGTACAAAACAATTCCGCAGTATGCAGAGCTCAACAACGGCATGAACCTCGACGCGTTCAAGGCGATCTTCTGGTGGGAGTGGGGTCACCGGTTTCTCGGGCGCCTGATCGGCGTTGTGTTCGCCGTGCCACTGGCTTGGTTCTGGCTGCGCGATCAACTACCTGCCCGCATGAAATTGCCGTTGCTGGCCCTACTGGCACTCGGCGGCACCCAAGGTTTCATCGGTTGGTTCATGGTGCAGTCGGGGTTGGCTGCGCGCACGACCGTCAGCGAGTATCGGCTGGCGCTCCATCTGGGCATCGCGTTCCTGATCTTAGGCGGCTTGGTGTGGCTGACGCTCGGCTTGAACGCCGACCGGACCCGCGCGATACGCCTGCGAACGGTGACACAGCTGCAGGCCCGGGTCGCGATATCGATCGCCGGTCTGATCTTCCTACAGGTCATTGCCGGGGCGTTCGTTGCAGGCTTGAAGGCTGGCCTCACGTACAACACGTGGCCGTTAATGGATGGGCGGCTGATCCCCGCCGGACTAGGCACCATGTCGCCGTGGTATCGCAACATCTTCGAGAACATCACGACGGTCCAGTTCAACCACCGCGTGATTGCCTATGGCATCACGGTGTTGGCTTTGGTTCATGCGGTAACTTTGGCCCGCGGTGCGGATGATGAACGATTACGCAGCTCGGCCATGCTGCTGATTGCTACCGTTCTCGCTCAAGTCGTGTTCGGCATTTGGACATTGCTGGCGGTCGTACCGCTGCCGCTGGGACTTGCGCATCAAGGTGGCGCGGCTGTGCTTTTCGCGATCGCCGTCAGGCACATGTTCATTGTTCGAAGTGGCCTTCAATAACCGTCCGTAATGAGGTTCATAACGCTTAACCGGATGCTTCGCGGCGGCGGGCTGTGATAGCGTCGATCGAGCCATCCAGGAGCGCCCATCGTGAGCCATGCGACCAGCGACTTTATTTCTGCCTTACGCCCGACGGCGCGTACGCTGCCGGAAAGTGGGATCTCCAAGGTCTTCAACTATGGTCGCTACAAGGAAGGATTGATTCCGCTTTGGGCTGGCGAAGGCGATCTGCCAACACCGAAATTCATCTGCGATGTGGCGGCGAAGTCGATGGCGGCCGGCGAGACTTTTTATACCGCGCAACGCGGGATACCGGAACTGCGCAACTCCTTGGCGCGCTACTTCACGCGACTGTACGGACAGGCCTTCGAGGCCGACGAGTTCTTTGTCACCGGCGGTGGAATGCAGGCTGTGCAAATTGCCGTGCAAGCGACTTGCGGTCCCGGCGACGAGGTGATCGTGCCCTCGCCCGCATGGCCTAATTTCGAGGGCGCCCTATCGATCCAAGGAGCCAAGGTGGTGGCTCTGCCGATGACACTGGAACTCGACGGCTGGTCGCTGCCGATGGATAAGCTTTTCGCAGCGGTCAACCCGAAGACGCGGGCGATCGTGATCAATTCGCCCGCGAACCCGACGGGCTGGACCGCAAGCCGCGATGAACTCAAAGCGATACTCGAGTTTGCCCGGGCCCGGGGATTATGGATCATAGCCGACGAGATCTACGGCCGTTTCTATTTTAAGGGACCGCTGGCACCATCGTTCTTCGAATTTCGCCGGCCCGACGACCGCATCATCTTCGTCAACACGTTTTCGAAGAATTGGGCGATGACCGGGTGGCGGATCGGCTGGATGCAGGCGCCACCGGCCCTCGGCGATACGATCGAGAGTTTGATCCAGTACAACACGTCCGGCGTCGCGACCTTCATGCAGCGCGGTGCCGTTGCGGCAATCGAGGATGGCGAACCCTTTATCGCCCAGCAACTTGCCAGCGCCGCGCGCGGCCGCGCGATTGTTTCGAACGCGTTGGGCGCATTCAATTCGGTGCGGAGCGTGCCGCCAGCTGGTGCGTTCTATTCCTTTTTCGCAATCGACGGCATGCATGATTCGATGGCGGCAGCCCTCCAGCTGATTGACGAAACCGGTGTGGGCTTGGCCCCTGGCATAGCGTTCGGACCAGCAGCAGAGGGATACTTTCGGGTTTGCTTCCTGCGCTCCGCCCCCGCATTGGAAGAAGCTATGCAACGCCTGACGGGGTGGCTGCAAAAACGGTAGCTTCGTCCACGCACAATCGCGTGACAGGCGTATTACGACAATGTATCCGCTGTTCTTGCGGGACGGGTGCTCGATCGCACGGTTGAGACTACCACTGGCCCGGGTCTGGGGAGACAATCGGCGGAGCTGCGGTACTAAAGCCGCAGTAATCTGCGACCGCCGTTCGAACGGAATGGCAATTGTTCGCGTGCAGTGCTGGCTGCCAAAGGCAGCCGTTCGTACGCCCGCGATAACTGGATGAGCGACAAGGGGCAAGGGAGGCGATCCTTTGCCCTTTCCTTTTTGTGATCGCACTTTGATGCATGGTCACCGGACCGGATAGGCATCGCCAACCGGCACAATCGTATACGTCATCACCAGCATGACGATCAAAAACACGATCGCAGCTACGATCGAATTGATCAGGACCACGCGTCCCATCATCAGGCGTGATGGCGCACCCTCTGGAGTGCCGGGTACGATTTCACCTGCTTCAGCTTGGGTTTTCGCCCGGATCAGCGGCAAAATAGCGAACAGCAACGTCCACCAGATCAAAAAATACAATGCGACCCCGAACGGGATACTCATAGCGGATCAACCAGACGCTCGAAGATTAAGTTTGCCACACCCAAAGGAGCCTGAACGGCGTGCGGGTGTGCAGTAGCGCGGCAATCGTGCCGGTGTTGATCGCACGATGCGTCCCAGGGACAAGCCCCAGGACGACCTTCGCGGCAGCTCCTCGGCATAAGGGACTAGGTCCGGCAAGCGCAACTCATTCGTCCTTCGGTTTCGGCACACTCGGCACCGTTCCCGTTGCGCGAGGTTTCTTTTCCTTCGGACCAGGGAGCGACTTGCGAGTAGTTGCCTCGATCAGCGCCTTTTCGGGCTTCTCGACATCGTCCTCTTCATCGTCCTCGTCGCGTGCCTTGTTCCGCTTTGGATCGCCGGCGATAAATTCGAAGCCGAGCTTCGCCTCCTCGCCCTTACCCGTGACGAGAACCTTGACCGTTCCGCCATGCTCTAGTTTTCCGAACAGGAGCTCGTCCGCCAGCGGCTTCTTGATGTGCTCAGTAATGACGCGAGCCAAGGGTCTTGCACCAAACTTCTCGTCGTAGCCCTTTTCGGCGATCCATCGAGCGGCCGGTTCCGACAGTTCGATCGTGACGCCGCGATCCGCCAGCTGTGCTTCAAGCTGGAAGATGAACTTCTCGACGACCTTGGTAATCACGTCCTGCGGCAGACCGGCGAACGGGATTGTAGCATCGAGACGGTTGCGGAACTCCGGCGTGAACATCCGGTTGATCGCCTCGCTGTCTTCACCTTCGCGCTTCATTCGGTTGAACCCCATTGGCGCTTTTGCGAGGTCAGCGGCGCCCGCATTAGTGGTCATGATGAGCACCACGTTGCGGAAGTCGACTGCCTTGCCGTTGTGGTCCGTCAGCTTGCCGTGATCCATGACCTGCAGCAGGATGTTGTAGAGATCGGGATGTGCCTTCTCGATCTCATCCAGCAACAGCACCGAATGCGGATGCTGATCGATCCCATCCGTCAGTAAGCCGCCCTGGTCGAAGCCGACGTAGCCGGGAGGCGCACCGATCAAACGGCTGACAGTGTGCTTCTCCATGTATTCCGACATGTCGAAGCGCAGCAGCTCGACGCCCATTAAGGCAGCTAGTTGCTTGGCAACTTCGGTTTTGCCGACACCCGTTGGACCAGAGAACAGGTAGCACCCAATCGGCTTTTCCGGTTCGCGCAGACCAGCCCGCGCAAGCTTGATCGCCGACGCCAAGGCTGATATCGCCGCATCCTGACCGAATACCAGACGCTTGAGATCCTTTTCAAGGTTACCCAGGACTTCGGCGTCGCTCTTGGTCACTGTCTTTGGCGGGATTCGAGCCATCGTCGCGACGGTCGCCTCGATCTCCTTGACGGTAATCTTCTTCTTGCGCTTGCTCTCCGGCACCAGCATCTGCGAGGCACCGCTTTCATCGATCACGTCGATTGCCTTGTCCGGCAATTTGCGATCGTTGATGTAGCGGGCCGACAGTTCGACTGCAGCCTTGATGGCGTCGTTGGTGTACTTGAGCTTGTGATAGTCCTCGAACACCGATTTGAGACCCTTGAGGATCTCGATCGTGTCGGCAACCGAAGGCTCCTTGACGTCGATCTTCTGGAACCGGCGCACGAGCGCGCGGTCCTTCTCGAAGTGCTGGCGGTACTCCTTATAGGTCGTCGAGCCCATGCAGCGCAGCAAGCCGGACTGCAGCGCCGGTTTCAAAAGGTTCGACGCGTCCATCGCGCCGCCAGAGGTGGCGCCAGCGCCGATAACGGTGTGGATCTCGTCGATGAAAAGGATCGCACCCTTGTAGTTCTCGATCTCCTTCATGACCGCCTTGAGCCGCTCTTCAAAGTCGCCGCGATAGCGTGTACCGGCCAGCAACGCGCCCATGTCGAGCGAGAAGATCGTCGCGTCCTGCAGGACCTCCGGTACATCCTTCTTGATGATCCGGCGCGCCAAACCTTCGGCAATCGCCGTCTTGCCGACGCCAGGGTCGCCGACGAACAGGGGGTTGTTCTTCTGCCGGCGGCACAGCACCTGGATGGTCCGCAGCACCTCCAACTCACGGCCAATCAGCGGATCCACTTTGCCGTCGAGAGCTTTCTTATTGAGATTGACGCAGTACGTTCCGAGCGCATCCGTCCCGCCCTTCTTGCCTTCCGGCCCCTCTGTGCCGCCATTTTCGTCATCTGTTCCGCGCACGGGCCGTGGCTCCGACATTCCTGGACGTTTCGCGATCCCGTGGCTGATGTATTGGACCGCATCGAACCGCGTCATATCCTGCTCTTGCAGAAAAAATGCGGCATGGCTCTCTCTCTCGGCAAACATTGCGACGAGCACGTTCGCGCCGGTCACCTCTTCCCGGCCGGAGGACTGAACGTGCACAACCGCGCGATGGATGACGCGTTGGAAACCTTGTGTAGGCGAGGCTTCAGGCGGTCCCTTGATGACGAGTGAACCCAACTCCGCGTCGAGATACTCGGTGACACGCGTGCGCAGTGCCTCGATATCGACCGAGCAGGCGCGCAGCACGCCCGCAGCATCGCGATCGTCGAGCAGCGACAGCAACAAATGTTCGAGGGTCGCGTATTCGTGCTTGCGCTCGTTCGCATACTCCAGAGCGCGATGGAGAGACGTTTCAAGGCTTTGCGAGAATGCCGGCAACTGGTCTACTCCTTTTCCATGGTGCACTGCAAAGGATGGCCATTCTGGCGGGCCACGTCCATCACCTGCGTCACTTTAGTTTCGGCCACCTCGTAGGTGAACACACCACACACGCCCACACCCTTTTGATGCACATGGAGCATGATCCGCGTAGCTTCCTCAGGGCTTTTGCCGAAATACTTCTCCAGTACCAAGATGACGAACTCCATCGGCGTATAGTCGTCGTTCAACAACAGTACTTTGTAGAGACTTGGCTTCTTGGTCTTGGGCCGCGTCTTGGTGACAAGCCCCGTGCGGCCTTCGCCGTCCTCGCCGCTGCCAGGACCGCCTGGGCCTCGTGGACGCGGTTTATTGGCCATCACGAGCTGTCGGCTGATACGGCGGATTTGCTCCCTCAGATGTGTGGATCGATCAGACATGACAATTCACTCGAAAGCTGGCGCGGAGGGATAACTGCTCGCGCCTAGCCGGGGTTGCGGTGTTTGAGATGTTACTGGACCTGCCGCCAAGCTGCAAATGGGTATGGCGGTCCAAATTGTCCACTACGCATATCACGGGGGCAGCGCGCGGGGGATGATCAGAATGGATGCAACCCGAGATCGGCGACGCGCAACGCGAGCGCCACCGCCAAATGCGGCGTGATCAGTTCCGATGGTGTCACGTCGCGGGATACTGCAAAGCCAGCGCCGTTCGGCTCGGTGTAGATCGAAGTGACCAACGTGCGGGCGTTCAATACCCAGTATTCGCGAAGGCCAAGGCTGCCATAGAGTTTCGTCTTGGTGTGGGTGTCGAAGCTGAAACTCGAGTCGGCGATCTCCACCAGCAACAATGCCGTGCTGCAGGCGATATCGGCAAGCGGAATCGAACGCGGCCAGATGAAAATGTCGGGCTCGACGAACCCGATATCGCTGAAGCGTAGCGTGGTTTCGGGGATGACGCACATATCGGGTGGAGCTGAGCGGACGAGGTGCCGCATCAGTTCCATTTTTAGCCACTCGTGCCGATTCCCCTTGGGCGACATGGGCACGATTTCTCCACCGATCAACTCGAAACGCTCGCGCGGACGGTCGGTGCCTCCGAACACGCCGAGCTCAGTCAGATGCACGATTTCATCGAAGGTCCAGCGCCGCCGGGGTAGCCCATCGGCAGCTTGGGTGGTGGCAGGTGACGGACGAACCGCTTCGTTCATGCTTCACCTGTACCACGACCGCAGCGATGCCGCGAGAGGTGCGAGGGATTGACGGGGTGGAAGCGTCGGTTCACCGCCATCGCAACGCAAGTACGCCCATCAGCGGAATAGGCGATCGCCATTCTGGTCGATGATTTGGCGGGCCTTCACAAAAACGAAGCTTTCGGCATCTTCGTAGCTGGAGAAGCGGTCGGCGCGCATGAAATTGTGCTCTTTGACCACGCCATCGATCGTCTTCGTTATGCGCCCCGCGAGCTGATATTGGCCGCCCTCCAGAACCGGGGCCGACTCGATCGCATACCCGTTGTAGTCCTCGCGCTTCGGGGACCTCACCTGGCCGCCTGATGCGCCACCGAAGAGAGATTTCCAAAAGGACATAGTTGTCTCCGTCAAACTCGATACTGTCGCCAGCGGCAGCGTTTCGCCCTACAACCGAACGGCACTATAGCGCGTTGGGTTGCCCCGCTACAGAGCAATGTCGATACCAGCGGCCGCTAATCGCTATTGGTCTTGTGATGCCGACGCAGTATCGTGCTGACGGCAGTCGTCCACGGGCATGGCATCTGTGAGATCGTATTCATGAAACCAGTACGCGCACCGGTATTTGCGGAAACTGAACAATCGGCTACCGGCCAATACAAAGCGATACGTCTGCGCCGTACGCGGCAATCGAGCTGGTCGCGCCGTCTGGTTGCCGAAAACACGCTGACGCCCAACGACCTGATCTGGCCGCTGTTCGTTGCTGAAGGAAAAAACAAGCGCATGGATATCCCGTCGATGCCGGGGGTCGAGCGGTTGTCAGTCGATCTCGTCGTTGCCGCCGCGGAACAAGCTTTGGCCCTAGGCATCCCTGCGATCGCGCTGTTTCCTTACACTGATCCCGGCAAGCGTACCGAAGATGGCCGGGAAGCCCTCAATCCCGACAATCTTGTCTGCCGTGCCACCCGCGCCGTACGCAAAGCCGGTCTCGATATCGGGGTTCTGCTCGATGTCGCACTTGACCCCTACACGACGCACGGGCACGATGGCCTGCTCCGCGATGGCGTCATCTTGAACGACGAGACAGTCGAGACCTTGGTCGGGCAGTCTCTCGTGCAGGTGGAGGCTGGTTGCGATATCATCGCCCCTTCCGACATGATGGATGGACGTATCGGCGCGATCCGCACGGCGCTGGAGGCGAATGGGCACACGAACACGCTGATCATGGCGTACGCGGCGAAGTATGCATCGGGCTTTTATGGTCCGTTCCGCGACGCGGTCGGATCATCGGGCACGCTGAAGGGTGACAAGCGCACTTATCAAATGGATGCGGCCAACAGCGACGAGGCGATCCGCGAGGTTGCCCTTGACATCGCCGAAGGCGCAGACATGGTGATGGTCAAGCCTGGCATGCCTTATCTCGATATCGTCCGCAGCGTATCTCAGACCTTCGGCATTCCCACCTTCGCCTACCAAGTGTCGGGTGAATACGCGATGCTGATGGCGGCCGCTGAACGCGGCTGGCTCGACCACGACAAAGTGATGATGGAAAGCCTGATGGCATTCAAACGCGCCGGCGCTGCAGGCGTCCTGAGTTACTTCGCACCGTCGGCGGCCAAGTTGATGCGGGCGCGAACTTGATCGATAGCGCAGTGCTTGCGCGAGGCGGGGCGGGTCACTTATTGTTGCTTATGCGCGCGGCTGATGCCGCTGCAAAGGTGGGCACGGGCGCTGCATGACCGAGCATCAAAAGAACTTCCCCGAATTTTACGTGACAGCACCACAGCGGTGCCCTTATTTGCCGGGTCGCCTGGAGCGCAAGCTGTTCACGCATCTGACGCACGACAAGTCACCAGTGCTCATCGATAGCCTGCTGAAAGGCGGCTTCCGGCGCAGCCAGAACATCGCATACATGCCCTATTGTGAAGGCTGCCAGGCCTGCGTGTCGGTGCGCGTGCCGGTCGACGAGTTCGTCACGACGCGTTCGTTCCGCAGGGTGGCTGTGCGCAATCGCGACCTCTCTGTCGAGCGCGTAGCTGCGCGACCGACACCCGAACAATACTCGTTGTTTCGCGATTACATCGAGGTTCGGCACGGCGAGGGCGGCATGGCCGACATGAGCGTGCTCGACTTTGCGATGATGGTCGAAGATACGTCGGTCGATACCTTCGTTTCAGAATACCGAATCCGGCCAGCCCATGCGCTGGAAGTGGGCGCCGTGCACCGGCCGCTGATCGGGGTCACACTGTGCGACAGGCTTTCCGATGGCATTTCGCTGGTCTACAGCTTCTACGACACAGACGCCGCCGACCGGTCACTGGGGACTCACATGATCATCGATCATGTCGCGTATGCCCGCGCGCTCGGCTTGCCGTACCTGTACTTGGGTTATTGGATCCAGGATTCGAGCAAGATGGACTATAAGGCACGGTTCCAGCCGCAAGAACGCTTAGGGCCGAACGGTTGGGTCCGAAGCTAATTTCCAAACAGCCGCGATAACCAGTTGTCGTCATCGCTACGCCGGCGCGTTTGCGGTAAAGGTTGTGGTGGCAGGGGCGATTGGGCGGAAGCAGAGGGCGGGTAATAGGCACCTGGCGGCTGGTTGAGCGACTGCCCGGTTGGTGAGCTCGACTGGATATCAGCCATTGGCCACGTCACCGAACGCCTGACCATCGGATTGGCAGTCGTTGCTACAAGTCTGCGACCGGCGTCGCGGGCAGCCATCACGTCATAAGCAGGCTGCGTGCTCCCACTCTTGTCGGGCACCATATGGACAACGCGAAATCCGCGCGCTTTCAAATCGGTCAATAATCCCGACAGTGCACCAGCAGTTGCCGGCTGAATGTCGTGGAACAAGATGATGCCTTTGCGCTGTGCGGTGATCTGATTGATGATTGCGCGATGTACCTCGGCCGGATTGAGGGTCTTGTAATCGTAGGCGTCGGCATCGATCGAAAAGGCGGCAATGTTGCGGGATTGCAAATGCGCCTTCATCGCCGTCGAGTCCGCGAGGTAGGGAAAGCGGAAAAACGGCGCGATCGGTTGGCCCACGGCCCGTTGCACGCCGCTTATTCCAAGTTCGATCTCATCTTTCGCGCGCACCGCACCGACTGAGCGAAGGTTGGCGTGGCTCCAGGTATGGGTGCCGATGGTATGGCCGCGACGCGCAACGTCCCTGACAATTCGAGGTTCGGCCGATGCGCGGCTGCCGACCATGAAAAAGGTCGCCTTGGTGCAATGGGCGTCGAGCACCTGCAGAACCCTGGGCGTGTAGATGCTCGACGGCCCGTCGTCGAAGGTCAGGACGATTTCACCGTCGTTGAGAAAATCTTGATCCTTATATTGCTGATGGCCAAAGCGAGGACCTGCTGAGGTGTTGATCTCGACGGTGCGTGTCAAGCCCATCGCCTGCGGTCCGCACGCTGATGTTTGCGGCGTGGCCGCAGGTGCACCTAGGATTACAGCCAAAGCCAGAATGCCCGGCGCCACGAGCACTTTCGCGGCCATCGTTGGTGTCTTCGTCACGAGCAGTTAGCCTCTTCATTGCCGGTTATTCTGGCTGCCAATCAACGCAACATAGCGATAGTCATGGCAAAGCCGAGGCAGGATGTTAAGTCGCTTCCCGAACCGGCGTTGCGTTCCTGGCCGTCCGTGGCCCGGCAGCACCGCGATCGGCGCGGTGTGGCAACATTGACGCGTGTTTTTAGAGAAATTGAGCGTTACTCTCTGAATGCAGATTTCGAATCGAATAGGTCACCCCGAACCTCCTAGAGCACAACATCCGGCGCATTGAGCGCCGCAAGGATGGTAGTTCGCATGCGCACTTCCGCGACCCATGATCCCACGAGCGACAGCGATGCGATCCAGGAGCGCGCGCGTTCGGTCGCCGACGCTCTGGACCATAACGATCTGCCGCGCGCGCTCAGTCTTGTTCAAGGGTTGCCGGCGCCCGATCTCGCCGATGTCATCGATTTGCTGGAAGCCGATTCACGCATTCGGCTGATCGAGGCGCTTGGTAGCGATTTCGATTTCGAGGTGCTGTCCGAACTCGACCCGAGTGTGCGTGATCAGTTGACCGAGGCGCTCCCGAACGAGCTGCTCGCGCGCGCCGTCAAGGAGCTCGACACCGACGACGCCGCCTATGTCATCCAGCACTTGGATGCCGAAGATCGGCAAGAAATCCTGGCGCAATTGCGCACCGTCGATCGGGCGGCACTCGAACGCAACCTCGACTATCCCGAAGAGACGGCCGGCCGCCTCATGCAGGCGGATTTTGTTGCTGTCGCCCCCTATTGGACCGTCGGCTACGTCATCGACACGATGCGCGACGCCCCGCCCGACGATCTGCCGGAAACATTCACTGAATTCTTCGTCGTCGATCCAACTTTCAAAGTGCTGGGAGCGGTCGACATCTCCCGGCTTTTGCGCGCCAAGCGTAACGTCAAGATCGAAGCGATCATGGATACCGAGCGCGCAACGGTGCTCGCGACGACCGACCAAACCGAGGTTGCCCGGCAATTCCGCCGGTATGATTTGATGTCGGCTGCCGTGGTCGATGAAAATCAGCGTCTCGTTGGCGTCGTGACGGTAGACGACGTGGTGGAAATGATCGACGAGGAGGCCGAGCAGGAAATGAAGGCGTTAGGCGGCGTTGGCGACGAGCGGCTATCCGATAGCGTTCGGCAGATTGCGCCCAGCCGGTTCTCGTGGCTATTCGTCAATCTGCTGACGGCGATCCTCGCCTCGTCGGTGATCAAGCTGTTCGATGCCACGATCGAGCATATGGTGGCGCTCGCAGTCCTGATGCCAATCGTCGCCTCGATGGGCGGCAACGCCGGTACCCAAACGATGACCGTCGCCGTTCGTGCGCTCGCGACCGGCGAGCTTGGCGCCGCCAACGTCGTGCGCGTTGTCTTGCGCGAAACCGCAGTCGGCCTTCTGAACGGCTTCGTCTTCGCGATCATCATGGGGCTTGTCGTCTACGTCTGGTATGGTTCAAACACGCTCGGCGCCGTTATTGCTGGTGCCATGGTAATAAACCTTCTCGCCGCGGCGCTTGCCGGCATATTCGTCCCCCTTATCCTGGATCGTTGGCGCTTCGATCCGGCTGTTTCCTCTACGGTATTCGTCACGACAGTGACCGATGTTGTTGGGTTTTTTGCGTTCTTGGGACTGGCAACGTTTTGGTTGATGTAAGGAAAGTGCTTCAGCGTGGAAGTAAACGTAGCATTAGCCGCACGAGGATTTTCGACGCCATGACGACGAACTATAGGGTGAGGGCGCTCGGCCCGAACGACAAGACGGACTGGCTCCCGCTGTTCAAGGGCTACATCGAATTCTACAAATCTAGCGTCGCCGATGACGTGATAGAGACGACATGGAGCCGGCTGCTTTCAGGTGCCGGGGGCTGTCACATCGGTCTAGTTGTAGTCGGCGAGAACGACAGGCCATTCGGCCTCGCCCATGTGCTGTTCCATCGCTCGACCTGGTCGCCGACTTTCTACTGTTACCTTGAGGATCTGTTCGTCGATCCCGCCCGCCGCACCAAGGGGGCGGGCCGCGCATTGATCGAGGCGACCTACGCTGAAGCCGACAAACGCGGCGTCACCCGAACCTATTGGATGACCCAGGAGTTCAACTACCGCGCACGTGGCCTCTACGACCAAGTCGCCACGAAAAGCCCTTTCGTGCAGTACCGGCGCTAATGCGTTGACGGCCGCCAGCACGTGAACGATCAGCGGAGTTTGAGACGACGATGAGTTCCGGTCTGTTGGCGCTTTTTGACGACATTGCCGCGATCGCAAAGGTTGCGGCGGCTTCCCTCGACGATGCCGCGGGACAAGCCGTCAAAGTCGGATCAAAAGCTGCCGGTATCGTCATCGACGACACCGCCGTCACGCCGCGTTACGTCGTCGGTTTTGCGAGCGATCGCGAATTGCCGATCATCGCAAAAATCGCCTGGGGCTCACTCAAGAACAAACTTTTGTACCTGCTCCCTGCGGGACTTCTGCTAACCGCCCTCGCCCCTTGGGCGATCACACCGCTGCTGATGATCGGCGGTGCTTTCCTTTGCTTTGAGGGTTGGGAAAAAGTGCACGGCATGTTGCACGCGAAGCCGTCGCCATCGCCGACTCCACTTAAGGCGCCCG
>JANMNO010000187.1:0-13329 GCA_031374115.1 Hyphomicrobiaceae bacterium | reverse complement strand
CGGAAAGATAACCGTCGTAGTCATCGGAACTTATGCCCCGACCGTTTTCGTAGCGAGACTGCCAGCGCACGTCGATAACCCGCACGGCGGGCTCGTTCAAGTGAGCGGCGAGCCAAGTCGTGGTCACGAGCGGAGAGCTAGTGGTCGAGGTCATGACAACACCTGCAGGTCGTGATTACTCATGCTGGCAGCGTCTAAGTTCGATCGCAAGGCTCCATGACCGGTCCTGGCCCACAAGACTCATTGCCTGCTCGCCGATCCACTTCCGCACCTGAGTGCATCGCGTCGAGATCGTCAATCGTTCACGGCAATGGCGGCTCTCTGGGTGTAGACCTTCCGTCGTCGACCGTCCGGTAGGCTGATGACAGCCTTTCAGAGGTTTCAGCGCCGCGCCCAAATTGTTCTCGAATCCACCCTTCGGCATTAGTTGGTTCAGCGCTGGAGGGTTGGGTCGAGTTCGCGTTCGATGACCTTGGACATTGCTGATAGGATCATGGCTCTCGACTACCGAAATAGCGTCCGCTGGGCGGACGTGATGGACCGTCGTCCTTGCAAACAATGGAGCATAGAAACCACCAGACGACCGCCGAAGTGAGCTGGGTTCGAGCTTAAGGCGGCTTATACCAATCCGCATAATTATTGACACGTGATCGCCCAGTCGCGGGTTGCGATTGAGGTGATGCGGCCAGCCTCGGCGATGAGTTTGTTCCAGGCTTCGGCTGCTGCATTGACGATATCGGTGTAGGTTTTGAACACGCGGTTCGAGAGGCAGGTCTGGCGCAGGTACTGCCAGATGTTTTCCGCGGCGTTGAGTTCGGGGCAGCCTGGCGGAATGAACAGCGGCCGCAGGTTCGCGGGCCATCGCAATTTGCCGCGTGCGATGCCAGCCGGCATTGTCCATCAGCACGACGGCGATGGAACCCGGTGCAACATGGCGCGCAATCTCGTCGATGTGCTGCTGCATGGCCCAGGTATCGGCGTAAGGCAGGATCAAGGCTGCGCCGGTATCGCGTGCCGGACAAACGGCGCCGAAGACATAGGTGCTCTCATAACGCTGATCGACGGGTTGACGCGTGACGATGGTCGAGAAGCGCAAGGGCATGTGTGTCTGGGGTGTTGGGGAAAAGGTCAGCCTGCGCGTTGCCAGTAGCCCTTCCACGCGCGGCTGACGGAAGCGCTGAGCGAATTGGTGAGCCATTGATCGGCCAAGCCGCCGTTGCTCACAGTGCGATGATCCTCAAGCCATGCCGCGTGCGCGGCATAGCCGCTCAGATAAGCTGGCAACCTTGCCGGTAATGACGACATCGCGCGGCGTCGTCCAGGAGAGTTTCACGCGGGCGTTGCTTTGTCGATCAGCAATCTCGCGACTTGACACGGCCACGCTCGATCGAGCCTACTTTCGCAAAGTGACCTGGCCGCCCGCGAAGGCGTTCCGCTGCTCAGAGGGAAAGACGGAATGGACGGAGCAACGTGGTTCGAGCTTGTGCGCGGCCAGTGACAGATCGAAGAGGCCTTATGAACGCGGCTGAAGACGGCGGCCCGCGACTTGCGAAGCGCCCCGTGCGATGGCATCGCTCGGCCGCCTTTGACATCTTGCAGTTCGTAGCGCTTGTCGGCGTGCTCGCTTGGATCATCGTGCGCGGCGCTCAGAGCATGGGCTACAAGTGGCAATGGGGCAAGGTTCCGCGCCTGATATATCGGGTGGTGGATGGCGAACTGATCCTAGGCCCGCTGACCAAGGGCCTGCTGGTGACGCTCGACATTACCTGGATCGCCATGATCCTGACGATCGCCATCGGGGCGGGCGTGGCAATGCTGCGGCTCTCAGAGTCGATCGTCGGGCGGGCGCTGGCATGGTGCTACGTGGAGTTGGTCCGCAACACGCCCATCCTGGTCCAGATCCTCATTATCTATTTCATCATCGGGCGGATCTTCGCCATTCCGCGTTTCTGGGCGGGCGTGCTGTGCCTCGCCCTCTACGAAGGAGCGTTCGCAGCGGAGATCATTCGCGGCGGAGTGGTTTCGGTCAAGAAAGGCCAGTGGGAAGCGAGCCGCAGTCTGGGCCTGTCCGAGTTCGACACCTACCGCGACATCGTGATCCCCCAGGCCATTCCGCTGATCCTACCGCCGTTGGCGGGCGTGCTGGTCAATCTCGTCAAGCACTCAGCGATCGTCAGCGTTATCGCCGTCTTCGATCTCGCGACGCAGGCGCGAACCGTCGTGTCGGACACGTTCCTCGCTTTCGAAGTATGGTTCACGGCGGCAGCCATGTACCTTGTCATTACGCTTAGCCTTTCGCTTGTCGCCTCGATATTCGAAAAGCGATACAGTCAATCCAACCGCGCCTGAGGGAGAAATAGTCCATGAGAGTTCTGACACGCCTGTTCGGGTTCATGTTGCTGGCGGCGAGCGTGCTGCTCGCTTCGGCGCCGGCTAATGCCCAGGGCAACATGCTGGAGACGATCAAGAAGCGCGGGAAGCTGCAGGTCGGCTATGGCAGTTTCGTGCCGTGGGCGCTGCGGGACAAGCAGGGCAATTGGATCGGCTTCGAAATCGACGTCACCACCAAGCTCGCCAAGGACATGGGCGTCGATGTCGAACTGATGCCTACCGCCTGGGACGGCATAATCCCGTCGCTGCTGGCTGGTAAGTTCGATGCGATCTTCGGTATGACCGTCACCGAGCCGCGCAAGGAGCAGGTCGACTTCACAGCCCCCTACTCGCAGTCGGGTGTCGGCGTCGCCGCCAGCAAGCAGCTCGCCGCCGGCTTGCAATGGCCCGAGGGCTACAACGACGCGAAAGTCACGTTCGCCTGTCGGCGCGGCATTGCCGCATGCAAGGCGATCGAGGAGCGTTGGCCAAAGGCTACTCTGCGCCAGTTCGACGACGATGCCATTGCATTCCAGGAGGTGATCAACGCCAACGCGCATGCGGTGATGAGCAGCGAGCCGAAGCCGACGTTCTTCACGCTGCAGAACCCCGAGAAGCTGTTCCGACCGACGACGGACTACGTGACGACGGGGGTCGAAGGGTTCGCCATTCGCAAGGGCAATCCCGAGGCAATCGCCTACTTCAACGACTGGATCGGCAAGAACAAGGATTGGCTGAAGGAGCGCCACACATACTGGTTCAAGACGCGGGACTGGGCCGACAAAGCTGCAGCGAACTGAGTATCGAAAGGCGGGAAGCCCATTAATTTCGCGCGTTCCTGGACCAAAATGACGCCGCCGCTGACTGTTAAGATCGAAACGGTGGATTCGCGGTCACCGCCGCCGCGGAAGCCCCTTCGCTTGACTCCGGCGGATGCGGTGCTGCTGGCACTCGCCTTCACATGTGTCGGCTACGTCGGTTGGCGGACCCACACCGTTCTCGACTACCGCTGGGACTGGAGCTCGATTTGGCCATTCCTGCTGAAGCGCGATCCCGTTACCGGCGAACTCCAGCCGAACCTGATCATCACCGGGCTTCTCACCACGCTGCGACTGGCCGTGCTCGGGATGATCGTTTCAGGCCTGATCGGCATCGTCATCGGGATGGCGCGGACATCGCGACGACTGTTGCTGCGGTTGATCGGCAGCGCCTACGTCATGCTGATCCGCAACATTCCACCGGTCGTGTTCGTGTTCATCTTCTACTTTTTCATTGCCAGCCAGATCATGCCGGCTCTCGGCCTGTCCGAAAGGGTGAGGGATGCAGGCCCACTCATCCGCTGGTTGCTGTCCGTTTTGGTTGGAGACCTGAAGCTGATCGAGAACTTCGTGATCGGCCTGCTCTGCCTGTCCGTCTTCAACGGGGCTTATGTCGCCGAGATCGTGCGCGCCGGCATCCAGTCGGTGTCCCGGCACCAGATTGAGGCCGGTGACAGCCTCGGCCTGTCGCGCGGCGACGTGCTGCGGTTCGTTGTGTTTCCGCAGGCGACGCGCAATATGCTGCCAGCGCTTGCCAGCCAGTTCATCCAGCTTATCAAGGACAGCTCGCTGGTTTCGCTCGTCTCCATTCAAGAGTTGTCCTTCATGGCGCAGGACGTTCAAGTGTCCACCCAACGCGTATTCGAGGTGCTGATCTTCGTGGCCGGGATCTACTTCTTGCTATGTTTCAGCCTCTCCCGCCTGTTCGAATGGCTGGAGCGCCGCGCCGCGCTCGCCTATCGTTAGCAAATGCCATGAGCGATCAACGACAGCCATCAGTTGCAAGCCCGGTGCAGACAACCGCCCCGTTCATCGAGATGCGTGGCGTTAACAAGTGGTTCGGGCAATTTCACGCCCTGAAGGACATCGACCTCGATATCGCCCGTGGCGCCAAGTTCGTCATCTGCGGCCCGTCTGGCTCCGGCAAGTCGACATTGATCCGCTGCCTCAATCGGCTGGAGGAGCATGACGAGGGTCGCATCGTGGTGGACGGCACGGTGCTGAACGAGGATACCCACCATATCGCGGCCGTGCGCCGGGAGGTCGGTATGGTGTTCCAGCAGTTCAATTTGTTTCCCCATCTGACTGTGCTCGAGAACTGTGTTCTCGCGCAGGTTCGCGCTCGCAAGACGCCACGCCGGGACGCCGAGGAGCGGGCGATGAGTTATCTCGAGCGTGTTCGCATCCCCGAGCAGGCCAGCAAGTTTCCAGGTCAGCTTTCCGGCGGACAGCAGCAACGCGTCGCGATCGCGCGGTCCTTGTGCATGGAGCCCAAGGTGATGCTGTTCGATGAGCCGACATCCGCACTCGATCCCGAGATGATCAAGGAGGTCCTCGACGTCATGGGCGATCTTGCGACTTCGGGCATGACCATGATCTGCGTCACCCACGAGATGGGTTTTGCGCGCAAAGTCGCCGATACGATGGTATTCATGGATCGTGGACGGATCGTCGAGGCGGCTCCGCCCGCCACGTTCTTTTCACAGCCGCGCTCTGATCGCACGCGGCTGTTTCTCAGTCAGATTTTGTCGCACTAACACCAAGAGAGTCCCGACGATGTATCTGCGCAATACCTGGTACGCGCTCGCCCGCGGCGATGAGTTGGGCGAAGGCCTATCGCCGTTCACCGTGCTGGGCGAGCCGGTCGTAGCCTTCCGCAAGCGCGACAGCACGCCGGCCGCAATCGAGGACTCCTGTCCGCATCGCAAGCTGCCGTTATCGATGGGGCGGCGCGATGGTGACGCGATCGTCTGCGGCTATCACGGCCTGACGTTCGACGGCACTGGCAGCTGCATCGCGGCGCCGACGCAAGCGCGGATCCCTTCGACAGCCAGGGTGAGAAGCTATCCCGTCGCCGACAAGTGGGGGCTGGTCTGGATCTGGATGGGGGATCCTAGCACGGCCGACCCGGCAAAGATCATCGCGATCGACAATCACGGCAGTGCCGGTTGGATTTTGACGAACGGCGACTCGATGGTTTGCGGCTGCAACTATCTCTACCTCACAGACAATCTGCTCGACCCCTCGCACGTCGCCTGGGTGCACGTCTCGTCATTCGCGGCGCCCGGCACCGAGAGCACGTCGCTTGAAGTGAAGCCGACCGACAGCGGAGTTATCGTATCGCGGTGGATGCACGATCGGCAGGTGCCACCGTTCTATGCGCCTTTGGTCAAATTCAAGGGCAACTGCGATCGGTTGCAACACTACGAGGTGCGGTATCCAGCGCTCGGCATCAACATGTCGATCTATACGCCTGCCGGACAGGGCGGCGCCGACAAGGTTCTGCCGGCGGATGCCTATCGCATGGTGTCCTACCATTTCCTCACACCGGTCGATGAGAACACAACGCGTTACTTCTGGCTGCAACATCGCAATACCGATGCAGAGGACGCCGAAATCACTGCCCAAGTCGCAGCCGGTGCCCGTCGCGCGTTCGAGGAGGATCGTGTCATCCTGGAAGCGGTTCATCGTGGCATGGCGACTAAGACGAGCCCACATCTTGATCTCGCACTCGATGCCGGTGCATTGCGCTTCAGGCGCAACCTCCAAGCCCTGATCGACAAAGAAAATGGCGCATCGAAAAGTTGACCTAGTGTGGCGAATTCGAAGTCCGCGCCGTTCCCGCAAACCGCTTCCGGAGTGATCCATTGCCCGCAGACAGCGATGAGCAATTGGCGCCAGCAAGCGCCAACTCAGTGACCTTCGTATTCTCGAAGAAGACGGCGCTTTGGGACGACAAGCACACAAGCCTGCTGGAATTAGCGGAGGCACACGGACTTTCGCCCGATTTCAGTTGCCGGTCCGGCATCTGCGGGACCTGTGCGTGCGAACTCATCTCGGGTGATGTCGTCTACTTCACTGAGCCCCTCGACGTTCCGGATGAAGGGATGGTGCTGATCTGCTGCTCGCGGCCAGCAGGCGATGTGAAACTCAAGATCTGAGCCCTGACCGGCTGGACAGGAGCCCTTGATGGCGATCGACATGCATTCTCATTTTTACGGCGGCCTCATCGATGGGTTGGCGAAGCGGTCGGCGCGCCCCACGATCACGACCGACGAGGCTGGCCGCAACGTGCTCAACGCCATGACGGCGTCGACCGTGATGTCGAGCGGCTACACCGACCTATCGGCCCGTCTCGCCTACATGGATGCTGCCCGGATAAACACGCAGCTGTTGACGTTCCCGGGCGCACTCGGCGTCGACGTAATGCCGACTACCGAATCGCTAGCGATCGTACGCGACTACAACGACAATCTCGCAGCGATCTGCCGCGGCAGCAGTGGCCGGTTCGTCGGGCTGGCCGGCTTGCCGCTGGCCGATATGGCGCAGGCACGAGCAGAGATGAGGCGAGTTCGCCATTCGCTGGGGCTGCTTGGTGCGATCCTGCCCGGCAACTATTTTTTGTCGGTCGAAACCGCCAACTTGCTGCGGCCGGTCATGGCGGCGGCGAACGAAGTCGGCGCGCTGCTTATGGTCCACCCAGGCCTGATGCCAGGGGAGGAGCCGCCGGTGCCTTATCCCGACCACTCGATCCTACGCGCGTCGGCACTCAACCTGCAGGCGTCGCTGTCGCACATGGCGCTGACGGTCGTTGTTAGCGGCTTTCTCGATGCCTATCCGAACGTAACGTTCCAAGTCGTCAACCTCGGCGGCACGCTGCCATTCATAATCGAACGGATGGACGTCGTTGCCGCCACCCGGCCGCTTCCCGTGGCCGTTAAGGTCGAGCACTTACGCCGGTTGTTCTATGACTGCGCCTCGCTTGGACCACGCGCACTGGAACTTGCCGTGACAGTGCTCGGCGCCGATCGCATCATGCTCGGCACCGACTACCCGATTTTCGCGTCCGACGCGGTACGGGATGCGGTCGAGGCTGCTGCATTGAGCGACAGTGATAAGGAGAGCGTCCTGTCGGCAACCGCCCGCACAATCATTGATCGCTATTCGTGATCAAGAGCCCTTGTAGGCTTTGATCGCCACCTCCACGAGGATGTCCGGATGCCAGAAATTGGCGCAACCGATGAACGACAGCACCGGCCTGGCCTGTCCGGCGATCACGTCACGATGGGCCCGCGCTGCCTCTTCCCAGTTTCGCGTGTCGAGCATGTAGACGTCGGACCGGACGATCTGTGCCGACGCATATCCGGCTTCGGCAAGGCTCGCCAGCACGATCTCGTAGCATCGCCTCGTCTGACCGTAGAGATCGCCGACCGCGACGATTGAGCCATCGGGGTCTGACGGCGACGTCAGGCAGGTCTCGAACACGCCGCCGTACGAGATCCCCCGCGCGTGAAAATATTTGATCTCCCATGGCCGGCCGGACGTGAACGTGCGTATGTTGGACATGGGCTTTCCGAAACGAATGGCTACGCTATTCGATCAGCAGCGGGGCTACTGCTTCAACACCACGCCCCACTTCGTGTTGAGGCCGTCGAAATAGCCAGCGGTCTTCTTCAGGTAGATCCAGGTGTTCACATAGCTCACCCAGATATGATCGTCGATCGGCGCCAGGAACGACATCGGCAGGGCGCTGCGCGACTGGTTAGGAAGTATCATCACCAGTTCGGGGTACTTCTGCTGAAGGCCTGAAGCCTCGATCAATGTCGTCACGGTATAGTCGACGCGGCCGGCGAGGACTTCCTGCCATCCCGTCGCTGGGCTCTCGACCCGCTGCATTTTCGCGTTCGGCAGCTCGGCCTTGATGTAGTCCTCCATGGTCGTACCGAGGGTGACGCCGGCGGTGCGCTCCGACTTGTTGAGATCGTCCCAGCTCTTGTAGAGGCCTTCGTTCTTTTTGAGCACGATCGGCACGAAGGCATTCATCCCCCACGAATGGGTCAGCGCGACCACCTTCGCGCGCGCCAGACTCATCGATGTTCCGCTCATGGCAATGTCATATTTGTCAGCCTGCAGACCTGTGACGATCGTTTTCCAATCTGTGGCAACGAACTCGACCTTCACGCCGAGATCCTTGGCGAGTTCGGTCGCCGCGTCGACTTGGTGCCCCCTGAATTCGTTGGCGCCGGGGTCGCGGAACGTCATCGGAAAGTAATCGCCTGTCATGCCGACACGCAGCACACCCCGCTTCTGGATGTCGTTGAGGCGCGACTTGGGCTGTGCGTCCTGGGCCAACGCGGGAACGGCGGACAGCCCAAGGAAGGCCATCATCATCGCACCGAGTGGTGCCAAGCCAATGCGCATCGAATTACTCCTGAAGCCGGCTGATGTGGGGAAAACTGTGGCGGGTCGGCACAGAGTTAAGCATTTGCGGCAAATCTAGACAACGCCGTTCGTAGCCGCCCAGGCTTGCACGCCTCAGTGCCCGCGCATACCCTCGCCGGGAGCCATGCGGGCCTCGAGTCGACGCACCATCCAGGATGCGATGAGAATCAGTATCAGGTATTCCACGATGAGCAGGGTATAAATCTCGAGCGGCCGGTATTCCGTCAGCGTGAGTTCGTTCGCGCGACGGGTCAGTTCCTGGTACCCGATCACCGAAACCAGCGACGACGATTTCAGCACATAGACGAACTGGTTGCCGAGCGCCGGCAGGATGCGGCGCAGCGCCTGCGGCAGTATCACAAGCCGCATCGACTGCCGATCCTTGAGGCCGAGGCTCTGCGCTGCCTCCATCTGGCCTTTCGCAATTGACTGGATGCCACCGCGGAAGATCTCCGCCTGGAATGCAGCGTCTGACAACGACAAAGCGATGACACCGGCTGCAAATATGCCGAGCTTGATCCCGAACACGACCGGCAACCCGTAATAAACCCAAAGAAGCAAGACTAGCAGCGGAATTGCCCGAAACACCTCGACGTAGATCCGATTGATCCACCGCAGCGTCTTCGCCTTGGAGATCGCCATGAAGGCAAGCGCGGCCCCTGCGACAACACTGATCGCGATCGATGTGCAGGCAATGCTCAGTGTTGCCCAAAAGCCGTCGACGAGGAAGCTGAGGTTTTTCAGTCCTCGGGCGTCGAACGGCGACACGATGTGCCACCCCCACGTGTAGGTGCCGGAAGAACACCCGCCGAGGCAGACGGCCACGAATCCCAACAGACACAGTCTCTCGAGCTTCGAACTCGCTACTTGCCGCATCATTACCCCGAAATGCTGTGATTGCTCCCCGGTAGCAAGCGGCACGCTACAGGATCAAGGGGCGGCGTCAAAGTGAAGTTGCGGCAGACTACCTCCACTTCCCCAACGTCATCCGAAAAAGACGCTCCGATGAGATCGAGGGCGTTCGGTTGGAAATCATCATTGAGTTTCTGGCATTTGGCCACTGCAGCAGTAAGGTACCGTTCCGCCCGCACCTTGAATGGAGGCTTTTGTAGTACTCGCAGCCTCGTCGCCTGCTTGCTGTCAATTTCAGGGATAATACCCATCGCATTCTGCTGCCTGATCCAGCCGCTGACTGTGCCCGCACGCGCAATAGGATTTGCGCCAATCCCACTCTGAGCTGTACCACTCATAACGTACGTTCCGCATTGCGGACATCGCCATTGATAGCCGTCGGTGTCCGCCGCGCCGTGCAGAGTTGCTGGCGTTTTACAGAAGACACAGTTGGAAGGCTCGGCCATGGGAAAACCTCACACCGTTGCAGAAGTATTCCGAGTTCTCGTGGGCTCACTAAAGTCGCTATCTTCCGTCCTCTCGGGGCGCGAAAAGATCTTCGTTCGCGAGTATCTTTCGGCCCAAGGTCAGGTAGGCCTTCTGCATCGACCGAGCGTCGCGCTCGCGCTGGCGATAGACCTCTTCCCGCTCCTCATCCGTGTCGGCGTCTTCAAGCTGGCGCTCAAGTAGGCATTCCTCCTCGCGCGCGCTCTCTCGCCGCTCGTCATCGCCTCTATACCTGTAGCGCTTGACGTCGAGCACTTGGCGAAGGGCATCCATCTCCCTGGTCCGCTTGCCTCCAATCGACTCGTAGACGATGAAGGCGATTTCGAGCAGGAACTCGGGGGTGTCTTCGGGGAACTCGAAAAGAGCGTCGTTGGGATCGCGATCGGCGTGCTTTAGGAAGTTGGCAATCTCGCGGTGGTAGCCGCCGAGCAACTGCCTAAATACCACGCCGGCAGAGCCGGTCCCGCTGTTTGTTGCCTTCGCGACGTCCGTGACGATGCAATATGCGGCCCATGCGAGCGTGTGGACCGCGAGGATGTCGTCTTCGTTGAACAGCAAACGGATGGCCGCGTCGATCTGGCGTTGGGCGGCCTCGAGTTTCGAGATTCTGCGCATCCAACATCATAGCGCCTGCAGCAGTCGTTGTGCAGCCCGTTGATACGCACCTGGCGGCCCGCTCCGGCGCGACGCAAGAGGCGATGGGCCTGTCATGAAATTCTTGAATTGTGTGACGCAGCTTGGCCAGCCCATGCAATGGCAGCTATCATCGAGTGCGGAAACTCGGAGAACAGACACGGTTCCGGCAGGTATGGGTCTTGCACCGCCGCATCGAGATCAAACGAATAAAACAGTTGGCCTTGGTCTTGATTGCGCCGACCCATGATGGCCCGCCCCCGCCGACGTTCACGTTAGGGCGACGGAATCACTGTTCGAGGCAACCGACAACCGACTTCTACAACAAAATCGGCTAAGACCCGAAGTGCTCAGCGGCGGTGCCTGACGATCATCTCGTGCGCGAGATCGCGGCCGTTCTCGACCTGACCTGGATCCACAGCGAGCTGGCGCCGCATTATTCCCCAATTGGCCGGCCCTCGATCGATCCGGTGCTCATGATCCGGATGCTCATCGTCGGCTACGTGTTCGCCATCCGCTCGGAGCGGGCGTTGTGCCGCGAGGTGCAGGTGAACCTGGCCTACAGGTGGTTCTACGGCTTGAGCATCGAGGACAGGCTCCGCGATCACTCGGCGTTCTCGCGCGCCCGCAACGAGCGCTTCCGTGACAGCGACATCTTCCGGCGCGTGTTCGAACGCGTTGTAAGCGCCTGCATGCGCCGCATGTTCCCGTCATCGACAAGTCCAAACGCGACGACGGCACATTCTCGCGCTCCGTCCTTCAAGCAGCATTTATATAGCATTCACCGAATGCGGTTTTGATCCCAACGTCGAATCATAGGGGATTCAAGATCCAGACGCGCTCGTCTGCGCCAGGATGCGATAGACCGACATTCGCGATACGCCTAGTGCCCGTGCGACAGCGGCCGGACCATCTCCTGCCGCGGCGAGGGCAATAAGCGCTTGCGGTCGATGCGTGGCTTGCCGCCGGTATAGACCCCGGCCTTCTTGGCGCGCGCAATGCCCTCGCACTACCGGTCCCGGCGTACGTCGGTTTCGAACTGGGCAAACACGGCAAGCATGCCGAAGAAGGCGCGGCCGGCCGAGGTCGCGGTATCGACGCTCTGCTCGATAACGCGAAGGTGAGCCCCGGCAACTTCGATCTCGTGAGCGATGTTGGCCAGATCGCGCAATGAGCGACCAAGTCGATCGAGGCGCGTTACGACCAGGGTGTCGCCGGTGCTAGGACGGATCATTCCGCCTAAAAAACTCGATGCGAGGTTCTGCGGACATGGCCGTTCCCTTAGAGCCGTTCGGGTGGCCTTCGATGACCATCGACACGAGCTGGACTGCCGGCGCCGATCGCGATCGACACGAGCGTCAGGGTAGCCGGCTGTGCACCAGCATTGGAGATGGCCAACTTTTCGACGTGCGCGTGGCGTGCTGCTCATGACGTGTCAATCCTGATGGTTCGCCTGCCATTGCTGATATTCCGGAATTCGACCATGATATCGATGATGCGCTTTGGCAGGCGCCAGCCCAGTGCCAAAAGGCAAGCAACGACTTCATGAGCGTCGACCGTGACCAATAGCGCCCGCGGTCCGGTCAAGCACAGGCATTGACATTGATCGAACGGCGATTGGATGCACTTAATTTCTTCCTCGCCGACGTGCGTGGTGGCCTCGGTGCATTTGTCAGCGTTTTTCTCGTTTCGGCCGCCGGATGGACGGCTGGAGAAATCGGCGCCGTGCTCACGGTGAGTGGACTTCTCGGCATCGCCTTTCATACCCCGATCGGTGCTTTGATCGATGCCGTGGTGGCGAAACGCTGGCTGATCGTCGTCGCTGTCGTGCTGCTGGCCATCTGCGCAGTTGCGATTGAGCGCTCGCCAACCGGGCCGGTCGTATTCGCCGCGGACGTGACCATGGCCGTGCTGGGGGGCGTATTTGCACCGACCGTTGCCGCCCTGACCTTGGGACTTGTAACCGACCGTGATCTCCCGCGCCGCCTTGCACGCAACGCCGTTTTCGACCGCATCGGCAACGTGAGTATTGCAACACTCATCGGAGTAACGGGCTGGTGGTTCTCACAAGGCGCGACGTTCTACCTGATACCGGTTTTTGCAGCACTCTCGGCCTGGGTCGTCTTGGGTATTCCACAGGCGGCCATCGACCAGGATCGTGCGAGAGGCTTTACGGCAAGGCAACTCGTTCGCAGACCGCAATCCGCGTGGCAGCTGCTGACGCAGGACAAATCGCTGGCCCTCCTCGCCCTGATCGCTGCAGCGTTCCACTTCGCCAATGCAGCGATGCTGCCCTTGGTCGGACAGAAACTGGCGCTCGCTCATCCGGGTTTTGAAACGGCGCTGATGTCGGCCTGCATTCTGATTTCGCAATTGGTGACAATTCCGGTGGCCTTATATATCGGCGCGCGAACCGGCGTGTTGGGCCAGAAGGCCTTGCTTGCTGCGGCCTGCATAGCGTTGGCGATGCGCGGATTGGTCTTCGCGTGGTTCGACAGCCCATTCCTGCTGGTGGGAGCGCAGGTCCTCGATGGGGTCGCAGCCGGCATCTGGGATGTCATACTGCCGCTGATGCTGGCCGAGTTCGTCGCCGGCTCAGGTCGATATAGCATGAGCCGCGGCATCGTCGGCACCGTGCAAGGCGTCGGCGGCAGCTTAAGCAATGTCG
>JANMNO010000150.1:0-4674 GCA_031374115.1 Hyphomicrobiaceae bacterium | reverse complement strand
GGAAGCGGACAGCACGAACGCCAACAACTTGTAACGATCGGTCTTGTAGCCGAGCGAGATTGCGCGAGCCTCGTTTTCGCGGATCGCCTTCAGCACTTCGCCGAACGGCGAATGGAGAACGCGGTGCACGAACAGCAGCGTACCGAGGAAGATCGCCAGCACGACGTAGTACATCGTCATCTGGCTCTTTAGATCGATGAAACCGAACAGTATGCCGCGCGGGACCTGCTGGATACCATCCTCGCCGCCGGTGAACGGAGACTGCAGGCAGAAGAAAAAGATCATCTGCGACAGCGCGAGCGTGGTCATCGCGAAGTAGATGCCCTGGCGGCGGATCGCGATTAAGCCAGTGACAGCGCCTAGCAGGGCGGACACTGCGATGCCGGTGAGGATCGCAAGTTCCGGCGGAAAGCCCCAAATCTTTGCCGCGTGAGCGCTCGCATACCCGGCGCTGCCCAGGAACATGGCGTGACCGAAGGAAAGCAGGCCCGCATAGCCGAGCAGCAGGTTCACTGCCACGGCATAAAGCGCCAGGCACAGCGCCTTCATCAGGAACTGGGGGTATAGGACGAGCGGCGCGAAGGCGAGGACGATGCCCATCCCGAGCATGGTAAGATTGAGTGCGCGGCCACCGTCGGCGACACCGCTCGCGATCGCGCTCTCGACACCGCCCGCCTGCGTCGCCGGCTTACCAAACAATCCTTGCGGCCGGATCATCAGCACGATCGCCATGATGACGAACACGACCGTGGTCGAGGCTTGCGGGTAGAACACCTTGGTCAATCCCTCGACTAGGCCGAGCGCGAACCCAGTGATGACCGAACCCAGGATCGAGCCCATGCCGCCGATCACGACGACCGCGAACACCACGACGATGATGTCGGCGCCCATCAGTGGGTTGACCTGATAGATCGGTGCCGCCAGCACACCGGCGAGCGCCGCGAGGCCGACGCCGGCACCGTAGGTCAACGTGATCATGCGCGGCACATTGATGCCAAACGAGCGCACCAGCGTCGGGTTCTCGGTCGCGGCCCGCAGGTAGCTACCGAGTTTCGTACGCTCGATCACGAACCACGTGGCGATGCAGATCGCTAGCGAGAACACGATCACCCAGGCGCGGTAGTAGGGCAAGAACATAAAAGGCAGGCGCATGCCGCCCTGCAGCTCAGCAGGGATCGGATAGGGTTGCCCGGTGGAGCCGTACTGGTGGCGG
This sequence comes from Hyphomicrobiaceae bacterium, assembly GCA_031374115.1. Taxonomy (GTDB): domain Bacteria; phylum Pseudomonadota; class Alphaproteobacteria; order Rhizobiales; family Hyphomicrobiaceae; genus JAKFWF01. The sequence goes on along the minus strand of JANMNO010000150.1, from coordinate 3,461 downwards.
AAGAGGGCCTGCAAGATCAGCGCGATGCCGAACGTCAGCAGTAGGCCGTACAGGTGATCGAGGTGATAGAGGCGCTTCAGCATGGTGCGTTCGATGACCACGCCTGTGGCGCCGACGATCAGAGGGGCAAGGATCAATGACGGCCAGTAGCCGATGCCGAGGAACTGCATCAACAGCCAAGCGCTGAACGCGCCCATCATGTACTGGGCGCCGTGCGTGAAATTGATGATGTTGAGCATGCCGAAAATGACGGCCAGCCCCAGGCTCAGCAGCGCATAGAACGAGCCGTTAATGAGACCGAGCAGCAGCTGGCCGAACAAGGCTTGTGGTGGAATTCCGAGAAATTCGAACATGGTGACCCGTCATATCTGGCGCGGCATTGGTGGGGAGAATGGCGTCGGCAATGTCAAACGCCAAGATATTCGTGCAACTTCGGCATGTTAGCTTCAAGATCAGCGCTCGCGAAGCCGTCGATGATGTGGCCGTGCTCCATCACATAGAACCGGTCGGCGACGGTCGAGGCAAAGCGGAAGTTCTGCTCCACGAGCAGGATGGTGTGCCCGCGCTCCTTGAGCTTGCGGATGGTGCGCCCGATCTGCTGTATGATCACGGGGGCTAGGCCCTCGGTCGGCTCATCGAGAAGCAGCAGGTCGGCACCTGAACGCAGGATGCGGCCGATCGCGAGCATCTGCTGCTCGCCGCCCGACAACTTGGTGCCCTGGCTGGTGCCAATGCGCTCCTTCAGATTTGGGAACAACTCGAAGATCTCGTCGACGTTGAATCCACCCGGGCGCAACACCGGCGGCAGCAGCAGGTTTTCGCGCACCGTCAGGCTCGAGAAGATGCCGCGCTCCTCGGGGCACAGCGCGATGCCGAGCCGGGCGATCTTTTCGGACGGCATCTTGATTGTCTCGGTGCCGTCCTTCTTGACCGAACCTGTGCGTTTGCCGACGATCCCCATGATCGATTTCATCGTGGTCGTCTTGCCGGCGCCGTTGCGACCGAGAAGCGTCACAACCTCGCCCTTACGGATCTCGATGTCGACGCCATGCAGTATGTGACTTTCGCCGTACCAGGCCTGCAGGCCGCTGACGCTGAGCAGCGGTTGCGATGTTGCGCGGTCAAGCATGACCTACCCCCATGTAAGCCTGCTGAACATCAGGATTTGCGGAAACCGCCTGGTAATCGCCCTCCGTCAGGACCTGTCCGCGCGTCAGTACTGTGATGAAATCTGACAGCGAGGCGACGACCGACAGGTTGTGCTCGACCATCAGGATCGTGCGACCCTTGGCGACCCGGCGGATCAGCTCAGCGATGCGGTCGATATCCTCGTGCGCCATGCCGGCCATCGGCTCGTCGAGCAGCATCATTTCGGGATCAAGCGCGAGCGTAGTGGCGAGTTCCAGCGCCCGTTTACGGCCGTAGGGTAGCGACACTGCTGTCTCGCTGGCATACTCAGTGAGGCCGACGTCGGCCAGCAGCGCCATCGCTCGGTCGTGATACTCGGAGAGCACGCGCCGCGAGCGCCAGAAGTCGAACGAACCGCCGCGCTCGCGCTGTAGCGCGATGCGCACGTTGTCGAGCACCGAGAGATGCGGAAACACCGCCGAGATCTGGAACGAGCGGACGAGTCCAAGGCGGGCGACGGCGGCCGGCGCCAGTTTCGTGATGTCGCGACCATTGAACACGATATGCCCTTTGGTCGGGGGCAAGAACTTAGTCAGCAGGTTGAACAGCGTGGTCTTGCCGGCACCGTTGGGGCCAATCAATGCATGGATCGAGCCGCGCTTGACCTTGAAGCTTACGTGATTAACCGCCGGGAAGCCCGCAAATTCCTTGACTAGATCGCGCGCCTCCAGAATGACATCGCCCTGAACCATATCAACCTGTCGGGTTTTTGTTGCGCCTTGACGTTCCGCCGCTGTCATAACCTAGCAACTGCCATTTCACGAGGACAATCGATTCACGCCGAAACCCTTAAGAAGCTCGAAGTATTTTCAGCCACTCGCTTAGCGGGCCGTGGCACCCTATGATGGAGGACGCAACCCTCGTGGATGCAATAACAATCTAGTCTTGGGAGAACAATCCGAATGAAACGCCTCGTGCCACTTGCCTTGCTAGCGGCTCTCGCCACCGTCACTCCTGCTACTGCTCAGGCTCCCTTCGACGGGACGGTCAAGGTCGGCGTTCTCAACGACCAGTCGAGCCTGTACGCCGACGTGACGGGCCAAGGTTCCGTCATTGCCGCGCGCATGGCGCTCGAAGACTTCATGAAGGCCAACCCGAACTCCAAGCTTAAGGTCGAGATCATCTTTGCCGACCACCAGAACAAGCCGGACGTCGGCTCGGCGCTGGCCCGCCAGTGGTTTGAGCGCGACGGCGTCGACATGATCCTCGACGTGCCGAATTCAGCCGTGGCGCTTGCCGTGTCGGACGTCGCCAAACAGCTGAACAAGGTGAACGTCAACGGCTCTGCCGGCAGCGCCCGTCTGACCGGCGATGCCTGCAACGCGAATATGGTGCACTGGACGTTCGACAACTTCGCCCTTGCCAACGGTACGGGACGCGCCATCGTTGCAACCGGTGGCGACAGCTGGTTCTTCATCACCGCAGACTACGCTTTCGGACACGACCTCGAAATGCAGACCAGCGCCGTCGTGAAGGCCGCCGGTGGCAAGCTGCTCGGCGGCGTCCGCGTGCCGCTCAACAACGCTGACTTCTCGTCGTTCCTGCTGCAGGCCCAGTCGTCGAAGGCCAAGGTCATCGGCCTGGCTAACGCCGGCGGCGACACCATCAACTCGATCAAGCAGTCGGCGGAGTTCGGCATCGTGCAGGCCGGCCAGCGCCTAGCCGGGCTGCTGGTGTTCATCACCGATGTGCATTCGCTCGGTCTCAAGACGACGCAGGGACTGCAGTTCACCGATAGCTTCTATTGGGATCAGAACGACGCAACCCGCGCCTGGACCAAGCGCTTCGTCGAGAAGATGAACGGCAAGCAGTATCCGACCATGAACCATGCCGGCAACTACGGTGGCATGATGCACTTCCTCAAGGCGATCGATGCCGCGCAGACGCGCGATGGCGCCAAGATCGTCAGCAAGATGAAGGAGCTGCCTACTGACGACGCCACGTTTGGCAAGGGCCGCGTCCGCGAGGACGGCCGCCACATGCATCCGATGTACCTGTGGGAAGTGAAGAAGCCTGACGAGAGCAAGGCGCCCTGGGACTACCTGAAGCTCGTCAAGACGATCCCCACCGAGGAAGCCTGGCGCCCCCTTGAGCAGGGTGGCTGCCCGATGTTGAAGAAGTAACAGTTGACGTGTCGCATCGAACTTGTGCCGGAGATGCAAGCGCTCGTAGTGCATCTCCGCTTTTCGTGACAGGCAACGTACGGTGGGGAAGGATGGCGATGGCTCCGCCGCCTTCGCCTCACGCGCGACTGCCGCCGACCATCTCGGGCA
>JANMNO010000149.1:0-143278 GCA_031374115.1 Hyphomicrobiaceae bacterium | reverse complement strand
GGTAAGGACGGTCAGGCCGAGTGCAATCGAGATCGGCATGCCGGTCAGCATCATCGCGAGCAATAATGCGAAGATCATGCCGACGCGGGCACCAGGCGGCATCCCGACGTAACCGAATTTAGCGGCGAACGCCAATGTCACCAGCGCAATCGGTACTGCGATCAAAAGGAAGGCGATGAAACCTCCGCCGCGCGGCGCTGAGGGCGTCACGCTCGTCGGTGTAGCGGGGGTTGTCATCGGGCGAGTTCCAAAGGTTTGATGTCTTCCATGCCGGCAACGGCGGTGTGATCATGATGCGGCAGCGCGCCGGTCCGCACGAATTCGGCGGCAACTTGCAAGAAGCGGAAACACATCAGGAAAGAGCCCAGCGGAACCGCGAGATAGACCAGCCACATCGGTACTTCCAGATCGTTGGAATGCTGGCCGGTTTGGAAAATTCCGTATACGAAGTACGCCCCGAGAGAGCCAACAATGCCGGTGAATAGTGCGCCACACAGGAGGCTGAACAGGATCACCGGCTTGCGTTTGTCAGGCGCCACCATATTGACGAAGACGTCGACGCCAACGTGGATGCCCTGGCGAACGCCATAGGCCGCGCCGAACTTCGCCATCCACACGAACATATAAATGCACAGTTCCTGCGCCCACGACATGTCGATGTCGCGCAGGTACGGAAACAGGACCGGTACCGTTGATCCGTATCGATGGATGACAGCAATAAAGATTATGAAGGTCGCGGTTGCGATCAAAGATGCGATCAGTATTTCTTCGAGGCGATCCAGAAAATGTAACAGCATGACGATCACTCGCGCTCTGCACTACCGCGGCTGCCGGTCAGCCGCAGTAGTTTTCAGGTGAATTGTGCGAAACTCGGCTCACGCAGCGGTCACCTTCTTGAGGATCTCCAGCACTTCCTTGCCGACCCGGCCTTCGGCCCACACCCACGTCGGCGCCATAGCATCACGCCAGACTTTGCGCTGCTCAGCATTGAGGACATGGATCGTCGACTTGCCGGATTTCTTGATCTCCTCGAGGGCGTCGATATTCTCCTGCCGCGCGATCGAGTTGGTATAGTCGGTTGCTTCGACCATGGCCTTATCCACGGCGGTGCGTATATCCGGCGGCAGCGCAGCCCAGAATTTGGAGTTGACGATCACGGCATATTGCAGATGCGCGTGCTCACCCACTGTGATGTGTTTCTGAACTTCGTGGAACTTCTGCGTCAGGTAGTTCGAGGCGGTATTTTCGCAGCCGTCGACAACGCCAGTCTGAAGCGCCTGATAGACTTCCGAGAACGCCAGGATCTGTGGATTGGCGCCGAGCTTGCGAAAGTATTGATCGGCGACTTTCGAGCCAGAGATGCGAAGCTTCAGGCCCTGAAAGTCGGTTGGCGTGATCAGCGGCTTGTTGGCCGAAACCATGTGGAAGCCATTGTCCCAGAAGGCGAGGCCGGTGATGCCCTTTGGCTCCAGCTTCTTCATCAGCCACTGGCCGAGTTCGCCCTTCATGACCTTTTCGTAGTTCTTGTCGTCACTGAAGGCGAAAGGCAAATCGAGCGCTTCGAATTCTTTGGCGCCGAGGGGGGCAAATTTGGCGGTGGAGGGAGCGAGCATCTGCACGGCGCCCAATTGCAAGGCCTCAACCTCTTCCTTGTCTTTGTAGAGAGATGAGTTCGCGTAGAGTTCGACCTTGACTTTGCCCTGCGTGTACTTCTCCGCGAGCTCCTTGAATTTCATCGAGCCCTTGCCCTTTGGCGTGTCGTTGGCGACGACGTGGCTGAACTTGATGATGATGGGTGCTTGCGCGGTTGCAGCGCGGGGCAGTCCCACCGCACCGGCGGTGGCGGCCAGTGCTGTCGAAAATTGGCGGCGATTGAGTTTCATCAGTGATCCTCCAGGTATTTTATTGGGCGGTGCATTACCTGCGCTTTGCCAATCGCATAGCAGGAGGCAACAACTACCGCTACCCACTCGTCGAAAATTAATCGGCGAAACAGCTAGGTGTCACTGTGGTGCGAGTTCGGGCTTTATCGTTCTTTGATAAGATGCGCCGAGTTGTAGAAGTTTTGCCTCCCCAAACGGACGGCCCACGAGTTGAAAACCGTTCGGCAGTGCGCCTTCGCGCGGGTACGGCAGCGTCAACGCCGGCAAACCTAAATAGTTCACAGGTCGACAGAAAAGTACGATCCTGCCCATTGCGGCCTGGAGTTGGGGCCCGCCTGGTACATCCAATGCCGCGATCGTCGGCAGCGGATCAGCGAAGGTGGGAAGGATCGTTACATCGGCGTTCGTAAACGTCTGCGTGAGCGTGCGCTGCAACATGGTGCCGCGTGCCCGCAATGCTGTCTGATGATCGGCGCCACTGACGAAATGCCCGAACTCGGTTCTTGCTCGCACTTGCGGTCCGAAGTCCGCAGCGCGGTGGCGCAAGTGACGGCCGTGCGCCGAGGCGACTTCGGGTAACTGCAGCAATTGCGTCAACCGGTCGAGCATGCCCCAATCCGGGAACTTCACGGCCACTCGAATTGCGCCTGCAGCTTCGAAAACCCGCAGCGCGGTTTCGAGTCGCGTCTGCACACTCGGATCGGCCATCGAAAGCAGCGTCTCATCGACGCCGATGCGCACGCCGGTGATCGGCTCATCGATGTGGCGTGCGTAATCCGGCACGGGCCTGTTGGAGGCGACGCCGTCACGGCCATCGGCGCCAGCCAGCAACCCGAGCATCAGCGCCAAATCGCGAACCTCCCGTGCGATCGGCCCGACGCAATCGAGCGACGCCGACAGCGGCATGGCGCCAGCCCGTGAGACGCGGGTATAGGTCGGCTTCAGCGAAGTGACACCGCAAGCTGCGGCCGGCAATCGCAGTGACCCGGCCGTATCGGATCCGAGCGCTGCCGGGACGACACCGGTTGCCACCGAAATCGCCGAACCCGAAGATGATCCGCCCGTGATGTGATTAACGTTCCACGGATTCTTCGCATGGCCCAGCACATAGTTGTGGCCCGTCGGCCCGAAAGCGAACTCGGTCAGATGAAGTGCCGCAATCTGGTGACTGCCTGCTGTTTCAAGTCGTGCGATGACGGTTGCATCGGTCGTGCACGCATCGTCCTTGCGTATGTTTGCGCCCCAACTCGGAATCCGTCCGCGCCGGTCGAACATGTCCTTATGCGCGAGTGGCACACCGTGCAGCGGTCCGACTGCGCGACCGGCTGCAATCGCCGCGTCCGCCGCTCTCGCCGACGCTAAGGCGCCGTCATCCTCGAACGCAATGACCGCGTTGGTCATTGCGTGCACGGCGCGAGCGCGCTTCAGGGCCGCCGCGGTAGCCTCTAGGCTTGTTGCCTTGCGATTGCGGACGGCAGCGGCGAGGCCGGTAAGTGACGCCGTTCGAAGGTCCATGTCGCTAGTCCTTCTCGGCCTCGAGGGCGGCTACAAAATCGCCGGTGTCCGCCTGTAACGGCAACTCATCAGAGACGGCAAGTGCTGTTGCCGCCAATCCCGCGATGTGCGCTTCGATCAGTTCCAAGCGCTCGGGCGGAATGGTGTGACCTTCGAGGCTCTTCGGCAGGGCAAGCGGTTCGGTTGGCACAGGACATCTCTTCTATTGGAGTGAAGTCGCAGGATGCCCACCCCGCGTACACTTATCAAGAACGTTAATGATTCGTTAACCATGACTTCGTATTGAGCAGAAGCTTCGGAGAAACTGGTCGCGTGCTGCCGGAGCGCTCCGCATGTCTTGAAGGACGCGACCATGCAGACTTTTGCCCTTGCCGTACTGGCGTTGCTCTCGTTGCTCGCCGGCTCCCTCATCGAGCCGCCAGCGGCGAAGGCCGCCGGGAAATCGAAAGCACCAGCCAACAAAACGGCGGTTGCCGAAAGCAAACCCGGCGAGTTCTATCGCATCGCCTCCGACGAAGCTTCGAGCGAAACCAGTCGCCGCGTCGCCGTGGTACTTACAAAGCGACTAGCAGAAGCCGACATCGGCCGCATCGCCGACATCGTGCGCGCCAAGGAGAAGGCGCCGTTCGAGCGGACCATCGTGAATTTTTATCTGCCACGCATGAAAATCGGCGAAGGCGCATGGGCAGCTGCGATCTACAGTCCGGCTCTCAAAATTTCGATCGCCGGACTGCGTCTCGATGAGGAGCAATCGGCGATCGCGGAAGCAGCCAACGATCCGCGCCCGCGAGCCGGTGTCTGGCTGACCGCGGCGCCGGCAGTGTCCGGCCGCTTGACGATATTTCATGACGGCGCGCGTGCGTTCGCCGAGTGGCGTCTGCGTAACGGCGACAAATCCGTCGAGGAACTCATCGAAACGCGCGATCCCAAAGGGCGGCGCTTTGCAACCAAGACCGGTGGGGCCGATTATTATTTGATCACATGGAACGGCGATCTCGAACTACGTGACGGACAAGCGATCGTCGCAACCGGTGAAAAGTTGACCGGCATCGCGGAGACACCAGCAGCGAAGCCGGTGCCGTTGGCAGCCGTCAAGCAACGCTCGCGCCTCGCGGCGCCAACGACTGTCCAAACGTCGAGTAACGCCACTGACGCTGGCAGGGCGTTATCCGATAATCCCTCCAGGAACTAAAGGCCCGCTGCATTGAATAAATGTGAGCCATCGGATTTACGCCGGTACTTCTTCTGGAACTGGATTGGCGACGGCCTCCTCTTCGGTGGGCTCGGTGAAGCCACCCTCTTTCACCAGCCGCGAGAACAGACCTCGTTGCGCAACCAGGGTCCTGAACGTGCCCCGTTCGACGATGTGCCCGCCATCCAGCACCAGGATCAAATCCGCATTGGCGACAGTCGATAGGCGATGCGCGATGATAAAGGTCGTTCGTCCCTGCCGCAGCGTGTCGAGTGCGCGTTTGATCTTGCCCTCGGTCTCCGTATCGAGCGCGCTCGTCGCTTCATCGAGGATCAATATCGGTGCGCTTTTCAGTAGTGCGCGAGCAAGGGCGATGCGCTGGCGTTCACCACCAGATAGGCCCACCCCCCGCTCACCGGCAACAAACGCGTAGCCGCCTTCTTTGCGCTTGATGAAGTCGTTTGCTTCGGCTTGATGTGCTGCCTCTTCGACTTCTTCGTCGGTTGCCGCCGGGCGGCCGATTCGAATGTTCTCGGCGATCGACCGGTTGAACAGGCCCGCTTCTTGGAAGACGACAGCAATAGAATGGCGCAACGAATCCAATGTCACGTCGCGGATATCCTGCCCATCGATCAAAATGCGTCCGTGGTCGGGATCGCGCAGGCGCTGGAGCAACGCCAGCGTCGTCGACTTACCGGAGCCGGTCGGACCCACCAGAGCGATCGTTTGTCCGGGTTTGGCCGTGAAGTCGAGCTCGAACACGCCTTGCTTACTGGTGCCGTACCGGAAGCTAACATTCTCGTAGGCGATCGCGCCCCGCGGATCAGTCAGATCGGTAGCATTTGGCTTCTCGACGATCGTGACACTGGCATCCATCAAGTTGAAGTAAGTCTTCAAGGTGGGCGCCTGCATGAAGATGCGGGCGACGAAGCCTGAAAGCTGGTCGAGCTTGCCAATCAACAAAACTGCAAAGCCGACGAAGGCGACGATGTCGCCGACGGTCATCTCGCCGCGCGCCTTCAGCACCGCGCCGAGCGCGAATACGCACACCATGGTGACGGTGGACGCAGCGCGCGACAACACCGTCGACACGCCCCACCAGGTCAGCACCGGGTACTGTGCAGACAGCAGCTGGCCCATCAGTCCGCGTAGTGCCACCGCTTCTGCCTGCAGCCGTGCATAACTCTGCACGACGGTTACGTTGCCGAGAACGTCGCCGACACGGCCCAGCACCTCGATGTGGTGCCCCTCGACCGCGGCCTGACCGTCCGAGGTGCGGTTGACGGTCATCACGTTGATGGCTGCGTAGATGACCGCCAGTACAGCGAGCAACACTGCCATTCGCCAGTCCATGTAAATAGCGGTCGGCACCAGAAATAGAATGCTGACTGCCGCCGACAATTGTTCGCGCAGGAACGTCAACCACGTGTGAAACAGCATATCGGTGCCAGTGAGAATATTTCTGACGACCGCGCCCGAGCCCTTTTCCGCGTGATAGCTGATTGGCAAGGTGATGGCACGGTCAAACGCACCGCTCATCGCGGCAAGGCGGCGGCGGTGCGCCATCCGATCGGCGAACACGGCGACGATAACGCTAGCGCCGATGCCAAAAAGGCCGATTACCGCCCACATTGCGATGGAATTGAAAGACTGCCCGTCCTTCGATAGTGCGTCGACGACCCGTCCGAACAACAGCGGTTCCGCCAAGGCGACGACTGCCAGGGCGCAGTTCGCGGCAGCCAACCACATTGCCGTCGACCTTTCGGCACCGAGCATGCCGATAGCGCGGCGATAGATGCGGATCAGTTCCATGAGCGGCGGAAATCCTACTTAGAAGTTCAGAGTTTGGTAAAGATTCGCAGCGTCTTGTACGCGCCCGCGTCACGCAACACCCCGGCTTCCACCAGCGCGCCGGACACGCGCTCGGCGACGTCGAATGCATAAGAGCCCGAGTAGAAGATCATCTGGCCGCCCGGTCTCATCCGGCTGGCTAAGATTTGCGTCATCTCGAGGTCGGTCAGCGCGCCGTAGGCATCGTTCTTCTCAGTGCGAAATTCACCGACGTGAAACAGCGCGACGATGTCGAACTGCGGTAGTAAACGTGCATCGAGCTGATAGATGTCGCCAAAGTAGGCCTTGTACGTGTGTCCCAGGCGAGGCTTATCGATCAGCATCTTGACGTAGGCATCGTACTCGGCGGGTGAGGCGGTAATGCCGAGCACTGCATTGTTGGAGCCGTCTTCTGCGGTCTTCAATCCGACGATGTGATGGCTGCCCGTGCCGAAGTGGAAGATCGACCGATCCTTGATCTTGTTCTCTTCGAGCCACTCGATGAAATGCATATCGCACGGACATTCGGCGACACGAAGATCCCAACTTTGATCCCAAAAATGCAGCATGTTGTGTCCTTGGTTGGCGGGCATTGATCGATCTAAGCGGGAACGAGCTTTCGTGCCGCCGGATTATCTGGCTCCCGGACGTGCGGTGCACGCGACGCCTCGACTTCAAGTGTGACACGGGTATCGAAAGGGCAGTCCGGCTGCGGCATCTGCGTAAATGAGACGACGGCCGTCTCCGGCAGATCTTGGCGAATACACTGCATCAGTTCACGCCGGCTCGTCTCATCGAGTGCGCCCAACGCCTCATCCAGCAGCACGATGCCGGGACGCTGCACCAGCACGCGTGCGATGGAGAGCCGCTGCATCTCGCCATTGGAAAGGGCATGGTCCCAGCGAACCGTTTCGTCGAGCCGATGCTGCAGATTGGACAGGCCTGCGCGACGCAGCGCTGCGATGTACGCACCATCCTCGACGACGCCGGTGCCATTCGGATAGCGCAAGGCATTGCGCAGCGTGGTCGTCGGCACATAGGGACGCTGAGGCACCACGAACAGCATCGCGTTGTCCAAGCCCGTTATCGTACCCTTTCCCCATGGCCAAAGGCCCGCGATCGCACGTATCAACGACGTCTTGCCCGAGCCGGACGTGCCGGAGACGACCACATGCTCGCCGGGAAGCGCTGCAAACGTGACGTTTCGAACGAGCTCAACACCCGCCGGATCGCACACGGAAACGTTGTTGAGGCGCAAGCCTGGCGAGGTGCCGGCAGATAGTGCCAAGCGCGGCGTGATGGCACCGGTGGCGGCGAGCCTCGTATCGATTGCGTCGGCTGCATCAGTCAGTTCGATGATGCGGCGGGCCGAAGCGTACCAGTCGGCGATCTTGTTGTAATTGTCGACGATCCAGGAAATCGCCACCTGAACCTGCACGAAGGCTGCCGCCAGCTGCATCACTTGACCAAGGCTCAAATCGCCGGACAAGTATTTCGGCAGCGCGACGAGCAGCGGAAAGATCGGCACCAACGGTCCACTGGCGTTGGTGATCCACGTCAGATTGCCGTGCTGACGCACGATCGCGAGCCAACGTTGCACATTGTTATCGTAGAGCCCGTTGGCAAAGCGTTTTTCGTCGGCAGCTCCGCGTGACAACGCGATGCTTTCGGCATTATCGCGCACCCGCATCAGGGCGAAGCGGAAATGTCCCTCGGCTTCATTCTTGCGGACCACCGACCCAACGAGCGGCCGGCCCACGCGCAGCATCAGCCCGGACGCGATCACGCCGTAGAGAAGCGCTGCCAGCACCATGTACGCCGGGATCGTGAAGGCCACGCCGCCGGCATCGACGTTGAGAGAACCACCAACCGACCACAGTATGCCGATAAAGGCGCTCGCACTGATCACAGCCAGGAACAGGCCGATGCCGCAATCGACGAGCAATTCGGTCGCCCACCGGGTGTCGTCGGAAATGCGATACTCAGGGTTGGCCGGCTCAGTGCGCAACAGTCCCATGTGATAAAAGCGCTGCCGGTCGATCCAACGATCGACGAGCTCACGGGTTACCCATTCACGCCAGCGGACCTGCAGGGTTTCACGCGAGCGCACGATGCCGACGCCAACTCCAGCCATAGTAGCAACGATTAGCCCAAGCACCAGGATGGCCTGCCCCAACACCGCGGAATTCTTCGCTTCGAGCGCGTCGAAGAACCAGCGGTTCCAATGATTGAGCGCGAGCGTCGCACCGATGCTGAGGCTCAAAGAAAGCACGAGGGCGAGCGTAATCAGCCAGGCGCGGCGGCTTTGTGCGCCGCGCCAAAACCCACCAGACAGCCGCGCGAATGACATGATCACGCGCCGGTCAAGCGTGAGGGTTGGCGCCTCGATCGGGGTCGGGTCGATTGTCGTCATCTAGTGTCACCCACTCCCGGCCCAAGCTTGTGCATCGTCCAAGTCATTATGCGCTGGCGATGCCAAGCGTGGATAACTCTGAGCCGTGCCGCAGCCCGTTTGCTGTGAGGAACAGGATTTTCGCTGAACGGTCAATGAACGGAATGCTGGACACTGCGCAATTCTTGAATTGCTCCGCTAATCGGGGAAAAGGTTAATTTCAAGCGATGGCGGCCGGGGAGTACGGCAACGGCGCGGAACAGGACGTTTGCCTGCAGTATTGGCGTTTGTCGTCCATCTACCGTTGCGAACCACCACGGCTGCCACACGTCGTTGAGGACGATCCAACCGCCATCGGGGCTGTCGCAGTCGATCTCGATGACGGTGTTGGTATATCGCACAAGCGAAACTTTGCCGGGCCGTCGCCTAAGGGCCGAGGGTTCCGTCTCCAATAGCACGGTCGACGTGTAATCGACCGGCGGCATCGCCCCGTTGGCCAACAGAGCCGCGAAATCGGCTCGTCGTGTGGCTGACGCGAACATTACGCGGGGCAGTGCGCGCGGGTTTTCATAAATGTAGCCGTCGGGTGTTCGCGTCAGCAGTTGCAGATCGCCAGGCAGCAGCGCTTTATCGATTTGCTCGATCGGCACGCCGGAGACGATGTAGCGAAGCCCCAGAAGGTCGGCCATGGGCGACTTGTACGACGGCATCAAATTCGAGAACTTGCGCTGGCTGGCCGCACCCGAGCTGTCGCCGGCTCCGGTCGCATCGGAAAACAGCTTCAGCCGGACGGGATTGTAGCCGAGCGTTTGCTCCAGGCCGTGCGTTAGGCTCGCGTTGGGCCAGTGGAAGCCGAGACCAACGAGCTCGATCCGGTCGCGGCGGTCAGGCGATGAAGGCTCGCTCAGCTTGTGGCGAACGAAGGCCAGCGTTTGATTGCGGGAGTTTGGCTCCAGAATCTCTAGTTCCCTGGGGTCCATGGCGGATGCCCCGTTGGGTCCATTGTTCCAGGCGACGTCGATAATTGTCAGCCCGATGAGTAACGCCGCCGCCGCCACTGGCCGGACAGTCTTTTGCAAGTCCGCGGCGCAGATTGCGATTGCACCCGCTGCAATCCATCCGGCCGCGATAAGCAGCGGCTCGATCGCGCGTGCCATCCTGTCAAGGATCATCGCGGCACCGATCGAAAACAGGAAAGCTGCCGCCACAAGAGTAACTTCTGCACCTCGTTGCCAGCGCTGCGGCTCGGGCAGCGTCCAGGTGAACATCCGGTGCGTGACGTAGCCCGCCAAGATGCTCGCGAAGCCGCCCATGAGAAATACCGCATCGGCCGGTCTGCGGTACAGCTTCACGCCGGGCAGCAGCTCGTAGAACAGCCGGAAAACCGGCGTGTAGCCGCCGAGCCCATACAGCGTCACCAGCACCATTGCGATCGTGAAATAGCGCACGTCGCGATGCCAAAGCACGCCACGCAGTGTGCCAACGATCAGCAACAGGATCGGGATCGCGCCGAGGTACATTTGGCCCACGTTCTGCGCGGTATAAAGTCCGGTGCCGAGCCACGTGAAGCTTGGCGGGCCCCAATACTTCTCCATCTCGCCGGCCGCACCGTAGATATGCGGAATGATCGCCGTCACGAACTGTGCCGGATGCAACGAGCCTGCCGCAGCACCCGGATAATCGATTGCGGGCCGGTTCGATTGACCGGCCAGCAGCAGCGTCAGGATCAGCGGCACCACGACCAAGAGCACGCCACTGAAAAGCCCTGCACCTAGTGGCTTGATGCTTCGCCGTAGGGTATCGCCAAAACTGTCAGCCGAAGCAAAATACCACGCCACGTAACCAGCCAGGGCATAGACGCACAGCAGCCCGACTTGATCGCGCCCGAGTACGATGAACGCGGTCATGATCCCGGCGCCCAATCCGTAAAACGGACTTTGGCGTTCGAGCCCGCGCTTCAGGAACAACAACGCAAAAGGCAGGTAGGCCATACTCAGCACCTGACCGAAATGCTGCAGCCGCCACGCCATCGCCGCGCCAAAGCAGAAGCCGAGCGCCGCGATCACTGCCCCCGCCCAATGCCAGCCGAGATCGCGGACCAGCCACAGGATGCCGAAGCCGCAGCCAAGCACCATCAGCAGCACGGTGCTATCGATCGCCCGCAGGCTCGGTGCGGCGTTGACGAGGGCAAGGATCAGAAATGGCGGCGAGAAGATCAGCGATTGCGGATCGGCGATTTGCGGATGGCCGGCAAATGCGAACGGATTCCAGAAGGGGCTTTCCCCGCGCGCGATGCTCGATGCCAGAAATTGAACTTGCGGGGCAAACTGCGCTTTCGCGTCCCACGGGATCGTCACTGAACCGGTCAGCCAGGGCCATCCGAACACCACCCAGCAGATCGCAAACAATGCGGCAACCGGCAGGTAGGGCCACTCGGTTGCGGCATCATCCAACCCGATCAAAATCTCGGATCGAGGCGTCCTTGGACGTGCCCCACCGGCTGGAACATTCGTCCAGCCGCGCCTGTTGCTCGCGCCATCCACGTTCGCCATCCCTCCGTCGTGCGGTGGCTCTATAGCACCGTGATCGGGAGTGGCTAATCCCCGAAACATGGACTAAACCGCCACAGTACCTCAACTGCCAAGCAACCGGGGGGTTGATGCGAACCGAATTGTCCACCGCCGCGGATCCGATCGCGGCTATCCTCGATGCGGGCCGCGACCGGCCATTTGTCGTCGCCCAACTCGGCCAGTCGCTCGATGGCCGCATCGCGACCTCAACCGGCGAAAGCCGCTGGATCAATCGCGGCGCCGCCCTCGATCATCTGCACAAGTTGCGCAGTGCCGTCGACGCGGTCGTCGTCGGCATCGGCACGGTCGTCGCCGACGATCCGCTACTGAATGTGCGCCGCGTCGCCGGCCGCCATCCCGCGCGCGTGGTGATCGACCCGACCGGGCGACTGCCGCTCGATTGCAAGTGTCTGATCGACGATGGCACCCGCCGTATCGTCGTCCGTAATGCCGATGGGCCGGAAGCGCCGGCCGGTGTCGAAACCGTGCGCGTGTCACATCGAGGGGAACCGATGGCGCCGGCTGCAATTGTCGAAGCGTTGTTCGCGCTCGGTCTCAAACGTTTGTTGATCGAGGGCGGCGCCTGGACCGTATCATCCTTCATCGATGCCGGTGTCGTCGACCGCTTGCACGTGCTGGTCGCGCCGATGATCCTGGGCTCCGGCAAAACCGGGCTGGACTTGTCGCCGATCAAGCGCCTCGATGAAGCTCGACGTCCGAAGACATACGTTCATATACTGAGCGATGGTGACGTACTATTCGATTGCGACCTGCGGCAGAACCTTGGAGTGTGAGCCATGCCAGATCCAGGCAAGAAAATGAACGGCAGCGGCAACAAGGTGCTGCATATGGCGCCGCGCATCTACGCGCCGATGGCACGCATGTTTCACTGGATCACGGTCGGGCTCATCGCCCTGATGTACCCGGTTGGGCTTTACATGACCTACCGCGGAAACGAGCTCAACATCTGGGACGGCCTGACGAACGGGCTGTACAGCGCGCACAAGCTGACTGGGTTTTTGATACTGCTGCTGATCATCGCGCGGCTGACCTACCGGTTGCAGAACGGCGCACCGCCCGACGAGCCGACGATCGAGCCATGGCAGAGGGTGATCTCCCACATCACGCATTGGACGCTCTATGGCTTGTTGATCGCGGTGCCGTTGATGGGCTGGATCAGCGTCTCGCTCTATGGCGCGCGCGATATTTTTGGACTGTTCAGTTTGCCGGCCCTGTGGACCGTCGATCAGGAGGCCTCGAAGACGGCATTTCTCATTCATAAAATCCTCGGCAGAGTGATGCTGGCGCTGATCTTCCTGCATATCGCCGCCGCCCTGTTCCATCACTTCATCCGCAAGGACGGCGTCTTGCGGCGGATGCTGCCGAAGAAGGCGTGAGCACGAATGGTCAACACACGCCCTTTTTGAGCGCTCGCGTTGAGGCGCCAAAAAGCCAGCGTGTGGACCTTCGTGGCTGCCTTATCGTCCGCGCCGGCGGCCGGCTCCCGGAACGGGAGTCGCCGGCGCAATGGAGGGGCGGCTTCGTCGAGCCGGCCGCCGCGCTCCTCCGCTACCCGGCGACGGGGGCGAACGCGTAGCCGTCGCCATCCTTCGTCAGCGTTCCGACGTTCGGGAAGCCGAAGTGGTAGCCGGCGAGCATGGCCTTCTCGGCAATCACCCGGTCGAAGAATGCGCGGCGCGTCGCCTCGGCCTTCGGGCCATCGGTGTCGAACATCGAATGCATGCCCGGGTTGCGCACGAACAACTGGTGGATACCGGTCACGTCGCCCTGGATGAACAACTGCTGTCCACCTGATGCGACCTGGAATGACATGTGCCCGACCGTATGGCCGGGCGTCGCAACCGCGCGGACGCCTGGCGTCACCTCGGCACCGTCGGCGAATTGCTTGATGTTCTTCCAAGTGGGGAAGGTCGACTGTATGCGGCGCACGTTCGCGCGATTGCCTTCCGGCACCTTGTCGACAAGGGCCGGGTCGGTCCAGAACTTGTATTCGACCTCGGGCATCAGGATTTCGGCATTGGGGAACACCTGCTCGTTGGTCTCCTTCACCCACAGACCCGAAATGTGATCGGGGTGGAAGTGCGAGATCACGACGGTCCGCACGGTCGATGGATCGAGCCCGGCCGCCGCCATGTTGGCGGCAAGTTTGCCCGTGGTCGGCTGCCCGTTGCCGCCGAAGCCGGCGTCGAACAACACGACGTTGCTGCCGCGCCGGATTGCCGTCACGGTGTAGGGGTTGGCGAACTTGTCCGGGCCGATGCCGCCGGCCGTCAATGCTTTTTTGACGTCTTCGAGTGCGGCGTTCTTGACGAAGCCGGCGTCGAGGACACGCTCGGTCGTCCCTTCATGCAGGCTGAATACTTCGATGTCGCCGACTTTGTATTTCAGGCTGTCGGCGGCGCGCTGGGCGTGCGCTGCGCCGACGAAATTCACCGGTGTTTTAAGCCCGAACACGAGCGCTGCGCCGGTGCTGCCGAGTATCAGATCACGTTTCGATATTTCGAACATGCATACCCTCCCTGGATTGTGCCGGCCGGCCACGGTATCGCGCCTTTCGCGACTTGGCCCGGGCACCGGCGACACCTGGACATTAAGCCCGATCGTGCTGGTGACTATGACAAGCCGTTGGCGCTCACGAAAATGTTATCGAGGGCAGGCTTCAATCCACCTTCAGTTTTTGCCCCAAGCGGCCCGCGAGGTCGTGAATGTATTGCCAGGCGACTCGGCCGGAGCGGCCGCCAC
This sequence comes from Hyphomicrobiaceae bacterium, assembly GCA_031374115.1. Taxonomy (GTDB): domain Bacteria; phylum Pseudomonadota; class Alphaproteobacteria; order Rhizobiales; family Hyphomicrobiaceae; genus JAKFWF01. Next base: position 129,133 of record JANMNO010000149.1, on the reverse strand, counting down.
GGGTCATGCTCCATTCGAGCGCCTCGCGCACGAGCAGATCATCGGCGAGCTTAAGCTCGTGGTGGGCAGCATACCCCCGCACCATGTCGAGGTAGTCATCCTGGGTGCCGTTGTGGAAGCCGAGCCAAAGGCCGAAGCGGTCGGATAGCGACACCTTTTCTTCGACGGCTTCGGACGGGTTGATCGCGGTCGAACGCTCGTTGTCGACCATGTCGCGCGGCATCAGATGGCGGCGGTTGGAAGTCGCGTAGAAGATCACGTTTTCAGGGCGCCCCTCGATGCCGCCTTCGAGCACCGCCTTCAGCGATTTGTAGCTGGTGTCGTCGTGATCGAACGAAAGATCGTCGCAGAACACGATGAAGCGGTGCGGGCTCGTTTTGATGTGGCCGAGGCAATGCGGCAGGCTGTCGATGTCCTCGCGATGGATCTCGACCAGTTTCAACCCATTCACGGCTTTCATCTTGGAAAGGGCGCGGCCCACTTCGGCGTGTGCCGCCTTGACCAGCGACGACTTGCCCATGCCGCGAGCGCCCCATAGCAGAGCATTGTTGGCGGGCAGTCCTTGCGCGAACCGCCGGGTGTTGTCGAGCAGCTGTCCGGCGGCCCGATCGACGCCCTTCAACAGCGCCAAAGGCACCCGGTTGATGTGGGCTACTGGCACAAACCCCGCCGGCTGCGCCTGCCACACGAACGCCTCTGCCGCGTCGAAATCGGGTGCTGCCGGAGCGGCAGGCGCCAATCGTTCCAGCGCAGTCGCGATGCGGACGAGCAAGTCGTGATCGGTGGGCTCGGTCATGGGAGGTTCAGGTCCATCTCGCGTGTGTTTGGAAGATTGCGGCTGCTATAGCCGACACCGCGGCCCGCGTCAGCTCCCGGCGACGGGGACAGTTACCGATCGGCGAGATCAACGATAATTGAAAGGCACTAGCTCAAATAGGTAACTGTCCCCGTAAGATCTGGTTTCGCGTGCGATGATGCGGTATCAGGGCGGCAACCAACTTTACTATTCCCCCAATTCTCACATACCGAGCCGCTGATGACATCCACGCCTACACCCGCCCGCCTGAACGTGGCCATCGTGCCAGTGACCCCGTTCCAGCAGAATTGCACGCTGATATGGGACGACGTGTCGAAAATCGGCGCGGTCGTCGACCCAGGCGGCGACGTGCCCGACATCCTCGCGGCGATCAGCCAAGTCGGCATGAAGGTCGAGAAGATCATCCTGACCCACGGGCACCTCGATCACGTCGGCGGTGCGGCCGAATTGAAATCGGCACTCAGCAACGTGCCCATCGAGGGTCCGCACAAGGCCGACGAGCCGCTGATGCTCAACGTCGAAAAACAGGCCGCAACCTACGGCGTCGGCGGCACCATGAAGAATGCAACGTCAGATCGCTGGCTGATCGAGGGCGACACCGTGAGGGTTGGGCTTCAAGTGTTCGAGATCTTGCATTGTCCCGGTCACTCGCCCGGCTCAGTCGTGTTGTTCAACCGGGCGCAACGGTTTGCGCTGGTCGGTGACGTGCTGTTCCAGGGCTCGGTCGGGCGTACCGACTTGCCCGGCGGCAACACGGAACAATTGATCAACGCGATCAAGACCAAACTGTTGCCGCTCGGCGATGACGTCACGTTCGTCTGCGGCCATGGCCCAGCGAGTACCATCGGCGACGAACGCCGCTCGAACCCTTACATCGTCTGAGCTGGCGAGACGCGCCGACCCTTGCTTTGTGCGATGTAAGCTGCGCGCATCCCTGCATCCTGACACACAACCGTGACATCGTGCAGTTAGCTGGATTACATTGCCATACACGTCGCGGATGGCACCGGAGACGGGCGGAGGTGGATGGGATGGAGTTCGGTTGGCGGCGGGCAGTGTACCCGATCCTAGCGGCCTTGTTGGCGTGCGGTCTCCTGCCGATCGAAGTCGAAGCGCGGGCGATCAAATGGGCCCGCTCCGGTGACGCGCTGACGCTCGACCCGCACGCGCAGAACGAGGGCCCGACGCACGTGCTCAGCCACCAGATCTACGAGCCGCTGATCCTGCGCGACGGCCAGGGCAAGCAGCTGCCGGCGCTGGCCGAAAGCTGGGGGATTACCGCCGATCCGCTGGTCTGGGAATTCAAGCTGCGCAAGGGCGTGGTGTTTCACGACGGCGGCGCGTTCACCGTCGACGATGTGATCTACTCTTTTGACCGTGCGCGGCAGCCAGCGTCAGACATGAAGGCGTTGCTGAACTCGGTCGATACAATGTCGCGTGTCGATGATTGGACCTTGCGCATCAAGACCAAGGGTCCCAACCCGACATTCCCCTCGAACCTCAATAATCTCTTTGTCATGAGCAAAGCCTGGACCGAGAAGAACAAGGCCGGGCGCGTGCAAAACTTCAAGGACAAGGAAGACACGTTTGCGTCGCGCAATGCCAATGGCACCGGGCCGTTCGTGCTGGTATCACGCACGCCGGACGTGAGCACGGTACTGAAGCGCAACGACAAGTACTGGGGCATCGGCACCGTGCCGCTCGACATTACCGAGATCACCTATCTCCCCATCAAGCCGGACGCAGCGCGCGTCGAGGCACTATTGTCGGGGGAGGTGGATTTCGTTCAGGATGTACCGGTCCAGGACATCGAAAAACTCACTGCGGCGCCGAATGTCCTCGTCAATGTCGGTCCGGAAAACCGCGCTATTTTTCTCGGGTTGAACGTCGGCGATCCGGAGCTCAAATCCTCAGACGCCAAGGGTCGCAATCCATTTGCCGACAAACGCGTGCGCACCGCGATCAACATGACGGTCAATCGTGCGGCGATCCAGAAGACGACGATGCGTGGTCAATCCTTACCCACTGGTACGATTGTGCCCCCGGGCGTCAACGGCTACTCCAAGGCGCTCGACATGATCCCGCCGCTCGATCCGGTAAAAGCCAAAGCACTGATGCTGGAGGCGGGCTATCCCGATGGCTTTTCAGTCACACTCAACTGCACGAATGATCGCTACATCAACGATCAGCTCATCTGCCAAGCGGTCGTGACCCAGTTGGCGGTGTTAGGCATCAGGGTCAATCTCGTCACGCAATCGAAAACCGTGCATTTCCCCTTGCTGCAAAAGACCCCGCCTGAGTCCGATTTCTATCTGTTGGGATGGGGTGTGCCGACCCTCGACAGCCAGTATATTTTCTCAGCGCTCTACCATACCCGTGATCAAAAGGAGGGGGGTTGGAACGCGACTCGCTACTCCAATACCGACATCGACAAACAGATCGATGCGCTGAGCGAGGAAACGGATTTCACGAAGCGCAATCAGGCGATCGCTCAGATTTGGAAAGTCGTGTCGGACGAGGTGATTTATATTCCGATCCACATTCAAACGCTGGCGTACGCGATGAAAGCCGGTCTCGACATCCCAGTCGACCTGTCGAACGCGCCGAAGCTGAAGTTCGTCAAGGTGAAGAAGTAGTGGGTGTGGGGTGTGGGAGGCGGACAGGTTGTGGTGGGGGTGGGTCGTGAGGGATGCGGAGTTGTAAGCTGCGGCAGCTGTCACCTTAGCGGATCGGCGCATCTTCCTTCTCCCCGTTTTCACGGGGAGAAGGTGGGCGAAGCCCGGATGAGGGGCAGCACCGCGCTCGGAACCTGTTCAATGCCGGCTCGGCGTTCGATTGCGACGGGATAGGATAATATTCGATTGGGGCAGCTTGGGCCAAGAGCTGTGGTCAACGCGACCACTGCAACGGCATAGTCGCGGATGTAGCGGACGAAGATCATTGCAACACTTCGCTTGGCGTTGGACAATGACGAGTGATGCTAGACATAGTGACGAGACTGGCAACTATCCACCGGCAGGGGTTCAACCAGCAAGGAAAGCTATGCTTCTCGGCAAGAACTTTGATGACATCGATGGGGCAACCATCCAATCGCTGATTAATAATGGTGCGCCAGAATCTGTGCATCTTGAGTTCAAACGCGAAGCGTACGGCAATGCCGATGCTGACAAAAAAGAATTACTGAAGGATATTACAGCCTTTACCAACGCTCTTGGCGGACACCTCATCATCGGGGTCGATGAGGAAGATGGAGCGGCGTCATCCCTGGTGCCACTGTCCGGAATTGACGTTGATCAGGAACTTCAGAGGCTGGAAAATATCACCCGTTCAGGCATTGAGCCGACGATCGTAGGATTGCGCATGAAACGCATCGACGTGGACGGCGGGCGGCTGATCGTCATCCATGTACCGCGCAGCTTTGATCCGCCGCACCGCGTCATCATCAAAAACAGCAACCGCTACTACGCACGCAATTCTGCGGGAGCTTACGAATTGTCTCTTGAAGAGCTGAGGATGCTTTTCGGCGAGCAGCGCAGCATCGAAGAACGGGCCAAGACATTCGTTGGAGAACGTTTCCTACGCATTCAAGGAAACGACGGTGCCATGCCTATCCCTGTAGCGAAAGGCATACTGGTCATGCATCTAGTGCCTTTGCCCGATTTTGGCGCGAAGCGCCGAATCGAGATTCCTGCCCTGCGTGCGCAGCACCAGTTCTTTCAGCCCATCGGCGCGATGGATTATTCTCAGCGGGTCAATCTCGATGGCTGCTGCGTCTATCGGTCTGGGAAGGTGTGTCATGGCTATACCCAAATCTTCCGAAACGGCTCTGTCGAAGCATCAACAGCGAGTATGTTTCGGGAGCAGGACGGGAAACGCTACCTCCCATCATTGGCTTTTCCGAGAAAGCTGTGTGACGCGCTATCGCTTTACATGAGAGGGCTACGCAAACTCGAAGCGTCGCCGCCGATCCTGCTGCAAATCTCGGCAATGGCGATCAATGGCGTGCTTATGGGCGTAGATGGCTTTAGCGATGAGCCGCCTCCTTATGATCGTGAGGTGCTGCACCTGCCACCAACCATGATCACGGATTACCGTGACGATGGAAACTACGAGCCTGTTATCGCCGAGCAGATGGACTTCTTATGGAACGCCTTCGATTTCGAGCGCTGCATCAATTTTGACCAAAATGGCAGGTGGAAGGGCAAATAGTTCCGAAGCGCGATTGTCGGCTTTAGACTAAGCCTAGTCATACAGCTTCGAGCTGCTAGCGTCTGCAACGAGTCATTCCCACTCGTTCGAAACGATCACAAGCTGAAACTTTTGGAACTAACACAACTCGCGGCTGCCCCTCATCCGCCCTTTGGGCACCTTCTCCCCGCGAATGGCGGGGAGAAGAAAAACCCCACCGCCCCCACCCCCATCACACATCACCCCACCACCTTGCCGTTGCCGTCGACATCGGGGCGGGTGATCGTGAACGTCGTCTCGGGAGTGACGACGGCGTAATCCATGTAACCGAGCCGGGCGATCGGCTTCATCGCGGCGGTGTCGACGATGCCATCCGTGATGAACCGGTCGTCGATGTGGATGCCGACGACCAAGCCGATGACTAAATTGTAGCTGTGATTGTAGCGTCCAGCTCCGGGCAACGGGACCGTCTGGAAATGGCGGCACTCGAGGGCGACGGGGCTTTCCTTCACGCGTGGCGGTTTGACGAGTTTCGAGGCCACTGCGGTTAACCCGGCCAGGGGAAATTCGTCGACGCCGTAGGGCACCGATGCCGACGACATGTTCATGTGGAAGCGCAAATCCCAGGTCGCCATCGAGCAGACGAACTCGCCGTTTTCCTCAATGTTCTTGAGGCTATCCTTGATGCCAGCCGAGCCGAAGACGACGTAGCCCGGCTTCTCACCAACGCCGTTGAAGAAGCTGTAGGGGGCGAGATTGCAGATGCCATCACGGCTTACCGTCGAAATCCACCCGATCGGGCGGGGCACCAGCAGCGCCTTCAGCGGATCGTGGGGTAAGCCATGGCGATTTTCGATGGCATCGTAGAACATGAGTGTCATCCGGTTGAAGGGTTGCAAGCAAGGCCCGCCTCAGCCGTTCCAATGCGATACGATCGAGGTAAGTGGGGGACGATCGCGATCGGGCTGCTGCTCGATCGCGGTGCCGATGTAGACGAAGCCCGCCATGCGCTCGTGTTCGGCAAGTCCGAGACGGGCAACAACCATTGGGCTGTAGGAATACCATTCGGTCAACCAGTTGGTGCCGTAGCCCAGGGCGTTGGCTGCAAGACACATGTTCATGCAGGCGGCGCCGCAGGACAATTCCTGCTCCCATCGGGGTGCGCCCTTGGTTTCGACGAACCGGCTGACCACGCCGACGACGATCGGTGCGCGCAGAAACCGGGTACGCTCGGTTTCGAGCCTGACCTCGGATGGCGTCATCTCGTCTTCCGCCGTGCAGGCTTCAACCAGGACTTTGCCGAACTTTTTCCGCGCCTCGCCGGCAAAAACAATGAAGCGCCATGGCGCAAGCTTCTTGTGATCGGGTACCCGGGCCGCAGCCGTCAAGATTTGTTCGAGCTCGTCTCCGGTCGGTCCCGGGGCCGACATGGTGATCGGCTTCACCGATCGGCGGCGCAAAAGCAGCTCGAGCGCAGCACTTCCCTCTTTTGACATACTGGTCATCGTTCAACCCTCATCGATCAATCGGCTGTGATCGGTCTCGCTAATGCAAAACGCGATGGTGTACAATCGAAGCCTGACGGATTTGTGGAGCAATACGAATCAGATGCCGGGACGAATTGCGATTGCGCTGATGACGATCCTGACGCTCGGGTGGTGGGCGCCAGCACAGGCAGCCGATGCGGCGACAGCGATCATCATATTTGACGGCTCCGGCTCGATGTGGGGACGCATGAGCGCGGTCGACCGCGACACCAAGTTCGGCGTCGCGCGCGAGGCGATCAGACGCACCTTGCCGAAGCTTGCGCCGCAAACGCGATTTGGGCTTGCGGCCTTCGGCCATCGGCGCAAGGCCGATTGCAACGACACCGAAATCGTACTGGCGCCCGAGCCGCTCGATGTGGACAGGATCATGGCACCGCTGGAGAAATTCAATCCCAAGGGTAAAGGGCCGCTAGTCGCGGCGATGCGAGAAGCCGGCAGTGCGCTGTCGAAGGTTGCGGGCGCTGCGTCGCTGGTGCTGATCCATGACGATCCGGACAATTGTTCTCAGGATCCGTGTGCCGCTGCCGACGAGCTGGCGAAGAGCAATCCGAAGCTCGCGATTCATGTGATTAGTATCGCGCTTTCCAAGGCCGACAGTCAGCGCATGGCTTGCGTGCCCCGCATTACCGGAGGCCGCCATTTCGAAGCGCAAGATGTGGCGGGTCTCGGCGCCGCTGTCGAGGACGCTTTGAAACTCGCGAGCCTGGAATCGAAGCCGGGTAGCGCTGCCACATCGGCGGCGGCCGAGCCAAGGTTGGTCGAAGTAGCGCCTCCCCCGCCTCCCGTGCCGGTGGAGGATTCCAGTCCTCCCGGCATGAAACTGTCGGCGACTTTGGGTCCGGGCGGCCCGGCGGTCCTGGTACCGTTGAGCTGGAAGGTGCAGCGTGCCGGTGATCCGCCGGGTGCGCCGCCGGTTGCAGCGGCGCGGGCTGCAACTCTGGACATAGCACTCCCGCCAGGACCGTACGTGGTCGATGTTCAACATGGGTTGGTCGCCGCTCGCCAAGCAATCGATGTGAAGGCGAAAGGTAAAAGCAGACTGGCGATCGTTCTGCAGGCAGGCGCGGTTCGCCTTTCGGCAATTCTGCAGAAAGGTATGCCGCCGTTGGAGCAGGCAGTGTTTGCAATCTTCGATGCTGCGACCCCGCAGTCGCAATTGCGTGCAGTTTGGACGGGTGGGGCCGATGCGCCGCCGGTGTTTCTGCCAATCGGGAATTATCGGGTGAGCGGCATGTTCGACCGCGCAAAAGTGGAACGCAACATTGTCGTGACGCCAGGCGCAATGATCGATTTGCCGCTGGCGCTCGGCGCTGGCCGCCTGCGCGTTAAGGCCGTCGAGAGGGAAGCCGGCCCAGCACTCGACCGCGTGACGTTTAGCCTCACCGAGGACGATGCCGACAGTGCCGATGGACGGCGTGAGGTCGCACGGTCGGCCGCGGCCGAACCGGAGTTCACGGTGTCGGCTGGTACGTATTATCTGACGGCCCGCTATGGCCAAGTCGAGTTGCGCGAACGCGTGCTGGTCAATGCCGGTGACGAGGTTGTGCGAACGCTGCTGTTGCCGATCGGCAGGCTCGGGCTGCAAAGCCGGCTCGCGGGCTCGGCAGCTGTGCTCGACAGCAACCTGTCGTATCGCATCGAGCGCCTCGACGCCAAGCAGGACGCCATCCAAACCGTGCGGGCCGCGCCCAAGCTCGAGATACCGGCGGGTCGCTACCGGGTTGAGAGCCAACTCGGCGCGCAGAACGCTCGCGTCACCCGGGAAGTAGAGATCAAGCCGGGTCTGCCAGCAACTCTGGTTCTCGACCATACGGCGGCCAACATTCAGTTGAAGGTGGGAGGCGAAGGGGCACGCGCTGGGCTGGGTGATGTTCTGTGGGATGTACGCGACGCGCAAGATCGCAGCGTCTGGCAAACGGTTCAGGCCGAGCCGCGGGCTTTTCTGAGTCCGGGACGGTATAAGATCGTAGCCGAGTCGCGGTCTCGCCGCGGGCGTGCGGACGTCGAGGTGAAGGCCGGCGAGGTGCGAGTCGTCGAGGTGATCGTGGAATAAACACGGGGTTGGTGGACGTGAGGGCGAGCTGCATCAATTTGGGAGTTGCAATGTCGGCGGCGCTGCTGTGCACTGTCGCCGTTACCGCGACCGCTCGCGCGCAGCAACCAGCGGCTCAGCCTCCGGCAACTGCTGCCAGCTCCTGGACGACGAACATACCATTGCGCTCGACGATACCCGACGTTCCGGTTCCGAAAGGCAATACCACCGTCGTTCCGCGAGCGAATGCAGCGCCGCAAGTAGCGCCAGTTGCGATCCCCGCCGGCATCGGCCAGCTCACTTTGCGCGCGATGCTGACCGACGATAGTCAACCGATCGATCAAGGGATCATTTGGCGCGTCTATCAGGACAAGCCCGAGAGTGGAGCGGGCGGGACGGAGAAAGCGCAACCCGCCCGCAACAAGCTCATGGTGGAGAGCCGCGTGCCAGCTCCCACCCTGCGCTTGCCGGTCGGCGATTACCTCATCAACGCCGCATTCGGGCGCGCTAACATCACTCGCCGCCTTGCGGTGAAGCAGGGCGAAATGCAGCCTGAACGGTTTGTGCTCAACGCTGGTGGCTTGCGCCTTGCAGCGCTCGTTGCGAACGGCGAACCGGCACCACCGAATACCATCATATTCGAAGTGTTTTCCGACGAGCGCGACCAGTTCGGCAATCGGGCAAAGATTCTCGGCGGGGCCCGTCCCGGCGTGGTGATACGATTGAACTCTGGGATCTACCAGCTGGTCTCAACGTACGGCGATGCCAATGCTGTGGTGCGCGCCGATGTCACCGTCGAAGCGGGCAAGCTCACCGAAGCGACGGTTGCTCATGCCGTCGGCAAAGCGACGTTCAAACTGGTGATGCGCGCCGGTGGTGAGGCGCTGGCCGATACGCAGTGGCAGATCACGACGACCCAAGGCGACATCGTGAAGGAAAGCGTCGGTGCACTGCCGACCCACATGCTCGCGCCGGGCAATTATGCGGTCAACGCGACGTCCCAGGGCCGCACGTTCCGGCGCGAGTTTACGCTGCAGCACAGCGAAGCGGTGCAGGTCGAAGTGGTGGTTCAGTGAGTGCGGTAGATCAATTGTTCGTTATGCCCAGTGACACGTGGAGCTGTTGCAGTGCTGCGATCACATCCTGGCCCGCGAACACGAACTGATCGACACCGGCCGCCACCAGGGCTGCTTCGTTCGCGCCCGGCTTACCGGCGAGCAAGACTTTGGTCGCGCCGGCCGACTTCAACGCCATTGCGGTCGCCTCGGCTAATAGATCGTAGGTCGCATCGCCACCACAGATGCACGCCACCGATGCGCCGCTTGCCGCAAATGCTGCACCAGCGTCGCTCGACGATGTGAACCCGTCGTTCGAAACGGCGTCGATACCGCCGGTTGCGAGCAAATTGGCGATCCAGCTCGCGCGACCACCGAATTCGGCCAAGGCCCCAAGATTGGCGAGGAACACAAGCGGGCGTTTTCCTGCGGCTTGAGTTGCCGCATCCGCCGCGTCGCGAAGCCGTTCGAAGGGCTCGGCCAAGCGCTGCGACACCAGGGCCTTAATTTGCGAGTTTGGTGACGAACGCAAAGGGGACGGCTGGCTGGGAGCGAGATCGAGCACTTCGGCCGCGACTCCGGCAAGATTTGGAAACTCGGACGTGCCGGTTATCGGGTTGCGGCGGCTGGCGATGTCCTTGAAGCGGACGTTTCCGACAGCGGCGATCCGAGCCTGCAGCGCACCCTTCGCAAGGCTGCCAACAAGGCCCCCTTCGCGTTCAATCTCCTGAAACAATTGCCAGGCTTTCTCGCACAGTTGACCGGTCATCGCCTCAATCGCGCCTGCCCCGGCTGCCGGATCGGCAACGCGCCACAGGTTGGTTTCCTCCTGCAGGACAAGCTGCGTGTTGCGTGCAATGCGCCGGGCAAGCATGTCTGGCAGGCCCAATGGCAGCGTATGAGGCAGTACCGAGATCGAATCCGCGCCGCCAGTTGCGGCGGCAAATGTCGCGAGGGTTGCGCGCAGCATGTTCACCGCCGGATCGCGTCGCGTCATCATCCGCCAAGCGGTCTCAGCGTGAACTGCGATCGGGCGCGATGCTACCGCAGATGCGCCCTCGATACGCTGCCACAGGCGACGCAAGGCGCGCAGCTTCGCGATCCCGATAAACTGGTCGGCATCGATGGCGATGGTCCAAGACAGCGCGGCGAATGCGTCGGCGACCGGCATGCCATTGCCTTCGAGCACACGCGCATAAGCAATGCCGCTGGCCAATCCTGCCGCCAGTTCTTGTGCTTCCGTTGCACCGGCCTCACTGAAGGGCCGCATGTCGCAAGTAATGAATGGACCCTCGAAGTCGCTTGCTTTGAGCGCGGAAATGCATCGGCCCAGAAGCCGGCCCGTTTCCATCCATGTGGTGTCCATCGCGCCGGTGACGGCCGATACGCCGATCGGATCCAATCCAAAGTTGATCGACAGCCGAGCTGGATCGTGCTTGCGGCGTTCGATGAGTGCTGCCACCCGTTCAGCGACGCTGTCGCCTGCCAACGATGGTTCGATGCGCAGTTGGATCATATCCAGCATGACATTGGACAGGCTGGCATCGAGGGCGTCGATGCTGTTCGCGAACAGGCCAAAGCCGCGCGCGGCGAGAGCCCCCTCGAAAACCAGCTCCAAGCCGTCGGCGCCGCCTTCGAGGTCGTAACCAGCAAGCGCGGCTGCGTCCGCAGGTGTTGGATGATCGATGCGCGTGGTGATGCCCCACGGCCCGCCTGCTCTGGCTCCCGCCACTGTTGCGGCATCCGCCCGCCGCCCATAAATCGGCTCGATATCGAGTTCATCGTATGTTTTCGACACGAGCCGCCGGAAATCGCCGCCCTTTAACGTTCTAGCCACGAGCGCCAGCCAATCTTCGCGATTGGACGTGCCGAAACTTTCGGTCAAGGACGGCATTAATGGTGGTGTGGTCATATTTAAGGCTCGACAACTGCGGATCGATCGGTAGCAGAAATGCGCAATGCACCATCATCACACCGGCATTTCAGGTCAATGGGTATCGGCAACACTTTCTGCTGGCATCGAAGCCGGTTGTTTCGACGAAACGACAGTAATAAGACTGACCCAGGGACGGGGCGGCCGGTAGACCAATTCGAGGGCAGACGAATGAGTGCGAGTAACATGGTCAGATCAGTGGGAGCCTGGCTCGGCGGCGGCCTCATTGCTGTGACGCTGGCAGCTAACGCAGCCTGGGCCAAGCCCGAAGCCGTCTCGATCGAGCTCGGCTACCCGGCAGGCTCCGTCGTGATCGTCAATTCCGAACGTAAAGTATACTACGTGACCGGTCCCGAAACGGCCATCCGTTATGGCGTCGCCGTCGGTAAAGCATCTGAATTGTGGACCGGCCGCACGTTCGTTTCAGACAAAAAGGTCGACCCTAAATGGATCCCGATCGACGGCACCGAACCAGTCGAAGGCGGTGACAGTTCGAACCCTCTCGGCAAGCGCGCCTTATATCTCGATTGGTCGCTGCTACGCATTCACGGTACGCCTTCGCGCGGTTCGATCGGCACTGCGGTGTCGAACGGTTGCATTCGTATGCTCAACGAGGACGTGGTCGACCTGTTCGAGCGCGTGCATATCGGCGCGCCGGTATTTGCGATTAACGCGCGCACGGATGCAGGCTCTTTCAAGACCGCGAAGGTGGGCGATCTCGTTTACGTCAACCCCGATGTCCGCCGCGATGCCAAGGAAGAAGAAGAGGGCGAAGCCCAGGTCGCCCGGGCCGAGCCGATCGAGCGCGAGCGCCGGCCTGGACGGCAGCCGTGGATTTGGCGCGAATACAACCCGCAGCCCTACTACTTGCCTCCGCCACGCCGTTACCGCGAATATCCTCCTGGCTATGGCCCGGGCTTCTGGGATTAAAGGGCAGGTCGAGATTTCGATTGGCGGCTGATGGGGAGAGTTCGATGACGACGTGGTGGGCAGACTTCGGCCGCGATAGCTTGATCGCCGGAATTATTGCGGGCTTGATCGTAGCGTTGATCTCGCTGTGGCATCGCAACTACGCGGTCAAACGAGGTATGCCTTCGCCGGCCCGCCATGGACTGCTGTTCGCCCTCGACTTCATCAAGACCGTGAGCTTTTTCACCCTTGCCCTGACGCTGGCCGCAATGGCTGCCGAAAAGATGATCCCGCGCGGCCTGATGTGGTACCTGGTGGTCTTGATGTCGATCGCGGTCATCGCAGCGGTCCTGCTGGGCCAGTTCGCCAAGGAGCGCATCGAACGCGAGGCCAAAGTAACCGGCATCGCCCCCGGGGGCACCGAAGGGGATGCGGGGAAGCCGACCGCTTAAAGTCTGTAAACCCTTCGGCAATCGGCGGATTTGCGCGGGGTTCGGCGCGTGCTATTGACGTGCGGGCTTGGCGATCCGCGCCGCCCGATGAGACGGCGGACCCGGCACTCCATGAAAGACATCATTCAGGAACTCGAGCGGCGGCGCGATGAGGCCCGCCTTGGCGGCGGCCAGCCGCGCATCGATGGTCAGCACAAGAAGGGCAAGCTTACCGCGCGCGAGCGTATCGAAATGCTGATGGACGAGAACTCGTTCGAGGAGTTCGACATGTTCGTCGAACACCGTTCGCACGACTTCGGCATGGAAAAGACGAAGATCCCCGGCGATGGTGTCGTCACTGGGTGGGGCACCATCAACGGCCGCGTCGTCTATGTGTTCGCCAAGGACTTCACCGTGTTCGGCGGCTCGTTGTCTGAATCGCATGCAAAGAAGATCACCAAGATCCAGGACATGGCGCTGCAGAACCGCTGCCCGATCATCGGCTTGTTCGATGCCGGTGGCGCCCGCATCCAGGAGGGCGTGGCAGCACTCGGTGGCTATGGGGAAGTGTTCCTGCGCAATACGCTATCATCCGGCGTCATTCCGCAGATCAGCGTGATCATGGGCCCATGTGTGGGCGGCGACGTGTATTCGCCGGCGATGACGGACTTCATCTTCATGGTTCGCGACACGAGCTACATGTTCGTCACCGGTCCCGACGTCGTGAAGACGGTTACCAACGAGACTGTGACCGCGGAGGAATTGGGCGGCGCCAAAGTCCACACGTCGAAATCGTCGATCGCGGACCGGGCCTACGAGAACGATCTCGAAGCGCTGCTGCAGATGCGGCGCTTGATGGATTTCCTGCCCGGCAACAACAAGGAGGGCGTGCCGGTGCTGTCGACGCGCGACCCATCCGACCGGGCGGACTTGTCGCTCGACACTTTGATTCCCGACAATCCGAACAAGCCCTACGATATCAAGGAGCTGATCCTGAAGGTCGTCGACGAGGCCGACTTCTTCGAGATCCAGGACCAATTTGCAAAGAACATCGTCACCGGCTTCGCACGCATTGAGGGCCGTACTATCGGCATCGTCGCCAACCAGCCGGTGGTGCTGGCGGGTGTCCTCGACAGCGACGCCTCGCGCAAGGCCGCGCGCTTCGTTCGGTTCTGCGATTGCTTCGAGATCCCGATCGTGACGTTCGTCGACGTGCCGGGCTTCTTGCCGGGCACCGCGCAGGAGTACGGCGGCCTGATCAAGCACGGTGCGAAACTGCTGTTCGCGTACGCCGAGGCCACCGTGCCAAAAGTGACGTTCATCACCCGCAAGGCGTACGGTGGCGCTTACGACGTGATGAGTTCGAAGCATATTCGCGGCGACGTCAACTATGCCTGGCCGTCAGCGGAGATCGCGGTCATGGGCGCCAAGGGGGCTGCCGAGATTTTGTATCGCTCGGAATTGGGCGACCCCGCGAAACTCGAAAAGCGTATTGCCGACTATCAGGCGCGATTTGCCAATCCGTTCATCGCCGCCGAACGCGGCTATATCGACGAGGTTATATTACCGCGAAACACCCGCCGCCGATTAGCGCGCGCGTTGAACATGCTCCGTGGAAAGTCAGCGCAAAATCCGTGGAAGAAGCACGATAACATACCTCTTTGATGGTGCCGGCGACTCCCCTGCGGGGCGCCGGCCGCCGGCACGGGAAGCTTGATGGCGCCGGCGACTCCCTGCGGGGCGCCGCCGCCGGCACATCGGTGTCAGCGCTGGTGCGGTACCACCGCCGTTCCCATATGGCCGCAGTTCGCAAGCGTGGGATGGAGAACCTCGGCGAGGATCTCGACGGACTCGACGAGCCGGGGACCGGGCCGGTTGAAGTAGGCATTGCCGTCGGCGAGGTAAACCTGGTTGTCGCAGACGGCCCGAAGCTTCTGCCATACTGGATTGGTATCGAGCACCGCCATCTCGCGCTGGGTCGTCGCAATATCGTAGCCGCACGGGGCCACCAAGATCACGTCTGGATCGCTCGCCACGATCTGTTCGAGCGTGACCCACGGTGAGGGCTGCCCGCTCTCGCCGAAAAGGTTGACGCCCTGCGCCGCAGTCACGAGCTCGGGTAGCCAATGGCCACCCGACATCGGCGGATCGATCCATTCGATGAAGGCGAGGCGCGGCCGGGGCGCGCCCTCGAGCAAGGCTGTCACGCCAGCGATACGCTCGGTCATCCGGGCAACGAGCTGGTTTGCGGCCGCTGTCCGATCGAGCGCTTCACCGATGCGTCGCATGTCGGCATAGACGTCTGCCAGCGTGTGCGGCTTGAGTGAGACAATACTCACCGCGACCCCCGTCCAATCGCAGACGGCAACCTCCACATCGCGTAGAGACACAGCGCAGACCTCGCATTGATCTTGCGTGAGTATGACATCGGGTTGAAGCGCTTTCAGCTGCACCGCGTCGACTTCGTAGACGGCGAGCCCCTGCTCCACGAGCGCTTTCACGCGCTGATCGATCTCGCGACTCGAGCCGTCGACCTTGAATTTCGGCCGGGTGAGTTCAGGGATCGCGGCCACCGCTGACGGAAAGTCGCATTCGTGCGAGCGTCCCACGAGGCCATCGAGTGCGCCGAGCGCATGCACAATCTCGGTTGCGCTGGCGATCAGGGAAACGATGCGGGGATAAGCTGGCGGCATGGGTCTCATCTCTGTGAAACAGCGGTGGCAGATGTGATCGCTACTTTGCCCAGTCCTCGACCTTCAACCCCGGCACGCGTGCAAACTGGCGGGTGTTGGCGGTGACGAGCGTTGCGCCGTGGCGGAGTGCCTGCCCGGCAATGAGAACATCGTAGGGGCCAATCGGGGTGCCCGCGGTCTCTAAAGACGCTCGCAACTGCCCCGCTATTTCAGCGTCCTGCGCGTCGAACATCAGCACTTCGATTGGACCGGCCAAAACTTCGTCAAGCCTGAGGGCATTGCCCGATTTCTGCCGGTTCTTTGCAACGCCGAATAGGAGCTCGAAAATCACGATCACTGAGGTTGCAATGTGATTTCCCGCCATCGCGTTTGCGGCGACGGTATCAGCGACGATGCGCGGCTTATCATTGAGCACCGCAATCAAAACATTGGTGTCGAGCAGGTACATTATGGCTCATCGAAATCGATGTCGCGGCCATCCGGCATAGCAGGTTGTTGCCGACCTTCCGGCATGAAGGGCTCGTCGGCTTCGGCAGCAAGACGTCGAATGTTTGCGAGCCAAGTCGCGACATCCACCTCTACAGGCTCCAAAATCAGCTTGTTCCCGTCGCGGCGCACGCGCACTTCCTTGCCGGGCAGCCGAAATTCCTTTGGCAAGCGAACCGCCTGACTGCGGCCGTGCATAAAGATCTTTGCGGTCTTTGCGGTCATCGTGGGACGAGCCTCCCTTGATAATTGGTATCTATCAATGATAGATACCATATCCAGCGCTCAGCTTCAACTCTCACATCACACCGAACTTGGCCCAGGCGTCGACGGTGCTCATGCCGGCGCGGATCGCCTTGCCCACGTCGCCTTCGGTCTTCGCCTTCTCCAATGAGCGCCGTATGCACTCTTCCTCGGCTTCGCGCGGGATCACGAGTACGCCTTCGCGGTCGCCGAATAGCAGGTCGCCTGGTTGGATGCACACGCCCTCGATCTCGATGGCCGAGCGAAAATCGATCACCTTGCCGCGCGGTCCCTGATCTTGCGCATAGAGACCCCGGCCGAACACCGTGAATCCCAACGCTTCGATTTGCGTTGCGTCGCGGATGTAGCCGTCGAGAATGGCGCCAGCAGCTTTCAGGTGCATGGCCCGCGTGCTCATCAGTTCGCCCCACAAAGCGTAGCGTAGCGATGATCCGGTTGCGATGTAGATCTCGCCCGCCTGAAGATCGTCGAGCGCTTCCAGCATCAGTCCGAATTGTTTACGCGCAAGCGGTCCGCGCGAGGTGTCGCGGCCAGCATCGAAGATGTCGGCTTCGAGCACCGGCATGGCGCGGCCGGCGATCTTCATCGTCGATCTTAAGGGTTGGATCGCTTGCGGCAGAAACTGCCGGCGGCAACCCATCTGATCGAGAATGTCGCCGACGACGGCTGTGTGTAGTTCGGCCTTGAGCAGCGCAAATAGATCGACGTCGGAAGGTTTTGATCTCGCGGGCATCAGGTTATCTCCGGCTCGGTTCGATTTTGATGCCCGATGTCATCACGCCTTGGCGGCCACCGCAACTATCGCCCGTCCAGGAAGTACTGCATGTGACCGAGCAATTCGCTCGGACTCTCCTCCGGCGGCACATGCATGCAGGTATCGAGCACGTGTAAACTAGAGCGCGCCAGCATGCGCTTCAACGAGATGCCGGTGACGAGCGGCACGACTGGATCTGCCCGGCACCAAATCAGCAACACCGGTTGCCGGATCGTCGGATATTGTTGCACGAGGGCCGGCAGATTGTCGGGTACGATGCGCTGGGCGGTGGTGATCAAGGCGTGTGCGGCAGCCGACTCCCGAAGCGGTGTCGCATAGCGTGTGATATCACTGTCGGTGATATGGCGAAAGTTCCCCAGATCCTTCGACAGCGACATTTGCGCGGTGATTTCCGGCGGAATGAGATTGAGCGCCAGGTACGGTATGACCGGCAGCCTTAGAAAGCCGACCGCGCGCGACATCGGTTGCGGGAACGCCGGGCTGTTCATCAAGATGAGCCGTTTGATCAGGCCCGGCCGCGTCACATTGAGATCGAGCGTCAGCGCAATTGCGACGCCTCCACCGTAAGAATGTCCCGCAAGTGTAATGTCGCGCAAACCGCGCCGGGCGATAAAGGCCTTGACGTGCGCCGCTTGATCGAGCGCGGAATACGACTGATCGAAAGGCTTCTCGGATCGCCCGAAGCCACGCATGTCGAGCGTAATCACACGATGATTGCGCGCCAATGCCGGCACGATACGGCGAAAGACGTAGCCGGAGGCACCCAGCCCGTGCAGTAGCAAGAGCGCAGGACCGCGACCGGTCTCTTCGGCATAGAGCCGGACAGGTGGATAGCCAGGCGGCGCTACTTCCGTCGAATAACCCTGTGCACCCATCTCGGTGCCCAGGTACGGGGGAAGATCGATCGCAATGGCGGGCAGCGCTCCAAGGATGACGATCGCCAGGACCGAAATCGAAAGCCGCCACATCAAGCCGAGCAACCGCATTCCAAGCCCCAAAACCCCGACCTCCGGTCGCTCCTTATGTCCCCGATGGTGTCCGACCCTCTGGGTCTGACACCAATAAAAAGTCGTGCGACCGAAGCAACGGTGTCAGACCCAAAGGGTCGGACACCGCCCGCCCAAAGCGGGCGTTAACTTGGTTTACGGGGGGATGGTTGCCGTGTGCTTAACACGCGTACCGCAGTTGTCGGATCATAGAGGCGCTGTTGCCGTATCGAGCCATGTGCGATCCGAACCATCCACCAGCGGACCGATGATGCGCCTGACATTCGCGTGATAGGCGTCGACGAAGGCTCGCTCGCATGTATCCAGCAGATCGCGGGTGATCAGGCGACGGTCGTAGGGCACGAAGGTGATGGTCTCAAAGCCCATCATTGGGCGGTCGCCACCGGGGATGGCTACTGCCGGCGTGACGATTTCCAGATTTTCGATGCGAATGCCGTAAGCACCCTCCTTGTAGTAGCCGGGCTCGTTCGAACAAATCATGCCGGGCTCCAGAACCGCCATGCCGCGTTTGGAAATCGATTGCGGACCTTCATGCACCGACAAATAGCTGCCGACGCCGTGACCAGTGCCGTGGTCGAAGTCCAGGCCGTGCGCCCACAGTGCCCGCCGGGCGAAGGGATCGAGTTCGATGCCGCGCGTGCCGGCGGGAAACCGCGCTGTCGCGATCGCGATGTGTCCCTTGAGAACGAGGGTGTAGCGCTCGCACATTTCAGCCGATGGTTTACCGACGGCAACCGTGCGTGTGACGTCGGTAGTGCCGTCGGCATATTGGCCACCGGAATCAACCAGGAACAGCTCGCCCAGCTTGAGCGTACGGTTGGTGGCAGTCGTGACGCGATAGTGCACGACGGCGCCATTCGGTCCAGATCCCGAAATTGTATCAAACGACAGATCGCGCAGCTCGCCGGCCTCAGCGCGCAACGCCTCTAGCTTGCGTGCGGCCGAGATTTCATCGACGGTGCCTGTAGGCGCTTCGCGGTCGAGCCAGGCCAAGAACCGGACCATCGCTGCACCGTCTCGCTTGTGCGCTGATTTGGTCGCCGTGATCTCGGCCGCGGTCTTGGGGGCCTTCGCCGCAATACACGGATCGGCACCCGCGATGATCTTTGCAGCCCCGCCAAGGCTGCGGGCGATCGCCCAAGCTGCGGTTTCCGGGTCGAGGCGAACGCGCTTGGCGGCCTCTTTCAGGGTTGTGAGCCGCTCGACAAACTTTGTTTGCGAGGTGAGCTTGCACAAACGTTTCAAGTGAGCTTTTGCCGCGGCATCGAGTTTCGCTGGATCGACGAACAATTCGGGCTTGCCCTTGGCCGCCACGATGGCGAACGAGAGGACGACCGGGTTGTGCCCGATATCGCGCCCGCGAATGTTGAAGAGCCAGCTGATGCTATCCGGCAGCGTCAGCACCACCGCGTCCTGCCCGTCTGTCGCGAGCCGCTCCTGCAACTTGGTGATCTTGTCTTCGGCGGGCGTGCCGGCGAACTCCAATGGTTGAACGATAACCGCGCCGGTTGGAGCAGCTGGACGAGCCCGGCCCCAAGCTTCGTCCACCAGGTTGCGCGCGACCGGCTTCAGGCTGATCCCCTTTTCCTTGAGCGCCGCCTGCAAGCGTCTCACTTCGGCAACCGTGTGCAGCCAGGGATCGAAGCCCACGACCGCACCAGCTCTGAGTGTCTTTATCAGCCAGCCGATCAGGCGGTCCTTGGGTGTCGACAGCAAGACTTCATAGGTGTCGCCGGGGACTTGGGCACGTGCTTGCAGCGTGTAGCGTCCGTCTGTGAAAAGCGCGGCATTGGTCGTTGCGATCACTGCTGTTCCCGCCGAGCCCGAGAACCCGGTCGCCCACTTCAGGCGTTCAGCGGACTTCGGCACGTACTCGCCTTGATGTTCGTCAGCGCGCGGCACAAGGAATGCATCGATTTTTGCGCGGCGCATGGCTTCGCGAATCTCGGCCGTCCGCCGGGTACCCGCGTCCGCGTCCGCCGGCGTATCAAAGGTCTGGTACATGGCTATCTCGCGAATCGAAGGAAGTTGGCCTGCGAAGGTTGCTCCGCCCGGGCGATTATGATCAAATTATTACCGCTTGTGTGCTCATTTGTGGCTGCATGCGCCGCGAACAATGCTGCGATGCAACATAAACTCTTCTGCAACTGCGAGAAAAGACTATCTACTCTCGTATCGGCGGCGAGATAGTTTTCGTATTTTTAGCAGTCTTTCGTCGCAATCACCATTCGACAATCAACCCCGTTGCGAACGCCGAACAGCTGTCGCGAGGCGCCGTAGCCGGCGGATCGCGGCCGACGGCCTCTGCACCTGGTAGTCGTGAGTAAAGCAAGCATCCTTCATTCGGCTCCCCTTGGCGATCAACCGCCAGGAACCGGCCGACCACTAAGAACCGAAACCATGATTGCCCCCGTTCCGTGCAGCATCGCGGACGTGGATATGGCATCTGCACAGCTTCAAGGAAATACCACTATGGGCCCCTTTACTGCTCTCATGACTGTTGATCACGCTCGTTTGGATCATACCGATCAAAAGCGTTTATCTGGCCGCACTTTCGGTAGCCGCATCGCCAAGTTGATCCAGATGATTCGTGCTGAAGCCGCCAAGCGCCGCCTGCGCGATCAACTGGCCGACATGGACAACGCCATGCTGAAGGATATCGGCATCGCAGACGACGAGATCCATATGATCCGCACCCGCCAAAACTTCACCCCGCGTGCCTGGGCCGGCCGCAGCATATACTGAAGTTTACCGGCGGCGAATGAACGTCAATGTCGACCAGCCGATCAATCGATCGTGACGCACGAGACTAAAACCTGATGCTCCATAAGCGGCGCGAACTTGCGCTGCCTGGGGCGTCAGGATGCCGGACAAGATCAGCGTGCCGCCGGTCATAACATTAGCCGCTAGCGACTTTGCCAGCATGATCAACGGTCCAGCGAGAATATTGGCGATCAACAGATCGTAGGGCGCGTTGGCCCTTAGCGCGGGATGATCCAATCCTGAGGCAACCACGCTTTCGATCCGGCGCCCAACGCCATTCGCATCCATATTCGCGGCAGCGACGACCACCGACTGCTCGTCGAGATCGCTGGCGATGATCTGTGCCTTTGGGCTGATGCGGGCGACCGCGATCGCGAGCACACCCGAGCCACAACCGAGATCGAGTACACGCCCGAAGCGTTTGCTGCGGGTTGTACGATCGATCGCCGCGAGGCACCCCTGCGTGGTCGCATGATGCGCCGTGCCGAAGGCTTCGCCGGCATCGATCAGAATGCTGTTCGGCCCGCGCGCTACTCTGTTGGCATCGTGGCTGCCGTGGATCGTAAATCGTCCAGCAATCACCGGTGGCAGGGCTTCTTGGGACAGGCGAACCCAATTCTCCTGCGGCACCACTTCGACCAGGATCTGCGGGCGCCCGATGCCGCATGTCAGATCGAGATCGTCGGTGAGCTTGGCGGTGTCGGGCATCGGATCATAGTAGGCTTCGATGCGCCACGCTGAGCCTCGCTCGAAAAGCGTCAGCGCATCCGGAGCAGGTAGCAACAGATCGCAAAGGGCACCAGCAAAAGTGCGTGCGGCATCGCGTTCGGCGACGTCGATGACGATTTTCTTTTGGGCCGGCCTACTCACGCTACTGGGCGTGTCCACTCGCATCGATCCCGGCATCACTCGGCAACCTCGACGCCGAGCGAGGTGTCGTCGCCCACGAGATCGTCCAGGAACTTGTCCCATTTGATATCGATGTGCGACGCAGCTTCGACCGGCTGGAGCACCGTCAACAGGCCAGTCGCATCCTCGGCTACGAGCCCGTCGCCGATCAGCCGGCCAAGCGCTTCGCCCAAATCGAAGTCCACGTCGATCTCAAATGTTTTTCGCAGATAGTTCTCAATGCCACGATCGACATCGGTCAGCTGATTGCGGCGGGTCGGCGTCTTGGCTAAGACGCAATAGAGCAGCATTTCTTCCTTGAAGTCTTCTTCCGCCGCTCGATCGGCAAGTTTGATCATCGCGCTGCGATTGTCGGCCATCGCATGGAAATATAAATTCTGCGCCATGACGACCATGTAGCGCTGGCGCTGGTTCATGAAGTTAACGCCCTGACGAATGGCGATGCCGCCGAGGCCCGCGACCGCGCCGATGGCCGCTACCGGGTTGGAAGCTGCCAGTGCAATTTTGCCAGCCGCGCCGAACAGGCCCATGCCGACACTGCCGCCGGATGTCAAACCCAGTTTGATTTTGTCGAACCGGCGAAACGCGACCCGCGTGTTCGGAAATATCATTTCGATGTCCGAGCGCGGCATGTTCTTGAATAGCTTCATATAAATATTGTCGGACCGGATCTGAACCGATAGCAGCGACCGCATCTTCTTGACGTGCCGCTCGGCCTCGTTGCGCGACCATTCATGCTTGCGCATGAGTTCGCCGACGCGTTGCTCCGACGGTTTCAATTTGAAAAGTACGAACAGGCGCCGGAAAATCGGCACTTCGAACTCGATCTTGCGATAGAATTTCCGAGCATCGCGCCGCTGCTCCGTCCTGGACGATCGGCCGCGATAATAAACCAGCAACTCATCGAAGGCTTCAAGGTCGACCTGCAACTCGAGCCCGTAGTGAGAGCCCTTGGCCAACAAATCGAGATCCTTCGGGTCGACTTGAACGTAGTTTGCCTGCTTCAACAAGCGTTTGACGTGATCGACCACGTCCGACTGCATTTTGGCGCGTTCGCCGGCGGAGAAAGCGCGCGTCGTCAGCAAGTCGCTGTCGGGATTGAACGCTTCGTAAGACTTATCAACGTTGCGCAGACCTGCCGAGTAGGTTTGCCGGCGCCAATAGTCGAGATACTGGAAAAATTTCCGGGCATCCCTTGCGACCCCCGGCGCCCACGCATCGGCATGGGTCAGCCGATCGACCAGAGCCGTCTTGGTGATCGGGATAAAGGTTTCGCGCGCGCTATGGCTCTGCTTGGCGATGATCTCGATGTTGGGAAGTTCAGGCCCCTCGACGCCAGCGGGAACGACAGTCGGCGGCAACAGGACGGCTGGCGCCTGTCCCGGCTTTTGAATGATCTTCTGGGCCACACTGGCTGCGCGCTGCGCATCAGCGACCGCTTTGTCCCCCGCCGTTATCGTCCCCAACTTCGAACGCGTCGTGGTCGTAGATGCCGACGACATGGTCTATCCCTCACACTCGCCCCAGCCGGTTAGTACCATAAAGGTTCCAAGTTCTACGAGCCTTCGAGCCCGATTGTCGAGCGTGTCCAAAGGCGTTGGCCTGCAATAGCATCCGGTTGTGTGATGTTTAAGGTTCGTTTTGCCAACGCAGTAGTGGTACGGCCCCGATGCGGCCACAGTCATGCAGTGAATTGCGCAGACGTCCAGATCTGCGGGGATCGGTCTTGGAAGGAGACACGCCAGCGGCCGCGAGGCTGCGGGCGATCGATCTTTGTTAGGGGGCGACCTTGGTTCCAATTTCGGGACATTGTGCTCGCGTCGGGGAGCGCGCACGTAAGTCAAGACTGGCGCTGGCGATCGTGTCCGGTTCGCTTGCCGGCGTCGTCGTGTGCGCAGGCACGGCCGTAGCGCGCGAGCGTGTGTCGCTGCCTTACAGCTGCAGCATCGATCGCGGCCGGCTACGTGTCGAACCGGCGACCGACAGGTCGTACTCGATCGTAGGTCAGCGCGAGCAGCAGGTTCATACCTACTGTCCAGATCAAAGCGGCACCCAGTGCCGGACCTGGACAGTACATCGGTTTGCCGTCAGCTGTGGCGGCGGACGAGCGTCCTGGTCGGAGATCGTGGCGGCAGCAACAGCCAACGATCGCACCAACGTCGCATTGGAGAACGGTCAACTTTTGCTTCGGGTGACGCCGCAAAACCCGACTTGGCGGGAACGCCTTTGTGGCGAACTCGAGCGGGCGCCTTGGCGTGGTCCGGCGACCTGGGAGAGATGCCAAGGGCGGGGCAGTAGTGGCGCCAGGCCGGTATCACGCTCGCATATGGTCGCGTTGCCGCGTGGATTTGCTCCGCTTGCGCTGATCGGTGCGCGCGTGTTGCCGGATGGCGAATTAGCGGCGCGGATCGCGTCAACGGAAACCATAGCCTCAACAGAACTCCAGCGTGTGCGGCCCGCACCAGCGCAAACGCCTTTCAATGAACCAGCCTATGAAGATGACGAACCGTGGGTCGCATCCGCGGAGCTGCCGGCAACGCCCAGGCCATCGCAGGCGGTTGCGAGCGAGATGCATCAGGCGGTGACGGCAGAGCGGCTGGAAACTGAGCGCATCGAACCCAAGCCCGCCTCCTCCTCGGTCGAGGCGTATGCCGCGGTCGCCCTCGCACCGAGCGCTGCGATCGCGGAACGCTGGGCGGCGAACGAACCGGCAGCCGAGCGGGTCAAGGCGGAGCCGGGCCGGGCATGGCCGGTCGCGTGGACGACGCGGGTAGAGGCGACCCCATCGACACTTTCGCGCGATGATTATGGTTCCAACGTGCCGCACAGTTTTGTGCAAGTCCTGGTGGCAGGACTGCTAGGGACTGCGCTCCTCGTGACGATGGCCGTGACGCGCCGGCGCCGTACCGCACGGGTGCGCTCAAACCGGGTGGCCCCAAATCTCGTCGGCCAAACTGCCTACACGGATGGTGATGGCGAACGAGCCGTGGCGCTGCGCACCAAGTCGGATGGCCACATCGCGCTAATCACAAATGCGCTCGATCGGCTGTCGACCGTCGTGCCGCTCCGCAATGCATTGTCGCGAGAATTGCAGTCGAGCGAACGCCGGTTGGCGGTGGTGATCGCGGCGATCGGCGCGCCGAAGGCAACGGCGGAAGACTGGACCAAGGCACGCCGCCGGCTGGAGCGGATTGCGCAGGACCTGGATCGGCTTCAGCAGATTTCCGACAGTGCCGTGCATAGTCTTTCAGGTCTCAGTGCGGCGCGAAGTCTGCCGCGCGATAAGGCCGAAGCCTATGCCACGCTTGGCATTACCTCAGGCGTGAGTGAGCCCATTCTCAAGAAGCTGGTGGAGGCGTTGCGGGTCAGCTGGCACCCAGACCTCGCGCAGGGCGAGGCAGACCGGGCCTTGCGCGATGCGCGCATCAAGGAGATCAATGTCGCCTGGGACTTGATCACCGGCAAGCGGGAGAGCGAGTAGGGCGCTTGCCGGCAGGCGAGTGAACCGGCATGGTAGGCGACTTGCCCCCATCTGGAACGAATACTCTCATGCCTCGCACCGGCTTTTACTCGGGCTCCTTCGATCCAGTCACACTCGGGCACGCCGATGTCATTGCTCGCGCGCTAGCACTCGTCGACAAGCTGGTGATTGGCATCGGCGTTCACCCGGGTAAGACACCGCTATTTGCGACCGCGGAGAAGGTCGACATGCTGAAGGCGGAGGTAAAGCCGCTCGCCAAGAAAGCCGGGGCAGCGTTCGATATCGTCACCTTTGATCGGTTGGCCGTCGACGCCGCCGCAGAGGCCGGCGCCAACGTCATCTTCCGCGGCCTGCGCGATGGCACCGATCTCGACTATGAGATGCAGATGGCTGGCATGAACGGCGTAATGCGGGCGAGCATTGGCACAGTGTTTCTGCCCGCGTCCCCTGATGTGCGGTTCATCACTGCGACGCTGGTGCGCCAGATTGCGATGATGGGTGGCGACGTGAGCGCATTCGTCTCGCCCGGTGTCGGCAAGCGGCTCAAGTCGAAAGCCGGCGGGCGCTCGTGATCTCCTGGACTGGTGCGGCTGACGCTGTTGTCGCCAAAAACGCGGTTGCGGGTGCAGTTCGCGCGTCTCGATCTGCGTCGCGCTGACCGCTTCGGTGCCGCGTTATTTCCGGGTTGGGCCGTCGAACCCTCAAGCACCTGCATCGCTGTTGTCGATGATCCGCGCAGGCGTGCGGATGCGCGTCTCGAGCGCGGTGACGACGTCGCTCGCGATGCTTTGGCTGCTGCCGAAGCCGGTAAAGGACGGATTCGGATCAATATTGGAAATCGCAAACGTGTCGCCGTCTTTCGAAACGTCGATTGTCACCAAGCCCAAGCCGAGTGCGGTTGCGACCCGCCCCGCGAACTTCTTTTCCTTGAGGCTCGCCGCGCCGACGCTTGCGACTGTTGATCCTTGCACGATCAGACAGCGCTGTTCGATGCCGAATTTGGCGGGCATCCGGGCCGGCAGATGATAAGCGTGCAACGCGGCGGACACCGCGTAGGGGCTGCGCAGACGGTCGAGCGCGTCGCCGCCATTCAGCGCCACCGCGCCCTGTTGCTGCATCAGTCGCACAATCGCTGCAGCTTTACCGGGCGGTCCGCCGGTCGCGCGCGCGATGATCGCGTCGAAGGCCGGCAACGTCGCGCCGTTGAATGTGACACGAGCATTCTGGCTGGCATAGTCGACGTCGATCGGATCGAGCGCCAAGATGTCGAGGGCGTGGCCACGCCGTTGAGCTTCTTCCCGCAACAGAATGTTCGACGTTCGCGTCGGCTTCGTCGCGATCAGGGCGATGCGCAGATGGCGAACGGGCAGACTTTGTGCCGGCAGATCGCGATAAAGCTGGTGCGACAGCTTACGCTGCAGGAACGAGGCAGAGGGGTCGATCAGCATGCCGTCCCGTATCGCTTGCCGGCCAAGCAGCATGCGGTAGGCCATGCCCTCCCGGTTTGTCAGCGTGGTTTCGATCTCGCCCCAGTTGCGTTCGCCCAACATGAGCCGGGTGCAAATGACGAAGCGGATTTCCTTTTCGCCGTTGGAACTCGTCACCTCGCGCCGGTCAGTAATCGCGGCTGTGCAGAAGCGGGTGATGTCGTCGCGGCCGGGGATGGGGTGGATGCCGAACCGCACCATCGGTGCGGCGGCCGGGCCGAAAGGCTCGATCGCAAAGGCGTGCAAGGCCGAAGTCTTGGCGCCAGTGTCGATCTTGGCGCGAATGGCCGGTAACCCCAGGTCAGGCAACGCAAGCCATTCCTCCCACCCGACGACAACGGGAGGCTTGGAAGGAGTGTTAGCGCGCGCGCCCAGTCTGACACCTCGTATTGCTCAACAGACTACACCACCGATTTCGCTGTAACCGTGCGCAGCGTCGTTTTGATCCGGCGAACTGTGCCGGTCTTCGCGCGCATGACGATCGTTTCCGTCTCGGCGAACTCGCCGCGGAAGTGAACGCCGTCGAGCAGCGAACCACCGGTCACGCCGGTCATCGAAAAGATCACATCGCCGGAGGCCATATCCTGCATTGTATATTTGCGATTGACGTCGGCGCCCATCTTGGCTGCGCGAATGCGTTCCTCGTCCTTCATCGGCATCAACCGGCCCTGGATCTGGCCACCGATGCAGCGCATGGCGGCAGCGGCAAGAACGCCCTCCGGTGCGCCGCCGGAACCCAGATAAATGTCGATTCCGGTTTCGGCCGAATCCGTGGTCCAAATTACCCCGGCGATATCACCGTCGGGGATCAGCTGAACACCGGCGCCGCAGTCGCGTACGGCCTTGATCAATTCAGCGTGACGCGGGCGATCGAGGATGCAGGCCATGATCTCGGTGATCGGTACGCCCTTCGCCTTGGCAAGTGCATGCAGGTTGTCGCGCGGGCTCGCGTCGAGATCGACGATGCCATCGGGATACCCGGGCCCGATGGCGATCTTGTTCATGTACATGTCGGGGGCGTGCAGCAGACCGCCGCGTTCGGCGATAGCGAGAACCGCCAGCGAGTTCGGCATCGCCTTGGCGCAGATCGTCGTGCCTTCCAGCGGGTCGACCGCGATGTCGACGGCCGGACCATGACCGGTGCCCACTCTCTCGCCGATGAAGAGCATCGGTGCTTCATCCATCTCGCCTTCACCAATGACGACGATGCCGTCGATGTTGACCCGGCCGAGTTCGTGCCGCATCGAGTCGACAGCGGCTTTGTCGGCGGCCTTCTCGTTGCCGCGGCCGCGCAATCGGGCGGCGGCGACGGCAGCGGCTTCAGTCACGCGCGCGATTTCGAGTACCAGTACGCGGTCTAATCCGGTGATCGGTTTGTCGCTGGCCGCCGTGGTCATCAGGCTCTCCTAATTTGACTTGATCTTGCTGGCGACGACCGCCGCATCAAAGTTTTTCGATCCGGATCATTTGCGGCTTGCCCGCAACCTTGCCGTCTTTTTCGATACCATCCAGCGCCCGGCGGATGGCAGCTTCGGTGGTGTCGTGCGTGATTAGCACGACCGGCGTTTGTGCACCCGGTTGCGGCGTCGCATCGATGCCGGGAAGCGCTTTACGTGGCCGCCGTTGCACGATGCTTTCCAACGAAACCTCCTGCTCGCCCATCCGCTTGGTGATGGCCGCCATCACGCCGGGTTTGTCGTAAGCGGTCAGACGCACATAATAGGCACCTTTGTGGGTGCCCAGGGTCGCTCGTTGGTAATGCTTAAGATTGGCTGAGGGGGTGCCAAAAACCGGCAGCGTGACGCCACGCGCGATATCACAGATGTCGCTCGCGACTGCCGAAGCGGTGGCTTTTGCGCCCGCGCCCGGTCCAACCAGCAGCAGATCGCCCGAGAAGTCACCATCGATTGCAACCGCATTGGTGACGCCCGACACTTGCGCGATAGCAGAGTGCTTGGGCACCATCGCCGGATGCACCCGGCTTTCGATGCCGGCGTCGGTCATCAGCGCCACGCCAAGCAATTTGATGCGATATCCCAGATCTTCCGCAGCCTCGATATCGGCCGGCGTAATCGTCTCGATCCCCTCGATATGGACTTGGTCGAGCGCCACCTGGCTACCGAACGCCAGGCTCGTCAGCAGCGTCAACTTGTGCGCGGTATCGAAACCGCCGATGTCGAACGTAGGGTCGGCCTCGGCGTAGCCCTTGGCTTGCGCCTCCTTGAGAACGCCTTCGAAGTCGCGTCCCTCATCCTGCATCTTCGTCAGGATGTAATTGCAGGTGCCGTTGAGGATGCCGTAGACACGCCGCACGCTGTTACCGGCGAGCGCCTCGCGCAGGGTCTTGATGATCGGGATACCACCGGCGACAGCAGCTTCGAAGTTGAGCGACACGCCTTTCGACTCGGCAAGCTTGGCCAACGCGACGCCATGCTGTGCGAGTAGCGCCTTGTTAGCGGTGACGACGTGCTTGCCCGCCGAAAGCGCTGCTTCGACGGATGATTTGGCGATGCCGCCGGCGCCGCCGATCAACTCGATGAACACGTCGATGTCCGGATCGCCTGCTAGCTTGACTGCATCTTCGACCCAGCGAATGCCTTCCAGGCCGACACCGCGGTCGCGGCCCTTGGTGCGGGCGGAAACGGCTGCGACCTTGATTGGGCGGCCTAGGTTCAAAGCGATGCGTGCCCCGTTCACCTCGAGTAGGTTGAGCAGCCCGGTGCCGACCGTGCCGAGACCCGCCACACCCAGCCGCAGTGGCGCCGATGATTGACCGTGCGAGATGCTCATGATGCAGACCGTTTTGCGTGCATAGCGGGTTCGATCGCACTCGCTGGCATGACGTTGTGAAGTCCCTCGGTGCCGGCACTCAAGAATTTCTTTATGTTGCGGGCGGCTTGCCGGATGCGATGTTCGTTTTCGACTAGACCAATGCGTACGAAGCCCTCGCCGTATTCCCCGAAGCCCAGGCCCGGCGACACGGCAACGTCCGCCTTTTCGATCAGTAACTTGGCAAATTCGACGGAACCCAGTTCCCTGAATGGGTCTGGAACCGGCGCCCAGCAGAACATGCTGGCGGGCGGGGAGGGGATGGTCCAACCGGCGCGACCGAAGCTTTCCACCACGAGATCGCGGCGCGCTTTATAAGTTTGGCGGATCTCGGCAACGCAATCCTGCGGCCCGTTGAGCGCGGCCGCGGCAGCGACCTGGATCGGCGTGAACGCACCATAGTCCAGGTAGGATTTCACCCGCGCGAGGGCTGCGATCAGCCGTTCGTTGCCGACCGCAAATCCCATGCGCCAGCCCGGCATGTTGTAGGTTTTCGACAGCGAGGTAAATTCGACGGCGACGTCGATCGCGCCGGGCACTTGCAGAACCGACGGTGGCGGATTGCCATCGAAATAGATTTCGGCGTAGGCAATGTCCGACAGGATGATCAGGTCGAGCTTCTTGGCCATTTGCACGGCAGCAACATAGAAGTCGAGATCGGCAACCTGACCGGTCGGGTTCGACGGGTAGCTCAGCACCATCGCTAACGGCTTCGGAATCGAGTGCCGCACGGCCCGTTCGACACCGGCCAGGAATGCATCGCCGGTGGCAGCCGGAATGTGCCGCATGGCAGCGCCGGAAATGATGAAGCCAAACTCGTGGATCGGGTAGGTGGGATTAGGCACCAAGATCACATCGCCCGGCGCGGTGATCGCCTGCGCCATGTTGGCAAAGCCCTCTTTCGAGCCGAGTGTCGCCACCACCTGAGTTTCGGGGTTGAGTTTTACACCGAAACGCCGATCATAGTAGGCCGCTTGAGCCTTGCGCAAGCCGGGAATACCCTTGGAGGCGGAATAACGGTGCGTGCGCGGCTTGGCAATCGTCTCGATCATCTTGTCGACGATGTGCTGCGGCGTTGGCATATCGGGGTTGCCCATGCCCAGATCGATGATATCCGCGCCGCGAGCTCGTGCGCCAGCCTTTAACCGGTTTACTTCGGCGAAGACGTAAGGCGGTAAGCGCTTGATGCGATGAAAATCTTCGATCACGGTGGTTACAACTCCTCTGCTGACGATCCAGATTAGTGTCGATTCGAGATCGCATGGCTGTCTCTACGGCCTCGGCGGCGTCCTCGTCCAGTGCACGCAACCTGCAGATAGCCGTTTGACGGCTGCCAGCCAAAGACTAGAGTAAGACTTAAGTATTGAATGAATCGGTGAAAAAAAAGTCGCCGCAACTATGGTCGGTCCCTTGTCGATGCAAAAATCCAACCCGCAAAACGAACCCGCTGCCCCAGATGGCATAAAGGCTGCAGCTGCCGCGAGCACCGCCCCGCCAGCTGTTGCTTCCCCGATGCAGCCTGCGAACCCGGAAGAGTTTGCACGCAACATGTTGCGGGTGATGGAAGACGGCGCAAAGTTTTATACGACCTTGTTGCAGCGGACCGAGCCGCGGGGCAAACAAGGCGGCGCATCGACCGAACTGTTCGATGCGAGTAAGACACTGGCGGAACTGAGCCAGGCGTGGATGTCCGATCCGGGCAAATTCGCCGAAGCACAGGGCGAACTCTACAAGGGCTATCTCGAACTATGGAACGGCACCATGCGCCGTCTGATGGGCGAGACGGTTGTGCCGGTGGCAAAGCCGGAGCCCGGCGATAACCGGTTCAAGGACGCCGAGTGGGCGGCCAATCCCTATTTCGATTACTGGAAACAAGCCTACCTCATCTCGACAAAATGGGCCGAGCAAATGCTGGCTCAGACACCGGGGTTAGACGACAAGACGCGCGCCAAGGCCGACTTCCTGCTGCGCCAGATCGCAGCGTCGTTGTCGCCCACGAATTTTCCGGTCATGAACCCCGAAGTCCTGCGCGAGACGATGGCCTCGAACGGGCGCAATCTAGTCGAGGGCATGGCTCAACTGCAGGCCGACATGGAAAGGTCAGGCCCGGTCCTCAAGATCAGTCAAACGGATACGACGGCTTTCCAAGTTGGCCGCGATCTCGCCGTGTCACCGGGCAAGGTGATCTACCAGAACGATATCCTGCAGCTGATCCAGTACGCACCTTCCACCGAGACGGTGCACACAGTACCCCTGTTGATCGTGCCGCCCTGGATCAACAAGTTCTACATTCTCGATCTGACGCAACCGAAGTCCTTCATCCGCTACGCAGTCAGCCAGGGCTTCACCGTGTTCGTCGTCTCTTGGGTCAATCCGGACGAGCGTCTCAAGGACAAGACGTTCGAGGACTACATGCGCGAAGGCGTGCTGTCGGCGACCGATGCCGTCATGCGCGAAACCGGTCAGCAGAAGATCAATATCGTCGGCTATTGTGTCGGCGGCACGCTGTTGGCCTCGACCTTGGCCTACCTCGCGGCGCGCGGGCACGATCCCTACATTTCGGCGACGTTCCTCACCACCCAGGTCGATTTCACCAAGGCTGGTGATCTGAAGCTCTTCATCGACGAGGAGCAGCTGCAAAAGATTGCCGACACGATGGCGGAAAAGGGCTACCTCGAAGGTAGCCACATGGCGACGGTGTTCAACATGCTGCGGCCGAAGGATCTCATTTGGCCGTACGTGGTCAACAACTACATGCTGGGGCGCAAGCCGATGGCGTTCGACCTGCTGTTCTGGAACCAGGATTCGACGCGCATGCCAGCCGCCAATCATAACTTCTACCTGCGCGAGTTCTATCACGAGAACAAGTTGGCCAAGGGCGAGTTGACGCTCGCCAATACCAAGCTCGACATGAAGAAGGTCATGATCCCGATCTACGAGCTCGCCGCGAAGGAGGACCACATCGCGCCAGCCGAATCCGTATTCATCGGATCGCGGTTGTTCGGTGGGCCGGTCGAGTATGTGATGGCCGGATCGGGGCATATCGCCGGCGTCGTCAATCCGCCCGACCCGAAGAAGGTCAAGTATCAGTATTGGACGAACCCATCCGGCGCCGCGAGCACGTTTGCGGACTGGGTTAAGGGTGCGACTGAGACGCCAGGCTCGTGGTGGCCGCACTGGATCGAATGGCTGGCGCAAAAGTCCGGCGACATGGTCCCCGCCCGCACGCCCGGCCAGAAACTCGGCACCATCGAAGACGCCCCTGGCAGCTACGTCAAGACGAAGGCGTAGGGGCCACCGCTCTAGGTCTTCAAATCATCGGGCAATGCTTCGGTCCGTTATCGAGGCGTCTCTCCACACCACTCCTGGCCGGCACCCGTTGACCCTTCGACCGTCGCGCCTTATTTCCACAGTCCATGGCTATACTCCCGATCATAAAGCTGCCCGATCCGATCTTGCGTCAGGTGTCGAAGCCCATCGAGACCGTCGACGACGGCGTGCGCCGGCTTGTCGCCGACATGCTGGCGACGATGTACAAGGCGCCCGGCGTCGGCTTGGCCGGCATCCAGGTGGCGGTGCCGCGCCGCATTCTCGTTCTCGATGTCTCGGAAAAGGAGGACGAGCCGCAGCCGATCGTCATGATCAATCCAGAGATCCTGAGCCTCGGGCCGGAGCTGCGGATGCACGAGGAAGGCTGCCTGTCGATCCCCGAGACGCACGTCGAGATCGAGCGGCCATCGACGGTGCGAGTCCGGTTCCTCGACGCTCAGGGCAAGCAGATCGAACTCGATGCCGAGGGGCTGCTCGCAACCGCGATCCAGCATGAGATCAATCATCTCGACGGCCGCCTGATCATCGACTTCCTATCCAAGATGCGGCGGGACATGGTGATCCGCAAGTTCAAGAAGACTGCGAAAATCGGGTCGCTCTGATGGTCTTGCGCGTGGTCTTCATGGGTTCGCCAGTATTCGCGGTGCCAACCCTTGCCGAGATCATTGGGGCGGGACACGATGTCGCAGCGGTTTACGCGCAACCGCCGCGTCCGGCAGGTCGGGGACAAGCAGAGCGGCTGCAGCCGGTGCATCGGTTCGCGCAGCATGCCGGCATCCCGGTGTTGACGCCGCTTGGGTTGCGCGGGCCGGAGGCTGTCGACCAAATGCGCGCGCACCATGCCGACGTCGCAGTCGTGGTGGCGTACGGCGTGATCCTGCCACAGGCGATCCTCGATATCCCGCGCGACGGCTGCCTCAATCTGCACGGCTCGCTGTTACCGCGGTGGCGCGGCGCAGCACCGATCCACCGCGCAGTAATGGCGGGCGACAAAGAAACCGGGGTGATGGTGATGCGCATGGAGTCCGGCCTCGATACCGGCCCTGTCGGACTTGCCGAACATTTCCCAATTGGCGCTAACGCGACCACGGGCGATGTGCATGACGCGCTCTCGACGCTCGGTGCCAGCCTGATGGTGCGCGCGTTGGCGGCGTTGGAACGTGGCAGTCTCACGTTCACGCCGCAGAGCGCAGATGTGGTCACGTACGCGCGCAAGATCGAGAAGGCTGAGAGCCGTATCGATTTCACACGAGCTGCAGCCGAGGTGCACAATCATATTCGCGGGCTGTCGCCATTCCCCGGCGCGTGGTTCGAGATCGGCACCGGCAGTTCGTGCGAGCGGATCAAGATCCGACGATCGCTGGCCGTCGAAGGAGTAGGCAAGCCCGGAACCGTAATTGACCACGCACTGACAGTCGCGTGCGGACAAGGCGCGATCCGCATCGTCGAGGTTCAGCGCGCTGGTAAGAAGCCGATGAGTGCCGCCGAAATGCTGCGCGGCTTCGACGTGCCGCTTGGCTGCGAACTTAACCCTCCCGATTAACCCTGCGAAGGAATTCAGCGCTGCAGACGTTCGAGCCGAAGCTATCGTCGGGCATCTGATCAATGCACCTTGGAGCTTGCGTCATGTCATTCGTTCGTTCGATTGCCCTTGCAGCGATCATCGCCTTGCCGGCTGCGTCTTTGACGTCCGCGAGTGAGCTGATCCGGATTGAGCCGCGCCCTTACTACGGTGCGGTCGTATCGATCGAAAGCGGCGTACGGGTTTATCGTGGCCTGCCGGCGCAAAGCCTGATGATTATCAACCCCGACAACAAGACCCCGGTCAGCCTCAATTTCAGCCGGTCAGTGGAACACCGCGCGCCGATCGAGAGCGCACCCATTTATGGTGGTGGCGATGGCGGCGAGGGCGGCATCCGTTACGGAGGTGGAGCCTTCTATCCGGGCCTCGGCACCAATCCCACCCGTAACAACCGCAACGTCGCCGGCACACCGGCCGGTGTTCGCATGCACAAGCTGCGGGATCATAAGCCGAAACATCACTGATCGCGATCGCGCAACAGCGATTTCGGTTCGCATTTTTCGAGGATGCACGCGGCTCTTCTGGTATGAGCTGCCGTCACCGCATCTCGAAACTTTGCGAACCCTTGAGCCATGCCCCGCTACCGTATGACCATCGAATATGACGGCACACCCTTTACCGGTTGGCAGGGGCAGCCGGGCATGTCGACCATCCAAGGCTCGCTGCAGGCAGCCTTCCAAGGCTTCACCGGCGAGGATGTCTATCTGCGTGGCGCCGGCCGCACCGACACCGGTGTTCACGCGATGGGCCAGGTTGCCCACGTCGATCTCAGACTGCCACGCGCGCCACTGAAGATCCGCGAGGCGATGAATTTCTATCTGCGGCCGCACCCGATTTCCGTCATCAGCTGCGAGGAAGTGCCGCCCGAGTTCGACGCGCGGTTCTCGGCGACCTCGCGCCATTACCTCTATCGCATCTTGAACCGTCGCGCCCCGCCAGCGCTCGACATCAACCGGGTGTGGGCGGTGACACTGCCGCTCGATGCCGAGGCGATGCACGCGGCAGCGCAACGGCTCCTTGGCCGTCACGATTTCACGACGTTCCGTGCTTCGGCCTGTCAAGCGCGCAATCCGGTTCGCACGTTGGATCAGCTTGACGTGCGCCGCGTCGGCAGCGAGATCCATATCGAAGCCTCCGCGCGTTCGTTCCTGCATAGTCAGGTGCGTTCGATGACCGGCAGTCTGAAACGCGTCGGCGAGGGCAAGTGGACGCCTGATGATCTTGCCCGCGCGTTCGCATCATGTGATCGCGCGGCGTGCGGGCCGGTAGCGCCTCCCTGCGGTCTCTATCTCGAGCACGTCGCCTATCGCGCAGGCGTACCGGTGCCACCCGAAGTCATCGAAGAGCTTGCGACCGACGAGTGATATCGTCCGCAGCGGTGCTTTGTTCGTCCGCAGCGACTCCCCTGCGGGGAGCCGGCCGCTGCGGACGGATCGCTGCGGACAAATTAATGAGCCAGTACGCGGTCGACCATTTTCGCGGCAACACCAAGATAATTGGCCGGATCGACGAGGCTTGCGAGTTGCGCCTCGTCCAGGTGCTTTGTGATCTCCGGATCCGCCACGAGATGCGATAGCAGCGTCCCACCCCTGTCGGCGACCTTGCGGCAGCAGGCGTAAACCGCATCGTGCGCGGCGCCCCGCCCGACATGCTTGGCGAGCGCCATCATCACGGCTTCGGCAACGATCAGTCCACCGGTGATGTCGAGGTTCTGTCGCATGCGTGCGGCATCGACGATCAGGCCGTCGAGCATGAAGCGTGCTTGATGTAAAGCGCTAGCACTGGCGATGAAGCTCTCCGGAACTGCAATCCACTCCAGATGCCAGGGCCCGGTCGCCCGCTCGTGATCGGCGAGCATGGCATCCAGCATGAGGCCGCAGTGCTGGCGCACCGCTTTGGCGATCGCGATGATCAATTCACAACTGATTGGATTGCGTTTCTGCGGCATGGTCGAGGATGCGCCGCGGCCCTTGACGAAAGGCTCGAAGGCCTCGGCGATTTCGGTTTGCATCATCAGCATGACGTCGGTTGCGATCTTGGCGAGGCTCGCGGTGACGAGGCCGAGAAAGGCGACGGTTTCGGCCACGCTGTCGCGCGCCGAATGCCAGGTCATAGAAGGCACGCCGAGGCCCAGATCCGCCATCAATGCGTCGTGAACGGCAAGCCCCTGGTCGCCGAGCGAGGCGAGCGTGCCGGCCGCGCCGCCAAATTGTCCGTTGAGCACGCGTGGCTTCAACTGGGCCAACCGCTCGCGATGGCGGCGGATCATCGACAGCCATACCGCTGTCTTGTGCCCGAACGTTATCGGCAGCGCGTGCTGAAGATGCGTTCGCCCGGCCATCACTGTGTCCCGGTAGCGCCGGCTGAGCGCGGCGAGCGTTTCGTCGAGTGCAGCGAGATCAGCGTCGACAAGTGCGATACCATCGCGGATCTGCAGGATCGTTGCCGTGTCCATGATGTCCTGCGTGGTCGCCCCCCAGTGCAGGTAGCGGCCCGCATCACCACAATGCGGCGCCATCTGATGGACAAGACCGACAATTGGGTAACCGACGTTATCGGTCTCGGCCTTCAGTTTCGCGAAGTCGATCACGATACCTGCGCCCGCTGTCTCGATAGTGGCGGCGGCAGCGGCGGGGATGACGCCGAGCTTGCCCTGGACGCGCGCAAGTGAGATTTCGACCTTCGCCGCGGCAGCAATAAACGCTTCATCGCTGAATATCGCGCGCATGGCTGGCGTGCCGAATGCGTCGCGATAAAGCAGACTGTCATAGACAGTTGAAGGCATGGGCGCTGATCCCGTGTTTGATCCAACGCATTAAGGACCAGGGATCGCGGAACTATTCAAGCCCGGTTTTTGCCGGATGGAAATTCAGCCTCAACCGTTGGTCGGCCAACGGTGCGGCATTGCCGGCACCGCCCGCGAAATGCCGGATGCGCTTCTCTTAACGCGCGGTATCGCGATCCAGCTGGCGCGCCTTCGGAATCGTGTCCTCGCGAAGTAGCTGGGTCCACAACCGATAGAGCCGCCGCATGCGAAGCTGTTGATCGCGCTGATCCAGCGCGGCCTTCGGCGCGGGCGCAATGCCACGACGGCGCAATATGCGTTGCAGCGTTCGGCGATGCATACCGATCGCGCGTGCTGTTTCGCTCATGTTGCGATCGTATTGTTCGAAAATCGTGAGCAGATAGCGGAACTCGATTTCGTCGGGCCTGGCGAAGATGCGATCCACCGGTGGCTCGGCATGCCCCAGAATTGCAGCTTCGATGGTGTCCGCGTCGGACGGTTTTGCGAGAAAGTCGGACGCGCCCAGCTTGGCCGCTGCGACCGCACCAGCAACGTTGCCGTAGCTCGTCAAGACGACTACGCGCTCGATTGCACTTCTCCCATTACGGTTTTGATGGCGTACGTCCTCGAGCAGGTCGAAGCCGTTGCCGTCGGGGAACCGAATGTCGGTCACAACAATGTTACACCTTTCTCGCGTGAGGGCGTTGCGTGCTTCCGCCAGCGTCGATGCCGTGACGATTTTGTATCCGCGTTTTTCCAATGCACGCGTCAAAGTGCGTTGAAAAACTGCATCGCTATCTGCGATCAGGATGGATTTTTTGACCTGGGGCGTGGGTTGCATATTTGTTTAACGCACGAAACGCGCGATCGGATTGGTCATCCCAGAAAAAATCTTACGCCTTTAATCGATCATCGCCATGAATTCCTGGCGCGTCATCGGATTATCCCGAAACGCGCCGAGCATGCGGCTGGTCACTAGGTCCGTTCCGTGTTTCAGCACGCCGCGCGTCGACATGCAGTGATGGTTTGCCTTGATCACCACGGCCACACCCTGCGGTTTCAGCACTTCATCGATGGTATTGGCGATCTGCGAAGTCATTTTCTCTTGAATTTGCAGGCGCTTGGCGAATGCGTCGACGACGCGGGCGAGTTTGGAGATGCCAACGACACGCCCGGTGGGGATATAGCCGACCCAGGCGCGGCCGATGATCGGCGCCATGTGATGTTCGCAATGGCTGACGAAGGGGATGGCACGCAGCACGATCATCTCGTCGTAACCGTCGATTTCCTCGAACGTTTTGGCGAGGAGGATCTCTGGGTCCGTTTCGTAGCCGACAAACCATTCCTCGAAAGCTTTGGTTACGCGCGCCGGCGTTTCGAGTAGTCCTGGCCGGGTCGGGTCGTCTCCAGCCCACCGGATGATCGTGCGGAAAGCAGCTTCAACTTCGGCGCGCGCCGGCTTGCTGTCGACCGGCACGAGTTGCGGTAGATTCGGCGACTTTGATTTCACTGGCAATTCCATGATTTCGGTCCCGACGCACTGAACTTTGCTAGGATGTACTGGATTACGTAACCAGTTCCAGCACGAAGGCTGCGACCGATGGACCGCATAATTTTGCTGGGTGCGAAGGGCGGCCCGGCCATACGCTCAGGCGGCCCAAATCCAACTGCTTATTTACTCGACATTACCGGCAGACTGTACGTCGTCGACTGCGGCTTAGGGGTGACACGAGGATTTGTCGAGGCTGGTTATCATCTGAGCCAGTTATCGACTATTTTGATCACCCATCATCACTCGGACCACAATCTCGAGTTCGGCAATCTCATCCACACCGCTTGGACTGCCGGATTGGCGACGCCCGTCAACGCCTATGGACCAGCCGGCCTTAAGCGCATGCGGGATCTTTTCCTCGAGCTCAATCGCTTCGACATCGAAACACGGATCGCCGACGAGGGGCGCCCCAATCTGGCATCGCTGATCGTAACGCACGAGTATTCGGACGGCTTGGTGTTCGACGATGGCAGCGTTCGGGTAACGGCGTTTCGCAACAACCATCCTCCGGTCATCGATAGCTTCGCACTGCGCTTCGCTTTTCACGGTGCGGACGGAAACCCAAAGTCGATCGTCATATCCGGCGATACGACATATTTACCGGCGTTGGCGGAGTTTGCACGCGATGCCGATGTACTGCTTCACGAGGCGATGTTTGCGCCGGGCATTGATGCGCTCGTCGCGCGAGTGAACAACGGCGCGCGCTTGCGAGAGCATTTGATCGCAAGTCACACCCTCGTCGAGGATGCGGGGAAGATCGCCACTGCGGCCAATGTGAAGCGGCTGGTACTCAATCATCTGATTCCCGCAGATGATCCCGATGTCCGCCCCGAGCACTGGGAAACTGCGGCGCGCTCGACTTGGTCAGGCATTCTCGATGTCGGCCGGGATGGGCTCGTGATCGAGATCTGAAACGCTTTTGCCTGGCTCCGCGGTTGCATAGCAACGCCAAATCAGCGCAGGAAAGGTTTCGGCCAGTTTTCGATCGAGGCCGGTGTCAGCCCGGAACCAGCGATGGCACGTAGCCCTATCGATACGACGAGCGTCAAGCGGATGGTGCTGATCGCGCCGGACGGCCTGAGCCTGTTGCGGCAGCGCTCCGAACTGATCGCCGATATCATCGCACGCCGGCACAGCGTTTTGGCCTTGCTGCCCGAGCAGGCGGCGCAATCGATCCCGGCACTTATCGCGCGCGGCATTGCAGCCGCGACTTTTCCCTGGAAAAGCGATCGACCGTCGATCCTTGCCGACCGGCAGACCGTTGCCGCGATCGCGGGGCAGCTGGCCGATTGGCAGGCTCATGTTGTGCTTTGCTACGGCGTCAAGACGCTGCCGCTCGGCGCCCTTGCCGCGAAGAAGGCTCGGGTGAAGCGTCGCGCCGGGCTCGTTACCGCATTGCCGCCCGTAATGATGCCGGATGTCGGTGCATTGCCGGGTTGGGCTTGGCGGCGCCTGCTGAAATCCGGCTTCAAGGCGCTCGACGCGGCTGTCTTCCACAACGACAGCCATCGCGCGCAACTCACGGCTGCGGGATGCTTGCCGCGAACCCTTGAAGTCGCGACCGTGGCCGGATCGGGAGTCGATCTAATCCGTTACACGATGCAACCGTTGCCGCCGTTGGTTAATGACGGACGCACCGCTCTAAACTTCGCGATGGTGGCACGTCTCGATGCGGCTAAAGGTGTGATCGAGTTCTGCGAGGCGGCAATGCAGATCAAAAATATCGCGCCCGACACCCGATTTATCCTGGCCGGGCGCGACGGCGACCTGGACCGCACGCTGCTTTCGAGGTATCGTGCTAGTGTAGAGATTATTGACGATCAGGGCGATGCTGGGCCGCTGTTCGCAGCGTCTCACGTGATCGTCCTGCCATCTTGGGGCGAAGCTCTGCCGCGCGTCTTGCTTGAGGCATTGGCGATCGGGCGTCCGATTATTACCACCGATATCGCAGGAGCACGCGAGACGGTGGACGAGCGCGTCAACGGCGTGCTGGTGCCACCGAAGAACGTAACGGCTCTGGTGGCGGCAATGGAGAGCTTTATCAACCGCCCCGATTTGATACCGGCCATGGCACGGGCCAGCCGGTCGAAAGCTGAGCGCCGTTTCGACGTGCGGACTGTCAACGCGACGCTGCTGCATGTGCTTGGGCTTTGACGGCGGTTACGCTCGTCTGGTTGCCCAGCGGTCCAATTCCGGCCATAAGGCGGGGCTGTTTGGCGGACGCACGGCGTTTCTGCCGATGCCGTAGGGCCCGAAATTCACCGGACTGGAGTTATTCTCGATGCGCTTAACAACCATATTTACTGGCCTGATGCTGGCATTTGGATTTGTCGCCAGCGCCGTGGCGCAGGCGCCGAAGCTCGATCCCGCAAATACACTGATCCTCGAGCTCAAGAGCGGCAAGGTGACGATCGCACTACGACCCGACCTCGCGCCAAAGCACGTCGAACGCGTGAAGCTGCTGGCTAAGGAAGGTTTCTACAATGGCCTCAAGTTTCATCGCGTGATCGCGGGCTTCATGGCGCAGTCCGGCGATCCGACGGGTACCGGTACGAGCGGTTCGAAGTACGGCAATCTGCCGGCCGAGTTCACGCCGGCGCCGTTCGATCGCGGCGTCGTCGGCGCAGCCCGTTCCGCCTCCAAGGACAGCGCCAACAGCCAATTTTTCATCATGTTCGCAGCCAACCCCGGTCTGAACGGGCAGTACACCGTTTGGGGCAGGGTCGTCGATGGCATGATGGCGGTCGACGCGATCAAGAAGGGTGCCGCCGGATCTGGCGCCGTCGACCAGCCCGACATCATCGTGAAGGCGTATCTGGCTACGGATGCGAAATAGGAAAAGAACGTAGGTTGGGTCAAGCTTTCGCGCGACCCAACACTATCCCCACCGCCCGTGGATGTTGGGTCGCGCTTCGCTTGACCCGACCTACGGCCCAGCCAAATAAAACGGAGACACAATGGCAGCCATCAAAGATCCAGAAAACACACTGATCATTGAGACCACCAAGGGGCGCGTCGTCATCGCCATGCGGCCCGATCTTGCGCCGAAGCACGTCGCTCACATCAAGAAGCTGGCGCGCGAAGGCTTTTACGACGGCATCGTATTTCATCGCGTGATCGACGGCTTCATGGCCCAGACCGGTTGTCCCAGCGGCACCGGCACCGGCGGATCGAAACTGCCGAACCTGAAGGCCGAGTTCAACGCCGAGCCGCACGTGCGCGGCATCTGCTCGATGGCGCGTTCATCGAGCCCGGATAGTGCCAACAGCCAGTTCTTCATCTGCTTTGCCGACGCGAGCTTCCTCGACAAGCAATACACCGCGTGGGGCAAGGTGATCGAGGGCATGGAGAACGTCGACAAGATCAAGAAGGGCGAGCCGGTGCGCGATCCCGACAAGATGATCTCGATGAAGGTCGCAGCCGACGTCAAGGCGTGATCCTGGAAGCCTCGCTTCAAACGGTACGGCTGAAAACGAATGAAGCTTTGCGTTGCCGGCGATAGCCACAGCCTATTCTGCTTTTGCGAGGTCGCCGAAGCCAGCATCTTCTGGCTTGGGCCCGTCTTGATGCATCGAGTGGCGCGAGATGGGTTGCGATCGGTTTTGCCCCGCAGCTGCAGGCTGGGCGACTACGACGCACTGGTCCTGGTATTCGGCGAAATCGATTGCCGGGTTCACGTTGCAAACATCGCAGCGCGGGACGGCCTGCCAGTGGCGGCGGTCGTCGAGGATTTGGCGGCCCGCTTCGTCGTCGCCATCGGCGATGTCCAGCGTGATTGCGCCAAACCAATCGCCATCTGTTGTGTAATCCCGCCAATGGCGACACTCGCCCTACAGCCGGGCGAAACTCAGGACGAGGCGCGCCGAAGTCAAATTGGGGTCCGGCGGTTGATGAACGAGCGGTTGCGCGCATTGGCAGCCGAGCGAGGCATCCGCTTTATCGACTTCTACGATGCTTATGCGGCGAAAACAGGCGAACTCGAGCCGTCGTTGTCGGACGGTGTCGTGCATATCGGCCGTGGGCAAACCAAGGCGATCGTCGATGCCACCGCCGCATGTCTGGGGGTGCCCCTCACGTATCGCCCGATCGATCGGGATATCTTCCTCATTCCGGTCGGCTATTACTGGCGCCGCCGCCGGCAGCTGCTGGATGTCTGGTTCAAGCGGCAATTGAAGTTTCTGACCGGGCGACCTTGATGAAGACGACTAGCTCTTGCCGTGAGTTTCGCGTATCCATTTTCAATGGACCAGTCTCTTCGCGATCGGATCTCCATCGACCCGAACGTTTGTTTCGGTAAACCATGTATCCGCGGCACGCGCATTTGGGTATCGCTGATTTTGGATTTCCTGGCGTCTGGCGAGAGCGTCGAAAGCGTCATCTCGAATTACCCGCAGTTGACTGCTGACGATGTGCGCGCAGCGATCGGATACGCTGCCGAAGTGGCGCGAGAGCGCGTGATTCCGGTCCCTGTTTCAACCTCTACTGCGTCGTGAAGTTTAAACTTGACGAAAATCTTGGATCGATTGGTAAGCACGCGCTTGCCGCTCAAGGCTACGACGTTATGACTGTCGATGAACAGCGTTTGAGCGGAACAACCGATCAAAAGCTTTTTGTAGTTTGCAGTGAAGAAGGCCGCGCGTTGGTGACGCTTGATCAAG
Source organism: Hyphomicrobiaceae bacterium (assembly GCA_031374115.1). Taxonomy (GTDB): domain Bacteria; phylum Pseudomonadota; class Alphaproteobacteria; order Rhizobiales; family Hyphomicrobiaceae; genus JAKFWF01. The sequence goes on along the minus strand of JANMNO010000149.1, from coordinate 85,620 downwards.
ATTTCGCGCAGACGTTGCGGTTCGTGCCAGATCAATCCGCTGGCATCATCGTGCTAAGAACGGGAGGACGCGTTACTCCATCCGGCATTGAAGTCTGCATGCGCACCCTCGTTGCATTTCTACAGACGCAGAAAATCGAGCGGGCGCTATGGATTGTTGAACCTGGCCGCGTTCGCATCCACGAATAGCACCGGGCGCACGTGATGAAGACCGACCTCTTCGATTTCGAGTTGCCTGAGGCGAGCATTGCGTTGCATCCGGTGTCGCCGCGAGATGCTGCGCGGCTGCTGGTGGTGCGTCCCGGTGCGAGTGAAGTCTTCGCCGATCATTTTGTTCGCGACTTGGCGGGTCTGCTGCAAGCCGGTGACGCCATGGTGTTCAACGACACGCGGGTGATCCCGGCGGCGCTCGATGGTATTCGTATCCGTGATGGCTCTGAAGCGCGGGTATCGGTCAACCTGCACAAGCGGGTCGGCGAGGCGCGATGGCTCGCGTTTGCCCGGCCAGCAAAGCGGCTCGCAGCCGGTGATCGATTGCGTTTTGGCCATTCATCCAGCAGCTGCATGCTGGGCGCGCTCGACGCGACGATCGCCGTCAAAGGCGATGCTGGCGAAGTGGAAATCGCGTTCGATCTCGCCGGTGTGTTCCTCGACGAGGCGATCGCGCGCGCCGGTCACATGCCGCTGCCGCCTTACATTGCGTTGAAGCGGCCGGTCGAAGCGGCCGATGCATCGAACTATCAGACGATTTATGCGGCTCATGACGGCGCCGTTGCAGCGCCGACGGCGGGTCTTCATTTCACCGATGAGTTGTTTGAAAGCCTCGATGCACGCGGCATCGAACGGCATTTCGTGACATTGCACGTCGGTGCCGGCACCTTTTTGCCGGTCAAGGCCGACGATACGGCGGATCATCAAATGCATGCCGAGTGGGGGAGGGTTTCGCCTGAAACCGCCACAGCGCTCAATCAGGTGCGCGCGCGCGGCGGGCGTATCGTCGCGATCGGCACGACGGCATTGCGTTTACTCGAAAGTGCGGCCGCCTGTGGTCGCGATGGCGAACTCACAGCTTGGAGTGGCGATACGTCGATCTTCATTACGCCCGGCTACCCGTTTCGCGCCGTTGACGTTTTGATGACGAATTTTCACCTGCCGCGGTCGACACTGTTCATGCTGGTGTCTGCCTTCGCTGGGCTCGAGACCATGCAGCAAGCGTATGCGCGGGCAATCGCCAGCGGCTATCGGTTCTACTCATTCGGAGATGCGTCGCTGCTGTTCCGAGCATGAGTTATCACAAAATAGTTGAGCAACGTTTCTCAGATTATCGCCGCAATTTCAGTGCCGGTTAAGCAACCGGAAGGCGTTCACGTGTTTATGTGGCAGCACGGTTGAAACCGATGTGCGTCCCAAGCGTACTTCTCAGCAGGTAAGCAGAAAATCAAACCCCATCGCCAATCCACAGTGTTTCGTCGGAGTGCATCAATGCGCGTCAACTTGTGCCGCAGCCTAGCCCTGGTTCTGCTGATGATGGCCATCGTTCCATCTGCAACTTTCGCCGTGCCTGATCCTCAGGCAGGCGGTGGCGAAACGTCGCTCGCCCCGGCTAGCCCGCCGGAAGTTGCAGCAAAGCCGCCGGCCCCAAAGCCGCTCATCGTGACGCTCACCGCCGACATTAATTTGACGACGCAGCAAATGACGGTGAGTTCGGGCGGCAAGGCGCTGCACGTTTGGCCGATCTCGTCGGGCGATCGCGATCATCCGACGCCGGCCGGTACGTTCCGCCCGCAATGGATGGCGAAGACCTGGTTTTCCAAGCAGTACGACGATGCGCCGATGCCGCATTCGGTGTTCTTCAACGGCGGCATTGCGACCCATGCAACTCAGGCCACGGGACGGCTCGGCAGCCCGGCGTCGCACGGGTGCGTGCGCTTGTCGCCCTCGGCCGCCGCAACGTTCTACGGGCTGGTTCAAAAACACGGGCTGACTTCGACCCGGATCGTGGTTCGTGGTTCTCCCAGTTTTCGCGACGAGGTGGCATCGAAACGCCGGCGTGATGATGATGGCGCTTTCCGTGCCGCGGCACCCCGCGTCGATCGCCCATACTCTGGATATGGTTATGCCTATGCCCGGCCGATCGCACCTTATGGCTACGTTCAAACCTACCGGCCGGCGTACGGTTACTATACCCAACCGTCTCGCAACTATGAGCGGCGGTGGCCTGGTGACGGTCCCTCGCAGGGCGAAGTGCGATACATACCACGGGGTTATGTGCGCTACTAAGGGGCATTGCCTTACGCTTCATGGCTGATTAATTAGCCACGCAAGTGTGAAGTCACCGAGCGCTCGCTCCTTGCTATCGAAGTTCCGGCGAGACCGGATGAATAGATCCGGTTGGGCCCCAATGCCGTTTACGGCATGATGGGGCCTGGTCGTATTCATGATACTAAAGGCCAGTAAACAGGCGAGGCTGTGCGTGCGATTAGGTCAGGTATCGGCTGGGCTTCTACTGATCGGCAGTTTGCTGTCGATGCCGTTGAGCGCTGCCTTGGGCCAAGAGCCGGTGACGTCGGTGCAAGCAGCGCCGACGAAACCCGGCGAGCCCAAAGCTGCCGAGCCGAAGGCGTTCGATCCAGCGGCGCAGCCAGCGGACAGTCAAGCGGGCTGGTTCGCCCGGCAGTGGCAATCGATTTCGAGCGTCTTTTCGCCGACCCCTGAGCGTGGCCGCGCACCCGCCGCCGGTTCCGCGGCAGGCGCTGCACCACCCCTCGTGACGATCAGTCAACCGATCGTGCGAGAGATCGTCGAGTGGGACGAATACACCGGTCGCTTCGACGCTGTCGACCTTGTCGAGGTACGCGCGCGCGTTTCCGGTTTCCTGACCCAGGTGCACTTCACCGACGGGCAGATGGTGAAAAAAGGAGATCCGCTTTTCACACTCGATGCGCGGCCGTTTGAGCGTGCGCTCGAGTCCGCCAAAGCCGAGTTACTGGCTGCCAGCACGAAAGTGGAAAGCACACTGAAAGACGTGGTGCGCGGCAGGCCACTCCTCGATCGCCGCATCATCTCCGAGAAGGTGTTCGACGATCGCGAAAACTTGAAGCGCGAAGCGGAAGCAGCCGTGGTCGTCGCCGAAGCCAAAGTGCGCACCGCCGAACTCGACTTGTCTTTCACCCGGATCACCAGTCCACTGGATGGCCGCGCGAGCCGCAATCTCGTTTCTATCGGCAATTACGTCAACGGCGGCGGGGCTGGCGCGCAGAGCTTGCTGACGACGATCGTCACGCAGGATCCTATCCAGTTCTATTTCGACGTCAGTGAAAACAACACGATCAAGTACAAACGCCTAGGTGCTGGTGGTGCGGCCCGGCCTGGCGAAGCTGGCGCGATGATCGAGATCGCGTTGCCGGACGACAAGGGCTTTCCCCATCCAGGAAGGTTGGATTTCACCGACAATCGCCTCGATAACGCAACCGGCACTCTACGGGCACGTGCGATCCTCGACAACAAAGCCGGGCTGTTCACGGCCGGCATGTTCGGTCGCGCGCGCATTGCCGGCTCGCAAGCGTATCGCGCCGTGATGCTGCCGGACGATGCGATTGGAACCGACCAGGCGAACAAGTTCGTCTATGCCGTGGCCGAAGATGGCACGGTATCGCGCAAGGTCGTGACGCTCGGCCCGATCAACGGCGGTTTACGCATTATTCGTGCGGGTCTTGCGGCCGAAGATTGGGTGATCATCAAGGGCCTCCAACGCGCGCGACCCGGCCAGAAGGTCACACCCAAGCGTGAACCGCTGCAGGTTTCGACCGCCCCGGCTGGCGCTGCACCGGCCGTCGTGACGCAGCAGTAACGGCGGCGTTGCCGCGAGGTATGGGTCATGAGCTTCAGCCGTTTTTTTATTGTCAGACCTATCTTTGCGATCGTGGTGTCGTTGTTCATCACCATCATCGGCGGCATTGCCTACACCGGTCTTCCGGTGACGCAATTTCCCGAAATCACACCGCCGACGATTTCCGTTTCCGCAACCTACCCCGGTGCGAGCGCGCAAACTGTTGCCGACACGGTGGCAGCCGTCATCGAGCAGGAAGTCAACGGCGTCGACGGGATGCTTTACATGTATTCCCAATCGACCAGTGACGGGTCGATGGGGCTTACCATCACGTTCGAGATCGGCACCGACATCGATAAGGCGCAGGTGCTCGTACAAAACCGCGTCGCCTCCGCCGAGCCGAGATTGCCCGACGAAGTTCGCCGGTCGGGTGTGACCGTGCGGAAAAACTCGCCGGACTTGCTCGTCGTCGTGCATCTGGTCTCGCCGGACCGGAGCTACGACCAGGTTTATATTTCGAACTATGCTCTGCTCAATGTCCGTGACGTGCTGTCCCGCATCGAGGGTGTCGGTGCGGTTAACCTGTTCGGGTCGCGCGAGTATTCGATGCGGATATGGCTCGATCCGGAGCGCATCGCGGGATTGGGCTTGGCGGCCGATGAAGTGGTTGCAGCGCTGCGCGCGCAAAATCTCCAAGTAGCCGGTGGATCGATTGGTGAGCCGCCGATCAAGGCGACCGGCGCGTTTCAGCAATCGCTGCAGCTCAAAGGCCGATTGAAGGAGGCCGGTGAGTTTGAAGAGATCATCGTCAAATCGAGTGCCGATGGCCGTGTAGTGCGGCTGCGCGATATTGGTCGGATCGAGTTGGGTGCCCTGAATTACACCACGTACGGCTATCAGGATCGCGATCCGGCAACGGTGATGGTCATGACCCAGCAGCCCGGCTCCGACGCGCTCAAGACGGTCAACAACATCAAGGCTGCGATGAAGGATGTGAGCGCTAATTTTCCCAAGGGGCTCGAATATCGCATTCGCTACAATCCAACCGAGTTCATCGAGGTATCGATCAGGGAACTGAACAAGACGATCCTGGAAGCGGTTGTGCTCGTTGTGCTCGTCGTGCTGCTATTCCTGCAGACGTGGCGGGCGACGATCATCCCCGTGGTCGCGATCCCCGTTTCGCTGATCGGCACCTGCGCGCTCATGCTGGCGCTGGGCTACTCGCTCAACACGCTGACGCTTTTCGGCTTGGTGCTCGCTGTCGGCATCGTCGTCGACGACGCCATCGTCGTAGTCGAAAACGTGGAGCGCAAACTGGCCCAAGGCATGCCACCGATCGAGGCTGCACGCGCCACGATGGACGAAGTTGGAACGGCGCTGATCGCGATCGCGCTCGTGTTGACCGCGGTCTTCATCCCGACCGCGTTCGTGTCCGGCATCACCGGGCAGTTCTATCGGCAGTTTGCGGTGACCATCGCAACGGCGACGTTGATCTCGGCGTTTGTTTCCTTGACGTTGTCGCCGGCGTTGGCAGCCATTCTGTTCAAGCCGCATGGGGCGGCGGAACACGCGCGCTTCAATCTCATGCGGATTATCGCTGCCCCGATGCATCTGCTGTTCAGGGGGTTCAACATCGTATTTGGCGCCTTGGAGCGGGGATACGCTCGTCTCGTGCGCGGACTGATCCGGATTTCAGGCGTGATGCTGTTGATCTACGTCGGGCTGATCGGTCTCGCAGTCTGGTTCGTGCAGCAGACGCCGACGGGGTTCATTCCAGCGCTCGATCGCGGCATCATAATCACATCCCTGCAGCTGCCGGCCGGTGCATCTTTGGAGCGCACCGACGAAGTGATGCGGCGCGCCAATGAGATCATTCTCAGCACTCCGGGCATCGCCTATACGTCGGGGTTCGCTGGCCGATCGGGCGCGACATTCACCAACGCGCCGAATGCCGCGGCGATGTTCATCGTACTGGACGATTTCGGTGTTCGCGCCACCAGAGGGCAAACCGTACAGAAGTTGGCGGGCGACTTGCGTCAGCGGTTGTCGGTGATCCAGGAAGCGCAGTCGCTGGTCTTCGTGCCCCCGCCAGTTCGCGGGATCGGGGCTGCGTCAGGCTACTCGATCCGACTGCAGGATAAGGGTGGGTTAGGGTCCGATGAATTCTCGCGCGTCGCCAACGAGTTCATCCAGGCGCTGAACCAGACGCGCGGTTTGAACAATGCGTTCACGACGTTCCAAACCGTAACCCCGCAGATCTTCGTCGATGTGGACCGCACGAAGGCGCAAATGCTGCGGGTACCGATCGGCAACATCTTCGAGGCTCTGCGCATCTACATGGGCTCGGCCTACGTCAACGACTTCAACATGTTCGGCCGCACCTATCGGGTGACCGCGCAGGCCGACGGCAACTTCCGATTGGACCCCGACAACGTCGCACGCATCAAGGTGCGCAATTCCGACGGCCAAATGGTGCCGCTCGGATCGCTCGTCACCTTCAAGCAGATCGCCGGACCGGACCGGGTGCCGCGCTACAATCTGTTCCCGACGGTCGAAATCAACGGTCAAGGCGCGGCTGGTGTATCATCCGGTCAGGCGCTGGAGATGGTCGCGCAGGTGGCCGGCCGCGTGCTGCCGGATGGTGTCGGCTACGAGTGGACCGATTTGTCGTTCCAGGAGAAGCGCGCAGGCCGCACCGGCTACTACATCTTCGCGCTGTCGGTTCTGTTTGTGTTCTTGGCGTTGGCGGCCCAGTACGAAAGCTGGTCGCTGCCGCTCGCCATCATGCTGATCGTGCCGATGTGTCTGTTGTCGGCGGTGTTCGGCGTTTGGCTGCACGGGCTCGATATAAATATTCTGACCCAGATCGGTTTCGTTGTGCTGATCGGACTGGCGGCCAAAAACGCCATTCTGATCGTCGAGTTCGCCAAGCAGTTGGAAGAGCAGGGCCGGGACCGGATAACGGCTGCGGTCGAGGCCTCACAAATGCGGTTGCGTCCGATTTTGATGACGTCGCTCGCCTTTACGCTCGGTGTCATCCCGCTGTACATCGCCCAAGGTGCGGGCGCGGAGTTGCGCATCGCGCTCGGTACCGCGGTGTTCTGGGGGATGATCGGCGTTACGATATTCGGGCTGTTGTTTACGCCGGTGTTCTACGTCGTGATCCGGCGGCTCAGCGAACGGCGCTCCGGATCGAGGCCGCAAAGCACGCCGCTGGGTGGTCACGGCGCAATGCCGGTGCCAGGCGAATGACACTTGCGACTGATTTGCCGGCGCGCCTCAACCGCGCGAAACTGCTCCTGCCTGCGTTCGCTACGGCGTGTGCACTTGCCCTGTTGCTCGGGCTCGGAACATGGCAGTGGGACCGCAAGGCGTGGAAGGAAGAGCTGGTCGCGACCATCTCGGCGCGGTCGGCTGCCGCGCCGATCGATGCGGCGGCTTTCGCCAAGCTTCGATGCGAAGGCGTCGAAAAAGTCGGCTTGGCCAAGTCGTGCGATTACATCAGCGTGCGCCTGTCGGGGACGTTCGATCTAACTAACGAGCGGTACATCTACACCGGAATAGATAAGCCTCCAGGCGGCGTCGGCGGGCAAGGATTTTGGATCATGACGCCGTTCCGGATCGCCGAGACTGGTCAGACGATCGCGGTCAATCGCGGGTTCGTGCCCGAGGCGCGACAAGATCCGGCGAGCCGGCCGCAGGGGCAACCAGCGGGTGAAACTGCATTCACTGGTTTGATACGTTCTTCTGAGCCAAGGGCGACGTTCACCGGTGCCAACGACCGCGCGCGTAACATCTGGTTCATACGTAATCCAAACGAGCTTTTCCCATTATCCCAGGAGCCAAAAGTCGACCGGCCGGAGCTTTACGTCGAGTTGCTGAAGCCTGCCCCGCCCGGCGGCTTGCCGCAGCCGACGGCGGGCCGGATCAACGTTCCCAACCGGCACCTGGAATACGCGCTCACGTGGTGGGGGTTGGCTGCGACATTATTGGCTGTTTTTTGGGCCTTTGCGTCTGGCCGCCTGCGCGACGCCCAGTGAACGCGTGTGGTTGCTCGCCGAGGCCGAGCTAAATCTTCAAAAAAACCATCTTGTGCGTGAAGTTGAACATGTATCGTTCATTACTTGTTGGGTGGCGCTCGGGCCTCTAGTTTGGAATCCGGCATCTCTGTAGCATTACGCAAGGTTTCTCTCTTGAAATACGTATCGACGCGCGGCCTCGCGCCGGCCCTCGAGTTTGAAGATGTGCTGCTCGCAGGTTTGGCCCGCGATGGCGGCCTCTTTGTGCCTGCGACTTGGCCCCAGCTGCCGGAATCGACGATCGCAGGATTTGCTGGCCGGCCGTTTCATGAGGTTGCGGTGGAGGTGATCGCACCTTTCACCGGCGGCGCGATCTCGCGCACCGATCTGACCGCCATGGCGAAGGCCGCGTTTGCATCGTTTGGTCATCCAGCGGTCACCCCACTGGTGCAGATCGACCGTGACACATGGGTGCTCGAACTGTTTCACGGGCCGACACTCGCCTTCAAAGATGTCGCCATGCAGCTGCTTGCGCGGATGATGGATCACGTACTCGACAAGCGCGGCGAACGCGCGACCATCGTCGGCGCGACCTCGGGCGATACCGGCGGGGCGGCGGTCGAAGCGTTTCGCAGTTCGCAACGAGTCGATGTCGTCATCCTCTTTCCGCAAGGCCGCGTGTCGGATGTGCAGCGGCGCATGATGACGACGGCGGCCGAGCCGAATGTGCACGCGGTTGCCGTCGATGGCACGTTTGATGATTGCCAAGCCCTGGTGAAGGGCATGTTCAATCACCACGCGTTTCGCGACGAGGTTCGCCTGTCGGGTGTCAATTCGATCAACTGGGCACGCATCGTGGCGCAAGTGACGTACTATTTCGTTGCAGCATGTGCACTCGGTGCACCCAACCGGCGCGTATCGTTTTCGGTACCGACCGGTAATTTCGGCGACATCCTGGCCGGGTACGTTGCAAAGCAGATGGGGTTGCCGATCGATCAGCTAATTATCGCCGCCAACAGCAACGATATCCTGGCCCGGGCGGTTGCTACGGGCATTTACGAAACGCGCGGCGTCAACGTGACCTCGTCGCCATCGATGGACATCCAGGTGTCATCGAACTTCGAGCGTTATTTGTTTGAAGCCTCGGGCCGCGATGCAACGCTGATCCGCCATCAGATGGCGAGCCTCGGGCAATCCGGGCGGTTTGAGATTGGACCCGCCGCTGCAGCGCTGCAGGCGGAGTTCGCGGCTGCATCGGCCAGCGAACCGGAAGTTGCCGTTGCGATCAAGCGCACCATCTCAGCGAGCGGTTACACGCTCGACCCTCACACGGCATGCGCGGTGGTCGCTGCTGAAAAGTGCGCGAAGCCCAACTCTGGCGCGATGGTTATTCTGGCAACCGCGCATCCAGCAAAGTTTCCCGATGCCATGGAGGTGATCACGGGGGTTAGGCCACAGCTGCCCGCGCGCCTGTCAAATCTGATGACCGATCCCGAACGCTTCGACACCGTTGTCAATAGTGCTGCCGAGGTCGAAAAATACGTCAGGACCCGCGCGCGCGCGGTCCGCCAGGGGGCTGCATGATTCTACCGCCGGGAACCGAGCTTACGACCTTGCCGAATGGCGTTCGGGTCGTCTCGCATGTGATGCCACATCTGGAGACGATCGCGCTGGGAGTGTGGATCGCGACCGGCGCGCGGCACGAGAGTGAGGCTGAACATGGCATCTCCCATCTGCTCGAGCATATGGCCTTCAAGGGGACGGCGAAGCGGTCCGCGCGAGCGATCGCCGAGGACATCGAGCAGGTCGGCGGCGATCTGAACGCCGCGACGAGTTTGGAGATGACGGCTTATTACGCGCGCGTGCTCAAGGGCGACGAGGGCTTGGCGCTCGAGATTCTGGCCGATATCCTGCGCCAAAGCCTTTTCACACCGGAGGATCTGGTCCGTGAAAAGGAAGTCATTATCCAAGAGATTGCGGGCATCAAGGACAGCCCGGAAGAGCTGGCTTATGACCTGATCCAGGACGCGGCCTTTCCCGACCAGCCCGTCGGCCGGCCGATCATTGGTACACCGTCGAGCGTCAGTGCGATCACAGCGGATGATTTGCGCGGTTTTCTGGCAGACCATTATCGCGGTCCGCATGTCGTCATTTCGGCGGCCGGCGCGGTCGACCATGCGCGGCTTGCCGGTCATGTTAGAGCCCTATTTGGTTCGCTCAATGGCGATTCGCAATCGCCAGGGACGGTAGCGCAGTATCGCGGCGGGGTGCGCCATTCCGTGAAGGCGTTCGAGCAGAGCCATTTGCTCATGGCGTTCCACGGGCCCTCGTATCGCGATGCGGCATTCTATCCCGCACAAGTCTTATCCGGCGTTCTCGGTGGCGGCATGTCTTCGCGTTTGTTTCAGGAGGCTAGAGAGAATCGTGGCCTGTGCTATTCGATTTATTCGACGGTGTGGGGGCTTGCCGACACCGGAATTTTTGCGGTCCACGCGGCAACGGGCGCGGATATGATGGCTGAATTGATCGACGTCTGCGGCACCGAGTTCCATCGGATGGCCGCAACGATGGCGCCGGAGCGCGAGGTTTTGCGCGCGAAGGCGCAACTCAAGGCCGGCCTTTTGATGGGGTTGGAAAGTTGTTCCGTGCGCGCCGAACAGATGGCGCGCCAACTGTTGATCGCTGGCCGGTTGATGCCTCTGGAAGAAATCATCGGCCGGGTCGACGAAGTGTCGCCAGAAAAGATCCGCGCGCTCGCTGAACACCTGCTCAGCTCAAACGCACCTTCGGTTGCGGTCGTGGGGGCGGGAAAACGATCGAAACGATTCGCCGATGCTGCCGCTGGGATAAGTGCTGGGTACGCAAAGGGCGTACCGGCTGCAGTCGTTTGAAGGGCTGAGGGGAATGGCATTTCTGCGCAGCGGTCTGATCGGTGACGCCCAACCCCACATCCTGGGCCGGGGGGTGCATCTGCGTCCACCCGCACCGAGCGATTATTCCGCCTGGGCCGAACTGCGCAATCGCAGCCGCGATCACCTGACACCTTGGGAGCCGCAATGGTCTCGCGATGAATTGTCGAGATCGGCTTTTCGCCGCCGGCTGCGCCATTATCATCGGGAAATGAAGGATGATCTGGGTTACGCGTTGTTTATTTTCCGCGATGGCGATGGCGATGGCGATCTGCTCGGCGGACTGACCCTCAGCAATGTTCGCCGAGGAGTTACCCAGGCCGTCTCATTGGGCTATTGGACCGGTGCACCCTACGTCGGGCGTGGTGTGATGACCGAGGCGGTTGCCGCTGCCGCCACATTCGTATTCGATGAGCTGCAGTTGCACCGGATCGAAGCCGCGTGCCTGCCGCATAATCGCGCATCGGTTCGGGTTCTGGAGCAAAACCATTTTCAGCATGAGGGTCTTGCGCGCCGGTATCTGAAAATCGACGGCATTTGGCGTGATCATCTCTTGTTTGCGCTGCTCAGCGATGATCTGCGCGGGTTGCCGATGGTGGGGAGGGATGCTCGGAAATGAGGGAGCGGCAGTTCCAAGCCCGCGGTTTCGTGTTCCAGCTGGCTCCCGCCGGGTGGCGGCGATGGATCATCGCGCTTGGCGTGCTTTGCCTACTTTCGCTTGCCTCGCATTCTGCACATGCGCTGCAGGCGACCGCGGTGCCAGCCGATCAGGACCGCATCGAGATCACGGCTTTCGGTGAGTTGTTCGAAGGTCGCGGCGATAGCCTCCAGACGGAAACCGCAGCAGGTGCGGATGGCGTGCCCGGTCGTATGTCGGTGCGTGCGACCACCGCTGGCACCAACCCGAACTGGGTGGTTTTCGCCTTGGCCAATCCCAGCAACAAGCCGATCGAGCGATGGCTCACCGCCGAACGATACAGCGTCATTGGCTCCGGCGTGATGTGGCCCGATCTCGATGCGCGCCGCGTCGAAGCCGTGACGCCCTCGTTGGGCTACCTGCCGGACCGGATCAAGAGCGACCGGGCTGATATTTTCCGCATCACGCTCGATGCCGGCCAAACCGTGACCTACGTGGCGGAGTTGTCCAACGACCGGTTCGCGCGGATCTATCTGTGGAAGCCACTGGACTACGAAGTCAAAGCGCGCGACCGGCAGTTGTTGAATGGGATACTGCTCGGCATCACCGGCCTGCTTGCGGTGTTCCTCACAGCGGTATTTGCGGCCAACCACAAAGCGATCTTCCCTTCGGCCGCACTTTTGACATGGTGCGTGCTGGGTTACCTGTGCGTGGACTTCGGCTTCTTCCACAAGCTGTTCCAGTTGAAGCCGGAGGACAACGCCATCTATCGCGCCGGCGCTGAGGCTGCGATGGCCGCGAGCTTCGTTATCTTCCTGCATACATTTCTTCGGATCGGATCCTGGCACGGCTTCATCCGGATGCTGCTCGGTGTGTGGATGGTCGGGCAGCTGGCGCTGGTCGCCGTTGCGGTGATCGATCCGCGCCTTGCCGCGAGCTTTGCGCGCATGTCTTTCGCGGCCATTGGCATTGTCGGCGGCTTGCTCACTTTGTTCCTCGCATTACGCGGACAGGATCGCGCGCTAGCCATGGTGCCGACGTGGATGCTCTTGCTGGTGTGGATATTCGGCGCTGGTGTCGTAGTTACCGGCAGGCTTTCCGGCGACATCGCGGTTTCTGGCTTGATGGCCGGTCTCGTTATGCTCGTCGTGCTGGTCGGCTTCACGGTCACACAATTTGCTTTCCGCACTTTGGAACCGCTTTACGGGGCCTCCCCCAATGAAATGCAATTGCGTTCCGAGGCGATCGAAAGCGCGGGTGCTGCAACGTGGGAGTGGGTGGCGCGACGCGAGGAGGTTAGAACGTCGCCGTTTGTCGAAGCCATCCTCGCGCTCAATCCGGGCGAGCTGTCATGCAAGGTCGATGACTTCATCAAGCATGTGCATTCGGCCGACAGGGAACGGTTCAAACTGCTGTTGTGGTCGACCAAGGAGAAAAACGGCGGTGCTTTGAGGTCCGAGTTCCGCATGCGCCATTCGGATAATTCATATCGCTGGTTCGAACTCGATGCGGCGAGTGTGCCGGGGGCCGATCGCCGGGCGTTGCGCTGCGTCGGGCTGATGCGCGATGTGACCGATCAGAAACGGTCGCAAGAACGATTGATGCACGATGCGGTGCATGACAGCCTGACGGGCTTGCCCAATCGAGCCCTGTTTCTCGACCGGTTGGGAACGGCGGTTGTACGCGCCAAGTCCGAAAGTCAGATCCATCCGACCCTGGTCTTCATCGATCTCGACAAGTTCAAAAGCGTCAACTCGTCATTCGGCTTGATCGTCGGTGACAGCTTGCTGCTGACGGTTGCGCGCCGTTTGTCGAGACACTTGACGCCGCTGGATACACTGGCGCGGGTGGGTGGCGATCAGTTTGCACTTCTGTTGCTCACCGAGCAGGACCCCCGCGAGCTCGCCATGCTGGCCGAGCGGGTACGCCGCAGCCTGCGCTCGCCGATTAAGATCGCCGGGCAGGACATCGTCCTTACTGCGTCCATTGGTATTGCAGCGTTCGGCGCGCAAGACATGAATGCGGAAGATCTGCTTAAAGACGCCGAGATGGCGATGTATCGCGCCAAACGCAGCGGCTCCGACCGCATCGAGATCTTCAAACCGGAGATGCGCGCCGACCGCGACGACCGGGTCGCGATCGAAAGCGATCTGCGCAAGGCGATCGAGAAGAAACAGCTGCGCGTCGTCTACCAGCCGATCATCTCGCTACCGACGGAAGAACTCGCCGGTTTCGAGGCGCTGGTGCGCTGGGATCATCCGAAGCATGGGCTGCTCAATCCTGCGGAGTTTGTCCCCGTCGCCGAGGAAAGCGATCTGATCGTGAAGCTCGGCTCCTACGTGCTTTCGATGGCGGCAGGCGAAGCCGCGCGGTGGCAACGCGAATTGCCGCGCAGCGAAAATCCGCTATTCGTCAGCGTCAATGTTTCGAGCCGCCAGCTGTTCCGTAAGGATCTGATCCAGGAAATCCGTCATATTCTCGGACGCAATCTGGTGCCACCGGGCTCGCTGCGGCTCGAAGTCACCGAGAGCCTGGTGATGGAGAACCCCGAGCAGGCGGTCGAAATCCTCGAATGGTTGCGCGCTGCCGGGGCGCTACTTTCGATGGATGATTTCGGCACCGGTTATTCGTCGCTCGCCTACCTGCAGCGGTTTCCCTTCGATACCGTAAAGATCGATAAGGATCTCGTGCAAGGCGGCAGTGCGGATGGCACCGGATCGCCGATTGTCCGCTCGATCGTGGCGCTCGCGCACGAACTTGGCCGCAAGGTCGTGGCCGAGGGCGTCGAGCGGGCCGAAGATGTCGGCTTCCTGCGCTCAATCGGTTGCGAATACGCGCAAGGTTTCTACTACGGCGAGCCGATGTCCGAACGTGACGTGATGTCGATGCTGCGTGTCATCCGCAAATCCGAACGCAAGCTGCAACGGCGCGGCTACTTCCGCACCAAACCGAAGCCGGTCGCACCTAAGCTCGACGAGACGGCGGTGGTGATGGCAAAGCCGCGCAGACAGAGCAAGGCCAATGGCGGAGCGAGGCCCGCACCGGGTTCGCCGGAAGCGGTCGCAGCTGCCCTTAAGGTTGGGGATCCGGCGCAAGGTTCGGCACGTCCGCGTTTGGGCGCAGATCTGCCGGCTGCCGCAGTCCGATTGCGTCCGCGCAATCCGCAGGTTTCGAAGGAGATGGTGCGAGTACCCGATAGCGTGCCGCCGCAAAATCGCACGATGCCCACAGGAAGACCGCAGCCGTCCCAAGTACAACCGACGCCCTTGCGTCCGGTGGCAACGCCCTATGCTGCGCCGCCCATTCCACAACGCTCGGCCTTGCCTCGATTCGAGACCGCACGCTCGATGGCGGCGCAAGCCTATCAAATGCCGCCGAACTATCCGCAGCCCGCGCATCCATACGTCACAGGGCCGCCAACTCAATCGCCAACTCAACCGCCACGTCAGCCGCCGCCAATCGGCAATTCTCAGCCTCCCAATCTCGATGGGTTGCCGCCGGCGATCGCTGCGAGCATCGCCAAACTCGCCGGCATGACCGATGGAACAGCCCGTCCCGATGGATCACCGCACCCAACGACCGTTCCAAAGAAGGTGATCGGGCGTTGATGGCGCCTACTTCGGCGGATTACGGAAGGCTCCCAGAAGGCGCGCGATGAACCAGATCGGAATGACCACGACCGCGCCGATGAGAAAATAGTTGATCAGTCCCCGAAACGCGCCGAAGCCCATGCTGTAGATGTTCTGCACCAGCACTTCGAGGCGGTAGAGGATGTCGGGCGGCGAAATATTGAGCGCCTGCAGTACGATGCCGACGACGATCGAAATGATCACCAGGCGGAGCAGCACGCCCACCGGATTGCCGCCGAAAATTCGCTCGCGGTCCATCGTTCGTTTATCCTCCAACGTCGCATCGTCAATTGGTCGCGCCGGGTGGCGGCACGGCCCTGCGGTAACATACTTTGCAGTCTGATGCGACCGGCGCTGATCGTTCGCCAAAAGGTTAGAATCGAGTGGGCGTAATCGTAAAGCGAAGACGGGCAAGAACGGTGGCGCGGCCGCTACTGCCGCCGGTGTTCGAGGCCTGGTTCGCGAAGCGCGGCTGGGCGCCGAGGACGCATCAGCTGGCCTTAGTGGAGCGGGCGCGCGCCGGACGATCGACGCTTCTGATCGCGCCGACGGGGGCCGGCAAGACGCTCGCCGGTTTTTTGCCGAGCCTCGTTGATCTGACGGCGAACGGAGCAAAACCCGCCGAAGGGGCTGGGCTGCACACGCTCTACATTTCGCCGTTGAAGGCGCTGGCGGTCGACGTCGCACGTAACTTGACGCAACCGGTCGCCGAGATGGGATTGCCGATCCGCATCGAGACGCGCACCGGCGACACGTCCGTTGCCAAGCGAACCCGGCAACGATCGAAACCGCCCGAGATCCTGCTCACCACGCCCGAGCAGATCGCACTTTTGATCAGCCACGAAGATGCTCATTTTCTATTCCGCGATTTGAAGTTTGTCGTCCTCGACGAATTGCACGCGTTGTCGGCATCGAAGCGTGGCGACCTGATGGCGTTGGGGCTGGCGCGACTGCGGACTTTGGCGCCGGGATTGATCACCATCGGCTTGTCCGCGACGGTGGCGCGGCCGTCCGAGCTGCAGGCCTACATCGTTCCGCAGACGATGCCGAATGATCGCACCATGCTCGGCGATCTGGTGATCACCGGAGGCGGCGCCAAGCCGCACATCACCATCCTCGAAACCGACGAGCCGCTGCCCTGGTCGGGGCATACGGCGCGCTATGCCGTTCACCAAATCTACGAGACGCTGAAAGCGTACAAGCTGACCCTCCTGTTCGTAAATACCCGCAGCCAAGCCGAGATCTTGTTCCAGGAACTGTGGAAGGCGAATGAGGACAATCTACCGATCGCCCTCCATCACGGTTCGCTCGACGCAACGCAGCGGCGGCGGGTGGAAGCTGCGATGGCGGCGGGAAAACTCAAGGCGGTCGTATGTACGTCGACACTCGATCTGGGTATCGACTGGGGCGATGTCGATCTCGTCATCAATGTCGGCGCACCGAAAGGGGCCAGCCGCTTGATCCAGCGCATCGGCCGCGCCAATCACCGCCTCGACGAGCCGTCGCGCGCGATCCTGGTGCCGGGCAACCGGTTCGAGGTGCTCGAATGCCGCGCGGCACTTGATGCGGCGGAAGCCAATGTCCAGGACGTGCAGCTCGTCCGCGCCGGTGGCCTCGATGTTTTGTGTCAACATGTGATGGGCATCGCCTGCAGCGCGCCCTTTCGGCCGGCCGAGTTGTACGGCGAGGTGCGCTCCGCTGCGCCCTACTGTGAACTCACCCGCCTCGACTTCGATCGCGTCCTCGATTTCGTTGCGACCGGTGGTTATGCGTTGCGCTCCTACGAACGCTACGCGCGCCTTCGCCCGACCGGTGACGGCCACGTGCGCATCGCTCATCCAAGGCTTGCCCAACAACACCGCATGAACGTTGGCACAATCGTCGATAGCGAGATGCTCAAGGTCCGGTTGATCGGAAAGGGTCAGCGGCCGTCATCCGCGGACGGGCGTCCAGGCAAGCGCGGCAAGCCGATGATGGGTGGTCGGGTGTTGGGACAAATGGACGAGTGGTGGGCGGGTGAAATGACGCCGGGGGATACTTTTGTTTTCGCCGGCGAGATCTTGCGTCTCGAAGGCGTGAAAGACAGCGAGGTCTACGTCACCCGTAGCTGGGCCAAGTCGCCGATGATCCCGAGTTATCCTGGCGGGAAATTTCCGCTATCGACCCATCTGGCGAGCCGCGTTCGGGCGATGCTCGCTGACGATACGACGTGGCCGGGCTTGCCGTTACCGGTGCGCGAATGGCTCGGCCTGCAAGCAATAAAGTCCGCGCTGCCGACCGCAACGGAAGTGCTGGTCGAGACCTTTCCGCGCGAAGACCGGCATTACCTGGTCGTGTATCCGTTCGAGGGCCGGCTTGCGCACCAGACGTTCGGCATGTTGCTGACGCGGCGGCTTGAACGGGCACGCGCACGACCGCTGGGGTTCGTTGCCAACGACTACGGGTTGTCGGTTTGGGCGGCGGGTGATCTGTCGGCCATGATCGCCGACGGGCGCCTCGATCTCGACCGGCTGTTTGCCGAGGACATGCTGGGCGACGATCTCGAAGCGTGGCTTGCTGAGAGCTCGCTGATGAAGCGCACATTTCGCATTTGCGCCGTAATCGCCGGGCTTATCGAGCGGCGTTTTCCGGGCAAAGAGAAATCCGGCAGGCAGGTGACGATCTCGACAAACCTGATCTACGATGTGCTGCGCCAGCACGATCCGCATCACATCTTGCTCGAAGCCGCCTGGGCCGATGCGGCAACGGGACTATTGGATATCCGGCGATTGGCCGAATTTCTCAGCCGCGTGAAGGGTAGTATAAATCATCACGCGTTGAGTCGGGCCTCGCCGCTGTCCGTGCCGATCTTGCTGGAGATCGGCCGCGAGTCGGTGGCAGGTAAGGGCGGGGACAGTTTGCTGCGCGAGGCTTCGGAAGCGTTGATCGCGGAGGCGATGGGGGGATAGCAATGTTGGAATTGAAGCCCGAGCGTTTCGGTTTGCAGGATTTCAACACGCAGCCGATTTCGTTATGCGGGAAATCGTTCATCGCCGACCAATCGGGCAGCCTCTATTGGCACGCCGAGAAGGCGCTGATCATTACCGATCTACATCTGGAGAAGGGCTCGTCGTATGCCCGGCGCGGTTCGATGTTACCACCCTATGATACACGCCAAACATTGATGCGGCTGGCCGAGACGATCGATCGGTACGAGGTCGACACCGTAATTGCGCTGGGTGACAGCCTGCACGATGTCGGCGCATCAAACCGGATCTGCCGCGACGATCTCGATATTCTGCACATCATGCAGGAAGATCGGCGCTGGATCTGGGTCACCGGCAACCACGATCCGGTGTTGGCAGCGAAGTTCGGCGGTGAGGTGGTCGATGAGATGGAGCTCGAAGGTGTGCGCTTGCGTCACGTGCCGAGCCACGGCCGCGTCACCCACGAGATTGCCGGCCACATGCATCCAGCGGCGAAGTTGTCGCTGTATGGCAGCACGCTGCGGCGTCCGTGCTTCGTCGGCAACGGCCTGCGGCTAGTGTTACCGGCGTTCGGCGCTTTTGCTGGTGGGTTGAATGTTCTCGATGATGCGTTCGTGCCTTTATTCGGCGACGATGGATTGTCGGTCTGGATGCTGGGCCAGGAGGGGCTGTACCCGGTGGCGACGCGGCAGTTGCGCGGGGACTAATTGGGCAGTGACGCAGCGATTTCCAGTCTGGTGTCGGCGAGCCTCAAGCCAGTGTGTAAGTCGTCGGCCTCGAATGATCCGGCGTGGGATAGGCCCGCAACAACTCTTGCCCTCGGCGGCATTCCCCGCCATATAGCGTTTGGGGAAGTTGGCTGCGGACGTGTCTCTCGCCAACCGGGTCAGGACCGGAAGGTAGCAGCCCTAACGAGCCGGATATGGGTCGTTGGTCAGCTTCCTCATTTTGCTTATCGCCGCGTGAGCCTCAGTGCCGCCGGCCCTTCCGCGTAAAGCAGGCGGCCAAGGCAGCATGGCGAACAAGACAACGGACGATAAATCCGCGGATAAGCCACCGGAGCCAGAGGTTCCAGCGAAGCCGTATGTCGTGCTGGCGCGCAAGTACCGGCCGGAGACGTTCGACGATCTGATCGGCCAGCAGGCGATGGTGCGAACGCTCGAAAACGCGTTCAAGGCCGACCGCATCGCGCAAGGCTACATGCTGACGGGGGTGCGCGGCGTTGGTAAGACGACCACCGCCCGGATCCTCGCCCGCGCGCTCAACTATTCGAAACCAGGGTTGCCCGATCGTCCGACCGTCACCATGGACGGTCATGGCGTTCACTGCGCCGAGATCATCGCCAGCCGCCACCCAGACGTCGTCGAAATGGACGCCGCGTCGAATACCGGCGTCGACAACATGCGCGAGATCATCGAAAGCGCGCGCTACCGGCCGCTGATGGCGCGCACCAAAGTCTTCATCATCGACGAAGTTCACATGCTCTCGAAGGGCGCTTTCAACGCGCTGCTGAAGACACTCGAGGAGCCGCCGCAGCATGTGAAGTTCATCTTCGCGACGACGGAGATCCGCAAGGTGCCGGTGACGGTGCTGTCGCGCTGCCAGCGGTTCGATCTGCGCCGCGTCGAAATCCCGGAGCTGTCGAAGCATTTCGCCCGCATTGCCACCGTTGAAGGCGTGACTGCTGATCCCGATGCGCTGGCGCTGGTCGCACGCGCGGCCGAAGGCTCGGTCCGTGATGGACTGTCGATCCTCGATCAGGCGATTGCGATGGGTGCCGGCAAGGTCACCGCAAGTGCCGTGCGCGCTATGTTGGGCCTGGCCGACCGCAGTCTCATTCTCGATCTGCTCGACGACATGATGGCTGGAAAAACGGCCTCGGTGCTCGAGCGGTTTGCAAGTTTGCATCTGGCGGGCGCCGAGCCGGTTCAAGTGCTCGGCGATCTGGCAGACGCGGTACACATCACGACGCGCATGAAGGTTGCTGGGGTCGCAGGTGCGGGCGAAGCATTGTCGTCCGACGAAAAAAAGCGGTCGGCGGCGTTGGCAGCTCAACTGTCGCTCAATCTGCTGACGCGCGCCTGGCAAATGCTGCTGAAGGGAATTGAGGAAGCGGCACGCGCGCCAAGCCCGCTAGCCGCCGCCGAGATGGTTCTGATTCGCCTGTGTCACACCGCCGATCTGCCGACTCCGGACGAGATCATCCGCACACTGGGCGGTGCCCTCCCCGCGCCACGCGGCAGCCGCGCGCCCGCGCCTGAAAACCATGAACCGGAACCGCGCGCACCGCTCAATTCTGCGCCCGTCGCAGCACCGGCCGCGGTAGCGGCGATGCAACCACCCGAGCCTCAGCCGCATTCGTTTGCCGAGGTGGTGGATCTCGCCGGTCGGTTTCGCGATGCCCGGCTAAAAGTGCACCTTGAAGACCAAGTCAGCCTGCTGCGGTTCGAGCCTGGCCACATCGAGATCGCGCTGCTGGATGGCGCGCCAGCGGGGTTGGCTGGTGAACTGGGCGAGAAGCTGACGAAATGGACGGCCAAGCGCTGGGTGGTGTCGGTTGGGCGCGGCCCAGGTGAAGCCCCTGTCGGGGAAGTCCGGCGCGCGGCGGAAGCCGCCCAACTCGCCGGTGTCAAGACACACCCGGCGGTGGCAGCGGTGCTTGCAGCATTCCCCGAGGCCGAGATCAAAGCTGTGCGACCGTTGCCGCCCCGCCGCAAGCGAAGCGAACAAGCCTGAAGGAGACTGAGCCGTGAAAGATATCATGGGCATGATGAAGCAGCTGGGGCAGATGCAAAGCCGCATGCAGACCATGCAGGAGGAGCTCGCCCAAGCCGAGGTTCCGGGCCAATCGGGCGGCGGTCTCGTAACCGTCATGCTCGATGGCAAGGCGAGCCTCAAACGGATCAGAATCGATCCAAGTTTGATGAAGCCGGAAGAGGTGGAGATCCTGGAGGATCTGATCGTTGCCGCCGTCGGCGATGCGAAGGCGAAAGCCGAAGAAATGCTGCAAGCCAAGATGCAGGATGTGACCGGTGGCCTGCCTTTGCCGCCTGGCCTGAAGCTATTTTGATCCGAGACATCGATGGTTAAGCAGACGGCCGGGCCCGAGATCGAGCGGCTCATTCAATTGCTCTCGCGCCTGCCCGGTCTTGGTCCGCGCTCTGGTCGTAAAGCTGCGCTCGCGTTGTTGAAGCGGCGGCAGGATCTGCTGGTGCCATTGGCGCAAGCCATGACGAATGCGGCTGACAAGCTGATGGAATGCCCCACGTGCGGTAACATCGATACGGTTTCACCGTGCACGATCTGCCAGGATCCGCGTCGCGATCCCTCGCTCATTGTGGTCGTCGAAGAGATCGGCGATCTGTGGGCGCTGGAACGTGCCGGCGTCCTCAACGCGCGCTATCACGTGCTGGGTGGACACTTGTCGCCGTTGGATGGTGTGGGGCCAGAACGGCTCAACATCGCAAGCTTGCTGACCCGCGTTGCCTCAGGCGAGGTGCGCGAAGTATTGCTGGCGCTCAATGCTACCGTCGAGGGGCAATCGACCGCGCACTACGTGACCGAGCGTCTCGAAGATGCCGGGCCGGGCAATCCGCTCGCCATTTCGCGACTTGCCCAAGGTGTGCCGGTGGGCGGCGAACTGGACTATCTGGACGAGGGCACGCTCGCCGCCGCGATCAAATCCCGGCGCCGGGTTTGAACGTCACGGCACCGGCGGTGTCATGATGTAGACCAGGGGTACTTCGGGTCCCTTGATGCCAGCAAACGTCTTGCTGATCGTCACCGGAAACCGCCGGGTGCCCGCGTGGGCGGTGCGATCGGCTAAGGCAGCGCAGCTGGTGTCGCCAGCGTCGCAAATGGAAAGTATGCCCTCGGTTGCGATACGGGCGGGTGTGATCCACGGGGCTTGGTCGAGCGCGAAGTGCGTGAACTCAGCGGGGCTCGATGGCGCATAGAACGGAAGGGCGATGGAGTACTTTTCCGAACCCGCAACGATCCGCAGAGGCACATCGAAGGTGTCCGACCAGATGCTTGCCGCATCGCGCGCCGCAATCGCACTGACGTCGACGGTGCCCTTGATGCGTAGATAAAACGATCCGACCGCGACGCCGGGTGCTGCCAGCAAGGCCGCGCACAAGACCATCACCACTGCGCGCGCAACGCCTGCTACCGTGCTGCGGGTAATGGTCGGTTCCATCGCCAGCATGATCATCATCGGCAACATGAAGAATGCCGGGATCAGGAAACCGAAAGATATCTTCACGTAGCCGGCGATGCCCAACAGGATCGTCGCGACCGTCGGGCCGGTAGCCAGGATCGCGATCCACCGGCGCTCGGGAGAGAGGAGTTTGCGCCAAGCACCGGCAACGAGCTCAGGATTTGCCCGGCGCAGGGCCGAGATCAAAATGCCGGCCGGTACGAGGTTGATCGCGATACCGGCGAACACGGTGCCGGCAGCCTTGCCGAAACTCGACGCCCAAGCGTAGCCCGTTTTGCCAAGTGCGTACTTGATCGGCGGCCAATCGTTCGAGAACGCCCACCAGATGTGCGGCGCAAGCAGGAGGGCAGCAACGGCCACCGCAACGTAGGGTGCGGGGGAAGCGAAATAGCGCCGCAATTGCGGATGAGTTAGCGCCGCCAGAAAAAAGGTCCCCAGCAGCAGGATGGAGTAATACTTCGACAGCATGCAGGCAGCGGCCAAGGCGCCGAGTGCTACGCTACTGCGTAACGAGCGGGTCTCCAGCGACTTCACGAACGCGTAGGTCGTCCATGGCCAAAGCGACAGCAAAATCGTGTTCGCATCGAAATTCGAGGCGAGGTAGTTATACGACGGCATGAAGGCGAGCGGCAGAACCGCGAGCAGCCGCCCGCCCTTCTTCAAAAAGCAAGTTGCGAGGGCCCAGACTCCGGCAAAGCCGATGCCGACGTTGACGGCCGAGAGCAAATAGAACGACCAGTCGGTCCGCGGCATGAACTGGAACCAAGAGCCCGCAATCCACGCGTAAAATGGCGGGTGCTTATAGTATCCAAGCTGCCAGTGCTGGCCCCATGAATAGGTTTCGAGCATGTCGTCCCACAGCACGCCCGGCAGCCGGGATATGCTCATGGCGGCCGTCCACACCAAAATGTGAGCCGCGATGAACACCAACAGCGGTCGGATGCCACCGGCGGTCAGCCATCGCGTGGATGACGCGACGGCTGAGGCTACTCTGCCTTGCTCTAAGGTCGGGATGGCGGTGTGCATGGAACGCGACAGTCGATCAGGTTTCTAATTTTCGTACGTCAAAGACGCCGGAGCCGATCGATCAACTCTGTTGTCGGGTAACTATCGGCGGGTAGACCGAACTTGATCTGCGCGCTCTTGATTGCACTGCGGCTCCCGGCGCCGAGCTTACCGTCCGGCTCACCAGCCGGAAACCCGCGCTTGGACAGCAGCGTCTGAAGCTCGATGATCTGATCGGCCTGCAAGACTGTAACCGGCGCGTTGCCGCGCCGCATTGGCGATGCACCCTCGATCCGGGTTGCAAGATAGGCCGCGGTTACCGCGTAGGTCAACGACTGGTTCCACTTGGTAAAGATTTGAAAGTTTGGATAGGCGAGGAACGCCGGACCGTTGCGGCCCATCAACAGCACGAGTGAAGCTGGCATTTGATCTGCTGGGAGAAGCGTGCCGTCGGCGGTGGTGACGCCCCACTTCGCCCATTGACTGCGGGGATGCTGAATTGCCAGATCCGCCTGGTCCCAGGCGAGGCTCGCCGGCACTTTTACTTCCTGCAGCCAGGGTTGGCCTGCCTGCCAGCCCAGGCTTTTGATAAAGGCGGCAGTCGATCCGATCACGTCTGCGGGGCTGCGCAGCAGGTTGCGGCGGCCGTCACGGTCGTAGTCGACGGCGTGATTGAAGTAGTGGCTTGGGAGGAACTGCGTTTGGCCAAGTTCGCCGGCCCATGAACCGATCATGTCGGACGCCTGCAGGTCGCCCCGATCGATGATTTTGAGGGCTGCCAGCAGTTCCCCGCGAAACAATTCGCCACGGCGGCAGTCATAGGCAAGGCTCGCGAGTGAACGCAGCACCGGCTTGTTGCCCATACTCGATCCGAAGTCGCTTTCCAACGCCCAAAACGCGGCGATGATAGGAGCGGGCACGCCGTACTCTTTCTCGGCCTGTGCGAATATCGCCTTGTGCTTTGCGACCTGTGAGATGCCGTTCTGCATCCGGCCGCGCGATGCGAGCTTGTCCGAGAAATCCAGAAAGCTCTGCGCAAAAAAACGTTGGCCGCGATCGGTCCAGATGATGTTCTGATCGAGCGTGAGATAAGGGACGGCGGATTGCATGGTCTTGGCTGTGATCCCAGCCGAGGCAGCATCTTTCTTGAACGCTTCGAGCCAACGTCCGAATTCACCGGTATTGCGGCACACAGGCGTGATCGTTTGTTTTGCAACAGCGATTGGCGCTGCCGGTTTGGGGCCGGATGGTAAAACCTGAACCGGCTGCGTCGATCCGCTCGAACAAAACCCCAGTGAAACCAGGACGGCAACAGCGGCCTTTAAGTGATTGCGCATAGTTTGCTCTAGTTTCCGCTAAGTTTTGAATACCAGAACGGCGCAATCGATCACGCGTCAAGCAATGCCAAAGGGTTTAGCCGCGAGGTGTGGCGCTTTAGTTTTCACACCACGAGCGGATCGGTGCTCGCGGACTGATGGCTAAAAACGCGCTTATATCGTTCGATTGCGGCTTTCGGTCCAACAGCTTTGTTGATGTTGTCCGATAGCTTTACGGCGGGCTTACCGTTCGCTGCGACGACCTTGCAAACGATCGAAAACGGATCAAGCCCACCATTCGGGACCAGCCCGCGAAAATCATTCGTCAGAAGCGTGCCCCAACCAAACCCAACCCGCAGGCGGCCGGCGAAATGGCGATGGATCTGCTCGATTGCTTCGACGTCCAGGCCATCGGAGAAAATCGCAAGCTTGGTGATCGGATCCTGCCCGTGCGCACGCCACCATCGGATTGCAGCTTCGCCACCGGCAATGGGGTCGCCGCTATCGATGCGGATACCGGTCCATTGCGCGAGCCAATCGGGCGCGCCCGCAAGGAAGGCTTCGGTGCCGTAGGTGTCGGGCAGAATGATCCGCAGGTTGCCTTCGTAGTCCTCCTGCCAGTCGGCCAGAACCCGGTACGGCGCGGCGGCCAATGCGGCGTCATCGCCGGCGAGAGCCGAATAAACCATCGGTAGCTCGTGCGCGTTGGTGCCGATCGCCTCGACTTCGCGCCGCATCGCAATCAGACAATTGGACGTGCCGAGAAATGCCGGTCCCATGCCTTCGATCATGGCTTGGACGCACCAGTCTTGCCACAGAAAACCGTGCCGGCGCCGCGTGCCGAAGTCGGCAATCCGCAGCGCGTCTAGCTTGCGCAGTCTTTCGATCTTTTCCCACACGCGTGTCATCGCGCGTGCGTAAAGCACCTGCAACTCGAACTTACCGAGGCTGCGCAAAACCGCTCGCGAGCGCAATTCCATGATGACGGCGAGGGCTGGGATCTCCCACATCGTGGTCTCGATCCAGGGACCGTCGAAGATCAGCTCGTACTGGTCGCCGCGCCGCTCAAGATTGTACGCGGGGAAGCGGAAGCCTTCGAGCCACGTCATAAAGTCAGGCGAGAACATTTGCCGTTTGCCATAGAACGTATTGCCACGCAGCCACGTGCTTTCGCCGCGCGTGAGGCTCAGCGAGCGGATGTGATCGAGCTGCTCGCGAAGTTCGCCGATGTCGATGAGCTTGGCGACCGGCACGGCCGTCGAGCGATTGATGATCCCGAAGGTCACTTGCGTGTGCGACAGCCGGCGAAAAATCGTCTGCGCCATCAGCAGCTTATAGAAATCCGTATCGATCACCGACCGCACGATCGGATCGATCTTCCAGGTGTGATTGTAGACGCGCGCTGCAAGGTCGGTCACGTGTGGGTCTCCTGGCGGCAAGGACCGCTAGGCCCAGAGTTCGAAAACGTAAGCCCTCCACGACGGCTTGCGCAACCTAAAGCGGGATTTCCTTAGCACATCAAGGAGAATGGACAGAGCGGTTAGCGGAAAGGGCCACCCTTTCGAGTGGCCCTCCATAACAGTTTGACGTGAGATCAGCGGCCGGCAGCGCTTTCGTGCTGCGCCTGGCTCATCTGCAATTCATCGGGCAAGCCGCAGAGGTTGCTCCTTGGCCGTCTCGATGAACTTGAGCCATACCGGCATCATCCTCATCTCACTCGACATCGGATCACCTCCTTCCAGTTGTTGAAAACTGAGAAAAATCTGGCATATTCGCCAGGACCCGGCAAGGGCATGAATGTCACAGGATCTGGCTGTGGAATCCGGCGACCAGCAGCACACCTGCGAGCATGTCGAAGCCGCTCGTTTGCCCGATGGCCCGGATCGGGGAGATGACATCGCCCGGGGGCGCATTGACCAACAATGCGGTGATGGCTTGGTGCATCGCAGCCGACGGCTCGTCATCGCAGGCGGCACGCAAAAACGCGCACGATAGCGCCGATGTGGCGTTGTCCATGTTTGCCGATATGCAGCGGCCGAGGATAATGGCTTGGGCGTCCTTTCGAAGTGCAAAGAGCATCATGAGTGCGCCTGATAGCGCGTCGTCGCCACTGGGCGTCAGACCGTGTCCGAGACCGAGGAAAAGCGATACCGCCTCGTCGAGTTTTGCCGTGTTGCCGGATTTGAGGCCGTTTCGAAGTGCTCGGGTGCCCGCTACTGCGCGGCGGGCTAGCGCGGTGGTCGGCTCCCGTGCCGAGAACACGGCGTGGGTGAAGCTGTCGAGCGGGGCTTCGCGCAACGCCAGCTGGATGACGTGTTGAACTTGTTCGAACGCGACGAGGTAAGTCCGTGTCGACCAAGCGGGCACGCGCCAGACTTCGGCTGTCGAGATGCCGAGGGATACTGCATGGCCGACGTCGAGGTGCGGCAGTTTCGATCCGGATCGCAGCACCGCATTCAATGGTCCATCACCGATGCTCGCGGCGCCAACGCAGATGAATTCGTCGGCGCCGCGAATGTAAAACGAACGATCGAAAACGGCTTCAACGGTCCACGTCGGGTGCTGGTCGAGCAATCGTGCTGCCCGCGCACCGATGGACGCGATGGACGGCTCAATCGTCACGGCGCACGATCTGAAGTGCCAATTCCGCTGCAAGAGCATTCGACGGCGCAACGTGCACGCCAACCGCCTCAAGTTTGGCTACCTGCGCGGTCCTATTTTGCGGATCGCCATCGGTGCCGGTTACCGACGCGATGACGATCGGGCCGTCCTTGGGCCTGCCGCGGAGGTGCGATGCCAGATTTCCGGCTGGATCCATGTGCCCGCCGAATCCCAATACGCAATCGAGCAGGATCACAGCGACTTGTTTGTCGGCAAGTGCTTGCGCCAACGCTTCGTCCCGCACGGCGGGTTCGATCATCGGATGCGGGCGTCCACGGGTGTATTCGTCGGCACCCAGATCGAGCATTGCGTGAGCGCCGGATATGTCCGCCAGCGCCTTGGCCCCCGGCACGGGCGCGTTCGACATGACATCGAGGCGTGCGAGGCGGAACACGATCTGCGCCTCGGCGGCAAGGGTCCCGCCAGCGAACAAGCCTCGCACGAAGCCCTTGCCGATCTGCCGCGCTGACGCAGCCAAAGGCGGAACGGTTCCACCAACGCAGGCCAATTGCGCAGCGATTGTCAGGTTTGCCGCGGCGTTGGCATTCGGTGGCATCGGTCGCTCGGCGTCGCCGAGGAAGCAGACCGTGAATGGTTTGCCGCTGAGCCCGACGCGCTCCAGCACCTTCGCCGCAACTTCGGCAGCGGGCGGTTTCGACACGATCACGATGTGCTTCGTCGCCGCATCGGCATCGAGCATATCGATTGCCATCAGCGTGGTGATGCCGCCGACTTCCGACTTGAGATCGCGCCCGCCCGTGCCGATCGCGTGACTGATGCCGCGTCCAGCCCGGGCAATGAGACACGCGATTTCCTGTATTCCCGTGCCCGATGCGCCGATCATGCCGATGTCGCCGCGCGGCACGACGTTGGCAAACGCAATGGGTGTGCCGCCGATAATCGCCGTTCCGCAATCGGGTCCCATCACCAGTAGACCCAGCCCGCGGGCCTCGTGTTTTAGCTCGACTTCTTCGGCGATGCTAACGTTGTCACTGAAGATCATTGCGTGCAGACCGAGCCTCAGCGCCTTACGGGCTTCGGCAATCGCGAACTCGCCCGGCACGGAAATCAACGCGAGGTTGGCGAGAGGGTTCTCTGCGACCGCCGCCCGGACGGTGCGTGGTGCCCATGCTTTTGAGGTGCCGCGCGATTCGGCAGGTCTGTCGATCAAATGACGCGCCTGGGCGATTGCCGCTTCCGCAGCGTCGGATGTCGTCGCCCGCACTGCGATGATGATGTCGCCAGGACCGGCGGCAGCGCCGTTGGCCGCGAGCACGTTCGCGTCACGCAAGATTTCCTGATTGGCCTGCGTGCCGATCATCAGGCCGGCGACCTCGACGTCATCGAGCAATTGGAGGGCGCGTGCAATCCGCATCAGCACGACGGAGTCGAGATAGGCGCCATGGCGGACTTCGTTGAGGATGACGCTCATCGGATACCCATCTTTGCAGCAAATGCGACCAATGCATCATCGAAGCACTTGAGGGGCGCCTTGACGTTGCCGGCGCCGACCTGTCCGACACCGGGCTTCTTGTGAGCGATGCCGGTATTGATCGTTGGCGCCAAACCGGTTTCGACCACACGCCGGATGTCGATGCCGGTGGGTACGCCAGCGTAGTCCATCGCGGGAATCGTCCAATCGGGGTTGGGCCCGGCAGTGATCTCGGCCATCGCTCGCGTGAAGCGTGCGGCTTCCGATGGCTGGCCTGCGCCGATGAAACCGACGACGGCCGGTGCCGCTCCCATCGCAAAGCCGCCGAGCCCGATCGTCTCGACAATGGCGCTGTCGCCCATGTCGGGGTTGGCGTCGGCCTCCGAGAAGCCGGCGAAATAGAGTCCAACCGGCATCTCGACGGGGGCCGTGAACCACTGGTCGCCGGTGCCGGAAACGCGGATGCCGAAGTCGGTGCCGTTGCGGCACATGGCGGTCACGATCGACGAGTTCTCGATGTTGCGCGCCGGATCGGTCATCGCCTTACCCATTGCCATCGCAACGTTGAGGAAGAACTGGTCGTTGCGGCCGATGAAGTCGAGGCAGCGGGCGAGGCCGGCGGTGCCGGTTGATGTGCGGGCGAGTGCGGGTGCCAAGATCCGCAGCAGCAGCGACGAGCACGCGATGTTGCGCTGGTGCATTTCGTCGCCCATCGTCAGGCCCCGCGCCACCAACGTTTTCAGCGGCACGCCGCCAAGTTCGCGCAGGGCACGGCCGAGCGCGGGGCCGAGACCCTCCCTCAGCCAGCCGAGGCGCGCTAGCACCTCGGCATCGTTGCCACCGAACCGCATGACCTTGCCGAGGCCTTCGTTGAGCGCACAATAGGCGCGATTGCCGAACGCCCGGTTCTCGACGACCATTAGCGGTTGGCTGACCGTCGTCATCCCGGTCATCGGGCCGACCGCACCAAAGTGGTGATTGGGGTGGAATTCGAATTCGCCGTGCTCAGCTCTGGCTGCTGCATCGTCGAGGCCGGATGCCCAGCCTTCGAACACCGCAATGCCCATGACCGCGCCACGCATCGGCCCGCACATGCGATCCCATCCGATCGGTGGTCCGGCGTGCAGAATCTTGCGTCCCGATTTCAACTCCGGGATGGCCTCGCCCGCCGGGATCACATCGACGAGGACTGGATCACCACCTAGGATACGCGCCACGGCTTCGGCATTGGCGCTTTCGATCTTTTGCATGAAGCTCAACTACCGAGTTTGGAGAGCAGGCGGGCAAGTCTCGCGTCGCCGCGGGCGGGAGGTTGCCATTCCACCTGAACGACTGCAGTGCCGGTTTGTGCAAGGTCCGTCGCAAACCGCTCAAGCCCGACGTTGATGACGACCGGCGAACCGGCAAGCAGGGGTTTCGGCCTCACGGTTCCGGTGCTCATGACGCCGCCTGGTAGACGGCATAGGCGGCATCGACTGCGCGGCCGGCCGGTTCGGCAAACCCGTTGCGGCGTAAGACGGCCTCGAAAGAAGCTAGACAGCGAAGGACATTCGGCTTCGAGCACACATAACCCATGGTGCCGATGCGCCAGATCTTACCGTGCAAAGGTCCAAACGATGTGCCGATCTCGATGCCGAAATCGTTCAGCATATCGGCGCGGACCTTCTCGCTGTTGCCAACCTGGCTCGGGATGATGACGCCGGTGACGTTGGACATGCGGTTGGCCGCATCGCCGAACAGGGTCAGGTCCATCGCCTCCAGCCCAGCCCTGAGGGCGCGCGATGCCAAGCGATGCCGCGCGATGCCGGCTTCGAGACCTTCCTCCAGAACGACCACGGCGCACTCACGCGCTGCATAAACCATGCTCGCTGCCTCGGTGTGATGGTTGAGGCGCTTTGGCGACCAATAGTCCATTAGCATCGCGAGATCGAAATAGTTCGACTGGATGATCGGGCCATTGCCCTCGACCACGCCCGGCGCCTTGATCCCCTGCTCGACATGTTTGCGGTGCTTTAGAAGATCGACGACGCGCTCATTGAACGTAATCGGCGAGATGCCTGGTGGACCCGACAGGCACTTCTGCAGTCCCGCCGATGTCGCATCGATCTGCCAGTCGTCTGTCTCGAACGGGTTGCCTGCGAGCGACGCAGTGCAGTCGACATAAAGGAGCGCGTCGTAGCGGCGGCAGATGGCGCCGATCTCCGCCAACGGCTGCAACATAGTGGCAGAGGTGTCGCCCTGGCAGATCGCAACAATCTTCGGTCGATGCTTTTTGACGAGATGTTCGATGCGGTCGGGGGTAAAAACGGTACCCCATTCGATCTCCTCGGAGACGACGTCGGCATCGACACGGCGCGCGATCTCGACCTTCAAATGTCCAAAGCGGCCGAAAATGGGCACGAGAACCTTGTCGCCGGGCGATACCAACGAGGCGAGGCACGCTTCGATGCCGGCGCGCGCGGTGCCGTCGATCATGAAGGTTTGCTCGTTGCGGGTGCGGAAGACACCGCGATAGAGCGCCATCGTCTGGTTCATGATGCGAGTGAACTCCGGGTCGAACTGACCCTGGATCGGAACGGACATCGCCCGCAGCACCCGTGGATATAGGTCGACTGGGCCCGGTCCCATTAGCAAGCGCGGTGAGGGATCGAGTTGGCGGAACACCTCCGGTATCTGCGGGGTAGCAATGAATCTTCCGTTGTAAGCGCTCATCGGAATGGGATATCCTTCGGCAAGACTAGCTCATCGCAATTGGTATGCCCTAGGCGCGCCTGGGGC
Organism: Hyphomicrobiaceae bacterium; assembly: GCA_031374115.1. Classification (GTDB taxonomy): domain Bacteria; phylum Pseudomonadota; class Alphaproteobacteria; order Rhizobiales; family Hyphomicrobiaceae; genus JAKFWF01. Next base: position 54,221 of record JANMNO010000149.1, on the reverse strand, counting down.
CGCAACAGCAGATCCGCCACCATCTCGCCGCAGCAGCGCCGCATTTCGCTCACACGGTCGTCATGAATGCGAATCAGGCGTTGTGGGATGCGCCGATCATTGTAGGCGGGATCATGTTCGGACGGGGCCGGAAGAGCGATGGATTCGAGTGGCACAAGCACGTGCGCACGACAATCAAACTACGGCGCGAGGATCGTCGCGCCCGTTTGAACGACGTCAAGGAAGTGGCCGCCGATGGCTTGAAGTATGCCGGCCGCGCCGGGGTAAGTGCCAGCAACAGCGGAGTAATCGTGCTTTGGAATGGTCTGATCAGCACCATTCAGATGATCATCAAAATCGCTTTCGCAGGGAGAAACGCCATGGCTCGAACGATGGAACGGGCGATCGCGCCAGCCAGCCGCAGCCTACTCCGTAGACTCGACCCCTGGTTGAAGCGCTTGGCGGGCAGTCCGCTGATGCCCTTGATGGGAGTGGCCGGCCTCGTCGCATTCCATGCAGCCTTTAGCCGTTCACGAGCGGGCGGCGTGCGCGCCGAAGTTATTCTGATCGCCCTCGCTGGCACTCTCGCTCTGATCGTCGCTGCAGCGCCATTTCTGACGGGGCATTTGCGCTGGACGGCACCTGCTGTCCTGCGGGCACGAGCGAGCCAAGTTCGCTTTCTAATCCTCGCTGGGCTCGCAATGACGGTGGTGGGCGGAGTGTATTTCACCGTCGGCAAGACTTCGGTCAGTATGCCAAATTTCGCGAATTTCAATCCGTTTATGTCGAAACCGGTGGAGGGCCGGGCAGCCGTACTTTCAGGCGACGTCATCCGTATCTCCGGGACGACGATTCGATTGGCGGGCATCGAGGCGCCCGATCTCAGCCAGAAATGTTTGGCCGCAAACAAGAAGCCATGGGGCTGTGGCGAGGCAGCGCGAAGTGCGGCCGAGCGCATCGTGAAAGGGAAGAGCATTCGCTGTGATTTATCCGGCACCGATGACGCGGGGCGCTCGCTCGGTACGTGCCTGACGGTCAATACCGGAACTTCACAAAATGTTGCCGAGGAACTTGTTCGTGCTGGCGCCGTGTTCGCAGCCGGCGGCCTGTTCTCGAGCCTGAGCGGCATCGAGGCTGATGCGCGCGCAAAGAAGCTCGGACTTTGGAAGGGTGAGGCCGAACGGCCGGCCGAATATCGGACTACGCTTTGGGATGCGGCCGCGAAATCTGCGCCCGATGGCTGCCCGATCAAGGCGCAGGTGTCCGGAGATAACAAGACCTACCTGCTGCCGTGGCAGGGCGAGTACGGAAATGCCAAAGTGCGCTCGTCGAAGGGCGAGCGCTGGTTTTGCTCGGAAACCGAAGCGCAAGCGGCAGGGTGGAAATCAGCCGGAAAGTAACGGCAGATTGCCCACGATCGGCATGTCAATCGTGACGCGATGACCGGCAAGGGCCATGGGGACCCGGTCGAAAACTTCCCGTGGACCCAAGTGGATGGACGCTTGGTAGATGTGAATCTTTGCGCCTTAAAATGTCGCCGTTTTGAGAACGAGCCTTTTCCAGTCGTACAGGTCTCTTGCGCGACATGACCGCAAGTGATGGCGGGTGTGCCACTTGGTACAGGCGCCCGATGTTCACGGGTAGCAAAATCGCGTGCAATATCAGGATCGGCATCAGGCTGCGGTCATAGGCATAGACCACGAACGCTAGATTGCTCAAAATAGCCAGCACGCGCAATGCACCCATCGAGTGCATGCATGAGGCGGCAAGCACCAAACCGGCCGCTAAGTAACCGGTAACATCAATAATCAACATGGCGTCCTGCTGCCTGCAGGGCGGAGCTCCCGGCGGCACGGGCTCGAATTTATTGCGCTGACGATGTTGAGGCCGCCAGCGCCGGCCAGCATCTTGATGAGAGAGGCGAACCCGTTATGCGAGACGATTTTGTCCATGGTCGCATCCTCCAGTCAGGGCCACTGCGAGCGCCATTGCTGACCAATGTTGTATGCCGATGACCGGGGCGCAGCGCTGTGCTGCACAGCACACCGCTTGACGGCTCGGGAATGATGGCGTTTCGTTCGGCCAGGAAATCGGCGAATTCTTTCGCCCGTAAGCCGCAAGGAGACGCCCATGCAAGACACACCGTCAAAGCTGAAGACGTTCCAGACCTACATCGACGGCAAATGGTGCAATTCGGCCTCCGGCAAGACCTTCCAAACCTATGATCCGTATTCCGGCGAGGCTTGGGCGGAAGTTCCCGAGTGCGATGCAACCGATGTCGATCGCGCGTGTAATGCTGCCGCCAAGGCATTCGAAACCGGCCCGTGGCCGGCGCTGACGCAAACGGGGCGCGGGCGGTTGCTGCGCAAGATTGCTGGTCTCATCGAGCAGCACGGCGATTACCTGGCGCAAGTGGAGGTTCGCGATAACGGCAAACTGATCTCGGAAATGCAGGCGCAGCTGCGCTACATGCCCGAGTGGTACTATTATTACGCAGGCCTCGCCGACAAAGTGCAGGGCGCGGTCGTACCGGTCGATAAGCCGGACCATTTTGCCTATATTCTGAAAGAACCGGTTGGCGTCTGCGCGATGATCATTCCGTGGAACTCGCCGCTGTTGCTGGTTGCCTGGAAACTCGCGCCAGCGCTTGCGGCCGGCTGCACAGCAGTCATCAAGCCATCAGAATATACCTCGGCCTCATTGCTAGAATTCATGCGCCTAGTGATCGAGCCGGCGGGCGTCCCAGCTGGTGTCGTAAACGTCGTGACGGGTTATGGCGCGGCCGCAGGTGAGCCGCTAGTGACCCATCCGAAGGTTGCCAAGGTTGCGTTCACTGGTGGGTCTGTGACCGGCGCCCGTGTGGCATCGCTGGCGGGTCAGTCGTTCAAGAAGGTCTCATTGGAGCTCGGCGGCAAGTCTCCCAACATCGTGTTCGACGATTGCATCATCGATGATGCCGTGAACGGTGCGATCTCCGGTATTTTCGCGGCAACCGGGCAAACCTGCGTCGCCGGATCGCGTCTACTGGTGCAGGAAAGCATCCACGACAGATTTGTCGAGAAGCTGTTGACGGTCGCCAAAACCGCCAAGCTCGGCGATCCGCAGAGCTTCGACACCCAGGTCGGACCGGTGACAACGCCGCCGCAATACCAGAAGATTTTGGGATACATCGACATTGCCAAGGGCGAAGGCGCTAATTGCGTAATGGGCGGCGGACCGGCAACGGCCGCAGAAGGTGGCGGCAAGTACTTCGTCAAGCCGACGATTTTCACGGGCGTCGACAACAAGATGCGGATTGCCCAGGAGGAAGTGTTCGGGCCGGTGTTATCGGTGATCAAGTTCAAGGATGAAGCCCACGCCATCGAAATTGCCAACGACGTGATTTATGGTTTGGGATCAGGGGTCTGGACACAATCGATCAACCGGGGACTGACGATGGCGAAGAAGATCCGGGCCGGCACCGTGTGGGTCAACACCTATCGCGCGGTCAGTTTCACGATGCCGTTTGGCGGCTACAAGTCCTCGGGACTCGGACGCGAAAACGGTCAGGATGCCATCAACGAATACCTGCACACAAAAAGCGTCTGGGTGAACACGTCGACGGGCGGCGGCGGCAATCCGTTCGTGATGAAGACCTCGGCTTCTTAGTGGCGCTTGGCGACTGCTCTTTTGTGGTCGCAGGCGACTCCGCTTCGCGGAGCCGGCCGCCTGCGACGGTGTCCCGCGCTTGGCGGCCGGCTCGCCGAAGGCGTGTCGGCAAGCGCCACAAATGAAATGCCCGCAGCCGGGGGAGGGCTGCGGGCGGGAGATAGCGCTACGAGGGGGGAACTCGGGGACAGCGCTACTCGTTAGAACCGTACACTGTATTACTCACTATTGCAAGATTACAAGACTGACTGAACAACAGATAATTAGTCTTTAGAAAGCAAACGCTGGGAAACATTTGCTTCCGCTTGCAGGGAGAATGCCTAACTTTAAGTTTGGTTCCACAAAGCAATGCGTTCCCACCGTTAGTTGAGCTGCAAGATCCAAGTTAGTTAATGGCATCGCGCTCAACGGGGAGGATCGAGACGTCGAACCGGGCCTCGCCGCGCAGGATCGCGACCGTGATTTTGCGGCCGATTGCAGAATAATCCAGCAACCTCGAGACATCGTCGACGCCGGTTATCGCTGATCGATCGAATGCCAGCAGAATGTCGTTTGTCTTGACGCCGCCGGAGTCGGCGGGACTGCCAGACTGAATCTCCCGTATTCGCACAGCGCTGATTTGCGAAACGCCGGCGATGGCCGCCAGGCGTCGTGCCAGCGGTATCTGCTCGGCGACCACGCCAATGCGAGCCCGGCGAACCCTGCCATGCTGCAAAATCTGAGTGAGGACGTGCAGGGCCGTATTCGAGGCGACCGAAAAGCAGATCCCTTGCGCACCCATAATCATGGCGGTGTTGATGCCGATCACCTGGCCAGCCGAACTAACCAACGGCCCGCCTGAACTTCCGGGGTTGAGCGCCGCGTCGGTCTGAATGACATCGCCGATCAGGCGGCCATTTTGTGCGCGCAACGAGCGGCCGACGGCACTGACAATTCCCGCAGTGACTGTCGACTGGAACCCAAGCGGATTGCCGATCGCAATCGAGATCTGGCCGGGCCGCACGAGCTTGGAATTAGCCAAGGTTGCTGCAGGTAAAGTTTCCGTTGTCTCGCCGCGCAGCACCGCGAGATCGCTGTCGGCATCGCGGCCGAGCACACGAGCATTGAAGCTGCGTCCATCCGCGAGACCGAGTTCGATCGCGCTGGCGCCCTCGATCACATGATTATTGGTGAGTACGAGCCCGTCGGGAGAGATTATGACACCGCTGCCGGAACCTTGCGACATGCGCCCTTTACATTCGCCGCGCACCTGGACGTGAACGACGGATGGCGAAACAGCTTCAACCACGCCAACGACCGCCGACGAGTAGGCGTCGAGCAGATCGCCGTCGCTGCCCGGGGCGACTACAGTTTCAACACCAGCCTGTCGCGTGTCGCCGGTCGGACCCGGCCCGCCTTGAAGCCATTTGGGTAGGAGTTGCATGCCGTTGTCCCGCCGTGCGATTGCAAGTTCACGTCTGGATGCAGAAATGGTATCGGCGACGGTTATTGTCGAGGGGTCAGTCCGCGAACTCGGTTCGCGCCGATCAGCCCCGTTGCAATCTCTAGCTCGAGTATAAGATGACTAACGACGACGACATCATCATTCGCCGCGAAGGCCGGGCCGGTCGCATGACAATGAACCGCCCAAAGGCGCTCAACGCGCTGACCTATCCAATGGTCGGGGAAATAACGCGTTCGCTTCAGCATTGGGGAGCCGATCCCGCGGTAGAACTAGTGGTTCTCGATGGCGCCGGCGACCGCGCGCTCTGCTCCGGCGGTGATGTGATGTCGCTGTACGAAAGCCGGATCGATGGACCTGACTTCGCTCGCAAGTTCTGGTCGGACGAGTATCGCCTCAATGCTCGGATTGCGCGCTTTCCAAAGCCGTTCGTCGCTTTCATGGACGGTATCGTGATGGGCGGCGGCATCGGGCTTTCAGCGCACGCCTCCCATCGCATCGTGACGGAGCGGTCGATGCTTGCGATGCCGGAAACAAGTATCGGGCTCATCCCCGATGTCGGCGGCACCTGGTTGCTGTCGCGCGCAGCCGGCGAGGTAGGCACTTACTTGGGGCTAGCTGGCGCGCGGATGTCCGGTGCCGATGCGATCTATGCCGGCTTTGCCGATACGTTCGTGCCATCAAAGCGGCTGGCGGAGCTTGCCGCGGCGCTAGGCGAGGCTGATCGTGGGAGCGTCGATCAGGTTATTGCCGCGTTTAGCGTCGCTACTCCAGCATCGGAGCTGCATGGCATCGCTGACGAAATCGACGCTGTGTTTTCCGCTGGTACAGTCGAGGAAATCTTGGGCGGGGTGGCGCGTAGCGCGTCCCCTTGGGCGGCGAAGAGCCTCACGGGCCTCAAAACGAAATCTCCGAAAGCGTTGAAGGCAACCCTGGCAGCACTGAGGCAAGCACGCATGTTGCCGTCGCTCGAAGCCGCGCTCAATGTCGAATATCGATTGGTGACGCGATTGTTCGAAGACGGCGAGTTCATCGAAGGCGTGCGCGCACTGCTCGTCGATAAGGACCGCGCTCCAAAATGGTGCCCGGCTACACTACCTGAAGTGAGCGATGCGATGGTGGCGGCGTTGATGGCCCCGTTGCCCGATGCCGAAGAATTGCGACTGGATTAGAAACTTTGGAGCAACCATCAAGCTGCCATGGCTCTATAAACCTATGGCATCGGCAAAGGTGTTCGACGTCAGTGCGGGCGAAGATCAGGGGCGGCTCAAGCCTTATGCCATGATGCCGCCCCGTTGAGGGCGGCTAATTCATCGATTGGAAACTAGTTCGCGCGTATCCGTTGCCTCCATATGCGGTGCGGCGATCCGTTTCGCCATACCGGTATGCGTGCAACATGATCAAAATGCTAACGGATATAGTTCTGAAGCACCGTTCAATGGAGTTTCTGCAATCGGAAACTCCAATTCGGGCAGGGATCGATTTTCAGTATATAGCCAGTCTTTGCAGGTCGATTTGGTCGACGCTCAGTCACTGGGCCGCCGTCGGGTACATGGAAGCACCAGCATTGATGGTGGGGCTGGCGGCGATCATGATCATTCCAATTCTTGCCATAACCGGGTTCGCCGTAAATCAAGGGCTTTCACGACGCGCCCAAAAGGCATTCGAGCGAACGGGCCGCAATGCTGTCGCTGACGGCGATCTCAGTTGGCCGCGTAATGCTTGGATCACAATCGAGGGCGAGGTACCCGAGCGCCGGCAATTCGCTAGCCAGATGTTGAATATCGGCCGGGAAGACGACAACGACGTGCAAATCGAACATGCGAGCGTCCACCGCCATCACGCTTTGCTGCATCGGGCCAGCGATGCGTTATACTATGTGCGAGACTTGAGCGGTGACACCGGCAATGGCATCAAGGTAAATGGGCGGCGCGTGACGGAAGCCGCGTTGGTTGACGGAGATCGAATCGAGGTGGGCGCCGTTGCTGTCAGGTTCGAAGCGCAGCCGATCTAAGCCGAACGTCTGAATTCCTGTTCAATCAGAGCATTTGAGAACTGATGCCGCATTTCGAGCAAGCCATCGCCGCATCGCAAGGTGCGCGGCGCTATCAAGAGGATGCCGCAGCGGTTTGGCCGCACCCGGATGCCCCTTCAGCGTTACTCGCAGTGCTCGCGGATGGCATGGGTGGTCATGTTGGTGGAGCTAAAGCAAGCCAACTTGTTTGCGAAAAGGCGATCGAGAGCTTTCGCAGCTCCACCGGTGAGACGCCCGCGCGATTGACGCAAGCTCTGATCGCGGCCAACAAGGCGATAGCGCGCACAGTCGACGAAGACCCCGCGTTGTCCGGCATGGGTTCAACCATGATTGCTGCAGTCTTCGACTCGACTGGTTTGGAGTGGGTAAGCGTTGGCGACAGCCCGCTGTACCTTTTTCGGCATTCGAAGATTACGTTGCTGAACGAGGACCATTCGCTGGCGCCGGCACTTGACCAGATGGCGGCAGAAGGGCGGATGACGTTGGCGGCTGCCCGTAGCGATCCAAGGCGGCACATGTTGCGGTCAGCGGTGACTGGCGAGGATCTCGAACTGGTTGATCTGTCGCGCAAACCGGTTTCGCTCGAACTTGGCGAGTATGTGATTTTGGCAAGCGACGGCATCCATACGATCGGGGAAGCTGAGATCGCGCGCATTGTTTTAGCCACCGCCAGCAAAGGCCCGCAAGCGGTCGCGGACGAGCTTGTGAATGCCGTGCTCGAGGTTGGCGAAATGCATCAGGACAACATTACGGTCATTGCGGTGCGGCGCAGCCCTGCCACTGCCGGAGATGACGCCGCCTGATCGCGATGGCATGATATGGCGTTTCCACCCAATGGAGAGTGCCTGCCCATGCCGCGCATCGTCACCGTAGCCGCAGCTCAACTCGGAGCCATCGACAAGGCCGATAGCCGGCAATCCGTCGTGGCGCGAATGATTGCTCTGATGAATGCTGCCAAAGCAAAGGGCGCGAATTTCATCGTCTATCCCGAGCTTGCGCTGACGACGTTCTTCCCGCGCTGGTATTATGAGGACCGTGCGGAAGCAGAGGTCTGGTTCGAACGTGAGATGCCCGGGCCCGTCACGCAGCCGCTGTTCGAGCACGCAAAGCAAGTGGGTATGGCAATGTCTTTCGGGTATGCTGAACGTACGCCCGATGGCCATCATTTCAATACTTCGATCCACGTCGAGGAGACTGGCAAAATTGCCGGCAAGTATCGCAAAGTCCATCTCCCGGGCCACGCTGAGTTCGATCCACAGCGCACACATCAGCACCTCGAGAAGCGCTATTTCGAGCCGGGCGATCTGGGCTTTCCCGTTTACCGGACGATGGGTGGCATCTTCGGCATGTGCATTTGCAACGATCGGCGCTGGCCGGAGGTGTATCGGGTGATGGGGCTTCAGGGGGTCGAGATGATCACGCTTGGCTTCAACACGCCGTCGATCAATTCTCAAAAGCCCGACGAAGGACCCGAACAGCGATTGTTCCACCATCGGCTCTCGTTGCAGGCTGGCGCATATCAGAACTCGACATGGGTCGTGGCTGTCGCCAAATGTGGATCCGAAGATGGTCACCACATGTTCGGTTGCTCGGCGATTGTCGATCCGGACGGGCACATCGTCGCTGAGACCAAGGGCGAGGACGACGAGATTATCGTGCACGCCTGCGACCTCGACGCAACGCGCTTCGGGAAGGCGACGATTTTCGATTTCGCCCGCCATCGCCGCATTGAACATTACGGCCGCATCACCAGCCAAACCGGCGTTATCCTCCCACCGGAGTAGACCACAGCATGGCCGATCTCGAATTCGACTTCACGCAGATGAGCGTGAAGGAGTGCTACAAGATTATCTGCGGCATCGTCGTGCCGCGTCCGATCGCGCTCGTAACGTCGGTCGATGCCGACGGTCGTTTGAACGCCGCCCCGTTCTCGTTCTTCAACGCATTCTCGGACGATCCCGTGCAAATTGCGCTAGGCCTGCAACACAAGACCGATGGCACGCCCAAGGACACCACGCGGAACTTGTCGGCGGCTAAATATTTTGTGATCAACATGGTCGACGAGGGGTTGGCTTCGACAATGAACGACTGCGCGATCGACTTCCCACCTCACGTCAGTGAGATCGAGGCGCTAGGCATCAAGACTTTGCCGGGCGTAAGCGTTCCCGTGCCACGCATAGCCGCTGCGCCGTTTGCACTCGAATGCAGAAAGGTCGTGTCGCTCGCTTTCTCCAACACGCGGGAAATATTGATTGCCGAAGTCGTCCGGGTGCACGCCCGCGCCGGTTTGGTCGATCCAGTCACGCACTATATCGATACGCAACGCTATCGCCCGATCGGCCGGTTAGCCGGCTTCCAGTATTGCCATCAAGGCGAGGTGTTCGAAATGAAGCGCGAAAGCTATGAGGAGTGGTTGGCCAAGCGCGGATAGGTCGCGCCGCCAAATGTGCGCTGCTCTTCATTCTGTGGAACGTGGTAGTGCTGCCGCTCATGTCCCGGGACCGCACACGCGTATGACAGAACACACGACGCCCGACACGCCGGTTGCACCGCTGATCCCGGTCGCACTGAGTGGCGATGCACCGAAATTCGTGACGGGTTCGATCATGCAGCATCTGCTGATCATGACTGGGACCAGTGCGATCGGCTTAATGGCGATTTTTATCGGCGATCTCGCGAACATGTATTTTCTCAGTCTTCTGGGTGATGTCGAGATCGTGGCGGCCGTCGGGTACGCCAGCTCGATCATGTTCTTTGCGACTTCGATCGGCATTGGCCTTGCGATCGCAGCTACGGCACTGGTTTCTCCAGCGTTAGGCGCCCGGGATCTAGCGCGCGCAAGAAGGCTTGCGACCAATACCCATCTAGCTTCAGCGGTTCTCAGTGCGATTCTCGCTGTCGTGCTTTGGTGCATGATACCTTGGCTTCTAACCATGTTCGGTGCGGTTGGACGCACGCATGCGTTCGCGCAACTTTACTTGTCAATTCTCGTGCCGACGTTGCCGATGCTCGCGCTCGGCATGGCATCCGGCGGAGTGCTCCGCTCGGCCGGCGACGCGCAGCGCGCCATGTACGTGACACTTGCCGGGGCAACGGTGAATGTCATTTTGGATCCGATTTTCATTTTTGGCTTGGGGCTCGGCATCAAGGGCGCAGCAATAGCTTCAGCGCTGTCACGTGTGGCCGTCATGGCCGTGGGCCTGCACGGCGTCATCCGCGTTCACAACCTGATGTCGAAGCCAAATATGACCTCGATCCTTCATGACATTCCAGCGGTCGCGGCGATAGCGTTTCCGGCAGTTGCGGCCAACATCGCGACACCAGTGAGTAATGCTTACGCCACGTATGCGATCGCGCCCTATGGAGATGATGCCGTGGCGGCATGGGCAATCATCGGCCGGATCATGCCGGTGGCTTTCGGTGCAATCTTCGCATTGTCGGGTGCTGTTGGTCCGATCTTGGGGCAGAACCTGGGTGCACGCGACCCGGTTCGGGTTCATCGCAGCTTCGTCGATGCCCTGCGGATTACCGCCGGCTTCACCTTAATCGCATGGGCAGTTTTGGCTATTTTCTCACACCCGCTCGCGCATGCATTCAGCGCGTCACCGGCAACTGCCGAACTGATCCGGTTCAACTGCCTTTGGGTGGCGCCATTGTTCGCATTTCTCGGGGCTTTGTTCGTATCGAATGCGTGCTTCAACACGCTCGGTTATGCACACTATTCCACATGGTTCAATTGGGGCCGCGCAACATTGGGAACCATCCCCTTCGTCCTGGCTGGCGGGTGGCTTGCCGGGCCGAAGGGCATCCTCATAGGAAATATGGCGGGCGGCATTGCATTCGGATTGGCAGCGGTATGGCTTTGTTTGCGTTTGATCAAGGGGTTTGCCGTCGGGACAACTATGGAAACACCGAGTGTGGCCCCCCAACAAGCTGATTTCTCGGCCAGAATAACTCACCAGGGACGCTCCGGTCGGGTGGACTATGACGAGTAGCCGCCGAGCGCGATCGACAGCACGTCTGCAAAAATGGTCCTTGATGAAGCGCGCTTGTACCGCCAAATACGAGGGATGGAGCATCCTCCAACCACACATCGCTACTTTGGCTTAGGCATGCCGGCACGAGTGGATTTGCTGCTCATACCTTCGAGCCTTCACCACTTCCGCGACCACCAAAGGCCTAACCCCAGGCATCGCAAATCAAGTAAAAGAACACTCGCGCACGCTCACACTGGAAATCTGGCGTTCCAGATATCTGGATGTGGGCCAAATCAACATGGAAGCATCATGAAAATTCTTACGTCGATCGCGTTGGCAGCGACCCTTGCACTCACCGTTGCGGTTGCGTCCGGCACTTCATACCTCGCGGCTCAAGAGAAGGGCTCGGGTTCTGGCTCGAGCGCAGGCTCGGGTTCGGGCTCGGGCTCGGGGGCCGGCAAAGGCTCCGGCAGCGGCTCCATGGGCAAAATGGGTAAAATGGACAAGATGGGCAAAATGGCGCCGAAGGGTGATAAAGGCCCGGCAAGCCAAGCCTACAATCACGCCAACATGAAAATGCACGGCGAGATGAACATCACATACTCTGGCGACGCAGACGTTGATTTTGCCCGGGGAATGATCCCTCATCACAAGGGGGCAGTCGACATGGCCCGGGTGGTACTGAAATATGGCAGCGATCCGGAACTCAAGAAGCTTGCCGAAGAGATAGTCAAGGCGCAGGAGACCGAGATTGCCTTTCTGCAAGATTGGCTGAGCAAAAAGGGAAAATGAATTTGCTGACTTAGTCCGGTTTGGCAGCGGCACCTATGTAGTTCACATCGGTGTCGCGACCGATCGACCAACGATCGGCAAGCGGATTGAACACGATCCCTTCTACCGCCAACGCGCCGAACCCGGCTGCTTGGACATGACCGTCAAGCTCAGCCGGTGTGATGAAGCGGTCCCACTGATGCGTGCCCACCGGCAACCAGCGTAGTATGTATTCCGCACCGACGATCGCCAAAGCGTACGCCTTCAAAGTGCGATTGATCGTCGACAAAATCAACAAACCGCCGGGCCGCACGAGACTGCCGCATACCTTCACGAAGGCCGCGGGATCGGGCACATGCTCCACCACTTCCAGGCATACGACGCAGTCGAAGGAACACCCTCTGGCCGACAAATCCTCCGCTGTCGTCGCTTGGTAATCGATTGTGAGACCGGTTGCGGCGGCATGCGCCCTGGCTGCGCCGATGTTGGCTTCCGCCGGCTCGATCGCCGTAACGGATGCGCCTAGACGGCTGAGCGGCTCCGAAATCAGGCCGCCACCGCAGCCGATATCCAGCATCGTCAGACCGGCGAACGGCTTTAGGCTCTGTCGTGGCTGCAACTTGAAATGGCTCATCACACGATCTCGAATGTATCCGAGACGTGCAGGGCCGATTTTGTGAAGCGGCTTGAATTTACCGTTTGGATCCCACCAATCGCTGGCGAGCTTGGCGAAGCGGTCGAGTTCCGCCTGGTCGATATTTACGGCAGCGTTGTTTGCAGGATCAGACATGGGCCAATTACATGGCCCTTGGGGGAGGATTCGTCAAACCCGGCCGCGTGGTTGCGGGGAGGGTGCGTTCTGGTTATGAGTACCTCCAGTGCATGATGAATTGGCCGTTCGGGGCAGTATCTGCGCCCGGCCCTAAGGACACGACTATGGCCGTTGTCGTTATGAAATTCGGTGGGACGTCGGTCGCTAACGTGGAGCGCATCAAGAATGTGGCGCGTCACGTCAAGCGCGAAGTCGACGCCGGTAATCAGGTCGCAGTTGTCGTCTCCGCCATGACGGGGGTTACGAACCAGCTCGTCTCGTGGGTGCGTGAAGCATCGGTTCTGCACGATGCGCGGGAATACGATGCCGTGGTTGCCTCGGGCGAAATGGTGACGGCGGGGTTGCTCGCGATCGTTCTGCAGTCGCTCGGTATCCAGGCGCGCTCTTGGCAGGGCTGGCAGGTGCCGGTGTTGACAGATAAGGCGCACGGCTCGGCCCGAATTCTGGAAATCGAAGGTAGCGAGTTGCGCCGCCGGCTCGCTGGGGGAGAAGTTGCCGTCATCACCGGCTTTCAAGGCATTGAACCGGAACGCAGGCGCGTCGCGACGCTGGGTCGCGGTGGATCCGACACGAGTGCCGTTGCCATGGCGATCGCCTTGAAGGCCGACATTTGCGACATCTATACCGATGTGGATGGTGTTTATACGACCGACCCGCGCGTCGTGCCGAAGGCGCGGCGGCTGCCCAAAGTTTCTTACGAGGAGATGCTCGAGATGGCATCGCTCGGATCGAAGGTTTTGCAGACGCGTTCGGTCGAGTTAGCCATGGTGCACGGGATGCGAACCCGAGTGCTGTCGAGTTTCGTTTCCCCGGATGCCATTCCAGCTGTCGGAGGGTCGAGTAACTGGGAAGATATCGGTACCATTGTTTGTGGCGAGGATGAGATTGTGGAACAACAAGTTGTCAGCGGTATTGCCTTTGCCAAGGATGAGGCCAAGGTTACGATCGTAAAGGTCGCGGACAAGCCTGGCATCGCCGCTAGTATCTTTGGCGCGCTTGCCGATGCCAACGTCAACGTCGATATGATCGTGCAGAACTTGTCGGCTGACGGCAAGCATACGGACATGACCTTTACCGTTCAGGCGGCCGAACTGCCGCGTACCCTCGAAGTGCTGAAGGCAGCCAAGGGCGCGATCGGCTATTTCGAAGTGAAAAGCTCTGCCGACGTGGTGAAGGTGTCGGTCATCGGCGTTGGTATGCGCAGTCACGCCGGAGTTGCCGCGCAGATGTTCAAGGCGCTCGCCGAAAAGGGCATCAACATTCTGGCCATTACGACATCCGAAATCAAAATCAGTGTGTTGATCGACGCAGCGTACGCCGAGCTTGCGGTTCGTACGCTACACACGCTTTACGGTCTCGACAAAGACTAGCGAAACGAAACTTGATGAACCGGCCTTGCGGCAGATCCAGCGCTTGATGCTGTTGCGGGCCTTTTGCGTTTTAACACCGCTTTTCGGGGCGGAGGGGCAAACGGCAGAAGATCATGCAGACCCGACGCGGGGACGAATTGCGCACCTCTTCGACCGAGCCGGCGCTACGTGTGATCACGCGGCGCCTGCGCGAGATCATGGCTGCGACCGGCGACGGTCAGTCCCGGCTCGACCAGATCGTACGTCAGATATCCGGGTTGATGGTCTCCGAGGTATGTTCGATCTATCTCAAACGTCAGGACGGTTCGCTGGAGTTGTTTGCGACCGAAGGGTTGAACCCGAACGCCGTTCACACCACCCGCATGAAGCGCGGCGAAGGCCTCGTCGGCCGCTGCGCCGAACTGGCGACCCCGGTCAATGAACCCGACGCACAGAACCATCCTGCGTTCTCCTATCGTCCGGAAACCGGCGAAGAAATCTACCACTCCCTGCTGGCCGTGCCGATCGTGCGCGGCGGGACGGTGTATGGCGTGCTCGTCGTGCAAAATCGCACCTTCCGTGAGTATTCCGAGGAGGACGTGGAAGTTCTGCAGACGACCGCGATGGTGGTTGCCGAACAGATCGTATCGGGTGCGGTGGCGGGCGCCGGTGCAGCGCTGGATATGGGCCGTATTCAATCGACCGCGATCAAGGGCGAGCCGATGTCGGAGGGCTTGGCGCTTGGCCACGTCGTCTTGCACGAGCCGCGCGTCGTCGTCACCAAACTGTTGGCGGATGATCCGGCGGCAGAAGAGCGTAAGCTTGAAGCTGCGGTGGTGCGCTTGCGCGGCAATCTCGATGAGCTTCTCTCGCACGAGACGCTGGCAATGGCCGGAGCACATCGCGACGTGCTCGAAGCTTACCGCATGTTTGCTAACGACAAAGGCTGGCTGCGGCGCATGCGGGAAGCCGTCAAGGAAGGCTTGACCGCTGAGGCAGCGGTCGAGCGCGTGCAGAATTCCACGCGGTCGCGGATGCTGCGGCAAAACGATCCCTACTGGCGCGAGCGGCTGCGCGATCTCGACGACTTATCGGACCGTTTGCTGCGTCTGCTGGCCGGCCGGGAAAATGCGGCACGAGAAAACTTTGACCTGCCGCTCGATACGATCCTGGTCGCCCGCACCATGGGTCCCGCAGAACTGCTCGACTACGACCGGTCGCGGCTGCGCGGGCTGATTCTCGAAGATGGCAGCGGACAAAGCCACGTGGCAATCGTCGCCAAGGCGCTGGGCTTGGTGGCCATTGGTAACGCAAAGGGCTTGATCGAGCGGGTGTCGACCGGCGACGCCGTGATCGTCGACGCCGAAAGCGGCGAGGTTCATCTTCGCCCGCCCGCCGATGTGATCGCCGCTTACGCCGACAAAGCCCGTTTCAGGGCACGTCGTCAGCAGCAGTATCGTGCGCTGCGCGATCAGCCAGCCGTGACGAAAGACGGTTGCACGATTGACTTGCGCATCAATGCCGGCCTGCTTGTCGATATGCCGCATCTGATGGAATGCGGAGCGGACGGTATCGGCCTGTTCCGCACCGAGCTGCAGTTCATGATTTCGGACAGTTTTCCCCGGTTGGAAAGACAGACGCTTGCCTACCGGCAAATTCTCGAAGAAGCGGGTGACAAGCCGGTCGTGTTCCGGGCGCTCGATATCGGTGGTGACAAGACGCTGCCCTATTTGCGCCAGCCGAAGGAAGAGAACCCGGCGATCGGTTGGCGGGCAATTCGCATGTCGCTTGACCGGCCGGGATTGTTCCGCACGCAGGTGCGCGCGCTGCTGCGTGCCGCGGGCGGGCGCACGCTCTATCTGATGGTACCGATGATAACGTCGGTCGCCGAAATGGATGCAGCGCGGCGCCTGATCGCGCGTGAGCAGGAATTGATGGTCGAGCGCGGCACGTGGCCGGCACCGGCCGCAGTAAAAATAGGCGCGATGATCGAAGTACCGAGCTTGTTGTTCGAGCTCGACGCGTTGATGCCCCGCATCGACTTCGTGTCGGTCGGCAGCAACGATTTGATGCAATTCTTGTTTGCAGCCGACCGCGGCAATAGTCGCGTTGCCAACCGGTATGATGCCTTGTCGGTGCCGGGCCTGCGGGCGTTACGCCAAATCGTCGAGGCCGGTGAGAAGCACGGTAAACCGGTGACGCTATGCGGCGAGCTGGCCGGGCGGCCATTGTCGGCGATGGCACTGATCGGGCTGGGGTTCCGGTCGATTTCGATGTCGCCCGCTTCCATCGGGCCGGTGAAAGCGATGCTGCGTTCGCTTGACGCGAGCCGGATCGCCGAGCGCATGACGGAGTGGCTTGGCACAAAGACGGGGTCGCTGCGATCGGATCTGCACAGTTTCGCCGAAGGCGACAGCATCGAATTGTAGCGAGGGATGCCAACTCCACCTGCGTCGATGTTTGCTTCCGGATGCCTGCGCCATGATGACCGTACCGCTCGAGAAACTAGACCGCCTCGTGCAACGCTGGGAAGCGCTGCAGGCTCAGTTGTCGTCGAATCTGCCGCAAGCTCAATTTGTAAAGCTTTCCAAGGAGTTTGCCGAACTGGGTCCCGTGGTCGATGCCATCAAGTTGTTGCAGGCGAGCCAAGCGGAACGGGCTGATCTCGAAGCGATGCTGACCGAACCCGGGCAGGATCGCGACATGGCCGCGATGGCGCGGGAAGAGAGCGAGGCGCTCAAGGATCGCATCGACAAGCTGGCGCACGATCTCAAGATCCAGCTCTTGCCGAAGGATGCCGCGGATGAAAAGAGCGCCATCATCGAAGTGCGCGCGG
Organism: Hyphomicrobiaceae bacterium; assembly: GCA_031374115.1. Lineage (GTDB taxonomy): Bacteria > Pseudomonadota > Alphaproteobacteria > Rhizobiales > Hyphomicrobiaceae > JAKFWF01. The sequence continues at coordinate 37,353 of JANMNO010000149.1, read as the reverse complement.
GGACTGGCGGCGACGAGGCTGCACTGTTCGCGGCCGACCTCTTTCGCATGTACGCGAGGTACGCAGAGTCCAAGGGTTGGAAAGTCGATGTGATCTCGATGTCCGAAAGTGACCTGGGTGGCTATAAGGAGGTGATCGCCTCCATCACGGGCAAGGGCGTGTTCGCTCGATTGAAATACGAGTCTGGTGTGCATCGCGTTCAGCGCGTGCCAGCCACTGAGGCCAGCGGACGCATCCACACGTCCGCGGCAACGGTCGCTGTGTTGCCCGAGGCGGAGGAGGTCGATATCGACATCCGCCCCGAGGATATCCGGATCGATACAATGCGTGCGTCTGGCGCAGGTGGCCAGCACGTCAACAAGACGGACTCTGCGGTGCGTTTGACCCACATCCCGTCCGGAATTGTGATCGTCTCGATGGAGAAGTCGCAACATCAAAACCGTCGTCTGGTCATGCAGGTGTTGCGCTCGCGGCTTTATGAGGCGGAGCGCGCACGTCTCGCCGACGAGCGCTCGAGTTCCCGCAAGGATCAAGTCGGCTCCGGCGATCGTTCGCAGCGGATACGTACCTACAACTTCGGTCAGGGCCGCGTCACTGACCACCGGATCAATATGACATTGCACAAGCTCGACGCAATGATGGAGGGTGCCGTTCTCGACGAGTTGGTTGACGCATTGACGACGGAAGCGCAGGCGACTCAACTCGCTGAAATCTCGCAGTCCGGGGCATGACGCGCTCGACGGTCAATCCCGCTGGCGCGTTCAGCAGCACCCCTGTTCAATCAGTTGGCGATGTCTATCGGTTGATGATCCGCGCATTCGAAGGCGTCGGGATCGATACCGCAGCATTGGATGCGAGGCTGCTTCTTTCGGAGTTCATGGAGATCGAAGCGGCAGCCCTGATCTCAGATCCCTTTCGATTGATCGGCGATAAAGCGGATGCCGTCAATGCCGCTGCACGCCGGCGCATGGCACGCGAGCCGGTTTCGCGCATTTTGGGTTGGCGGGAGTTTTACGGCCGTAGGTTCGAAATATCGCCAGCCACCCTCGATCCCAGATCCGATACTGAAACGTTGATAGAGGCCGCCCTGGCCGTGGCGCGGTCGCCTGGCCATTTCGGCAAACCATTACGCATTCTCGATGTCGGCACCGGCTCTGGTTGCCTGCTCATTACGCTACTGGCGGAACTAAAGGATGCGTCCGGGATTGGTACCGACATACATCCCGAAACGTTGCAAGTAGCCGAACGAAATGCTGTCACGCACGGGGTCTGGCCGCGGATGTCGCTCCGGATTGTTGATGCGCTTGACGGGATCGACGAGCGTTTCGATATCCTAATCGCAAATCCGCCTTATATTCCGACTAACGAAATCTGTGGTTTGGAGCCCGAAGTGAGCCAGTACGACCCGGCCGTAGCGTTAGATGGCGGGCCTGATGGGCTCGCACACTATCGCCGGCTAATACAAGGCCTTGTCAGCGTAGTTCCAAAGGGTTATGCTTTTTTGGAAATCGGAAGCAACCAAGCGCGCGATGTGATGGCAATGCTTCAGGCTGAGGGCGCCCCGGCGGGCTGGCTGGATCCAACTGTGATTTGCGACCTCAGCGGGAATGCACGATGTGTTGCACAAAAAACACTCGGGTAATCTTGCACCAAATAAGTATTGGAATCGGCGACTGGTCGCGGTATTGTCTCAAGCGTCGCATTGAACAAAAGCGTTCGGACGTTGCGGCCCGGCCGTTGCAAGATATGCACCGTGATCGTCGCGGATCGGCCATTTGAGGCAATTTCGATCGGCGCATCGTCGCGATTAGTCAGAGCGCTACGCTGAGCGTACAGGGCTTCGAACGCCTGCTCGCATTTCAGGACAAAGATCAATCGATCATCAGCGGCGAATGGCGAAATCGGGTGGGTCGGCTTTGCAGGCGCAGAGTAGACATTTTTCATTGAAGGCGCGTTCGGTGTCGGAGAACGCGTGAGGGGATGTTGCTAAGCACATACCGTGAGGTTTTCGATGCGTTTGGCATCCGCAAGCTTCGAAGCCAGCCTGAAACTACAGAACTCCAGCGTTGAGAATGGAAGCCTATGAGGCAGGGACAGCAGAATCGCAGGGGCCGTGGCCGCCAGAGTAGTGGCGGGCACAACAGCAACCAGCACAACCAGAGCAACATCAACAATAACCGCAAAGGGCAAAATCCTCTCGCCCGCAGTTATGAGTCGAATGGTCCGGATGTGAAAATCCGCGGCAACCCGGCCCACATCGCTGAAAAATATACAACTCTAGCGCGCGACGCGCAGTCGTCCGGCGATAGTGTTTTGGCTGAAGCTTATCTGCAGTACGCCGAACATTACAATCGCATCATCATGACCTATCGTGAGCAACAGCAGCAAAGCGGGGAGGGTCAATATCGCCCGCGCGTGCCTGGCGAAGCCGGTGAAGCCGGCAGCGATCAGGCCGGTGAAGAGTATGGTGATGATCAGACTGCGGGCGCCGAGGGCTCGATCCGGGGTCAGGAGCCGCAGCCTGGCATGTTCGATCCGCCACATGGCCGGTTTGCCGACAGATCATTGGATCAGCCCGCTCGAGAAGAACGCGGCCCGCGCGACGATCGAGGAAATCGCGACGATCGCCCGCAGCGCGGCTACGATGATCGCCAGCCGCGCCGCAATGACGGCAACCGCGATGGTGGCCAGCAGCGCGAGGGTGGTCAACGGGACGGCGGCCGTCGTGAGCGATATGGCGAAGGCCAGCAGCGCGGCTACAATGGCAATCGTGACGACCGCCGTGAGCGGATCGACCGCAATCCCGGTCAAGATCGCGGGGGCGGGGACCGGCCGAACAACGATCGATCCTATCAAGACCGTCAATCGCACAGCCGGCAACCGCAAGATCGGAACCCGCAAGACCGGAATTTGCAGGACCGGCCGGAGCGGATCGCGACCGATCGGGCATCCTTCGATCGGCCGTCGGGAGACCGACTGCAGAGCGATGCCGGCTCGCCTGACACATCCTTGGCACCGGAGTTTCAAGCATCTCCAACTGCAGGACCGGCGCATGAAGTAGCGCCCGTCCATGATGTTGTGCCAGTTAACGTCGCAGCTCCTGCGGCCGTGCCGAGGGAACCTTCGGTGCCGCGGCGTCGCGCAACGGCAGTCCCAGCGGCGGATCGGTTTACCGATGCGCAGCAAGAGCAGCCGGAGTTTTTGCGCCGCCCCGTGCGTCGCCCTAAGCGCGAGGCAGCCGTACCGGCGGTTGACGCTGGCGAGACCCCGTCCGATGAGCCTGGCAAGAACGAGCCCTGAACGGCACGCCCGGCGATACGATCAAACTAAGTGAATGTGGTCGGCGGGGGCGATGGCCCCTCCGGCATCCACCTTGGCATAGATGCCGAAATCGGCGTGGCCCCAAGTTCTTTGCAAAACTGCCGGCAATGCCATATCGCGCGCAGCTGTGCCGGGATCGACGTTGGTCGCGTCGCATCGCTGCGTGCGCGCAACCACTTCAAGCCGGGCGTCCCCAATCGCGAGCTGCCGCCCAAGCCATCCCCGCTCGGCCCATGGTTCGACGCCATCGATGTATAAATTGGCTCTGAATCGCAAGTGGTTGATGGGCTGACCAACAGAACGTTCAAGGTCACGTACCGACGCCAGGTTGACGATGTGGAGGCACTTCATGGCGACGTCCGAGAAGCTATGGTTCGGAGCGGACACGATCTTAGGTGCGCCGCGTAGGCTGTCCTTCATGTAAGCCGCCATGAACTGCTCGATCATGGTGCGGCCCAGTCTCGTCCCAAGATCGCCGCGGGCGACTTGTTTTCCCGCCCGGAAAATTGTCAGGGTCAGCGTCGCATCGTCAAACCGGGCGTCGAGTGTCGCCAAGCGTTCGTCGCGCATCAGCATGAGGAATGTGATCTTCGGCAGATGGCGCGGATTTGCCGGATCGAAACGCCCTGGTCCATTTTCGATCGCGAAAGCCCGGTCGAACGGTAGGGTCTCGCCGGGCGCCAGTGTCACGCTATCCATCTTTTCCGGCGTCAGACCCTTGACGGGGTAGCGGTAAATACTGTCGACCGTTGAGCGTACGCCGTTTGACATCGTCACATCCTGCATTTGCCAGAGGGTGGACACTGGCGTTCGATCGCGTTTGGATCAAGTGGATAGAAGGTGCTCGACTTGAAGATCGGATTGGTTTCGCGACACGTGGGCGTGCCGTGGTTGCGACAGACCGCAAACGGCGATGGTTATGTTGGTGCCGCGCAACTGATGTTGAACGCGACGGATGGCGTCGACGCACTCGCGGTTTTCGACGAGCCATTGAAGGGGCAGACGACGACGGTTCCGATTGATCGGCGCATTTTGATTACCGGCGAGCCATGCAACATCAAGCGCTACAACGTTGCCTATCTCAATCAGTTTGGCACGGTGATCTCGCCCTACCGGCACTGGGGGTACCGCGGACGCTTGCTGCGCGGCCAGACCGGTCTGCCGTGGTTTTATGGACTTGTTTTCGAGACCGGTGGGCTGCGTGTTGCTCGCAATTTTGAAGCGTTGGAACGGCAAACGCCACAGCCTCGCCGGCTTGCCGTGTCGGCTGTCATATCGGCGAAAAAGCGGACCCCGATGCAGCGGCGGCGTCTCGCGTTCATCGAACTTCTCCGGCAGCGTATCGGCAACCAATTGATGCTTTTCGGCAACGGCTTTAAGCCCATTCCCGACAAGGCCGACGCGATCGATGCCTGCCGGTATCATTTGGTGCTCGAAAACAGTGCCGACGAGCATTATTGGAGCGAGAAGCTTGCCGACGCCTATCTGGGTTGGGCGTTACCGATTTTCTCTGGCACGCCATCGATCGGCCACTACTTTCCTGCCGGTTCCTATGAGACGCTCGATACCGGCGATCCCGCCTCCGCCGTCGAGACAGTCGTCAGGTTGCTGGCGCTGGATCCGTGGCAAAGCCGACTGTCGCAGCTACGCGAAGCGCGGCACAAGCTGTTGTACGAGCATAACTACGCGGTTATCATCGCAAAGGCCGCAAGTAAGCTTTCCACTGCAAATTGGGCGCCCGGACGACCGCACGAGATTCTAGGTAATGGCGCTGCAACGATCGGCGGCCGCCTCCAGCGCGCGCTGCTGCTGAAGTGATGCAGGCAAATGCGCCAATGAAGGAATGTCAGCTTACCCGTTATGCCGATGTCTGCTGAGAAATTCGGGTTTCAGTGCTAAGCCCTCTCATCCTTTCGCAGTGGTGTTGCAGACGAGCACCGGACAGCACCCAGCAGCTGCTTCCAATGCTGCAGGCCGATGGCTATAAGACGGTGGGGTTATTTTTCGGCCACGCATAGTCGCAAATGCCCGTTGGGTGGCCGACGGCGCGGCCTCATTGGTGTGCGACGCTCGTCGTCGGCCGTGAAGATGTCGTTGCGCCGGGTTGTAGGCCGGGTGGTAGGGAGTAGGACGCAAGCTATGAAATGCAATCCGATCCGCTGGTTGTGGGGTCTGCTGCTATTACCTGTGCTTACTGGCCTGATGTATTGGTTTTTTGGCACGTTCGGTGGCATCGAGACGTCGCTGAAGCAGCAATCCGAAGCTGCATTGTCGAGCGCGGCTCAAGGCTGGGCAACCGTTTCCTTCGATGGCCGCAACGCGACGCTTAACGGTCAGGCGGTAGACAACAGCGATCAACTGCGCGCTGCCGGCATCGTTCGCAGCATTTGGGGCGTGCGTCAGCTCGACGATCAATCAAGGTTACTTGATGAAGAAAAGAATTATGTCTGGGGCGCTCAGCTGCAGGCAGATGGGCGCGTCAGGTTGACTGGCTTCGTACCCTCACCTGCAACCCGGCAAGCGATCATTGGAACCGCGAAGGCGACATTCCCAAGCCGCGAGATCGACGATCGAACGAAATTGGCGCGTGGTGCACCCGGAGCGTCCCTCTGGGAGGGCGGCATTGGTTTTGCGCTTAGACAGCTCGCTGGCCTGAAATCTGGTGGCCGGGTCGATCTCGATGCAGCGAACTTATTGATCGAGGGCGAAGCCGACGACATCAACGCCTACCGCAATATCAAGATGGCTTTGCAGAATGCACTGCCGCTCGGCATCAAACTGCGCAGCGACAAGGTCACGCCACCCGTGGTGAAGCCTTACACGTGGGGTGCACGGCTTAGTGGTACCCAAGTCCAGCTGATCGGGTTTGTGCCTAGCGAACGTGCGCGCGATGATATTTTCTCGGCCGCAAAGAGAGCATTTCCAAGAGCTGCCATCGTCGACCGGCTGCAAATCGCCGCTGGAGAGCCAAAGGATTGGTTGCAGGGGGTCCTCGCAGCGGTGTCGAAGCTTGGCCGACTGGAGGAAGGGAGCGTCGATACGCGCGATGCTCAGATGAGCCTCAGCGGGCTTGCCGCCGACGCCGCCACTGCCGATGAGGTGCGTCGCGGGCTGAAGTCCGACGTGCCGGCATCATTCAAGGTATCCGACGCCCTACGCGTGAAGGAAATTCCGCTGAAGACAATCGACCCATTCACCTCTTCGGTGGTTGCTGCCGGCGGGGTCGTTGCGCTGACCGGTTATGTACCTAGTCTCGAAGCGAAGGGTGCGATTGTCGAGGCGGTGAAAGCGCGGTTGGCCGGGCAGCGCATCGACGACAAGCTCGACGTGGCACTGGGCGCTCCCGACGGTTGGCAAACGTGCACGCTCGCGGGTTTGGTTGGCCTCGGGCGCCTTGGCAGCGGTCGCCTACAGATTTCTGGCCGCAACCTCGTTGTCACCGGTTCGACCGAAAGCGAAGCGATCGCGCAGGGAGTTCCCGTGGAGGTGTCGAATGCGGCCGGATCAGCGTGCAATGCCGATATAAGGATCGCGTTCACCGGTATTTCGGCAGCCGAACTGAAGCGTCGCGCTGACGCTGCGGCTGCACAGGCAGCAGCAGACGAAGCCGCTCGTCGCGCCGCAGCGGACGCTGTAGCTGCGAAAGCTGCCGCCGATGCTGCGGCAGCCAAGCTTTCCGCACCAGCCCCAGCTATCGCTGCGCCAACACAGCCGGTCGCGCCGCCGATACCAGCAGTGCCCGCCGCGCCTGCACCTGCGCTCGTTGCGGCGCCATCAACGAGTGCAGCCACACAAAAGACGCGGCAAGAGGCGAGCAATTGTCAAACAACGTTGACTGCGGTGAGCAAAGAAGGCGTCATCTATTTCAAGCGCGCAAGCGCCGAACTTGATATTCAAAGCAACGCGACACTCGATAAACTCGTCGGTGTGATGAATACCTGCAAGTCGGCCCGGATAGAGGTTCAAGGCCACACCGACGCCGAGGGTACGCCGGAGCGCAACGCAAATCTCTCGAACCGGCGCGCAAAATCGGTGCTCGACTATCTAACGGCGGCTGGCATCGAGGGCGCTCGTTTAACTTCGCTGGGCTATGGCGAGACACGTCCGATTGCAGCGAATGACACCAAGGAAAACCGGGCGAAAAACCGGCGCATCGAGTTCGAAGTGAAGATCGACTGATCGAGGCAGCGCTTGGCGCCAGATTTGAGTGCATTGAGGTAGGAGCTGGCAATCGTGGATTATCTGATCGTGAAGTTGCTTTGGTACATTGTTGCGGCCTTCCTCATAGGTGCCTACGTCGGCTGGATATCGTGCGGCCGTGCCGAAAACTGAGTTTTCCCTGATTGACGTTTCATTTGGTAACTACGCCTTGGCGTTGAGATACATGTGTGAGTTCTGACCGATGACAAGACTGATTCTGGAAACGTCGCTTCTCTTGCTTGGCGCCTACTTCCTCGGCGCTTGGGCGGCTTGTCTGGTCAAACGATCCTTTTTTGCGACCGCAAAGCTCGCAAATGAAACCTCGAGGTTCGAGGGCGCGTCCGCTTCCGCACGGCGCGGCGCCATTCCGCCTCAAGCACCGATTTCCCCACCGGTTCGCCGCGCTGATCCAAAACCGATCGCACTGGAGACGATCGAGCGCACGTCGCCACAAGCCGCCGCTGATGCAGCGAACCGTTTCGAGGAGGTTTTGACCAAGGCGCCGGCCATGGGTGGCGCCATGCAAGCCGCAAAACCGGCCCCGTCGCCACCCGCTCCGCCTGTCAATGGTACGGCACCGGTAGGTGTTGCAGCGCCTAGCGTAGCGCCGGTCGCGACACCTCCCGTCAGGACTTCGGATCCTGCGACCGGTACCGTTCCGATGCCGCCGGCAGTATCGGCCCAGCAGGTCGCGTCAGTGGTTCCGGGGCGCCTAGACTTTCCTGCTTCCAGCACGTCGGGACCAGCGAGCGTTGCGGCGCCAATTGCGGCGGCGGCCGCTATCTCCGCGACCGATGATTTGACCCGCATCCGCTCAATCGATCCGGCAGTCAGCGCGCGCCTCATTGAACTTGGCGTCGGGCGTTATCGTGATGTTGCGGCGTGGTTGCCTGGTGACGTCGCGCGGATCTCCAAGGCGCTCGGCTTCAGCGGCCGAATCGAGCAGGAAAACTGGATCGAGCAGGCGCAGATCCTGGCTCGTGGAGGTGAAACTGCCTACGCGCGGAGAAAAGATCGCGGTGAGACGACGACGGCACCGCCGGTCATCAACGAGAGTGTGCAGAAACCGGCTGCAACGCAGGTTGTTGCACTAGCTGTCGCAACGACGACATCGCCGCACGTATCGGATCGTGCAGCATTTGCCCAATCGGCAGACGCGCCGGTCCGCGAGCAAAAGACCTCACCAGTCGAAGCCTCTAGTGTTGCAAAAACGGCAGCAGTTGGCGACGAGACGTCTCGCACGACGGAGCCGGGGCTCGCTGGCGCTGCGGCGTCCGCTGCAGCGGCGGGTCTTGGTACTCTGTCGTCTACTATGCGCGATACTCTGCAGCGCATTGGCGGCATAAACGCCGAAGTGGAGAAGCTCCTCAACACGCAAAGCGTCAACCGATACGCGCAGGTCGCGAGCTGGACGGCCGCCGATGCCATGCGGTTCGATCGCCTGCTCGGTCAAGAGGGCCGCGTGAAGCGCGAAAACTGGATCGAACAGGCGCAAATCCTATCGCGCGGTGGCGACACGGCCTATTCACGCCAGTTCGATCAACGCCATTCCCCTGCGGGAACTCCAAGCCTTGATGTCGCCCGGCCAAGCCGGCTGTCGGATGCGATCCGCGATACTGCCGCCAAAACGGTTGCCGAGCCGGCGTCCACGCAACGCCCGGCGGATATGTCGGGTTTGCGCTCGGTGCGCTCCGAAGCATACGCGGGTGCGGGGCAGATTGGCGGCGCTAAGTCGGCACAAGTGGACGACCTAAAGCGGGTTCGCGGCGTCGGTGTGCTGATCGAGAAGAAACTGAACTCGATGGGCGTCACTTCTTATCGGCAGATCGCCAACTGGTCGGGCGCAGACATTGATCGTGTCAGCCAAGTCCTGGATTTCCGCGGCCGCATCGAGCGCGAGAACTGGGTTGAACAAGCGCGTATCCTGTCGGCTGGCGGCCAGACCGAGTTTTCGCGTCGCGTCGACCGCGGTGAAGTCGAATCAAGCAAAAACCGGTAGGTGCTAACGCCCGGGTTTGAGCATCGCAGTATACGGGTCGGCGCTTTAGCGTAAGAGCTTGATCAGGCGTGGCCGGCGTCGCTTACGAAATGCGACATGTCGATGCCGATCAGAGACATCGCCTGTTCGTATTTGTGATCGATATCCTGATTGAAAACAATCAGCGGGTCGGCAGGACAGTGCAGCCACCCATTATGCTGGATCTCAGCCTCGAGTTGTCCGGCACCCCAGCCGGCATATCCCAGAGCCAGCATCGCTTTGTCCGGCCCGTTGCCCTTCGCCATGGCTTTGAGAATATCGACGGTTGCTGTCAGACTGATGCTCGAGTCGATTGCCATAGTGTTGGTCGCGGCAAAGTAGTCGGCGCTGTGCAGCACGAACCCGCGTTTAGTGTCGACGGGTCCTCCAACGTGCACATCCTTGACCATGATTTCAGGTGGCACCGTGTCCGACGCGTTCTTGGAGACGATACCGAGTTGGGACAGCAGCTGCGGAAAACTTATGTTTTTGGCGCGTTGATTGACGATCAATCCCATCGCGCCTTCAGCCGAGTGGGTACAAAGGTATATGACCGACCGCGCGAACCGCTTGTCGGTCATTTGCGGCATCGCGATCAACAATTGGCCGTCCAAGTAGCCGCTATTGTTCGAACGGGCGCGCGCGTGCGAGTGCGAACCCTTGAGGGCCCGTGAACCAGCCATTGGCCGGCGCTGCAATGTTTTGCGCACATAACTCATGATCAAAGACTAGCGTCACGTCGGGCGAATGTGAAGGGATCATGTGGCAGACAATCGGCGCCGAGGAACCCCAAACTAGAACGTCTTGAAGATCGTCTTCATCCATTCCTTATTGACCGGGGACGGTTTGGTTTCAACCATGCGACCGACCACTTCGGCCCGCACCGGACCAAGATCCTCCTTCCGCTTTACGATCATATGGGCCTTGCCTTCGAGCCCTAGGTGGATGTTTGTCTCGTAGCCGTAAACGTCGTTGAAGTATTGGATCTCGCCCGCATCGTTCGCCCAGGCGGTAAAGTAGGCGATGTGAACGGGAAACTTCTTCAACAATGCCGTGTCAGCGGCCTCGGGCGCTGACGGTGCTAGTTGCGCCTTGACTTGCGCTGTGCTCCAACCGCGATCGTTTTCCATCAGAATTTCCGCCAACCGCACCGGATTGCGCACGCGTATACACCCGTGACTAAAGGCGCGGCGCGTCGAGTTGAAGAGCGCCTTGGTCGGAGTGTCATGCAGGTAAACCGCATGTTTGTTGGGGAACAAGAACTTCACGATGCCGAGCGCATTCGCATCGCCCGGCGGCTGGAACACATGGAAGGAGCGGATGTCGGTCGTAGCCCAGTCGATCGACGCCGGATCGACTTCGCGGCCGTTGTGCGCAATTCGCAAACCCTGGCGTGCGAGTGCCGACGGGTTGCGCGAGAGCGCCGGCAGTAACTCCTTGACTTTGATCGAGTCGGGTACGTTCCAGGTCGGCTTGAAAACGACAGTCTCCATCAGATCGGAGAAGATCGGCGTTTGTGTATCTACCTTCCCGGTGATTACCCGCTCGGTGTGGATCACCTCGCCATTGCGGATCAGCCGGAACTGGAACTCCGGCACATTGACCATCAGGTGAGTTGCGCCAAGCTCCGTTGGCATCCATCGCCACATTTCCATGTTAGCCATAAGCTTGCGGAGGCCACCGGTTGGCGGGGCTTCCTCAGCCTTTGCTTTACGCCCTTCGAACAACGGCGCTGGAGTAGCGACCGCATCTTCGACTGGGATTTTCGCATCCCGCGCGGACAGATACGCTTGCCGCAATTTTTCGAACTGCGGATGCTGAGGATGCAACTTGCGGAGGTAAGCATCGGGATCGGCAGCGGCGGTCACCTCGTCGAGAACACGCTTTGGCGGCAGCAGCTGGGCGCGGCGATCAAGGTAGCTCGATAGTTGCGTCGGGTCGGCGCGGCCACCACGTGCATGGCGGGCATACTTCAAGGCCGCGACGCTCAACTTGAGTTCGAGCTCGGCGAGCCACTCCGGGCTGGCTTCGGGCGGCACCGCCGCTGGAACATCGAATTCGGATGACTTGAGACCCCAATCGTCGGCGCGCCGCAGCTCGCCTAGTAGCGCCTGGCCGCGCGGCGAAACGGTGTTTTCGCTGATCCAGAAGGGCTTTGCGCCATCGGTTCCGTAAGCTCGCTGCAAGACTTGGCGTTCATCTTTGCCGAGCGCCGCTGACGAACGCGCGAGGCGTTGGCGAACCTCGGCGACGATCGGATCAGTCTGGACGATCGCGGATGGAACAGCCTCGACGGGGGCTGCGACATTAGGAGCGCTCGGCTCGGTCAACGCTTCGCTAGGTATCGCTGTTGCTGGGATAGCTGCACCGGGCGCAGGCGCAACCAAATCGGATTTCGTCGCTTCGGGTGCGCTTGTCAAAGTTGGCGACGGCATCGCCGCTGGCGCCGGCGCCTCTGTCAAAGCCGGCGGCGGCGGCGGCAATGGCTCGAGCTCGACGGCCGTAACTTCGGAGCTGGGGGAGGCAACTTCTTCGGCGGTTGCGATATCATTCGGTACCCCAAGTGAGAGCACAGTCAGAACCGAACAAAAGCCCAAGGCCGATCGCAAACGCATGACGAAACTCCAAACATGCCGCGCGGAAGCTAGCCGACGGCTGAGCGATTGAACAGCCTGAGAATTAGGGCACAGACGCGGCAGCGTAGGCGTAGAGAACACGTTGCTGAAATTTATTTGCGAAAGGCGCGGCGAGTGAACGCCGCGCCTTTTTTCTCTCGATATCGAACGATAACTCTTTAGCTTGCGTGCTGTTCCAGCCCGTAGTCCTGCATCTTGCGGTAGAGCGTCGACCGGCCGATCTTGAGGCGCTTGGCGACTTCGGTCATGTGCCCGCGATAACGCCCTAGGGCAAGGCGGATCATGTCGGCTTCCATAGCTTCGAGGGTGCGGATTTCGCCAGTGTCGTCGATCGCTGAGATGCCCAGCGAAGTACGCGTCAAGGCGCCGGCTATAGTGACCGTTTGCGGTACAGCTGCTTCAGCGCCCAAAACCGCCGGACCGGTGTATGCTGGTGGCTTCTGCAACATGGTTGGCGCCTCGGGCATTTCAGCCGTAAAGCCTTCAACGTGAGCTGCGATCTGCGGGAACTCCGAAACGCCGAGCAGGAGACCGTCCGCCAGCACCACGGCGCGGAAAACCGCATTCTCCAGCTGGCGCACGTTGCCGGGCCAGCTGTAGGAAGTTAGCAATCGCAGCGCATTGTCGGTCAGACCGCCGATGCGCTTGCCTTCTTCGGCAGCGAACCGTGCCAGAAAGTGCGTGGCCAACTCCGGCACATCCCCGATGCGCTCGCGCAGTGGCGGAACGAAGATCGGGAACACGTTCAAGCGGTAATAGAGGTCTTCGCGGAACTTACCCTCTTTGACCAACTGGATCATGTCGCGATTGGTGGCCGAGATCAGCCGGAAGTTGACTTTTACCGGTTTCTTGGAGCCGACCGGGTCGATCTCGCCTTCTTGCAGCGCGCGCAACAACTTGACCTGCGCTTCGAGCGGAAGTTCGCCGACCTCATCGAGGAACAAAGTACCGCCATCGGCCTCTTGGAAGCGGCCGATGCGCTTGTCGGTGGCACCGGTAAACGAGCCCTTCTCGTGGCCGAAGAGGATGCTTTCGACGAGGTTCTCGGGGATCGCGCCACAGTTGACGACGACGAATGGTTTGCCGGAGCGCTCGCTCTCACCCTGGATCGCGCGTGCGATCAGCTCTTTGCCGACGCCGCTTTCACCTTCGATCAACACTGGGATGTTGGAGGCAGCGGCGCGCTTGCCGAGCGAGATGACGCGAGCCATACCGTCGCCCTGCACAATCAGGTCGCCAAAGGTCAGCGTGCCTTCGACCTTCTTCTTGATGCGCACGATTTCGACGGCCAGTGCCTCGATCTTCAAGGCTGTGCGCATCGAGATTTCCAGCCGCTCGGGGCTCGCCGGTTTGATCACGAAGTCGGCAGCACCGGCGCGCATCGCCTGGATTGCGGTGTCGATCGAGCCGTGCGCTGTTTGCACGATGATCGGCGGGGTGCCAGTTTGGGACGCGACGCGATCCAATACGCCCATGCCGTCGAGGCCGGACATGACGAGATCGAGGAGAACGAGGGAGATCGAGGACCGCTCCGGGCCTTCGAGAATTTCAACGGCCTGCTCGCCGCTCGAGGCAGTGCGGACTTCAAAGCCCAACCGCTTGATGGTCTCTTCCAAAAGGCGACGCTGTACGGGATCGTCATCGACGACAAGAACGCGCTTGGTCATGGTGTACTCGGGGACTGACGCAACAGACATGTGCCGGGCCGAGCCGCAGGGTGGATCTTCGTTTGATCCGTTTCCGTACACTCAGTGATCGGCAACTCACTCAACAGGGTCGAGATTGCCGCACAAGCGTAAATGAAGGGTTTATGGGCGGATGCAAACGTTGCGATTTGGGATTTCGCGCTTGGCTGGAGTAAACCTAGCCAGTTGGTTAGGTTGTCAGCCTAAAGTCAGGCGAAATCTAAGACTATCACCTGTTGATGGCGACCGTTCGAGCGGGCTTCAATTGATGCGAAACGGCGTTTACAATCGATTGCACGTACTGATCGTGATTGCGATCCTGGCTGTGTTTTCGCCGGATGTTTCTGCCTATGCAAGCGGTAGTGGCGGCGGTGGAGATGGCGGCGGTGGAGATGGGGGCGGTGGCGGGGGAGGGGGCGGAAGCGGAAGCGGTGGCTCCGGCTCTTCCGGCTCTGGCTCATCGGGCTCGTCGGGCTCGGGTTCGTCGGGCTCTGGCTCATCGGGTTCGTCAGGCTCGGGTTCAACATCTTCGTCAGGATCGGGCCGGTCCGGATCCGGTCACTCAGGCTCCGGCGCGCGAGGCAGCGACGGTAGTCGCGGCACGGCAAACGGCAGGTCGGGTCGTGGCGCTCCACAGGGCTACGGCAAATCGCAGTCGGATATCATGTCGCGCGCGGAGGCCCGTGTTCCCGGCGACGTCGTGGGTCTGCAATTCGACAGCTCCGGCGACACGCCCGTTTACCGCGTCCGTATTATCGATGTGAAAGGCCGTCTAATTCGCTTGCGGATGAATGCCCGCACGGGTGAAGTCTTGAGCATCGAGGGTAGGTGATGAAAATCCTGGTCGTCGAAGACGAAGAGTTGATCCGGCGCGATATCGTCCGCGCGTTGGCGGCGTCAAGCTTCGTCGTCGACGCCGTCGACAATGGCAATGAAGCTTGGTTTCGCGGCGATACCGAAGACTATGACGCGGCAATCCTCGATCTCGGACTGCCGATGCTCGACGGTTTGTCGGTCTTGAAGCGGTGGCGCAGCGCTGGGCGCGCAATGCCGGTCATCATTCTGACGGCGCGAGGAACGTGGCGCGAGCGCGTCGAAGGGATCGATTCCGGTGCCGACGATTATTTGCCCAAACCGTTCGAAATGGACGAACTGTTGTCGCGTCTTCACGCAATTATCCGTCGCACCGCCGGTCATGCCACGCCTGTGATAGACCTAGGCCCGGTTACGATCGATACAAGGCACATGCGGGTCTCAGTCAATGGCGCAGCGGTACCGTTGACGCCGTTAGAGTTTCGCCTGCTCAGTTACTTGGCGATGCAACCTGGGCGTGCTGTTTCGCAAATGGAGTTGACCGAGCACTTATATGCGCAGGACTTCGAGCGCGACAGCAACGCGATCGAGGTGCTTGTTGGGCGCCTAAGACGGAAGATGAAGGTCGACATCATACAAACCAGGCGCGGCTTTGGATATATGCTGAGTGCGGCAACAGTCAAAACGCCAAGCCCATCAGTGCGGCCATGAAATTTACCTCGCTACGTACGCGTCTGTTGCTCGGTGCGGCCCTTTCCATCCTGATTGCCCTGGCGCTGGCAGGGTGGTCGCTGGGCCAGATTTTCACCCAACACGTCGCGTCTCGTATCGAAAGTGAACTCGAAAATCATCTTCGCCAGATTGCAGCGCTGGTCGAGTTGGATGCGGATGGCGCCATCACGGTTTCGGGTGCACTGCCAGATCCACGTTTCGAACTACCGTTCAGCGGGCTATATTGGCAGGTGCAGGAAACCGATACCGTTGTCGCGACTTCACCCTCGCTTGGTGACGAGCGCCTTGATCTGTCGAAGGCCCGGGCGACGACAGGCACCGTGCCGATCTTTATCGACGTGCCGGGTCCGCGCGGCCGGGAAATTGCGCTTGTCGTTCGCGACGTCACAGTCAATTTCCAAGGCAAGGATCACAAACTACGTCTTGCGGCTGCAATCGATCACTCCGAGATCGATAACGCGGTATCAGCATTCAGGACCGACCTGGCGATTTCGCTCGGGGTGCTCGCCGCATGCCTGATCGCCGCTGCGTGGGCACAAGTGGCAGTCGGATTGAAGCCGATGCATTCTTTGCGGAAGCGCCTGGCGGCGGTACAGAATGGACTAGAGAACCGCCTTGCCGGCGAATTCCCCGACGAGGTGAGAGCCCTCGTTGTTGACCTCAATTCCATGATCGACAGCCAGGAACGATCAATCGTGAAGGCGCGTGCGCGCGCCGGCGACCTTGCGCATGGGCTCAAGACGCCACTGACGGCGCTGAACTCGATCGCTCGCGACTTGGCCGAAAAAGGCGATCTCGAAGTGGCGCGCGAAATTTCAAACCTTGCCCATCGAATGCAGAACCATGTGGGCCGGGAAATCGCCCGGGCTCAAATAGCCGGACACCGACCGCAGGCCAAGGAAGTGCTGTTGCGCCGAAACGTGGAGCAGCTCGTCAAGACATTGCAGCGGGCGCCGCGTGGAGGCGATATCGAATGGAATGTCGATATCGACGATTTCACACGCATCGCAATGGACCGCGGTGATCTCCACGAGTTGCTCGGCAGTTTACTAGAGAACGCGTTGAAGTGGACGAAGTCCCGTGTGCGGATAGTCGCGTCCGGCGTGCCTTGTCACGAGTTGGCAATCGAAGACGACGGCCCCGGCGTTCCGGAAGAACAGTTCGACCTGATCATGCAGCGGGGCGCTGGTATGAGTGTTTCGCGCGACAGTGCCGGCCTCGGACTTGCAATCGCCGATGATATCGCTGAGGCCTACGGCTATCGACTGGTGCTGTTTCGCTCGAGATATGGCGGATTTGGCGTGAAGCTTGTCATGAAGCAAACGGGAGCCGTTGCCCATTCGCCAAATCTAGCTGAGGCTGCCGAGTAAGTTGCGGCGAACCTGTGCTTCGCGGAGCAATGCCTATCCCGGCCAGTGGCCGGCGCGCAAGAGCTTGAGCTTAGTCTACCTTCGTCATGCTCGTAAATAAGCTAGGCCCATTGGCGACGAAGGCCAATTGCTCCGCCGTTTCGATCGCTCCGGGACGGTGCGCTCGAACGAACGCGATCGCCTCGGCCGCCGGCATTCCCATGTCGACCAGTAGTTTGGCGGCGACACTACCAGTGCGACCGAGGCCGGCGGCGCAATGGAACAACGCGTGACCACCTCGTGCGAGGATGTTCCGCACGTCTGGTTCTGCCTTTCGCCAGGCGATCATCGTGCGCTCATCAGGGGTGGCGAAATCGGCAATCGGCACATGGTACCAACGGAAACGACGGCGGCGCATTGCGCTGGCGAAATTCACCATGCCGTACTTAGCGAACTCTGCCGTTTCGATGAGAGTGACGACGACATCCGCGCCCCAGGCCTCGATCGCGGATAAATCCTGCTCCAGATGACGCTGCCAATGCCGGCCGGTACTGTCGAGGCCACAACGGCCCGGGCAGTGCGTCAAGCCGATCACACCGCCGATTGCCACGGTAAGGCTGTCGATGTGCAGCGGACGATCGCCAGCATGATCGCTCACGAAAGATCTCCACAACCAAGCTTAAGCGGCCGCTGCCATTTCGTATGTCTCGGTGGCTTTCAGCCATTTGTCTTCAGCGTCGGCGAGCAACTTGGTCAGGATGCCGCGCTCGATCGATAGCTTCTGCGCCCGAGCGGGATCACGCTTGTACAACCCGGTGTCGCCGAGCTGTGCGTCAAGTGCGGCAATGTCCTTGTTGAACTGCGCCATCTGTTTCTCTGCTGCGACAATGGCTTTCCTCAGCGGCGCTAAATCGCTGCGGCGGTTGGCAGCCGTGCGACGCTGCTCGGCCTTGTCAGCCTTTGCATCGATGCCATTGGCCTTTGCCTTGCCCTTGCCGCCACGCTCCGACAGCAGCAGGTCGCGGTAGGTGTCCATGTCGCCGTCGTAATCCTTGACGGTGCCATCCCGCACGATCCACAGGCGGTCAGCCGACGCTTCGATCAAATGCCGGTCGTGGCTGATAAGGACCACGGCGCCTTCGAATTCGTTTAGCGCGTGGATCAGCGCCTCGCGGCTGTCGACGTCGAGATGGTTCGTCGGCTCGTCGAGAATGAGCAGATGAGGTCCCTTGTACGCCGTTAGCATGAACAATAGGCGTGCCTTCTCGCCGCCGGAGAGATCGTCGGCCTTGGTCAGGAACTTGCTCACGCCAAACCCGTATTGGCCGAGCTTGGCGCGCTTCTGTGCCTCCGTCGCCTCGGGCATCATCTCCTGGATGTAGTCGTACGGCGTCTTCTCCGATGACACCTCGTCAAGCTGGTGCTGAGCGAAATAGCCGACGTCGATCCTCTTACCGCCGAATACGTTGCCGGCCAGCGGTTCGAGCCTGCCTGCGATTAGCTTCGCAAAGGTCGACTTGCCGTTGCCGTTCTGGCCGAGAAGCGCAATCCGATCGTCGTGATCAATGCGCAAGTCGAGATTGCGAAGAATGGGTTTGTCCGCACTGTAGCCGGCAACTGCTCCTTCGATGCGCAGCAACGGGCTTGCGATCGGCTTTTGCGCCTTCGGAAAGTTGAACGGAATTACGCGGTCCTCGGTCTGCTCGGCGATCGGCTTCATGCGCGCGAGGGCCTTAACGCGGCTCTGCGCCTGCTTGGCCTTGCTGGCCTTCGCCTTGAACCGGTCGATAAAGCTCTGGATATGCGCGCGCTCGTCTTCCTGCTTCTTGCGCATCTTACCTTCGAGCCGCTGTTTCTCGCGGCGTGCCTCCTCGAAGTCGTCGTAGCCGCCCGCGTACAACGTCAACTTGCCGCGATCGAGATGCAGGATGGCATTGACCGAGCGGTTGAGCAGATCGCGATCGTGACTGACGATCAAAATGGTATGCGGATAATTGGTCAGATAGTTCTCGAGCCACATGGTGCCTTCGAGGTCGAGATAGTTGGTCGGCTCGTCGAGGAGCAGCAATTCGGGTTCCATGAACAGCACCGCGCCTAGCGCTAAGCGCATCCGCCAGCCGCCGGAGAATTCGCGGCAGCCGCGTTGCTGGGCGTCCTCGTCAAAACCTAGGCCAGACAGAATTCGAGCGGCGCGGGCTGGTGCCGCGTGTGCACCCATGTCTGACAATCGGATCTGGATATCGGAGATGCGGCCTGGATCGGTAGCGGTCTCGGCTTCTGCGAGAAGCGATTGCCGCTCGGCGTCGGCCGATAGCACCCAGTCGATCAAGGAGATGTCGCCGCCCGGCGCCTCCTGCGCGACATAGCCTAGCCGCGTAGCTTTCGGCCAACTCACGGCGCCGTCGTCAGGTGCGATTTCACCGGTGATCAGGCGCAACAGTGTCGTCTTGCCGGCGCCATTACGGCCGACGAGGCCGACCTTGTGGCCGGCCGGGATGCCTGCGGTGGCACCTTCGAAGATCGGGCGACCTTCGATTCTATAGGTCAGTTCATTGATGTGTAGCATGGTGCGATGCAATAGCTGCTTCACGCAGCCTTGTCACCGGGGCGCTTTGGCACTGGTACTTTAACCAGAATTACGTCTTATCCAGCCACCACGGGGCGGAGGCTTTCGACCAGCAATCGCAGTTGGGCGGCGGGATCCTTGATTGAGATTTGAGCGGTAAACCAGTCCTGCACCATCTTGCAGACTTGTTGCGGGGAAGCACGGCCAAGTGCGCGCGGGTCCGAGAACGTCTGCAAGTCGGCCTGGGTCCAGCCGCGGCTGGTCAACTCGGCGGCGAGCGCATCGTAATCGGTCTTGCGCGGGGGCAGGTAACTCTGCGGCGACTTGCGCCCGTCGGAGATCGCCTCGAAGACGGCAATCACCTGCTTTTGCAGCGGCTCGTTAGTGCCCTGCTTTTGCAACATTTCCAGCACGGCCGGATAGGTCTCGCCCTGGGATATGAAACCGTAACATGTATCCACGTTCAGCTTGGCGAGCGCTTGTAGATTGTCGATGAACGCCGACGCGACGAAGCGCAGTCGCTCCGGGCTCGCCGTAAGCGCTTGGTCAGCGTGCTTTCGCCTGAGTGCAACCACTGCTTCCGCGAGGTGCTTTGCGATCACCGTTTCGCCCCGCTTTTCAGCGGACAGTTTAGCCGTTTCACTCACACGGTCCGCATACCATTCTGGAAACTCAGCCTTGATGTGCCGCCAGATCGCGGTGCGCTGGAAGCTGTCATCAATCGTATCGGGACTGTTGCCGGCTGTTGCGAAGGGAGCCGCCGTAAGGGTTGTACCTGAACTGATTGGCAGTGGCAGGCCGGCGGGCCAATATGCCATCAGTTCATCGCGCTTGACGATTGCAGCGGCCCCTGCGCCGGCAATTATGGCGACCACAAGTGCTGCCGCGATTTTTCCAACGCCAAGGCTGCGCTTTGGTTTCTCGTCATATTTGCGCGTAGTGCTAGGGGTGCGCCCCTTAGATAAAGCACCCTGCGTTGGCGCATTTGCTCGTGCGCTGGGTGATTGACTACCGGCTAAGCCAGTTCGTGCCGGCACAATCTGCGCCGGGCGTGCTTGCGTCTGCTGCACCTGGGAGTAGCGCTCGACGGCGTCAGGCCCGCGACCGAAGTGCGTTTGTCCAGACGCTCTATCTTCACTCGCCGCGAGCGGCGGTAGGGACCAATCAGTGGTCTCCTGCTCGAAATTTGGACGCGCCGGCTGAACGTTCGCTGACTGCTTTGCAGTCTCTGCGGTGTAGGCCAATTGATCAGGAGATAAGAGGGTTGGACGCGGCTCCGCATGGCCAGCGATTGGTGTGCCCGCGTCAAGGTCTCGTCGCGCTGCCGCCGTTGCTGGTTGTTCCGGGGTCCGTTCGTTCTCAAACGTTAGCGCGCGCGACGCCGATTGCAATCTGTCGGAGAGTGGCTGATATGCGGACGGCTGCAACGGTGAGGCCGCCGCCGGGGCAGCCGGGTTCGGGGCCAGCGGTTTTTGAATTGCGAATACTTCCGGTGCTGAGCGCCAATCCGCAAAGCCCGAACGCCAAACGAGATCCTGTTCGCGCAGATGACCCATATCGACAAACGTGCGCATCTCCGTCTCGCTGAGCGGACCATGTTGCTGGCCGTCGCGCGCGAGATACCATTCGATGGCGGAAGTGGTGCCCGCGATGGCGGAAGTGGTGCCCGTCATTTTTTTTCACTCAGGTGCAACAACGGCGATCGCAAGCGTCGATCGCCCGATTTTACTTCGCTGTGGTTTCCGTCCCACAGGTGGTGGTCTAACGTCAATGCGCGAGATCGACATCAATCGCGCTTTGGCATCGATTGGCGCAGAATATGGCTTCTAGTATGGCAAAGCGTGGAATTTAAGCCGATTTCTGGTTAGGTCTTGCTGGCGAAGCCAAAGTTGCCACCGGGCGCGGGTTCCTGTTGCTTTGCGGCTGACCGGTGATATACAAAACTGCGCTCCGGATTATTGGAGTGCAGGAGACGTGGCCGAGTGGCTGAAGGCAACGGTTTGCTAAATCGTCATACCTCTCAAGGGTATCGAGGGTTCGAATCCCTCCGTCTCCGCCATTATGCAACCTATTGATATTGAACAATAAGAAGGTAGAAATCTTCTTCAATCCCGCCGATAAATGGGCGGGTTTGGCGCGGGCTATGTTCTCCGCTCGACCATGCGCCTTGAATGCCGCGGGAATGGCGCTGGTTTGGCCGGTTTTGGGCTCCACGTTCAACGGCCGCTTAGTTGAAGGCTCGTAGATCTGCTATCGCAAGCGACCAGCTGGCGTTGATCATGCAGATGGTCGTCCGCATCAACCCTGTTGTTTTGGGAAAGCCGATGGACCGTGCCGGAGATTGTCACAATCCACCGGCACGAACAGCCAATTGGGTGCGACAACGCCAGGGGAAGCGATCTCATCCGAGTGCTCCCAGTACCCAACGATCGAGCATCGTGCCGATCTGCAACAACATAAGTTGCAGCATCGACGCCAGGAAATTGTGGATGGCGCGTCTCTTGGTGGGCTGGGCGACCAAGACAATGCTGGTGGCGATGAAGATCGCGCCGCCCGTCACCGCAAACGCGAAATAGATCGCACCACGACCATACAATGCCGGCATGAGCGAGATGAGGGAGAGCGCGACCACGTGCGCGAGAATGACACGGGCGCAAAGCCTATCGCCGATCAGGACCGGCAACATCGGCACGACATTGGCCTTGTAATCCGCATGCAACGCAATAGCGAGGCTCCAGAAGTGCGGCGGCGTCCAAAGGAAGAGGACAATGGCGAGCAGCACCGGCTCAGCCGCGAGGTTCGGATCGACCGCTGCCGCGCCCGCCAGAACCGCGAAGCTTCCCGCGAGGCCACCCACGACGATATTGAGCCACGTCCGAGGCTTGAGCCACAGCGTGTAGATCACCGCATAGGTGAAGGCACCCAGGAACGTGTAGACGGCGGACCATCCGTTCGCCGCAAATGCCGCGAGCGTGCACGAGACGGCAAGCAGCATCGTGATCCCAAGGAACCACGTCCAACTCGCCGCAATCCGTCCACTGGCAAACGGACGGCCGGCTGTTCGCGCCATCCGTGCGTCAAGATCGGCCTCCGCCCACTGATTGAAGGCGCCGGCTGCCGCTGCGGCGAGAAAGACGGACAAAGCCAGGAGCGCTACCTGCGGAGCAGCAGGGATTGTGCCAGGTGTAATGGCAAGGCCCGCAACAGCGCTCACCATGATAAAAGCCGCGATCCGCAGTTTGAAGATACCGAAGAACTCCCTCGTCGAGAGCGCTTTTGCGTCCGCTATTTCGGAAAGCCGCATGACCTACCCACCTACAAGAGGAATGTCCAGCCGCCTCATGCGACATCAAGGGCCTGCCGCAAAAAACATTTGCCTCGTGAATAACGTGTAATCGGACTCGAACACCATGATCGCTACGAATACCAGCACGAGCAACGGTGGGAGCAGGATGGCGTACGCCAGGGCCAACCGTTCCCAGGCCATGTGCATGAAGACGGCGACGATCAGCCCTGCCTTCAGCATCATGAATATGAGGATCAGCGACCACCTCAGAAGTCCTTGCACATGAAAATAATCAACGAGGTAGGAGAATGTGCTGAGGATGAAGAGCCATACCCAGACCACGAGATAAACCTTGATCGGGTGCTGTTGCCCCTCGACGCGCGTTTTTGCCGGTACGGCTAAATCGTGCATGATGTTCCCTCCTACCAGAGATAGAACAAGGCAAAGATGAATACCCACACCAAGTCGACGAAAAGCCAGTAAAGACCCATGATCTCTACGCTTTCGTAGTTGCCGCGCCGACTGGTGAAAAATCCCCGCCTCTCTTTATCGAAGTCCCCGCGCCAAACCTTCCGCGCGATGATCAGTAGAAAGATTACACCGATCGTCACGTGCGTGCCATGGAAGCCCGTAATCATGAAGAACGACGAACCAAACTGGGGTGCACCCCACGGGTTGCCCCAAGGCCGCACCCCTTCCGCGATCAGCTTGCTCCACTCGAAAGCTTGCATGCCGACGAATGCGGCCCCAAGGGCGGCGGTCGCCAACATCAAGAGCGCTGTTTTGCGGCGATCGCGGCTGTAGCCGTAGTTGACGGCCATCGCCATCGTCCCGCTGCTGCTGATCAGAACGAAGGTCATGATGGCAATCAAAATAAGCGGGATACTCTTTCCGCCAATTGTCAGTGCAAAGACTTCACTTGGATTCGGCCAGGGTACGGTCGTTGACATTCGCACCGTCATATACGAGAGCAAGAAACAGCCGAAGATAAAGGTGTCACTCAGGAGGAAGACCCACATCATGGCCTTCCCCCACGGGACATTCTTAAATGTCCGCTGGTCAGAGGACCAGTCCGCGGCAATACCTTGCCAGCCTGCAGGTCGCTCGGGTGCCGGTCCTGTGTCTGCCATCGGCGTTGATCCTCTTTACTTGAGCCCGCAAAAGGCCAACACGGCGCTCAGGTTGTTGCCAGAGAACAGCAAGACGAAAAGCACCACCCAGACCCCGAACATGAAGTGCCAATAGATAGTGCACAGCTCGATGCTCTGCCGGATCTTTGCAGGGTCGTCGCCCTCCCACATCTTGGCCACCGTTGTGCTCCAGGCGACCAGGCCGCCTGCGATATGCAGCGCGTGTAATCCGGTAATGAGGTAGAAGAAGGCGACGGCGGGTATCGCAAGTCCGAAATTACTCATGCCACTCAACTGCAGCCAAGCCAGCAGCTGTCCGACCAGGAAGACGAGAGCAAGCAGCCCTCCGGCCAGCAGGCTGAACCATGCGTTTCCGACTGTTCCCCGGCGCGCGACATCCGTCGCCCATTGCATGGCAACGCTGCATCCGAAAAGCGCCAGCGTGTTGAACCATAGCAGGTTGAACGTGGGACCGGGCCGCCAATCCTCTAACGTCATCCGGCCCGCATAGGCCACGATCAGTAGGAAGAACAGCACCGTGACAATCGATAAGAACAGCCATAGTCCGACTTTCGTTTTGGTCGACTTAACGCTGTGGACAAGTAATGGTGCGGCGGCCACGCTTTGCGGTGTCAGCCACGGCTTCTCCGTCAGTTGGCGGAAGATATTCATTGCCGGTCCTCCGGAGGCCCGGCGCCATATGGTGCTGAAGGCGAGGTCGGTGCGGCGCTAGCTGGAACGTTCTGCGGAATGAAATCGTCGCTCGCGCCGGGCACACTGTAGTCATAGGGCCAACGATAAACGACCGGCAGCTCTTTGCCCCAGTTGCCATGTCCCGGCGGCGTCTCCGGCGTCTGCCATTCGAGTGTCGTCGCATTCCAGGGATTCGGGCCAGAAGGCTTGCCTTTGAATAGGCTCCACACGAGGTTGAACAGAAATACAAGCTGGGCAGCCCCGACGATCAGTACAACGATCGTTATAAAGGCATTCAGGGTGTGCGCAGACGGTGGCACGAATGCCATGTCGCCAATCTCGTGATAACGACGCGGCACACCCAACAGCCCCAGGTAGTGCATCGGGAAGTAGATGGCGTAGGCACCGATAAACGTGACCCAAAAGTGCAACTTTCCGAGCACGTCATCAAGCATTCGGCCGGTGACTTTCGGGTACCAGTGGTAGATGCCGCCGAACACCACCATGATTGGTGCCACGCCCATCACCATGTGAAAGTGGGCAACGACAAACATCGTGTCCGAAAGCGGAACATCAACAACGGCATTACCGAGGAAAAGACCCGTTAACCCGCCATTCGCGAAGGTGACGACGAAGCCGAGCGCAAATAGCATCGGCGTCGTCAAATGAATGTCGCCTCGCCAAAGGGTCAGGACCCAGTTGTAGACCTTGATGGCGGTCGGCACGGCAATGACGAGGGTGGTGACGGCAAAGAAGAACCCGAAAGACGGGCGCATGCCGCTCACATACATATGATGCGCCCAAACTACGAAGCTCAGCGCTGCAATGATCACGATCGCCCACACCATCATTCGATAGCCGAAAATATTCCGGCGCGCGTGCGTACTGATCAGGTCCGAAACGATACCGAATGCCGGCAGGGCGACGATGTAGACCTCGGGATGGCCAAAGAACCAGAACAGATGCTGGAACATCAGTGGGCTGCCGCCGCCGTACTTCAAATTCTCGCCCATCGAAACGAGGCTCGGCATGAAGAAGCTTGTGCCTAGGAGCTTATCGAACAGCATCATCACCGATGCGACCAACAAGGCTGGAAACGCCAACAGCGCCATGACGGTGGCCGTGAAAATGCCCCAGACCGTCAGGGGCATGCGCATCAAGGTCATGCCCCGTGTCCGTGCCTGCAGGACCGTCACCACGTAATTCAGGCCGCCCATCGTGAACCCGATGATGAACAGTGACAGCGAGACAAGCATCAGGACGATGCCGGATTCCTGTCCGGGCGTGCCTGCTAGAATGGCTTGCGGAGGATACAAGGTCCAGCCGGCGCCGGTTGGGCCGCCAGTCGTGAAGAAGCTGGCGACCAGCACGAGTACGGCCAGCAGATAGATCCAGTAGCTCAGCATGTTGGCATATGGGAACACCATGTCCCTCGCCCCCACCATCAACGGAATGAGGTAATTGCCAAAGCCGCCGAGGAAGAGCGCGGTCAGTAGATAAATCACCATGATCATCCCATGCATGGTGACAATCTGGTAATAGGCACTGGCATCGATGAAGGAGAACGTGCTCGGGAACCCCAATTGCAGCCGGATCAGCCAGGACAGCACCAAGGCCACCAAGCCAATCGCCAATGCAGTGATCGAGTACTGGATCGCAATGACTTTCGCGTCTTGAGAGAAGACGTACGTCGTCCACCAGCTTCTGGAATGGTAAAGCTCGACATCTCCGACTTCGGCTGGTGGGGCAATCATGCTTGGATTGGTCGGGTGATTGGACATGACCGTCCTTCCTTGCCGTTTTTCACAGGCCCGTCACCGCGAGCCGCCTCGGGTTCACATCGGGTGGTCCATGATCAGTCCGTCCGAGCGGCCACCTCAGTCGTTTTCTCGTCGCCCTCATTACTTCGCGCGGGCTAGCACCTGCGCAAAGGTTCGTTGCTTGCCTAGCCACGTCTGGTAATCGCCATCCTCGTCGACCACGACGATCCCACGCATTCGCGAATGCGCTACGCCGCATAACTCGGCGCAGAGGATTTCAAATTTTCCAGTTCTGGTGGGAATGAACCAATAGTACGTAACAAGACCCGGAACCATGTCCATCTTCGCCCGAAATTGGGGGACATAGAAATTATGCAGAACGTCGACTGAGCGGAGCAGCAGCTTTACCGGCTTGCCGATCGGAAGATGCAGATCGTCGTTTTCGATCACGACATCATCCTGAGCGTTGGGATCGCTCTTGCTCACTCCAAGCGGGTTGCGGGAATCGATGAGAGTGGTATCTGCCTTACCCAACCGGCCGTCCGTGCCCGGGAGCCGGAAACTCCATTGCCACTGTTGGCCCACGACCTCGACTTCCGTGGCATTTGCGGGCGGCGTAATGTACTGGTTCCAGACGATCAGACCGGGCGCCAGCATCGCTGCAACGCCAATCGTAGTCGCGATGGTCAATTGCCACTCGAGCCTCTTGTTCTCGGGCTCGTACTCCGCTCGTCTCCCTTCCACGTGATGAAAGCGGAATACACAGTAGGCCATGAACAAAACGATGGCCGTGAAGACCAGACCAGTGATCCAGAACGTAGCGGTGATGGTGTCATCAACGTAGTGCCAGTTCGACGCGATCGGTGTCCACCACCATGGGCTAAAAATATGAAACACCACCGAGCCAACAGCAATCAGTACAAGTATGATGGCGACTGCCATGTCCGAGATCCTCCTCCCGCCGTCACGGCGATGGGTCGTCCTTGTCTTTGGATCGAATAAACAAAGAGATTGGAAAATCAGCGGCGTAACGTTTGCCCTTCTGTCGCGGATGGTATTCCGGGCGTGGCCTCAAATCCGGCTCGACCGCCTTGCGATACAGATGCCACGTCGAATGCCCGAGGACCGGCAACACGACCGCCAGTCCAACGAGTAACGGGAGCGACCCGATCAATAGCCCGCCCGCGACAATGAAGAACCACGTCCCCATAACCACTGGGTTCTTCAAGACAACTTTCACGGAGGTCAGTACGGCCGTCCCTAAGCCGACGTTACGGTCCAACAGGAGAGGAAACGAAATCACGCTCACAGTGGCCGTCAAAAGGGCGAATACAAAACCAACTGTGTTGCCGATGATGATTAGCCGACTGCCTTCAGGAGTCGTCATTACCTGGCGGGCGAATGCGAGCAAAGACGTCAGCGGCTGGTCACCGAAGTTCGCAACATAGATCGCATTGGCAACTGCAATCCACGTGCCGAATATCACCAACAAGACACCTCCGAGTGCCACGATCGGCAACAACGATGGCGAGTGAAGGATGTCGAAGGCATGCATCCAGGAGGTGTCTAAGCCCAGCTCCCGGCGGCGGCTGATCTCGTAAAGGCCGATTGCCGTGAACGGACCAAGAAGCGCGAATCCGGCAGCTAGTGGAAAAAGTAATGGAAGCAAATCGTAGACGAAAGTCATGCGGAACAGCAGCAGGCCGACTATCGGATAAAGCAAGCATAGGAAGACGACATGCGTCGGTATTGCCCAGAAATCTTCTAAGCCCTTTCGCAGCGCATCACGGAGGTCTTCGACCCGCAATAATCGGACCACCGGCAAGTCGTCGGTTGGCAGTGCGGGCGGAATTACGTCCAACGGCGCCATCGCCTAGCCTCCACAGTTGGAGTGGCTGGGGCCGCGACAATGTAACACGCGAACACATATTCATTAAGAGTAGTCGAGCTCGCGTGTGACCCCGATTGATTTACCTCTATACACTTTTCCGGTGACTGTCATCTTTGAAATAATTCACCAGAGGCGAAAGGTAATCCGAGCCTAACTAGTTCGAGCCGGGCTGGTGCCGCCACAGTTCCGTCCGACATCGCCGCACTGAATTCGGTCGTACTCATCTCGCCCGACGCCATCGCAAACTCACGATGCTTGACGCCGCCAAGGCCACACACATGACCATCGATCTTCACGTTTTAGGGCGAGTCCGTGAACACCATCTGCGCGCGTTCGCCGTCGAGTAGACCGGCATGGGTCACCGCAGGTCCGACCGCCACCTCTGGACTGCATCGGCCGGGTCGACTTCCGGGGACGGCGTCGCCGAGCAGGACGTCGGTCTCGGCCATTGGACTGTGACTTCGAAATCGAGGTCGAGGCGGGTCAGATGCTGCAGCTCAATTTTCAGGATCGCCGGATCCCAGCCGGCCATTTCAGCGAGCTTGCTGTCGGCGAGAATGTAAGCGCGAGGAAAATAGAGGGCGTAATCAGCCCGTTTTTCGTTCACCGAGACGGGAAGAAGATTAACGGCTCTCGGTCTCTTACCCGAAACGGCCGGTGATGTAATCTTGGGTGCGCGTGTTTGCAGGCCGCGTGAAGGTCTGCCGCGTCGTCCCGAACTCGACGAGCTCGCCGAGATACATGAAGGCAGTATAGTCCGATGTGCGCGACGCCTGCTGCATATTGTGCGTGACGATCGCAATCGTGTAGTCGGACTTCAACTCCTCGATCAACTCCTCGATGCGTGCCGTCGATATCGGGTCGAGCGCCGAGCATGGCTCGTCGAGTAGAATGACTTCAGGCTTGATCGCGACCGTGCGGGCAATGCACAGCCGCTGCTGCTGGCCGCCGGAGAGCGATTGGCCGCTGGCTGCGAGCTTATCTTTGACCTCGCCCCATAAGGCGGCTCGCTGCAAGGATTCTTCGACCCGCGCATCCATTTCGCTCTTCGGTAATTTTTCATAAAGGCCGATGCCAAAGGCGATGTTGTCATATATCGACATCGGGAATGGGGTCGGTTTTTGGAACACCATACCAACGCGCGCGCGCAACAAGTTGAGGTCGGTCTTTGGCAACAGGATGTTCTCGCCATCCAACAGCACCTCTCCTTCCGCCCGCTGGCCGGGATAAAGATCGTACATCCGATTCAATACCCGGAGCAGCGTAGACTTCCCGCAACCCGACGGTCCGATGAACGCTGTCACCTGATTGGCATAGAGAGGTAGATTGATGTCTTTCAGCGCTCGCGAGGAACCGTAAAAGAAGCTGAGATTCTTGACCGAGATGCGCTCGGCCATTGTATCGACCTTGCGCGCGTTACTAGCTTGCATTGCGGTCAACGAACTCATGTCGATTGTCCTTTTTGGCCGAGTGCGCGCGCAAGGATGCTGAGGGCCAGCACCGTAACTGTGATCAGTAAAGCGCCGGTCCATGCCAAGCTCTGCCACTCGGCATAGGGGGAGAGCGCAAACTGGAATATGACAGCTGGCAGGCTGGCCATCGGCGCGTTGATGTCGAGGCTCCAAAACTGGCTATTGAGGGCGGTGAACAAAAGTGGTGCCGTCTCGCCGCTGATGCGCGCGATCGCCAGCAAGACGCCGGTAATCATTCCCGCGCGCGCCGCTTTGTATGCAACGTGACGGATCATCACGGCCCGAGGCATGCCGACGGAAGCTGCCGCCTCGCGAAGCTGATCGGGGACCAGACGCAACATATCTTCCGTCGTGCGAATGACCACCGGGATGACGATGATCGCAAGCGCGATCGAGCCGGCAATACCAGAAAAGTGCCGCAGCGGTGCGACCACGATCGTGTACACGAAGAGCCCGATGACGATCGATGGCGCGCTCAGCAAGATGTCGTTGATAAAACGGATGACGCTGGTCAGGCGGTCATGCCGGCCGTACTCGGCCATATAAGTGCCGGCAAGAATGCCAATCGGTGTGCCAAGCGCTACTGCCAGTGTCGTCATAATGAGGCTGCCGGCGATGGCATTCAGTAGGCCACCGTCGCTGCCGGGTGGCGGCGTCATTTCCGTGAAGACCCGCAGCGAAAGGCCCGAGAGCCCTTTAAAAACCAAGGTTGTCAGCACGAATGCGAGGCACGTCAGCCCGACGAGGGTTGCCGCGAAGCATAAACCCATTGCAATGCGGCTACGATTTCGGCGCACCTTGAAGCCGGACGAATTGAATGAAGCCGTAGCCATGTGATCAGCCTTTCGCACGCTGCTCTAGCCGCCACAAAAGGTAGCGCGCTACGGAGAGCACGATGAGCGTGATCACGAACAGGATCAGCCCAAGAAGCACGAGCGACGATGTGTATAGATCGCCCACTGCCTCAGTGAACTCGTTGGCGATGGTCGCCGAAATGGTCGTGCCTGGCGCCAGTAACGACGGCGTCACCTTGTGGGCGTTTCCGATCACAAACGTGACCGCCATCGTCTCACCGAGAGCGCGGCCAAGGCCGAGCATGATGCCACCAATGATGCCGACGCGGGTATGCGGAATGACCACGTTGCGAACCACTTCCCATCGTGTGCAACCCAGGCCGTATGCTGCCTCTTTAAGGACCGGCGGAACAGTGGCGAACACGTCGCGGCTGACAGCGGTAATGAACGGAAGCACCATGATCGCGAGGATCAAAGCCGCCGTAAGTACGCCAATGCCATAAGGCGGTCCGGCAAACAAGGACGACAGAATTGGTACCGAGCCGAAGGCATCGATCAGTGCCGGTTGAACGGTGGTCTGCAGGAACGGAGCGAGCACGAACAAGCCCCAAATACCAAAGATAATGCTGGGGATGCCGGCGAGCAGCTCGATGGCGGTGCCGATCGGGCGCCGTAAGGGCAGGGGGCATGCTTCGGTCAAGAACACTGCGATCCCGATACCAACTGGCACCGCAAACAGCATAGCAATGAGGGAAGTGACGAGCGTGCCATAGATCGGCGCCAGCCCACCGAACTTCTCAGTCACCGGGTTCCAGGATTGTGAGGTCAGGAAGCCGAAACCGAAGGCTTGGATCGCCGGCCAAGCGCCAATCAGCAACGATATCGTGACAGCACTAAGCAGGATCAGAACAAAGACTGCAGCAGCGTACGTACAGTTCTTGAACAAGATGTCGTTGCGCCGCAGACGCAGCAAAGCTCCCTGGCGCCCAAATTTGGCGGACCCTGAGGGGAGCGCTGCGATCGTCATTGTCCACTCCCTTTGAAAGTTTGGAGACGCTGCCGCGTGGGACAGCGTCTCCAAACCCTACGGTCACATTACCGGTTTGCCGTCAGCGCCGACGACTTTCGACCACTCTTGTTTGATCAGTGCGACCACGTTATCCGGCATCGGCACATAGTCCAGGTCCGCCGCCGCTTTATCACCCTTCTCGTAGGCCCAGCCAAAGAACTTCAGCGCGATCGCTGCAGCCGCAGGTTCGTTTGGCTTCTTTGGCATCAGGATAAACGTAGCGCCCGCAACCGGCCATGAACTTTCGCCGGCCTCGTCTGTCAGTATCTGGCCGAAGCCCGAAGCTGCTTCCCACTTGGCGGAAGCTGCCGCTGCTTGGAATGACGCCAAGCTCGGCTCGACCGTCTTGCCGGCTTTGTTGATAAGGCGGGTGTGACTCATCTTGTTTTGTTTGGCATAGGCGAATTCGACGTAACCGATCGAACCCTTGGTTTGGCCGACATTGTTTGCAACGCCCTCATTGCCTTTGGCGCCGATGCCGACCGGCCATTCAACTGCCGTGTTGGCGCCGACTTTGGTTTTCCAATCGGGGCTCACCTTCGATAGGTAGTCGGTCCAGATGAAAGTCGTGCCCGAGCCATCCGAGCGGCGTACGACCACGATTGGTTGTGCCGGCAGTTTGACCGTGGGGTTTAGCGCCTTGATAGCTGCGTCGTCCCAGGTCTTGATCTCACCGAGGTAGATTTTTGCAAGCGTCGGGCCGTCGAACACGAGTTCTCCCGGCTTGATGCCCTCGAGATTGACGACCGGCACGTTGCCGCCGATCACCATGGGCCACTGAATCAACCCATCTTTTTCAAGTTGTTCGGCTTTGAGCGGCATATCTGTCGCGCCAAACGTGACGGTCTTGGCCTGGATCTGCTTGATCCCGCCGCCGGACCCGATCGACTGATAGTTGAGGCCGATGCCGGTTTCCTTTTTGTAGGTGTCAGCCCACTTTGAATAGATTGGATATGGGAATGTGGCGCCCGCTCCGGAGATATCAGCCGCGAACACAGGCGCACCAGCCACTGAAACGGCACAGGCGATACCCATGGCGCGGACCGCCGCGATTATTTTGCGCATTTCACCCTCATCTCACTCGACGTCCGCGTTGGCGATATGCCGTCGCTGCGACCCCGATGAGCCGGGTTTAATCCGAGTTATGTGAAGCCTGTGTGACACCTTGGCGAGGCGCTAAGTGTCGCTCGTCCACGACGACAATCGGCGTCGACGGCGATCGGCGCTTTCCGTGCCAGTCCTCTTGCGCAAGCGCGGCTTTGGAAGTCCGGTCCATCGCTCGAATTTGATCTATCGGCGCTTGAAACTTCCTTTCCCGGCTCTATGAGCCAGGTAGGCGAGGCAAAGAGCGTCGTGCCCATTGAGGCCGATATCGTGCAGCGTTCGTGCGTCCAATCGGAGCAGTTCCTCAATCGGAACTTGCTTTAGGAATACCTGATCCGGCTCCTTGCGCGACGGCGTGCGCTTGCGCAGCAAGTGGGGAACCTGTTTGAGCAACGTCATGTAATCCATCGCGTGCTTGGCGGTAAAATAGCGAATGCGGACCAACGTTTGATCCGCACGAATTGGGACATTGTTATCTACAAGTGGCATGTCTCGACCTCCGAGTTGATCATCGGCGTTGGAACCGAGCGTGATGTTTCCCAAGGTGGAAAAGGCAACCCGAAAAGGGTGCCTTTTCCGTCCGCAGCAATTGCGGTTGGCCGCTCGTCCGTCCAACCCAGGAAAAAATCCCTTGAAGAACATGAGAGCCAACTCGCGCAGGCCCCGCCAGACCGCACGAATCAATCCGTGCGCTCCAATCCTTCGAGTGCTCCCTCGCAACGGCCAAACGGGGAAGCTTGCCGACTTGAGCCGAGCGAACTCGGAAGTTGGCAACGAACGAACCGAAACAATGAGAACGTCAAATCCTGATTATGGAGATCGCAGTATCTTCGCCGCGTTATTCGTCTTCGCGTTCGATCTTGACTTGGGGTCCACCGGCAGCCGACCGATTACTGCCAGTTTAGAAACTGTTAACGGAAGCGGATCGGGGCTGCAGTGACAAATGTCACAGCTGGATCAGTCGCAGGCCGAGATCGAAGCCGGTCGCAATGTCGCGCTTATTCTCGGATGGCTTGTTCGACCATGCGGGCAAGCCGCTCGATATCCGGGATGACGAGTGCACCACCGTGGCGTTCCACGATGCCGAGCTTGGCAAGTCGGGTGAGTTCTCGCGAAACCGCTTCGCGATGCGTGCTGATGCTGCTCGCGATGTCCGCATGCGTTGGTAACTTCGGTATTCTTACTGATGTGCCGATGGCTTGATTATCGCGTGCCAGGCGCAGTAGCTCGGCATGGATCCGGTTCTGAACGGTCAGGGTGCTGAATTCATATACCCTCATCGAAAGGGCTCTGTTCATCTTGGTGAGGTGGACCAGCACCGCTCGGGTGACCGCGGGCTCGGCAAGTATAAGTTTCCAGAATGCGTCGCAGCTCATTTGTGCAATGACGGATGATTCGACCGCCTCAATGCTTGCGGAGCGCAACTCTCCGTCGATCGCCGAAAATTCACCGAACATCTGGCCGGCCCCGAGATCGCGGAACGCCACCACTGTTCCCGAGGCCGAATAAATTACGGCACGCACCCGTCCTTTCGCTACAAAGAATACATCGCGCGACTTGTCGTGATAACCGACGATCTCGCCGGGCGGCTCAAACCGGTGCCAGCTGCAATTACTTTCTAAGCGGTGGCGCACGTCATCGGGTAAGTCTTGAAGAGCGACCACGCCCTGCAGCGTCTTTGCGCTGGTGTCGAGCGATTTACCAGCGCGGTACCGGGACATCCTGTCTTTCGCTCTCGATCATACATTTCAACAAGATGAGCATTCTCATACTCGCATTTGAATTTTGTTACGACAATCGAGCATCATGATGATTTCTCGGTTGGGCGCTTTGCACAGCCTGTTTACGCAATGGGTTCGACCTGAACGTCCATTAATTCCGCAGTCACGGCACCTGTCATCGCTTTATAAGCACCTTCGCGATAACGCGTCGAAGATGGAACCATAGGCGGAGAGCCGCCAGAACCTCGCAAAGCGGTAGAGAAAGGATGCGACACAATCTCTGAGAAGTGTGTGAACTAATACTTATGTTGCACTGCAATATATTGCGTATGAGCTTTTCATTTCATATGACGATACCGTAGGATTGCGGCGTGCCGTCACTGCGAACGGTTTGTGTCATAAATAATAGCAATATCAGCGATCTCCATGCGCTTTGCGCATTGCTGCGGAGCGCATTGCGGGGTTGTTCGCACCCGCAGCATTCATCATCTTGTCGTGGTGTCGGCAAGACGCTCGAATGCGGCGCGGCCGGCATCGCAATTGAGACTGATCTGAGCAAAGGATTACTTCTACATGGCAACCACACACAATGCCGACTGGGCCGGCGATTTGGCTGGCGTCGGGGCTGCAAACGCAACTGAGGCGAATGCAAAACGGAGTGTTTTTAGGCGGTTCCTCGCCGTTTTGATGGAGTCTCGCCAGCGTGCCGCCGAGCGCGAGATTGAGGCATATGTCGCCCGCAACGGCGGTGTTCTGACCGACGATCTCGAGCGCTCGATCAGCCGCAACTTTGGCCACTCTGCGGGCTCACGTGGCTAGCGGCGTCCATCGCCGAGACAGAAGTTTGCGAAGTTTCTGCTCCGCGCCCGGCTTGTCTGGGCGCGGAGTTTCCTTATCCCGCCTCACGTTAAACGATCGTCACCGATAAGTCGGGAAGGCCGTCTATCTTGCAGACGATTTTATCGCCGACCACGACTGGCCCGACGTTTTCAGGCGTGCCCGAGTAGATGATGTCGCCAGCCATCAACTCGAATGCTTCCGAGAGTTTGGCGATCTGTTCGGCGACGCTCCAGATCATGAACGACAGATCGGCCTTCTGCTTTTGCGCGCCATTCACGGCCAGCGAGATCTCGCCCTTCGCGTAGTGGCCAATTTTCGACGCCAGGTGGATTGGACCGATGGGCGCTGATCTGTCGAAGCTCTTGCCGATTTCCCAAGGCTTTTTCTGGTCGCCCATGCCGCGCTGAAGGTCGCGACGGGTCATATCGAGGCCAACTGCATAACCGAAAACATGATCGAGCGCTTGGTCCATTGCGATGTTCTTGCCGCCCGATTTCAGAGCCGCCACCAGCTCTACTTCATAATGATAGTTTTTGGTCAGCGATGGATACGGGTGATCGGCGACAGTTCCGGCGGCTACAACTTGGATGGCGTCGGTCGGCTTCTGAAAGAAGAATGGCGGCTCGCGCGTCGGATCGGAGCCCATTTCGCGCGCGTGCGCCGCATAATTTCTGCCGATGCAATAGATACGCCGAACCGGAAACAAGTCGATCGACCCGGCGATCGGGATCATTGTTTGAGCCACCTTGAAGAGTGCGTTCCCACTCGTCTGAGCGTCCGACTCGCTGGGCGCCAGCCCCGCTGCTGCGGTAGCTGCTGTGATGGTGAGGATGGTCCGGCGATCAATGGATTTCATGAGTGCCTCCAAGTTCAACAATGTCGGCTAGTCGGGACAGTCTTTATATGCACCACAGCGGGCTTCTAACCTGAACTCGATCTCGAATCGATGCAATCGCGCGACACCAAGTAAGTCGTGGCTGTCAAGGCACACGATGCTGAAAATACGGGTACTCAGCTCACAAAAGTGCAATCGCGAATTGCAAATGTGTCGATATCTTGACTATGTCTTAAGACAACGCAGGGTTGGGATGCCGAAATGGTGCCGGTCCCGCAGCTTGCTCTTATGGGGGGACCATAATCACGATGACAAGAAGCAATCAGTCAGCCTCGAGCCGACACGCTTTTCTGATGGGAACGGCGGCTGTCGTGGCGCTCATTTCGAGCACGGCCGTAGCGCTCGCCGGTGGTTTCGCAGTTCGCGAACAATCAACCGAATTCCAGGGCATGTCGTTTGCCGGTAGCGCTGCCATGGGCGGTGGCATCGGCTCAATGTTCTGGAACCCAGCTGCAACCGCCAATAAGGAAGGCTTCAACACCGAGTCGAACTACGCACTTATCATCCCCGACGCAGAAGTGCACACCAAAGCTGGCACATCGCCGGCGCTCACATTACTGAGCAACGATAGTGGTAGTATCGCTGAAATGAAGATCGTGCCCGCCAGCTATATGACCTACCAGTTCAAGAACTATGACCCCAACCTGTTCGTCGGTCTTGGCATCAACGCACCATTCGGATTGACGACAAAGCCTGACAATCCGAACTACCAAGGTGCTGTGCTCGGCCGCACGTCGCACCTCTTCACCTTGAACTTCAATCCGACCATCGCCTACCGCTTTAACCCCGCGATCACCATCGGCGCCGGCTTACAGGTCATGTATTCCTATGGTAAGTTCAAATTCGCGGCTCTAAGCCCCGGCCCCGATCCCCGTCCGCTCTTTCCCGGCTCGTCCGGGTTCGAGGGCGACGATATCTCCGTTGGCGCAACCGCGGGTATCAATTTCTCTCCGGCTGCCGGCACCAACATCGGTCTTGGTTATCGCTCGCAGATGACGCAGACGCTGGACGGTCAGTTCTTCTCGCCGTTAGTTGGCGGCACGGTCGCAGCCGACGTCGAACTGAAGCTGCCCGATATCGTCACACTCAGTTTGCGCCAAGCAGTGGCCCCCAACATGCGGCTGCTCGGAACGGTCGAATGGACGCATTGGAGCCGGTTTGACGAGCTTCGTGTGAAGTCGGCCAATTCGGGGGCGACCCTCGCCGCCATACCGGCCAATTGGAGCGACAGCTGGCTGTTCTCGGTCGGCGGTGAATACGACGTCAATCAGGCGCTGACCTTAAGGACGGGTGTCGGCTATGAGATCTCGCCGGTGGACGACCCAACCAAGCGCATTGTCGGCATTCCGGATTCGGATCGGATTTGGGCCAGCATCGGC
>JANMNO010000140.1:0-68636 GCA_031374115.1 Hyphomicrobiaceae bacterium | reverse complement strand
GCGCGGGGCCAGCTATCTTGGCGCCTGGCGACTCCCCTGCGGGGAGCCGGCCGCCGGGCGCGGGGCCAGCTATCATTGCGCCTGGCGACACCCCTGCGGGGAGCCGGCCGCCGGGCGCGGGGCCAGCGAGCGCGGTCTGGTGCAAAGAATCGACGCCGATTAAATCGAGCCTGAGGCGATCCGGAAACCCGGCGTGGCGGCCAAGCCGGTCGGCCAGGATATCGCGGGCAAGCGTCGCACGTGCAATCGCGTTGGGACCCGCATAGCTGATGCCACCTTCGCCGAGATAGCCGCCATCGAAGCCTACAGTCACCTTCAAGGTCTGCGGCCGCGCGGTGCCGGACGCCCCGGTCACTTCGACGCGGTTCTGCCCGCGATCGGCGAGGCGAACGCCGGAAAAATCCGCGGTGACGTCGGGTGTGAGATAGGCCGCCGGATCGTGAACCTCGTACAACAATTGCTCTTTCACAGTACGCGTCGAGACCATGCCACCGGCTGACGCGAGTTTCGTTATCGTCATGTTGCCATCGGCTGCAACTTCCGCAATCGGATAGCCACAGTCGGCGACGCGCGGCACATCCTTGAAGCCCGGATCGGCATAGTAGCCGCCGGTGATCTGCATGCCGCACTCCATCAGATGGCCGGCTAGCGTGCCGCGTCCGAGCAGGGGCCAGTCGTCGAGTTGCCATCCGTAATGATGGACGAGCGGCGAGAGAAACAACGACGGATCGGCAACGCGACCCGTGATGACCACGTCGGCACCAGTCTGCAATGCAGGCAATATCGCATCGACCCCGAGATAGACATTGGCGCCGACGACCGGCCGGCCGACTTCGGCGATGGTGCGATTGCCGTAGTCGAAGAGCACTGTCGCGGGGCTCATCATCGTTGTGACATCATCGCCTTCGACGGTCGCGACTTTGAGCCCTCTCAGACCGAGCTCACGCGCGATTGCGATCGTCACCTCCGCGGCAGCGGCGACATTCGCCACCCCCATGTTGGTGACGATCCGCGTCTTGTTGGCACGACAATGCGCCAGAACTCCCCGCATCCTTGCTGCCAGTTGGGGGTTGTAACCGCGCGTGGGATCGAGCTTGCGATCGCGATGACCGAACGCCAGAGTGCGCTCGCCGATCGTCTCGAATACCAGGTAATCGAGACGGCCATCCCGCGCCAGATCGATCGCGGGCTCGAGCCGGTCCGACGAAAAGCCTGCCCCGCATCCCAAACGCAGCATGTCAGTTCCCGTCCAAGCCGTGCGCTTCGGGAAAGAACATGTCCTTCCAAGACGACGGCTTATTCTTGATCATGCCGGTGCGATGCATGAAGTCGCCAAAGGCCTGAATGGTGCGCGGCGACTTCGAAAATGCAAAGCCCGGCTGGCTGAGGAGAGCGTGTAATTCATCGACTGTGCTCTTCTTGTCCTTCGAAACCTCGATGTAGATCGTCGCTGCACGCTTCAAATCTGCGTTGGTGAAGTCCATCGCCTCGTCGAACGCCGCCTTGACGATCTCATAGACCTTCGGGTTCTCGGTGCGGAACTTCTCGGTCGTGACGAACGTCAGAATGGTGCTCTGCCCGCCGATCGCCTCGTAGGACGACATGATCGTCTTAAAGCCGTTCTTCATCTCGATTTCGTGGAACGGCGAAGTCGCAAAGTGGGTCTGGAGTTCGCCTTGCGGGTTCATCACGGCGGCTAGCGCGTCGGGGTGACCGAGGGCGACCGCATTACTGTCGAGCTGCGTATGCTTGCCGACCCCGAATACTTTCTCGGCCGCCATCTGCAGATAGATCGCCTGGCTCGACACCTTGATCGAGGGCAGCGCGATCTTGTCCTTATCGGTGAAATCCTTCAGCGATTTCAGATTAGGGTTTCGAGTGTTCAGGAAAATCGGACTGTCGTTGATCGACGACACGGCTTTCACGCCGATGTTGGCCTTGGTGCGATCCCACATCAGCATCATCGAGGGCACGCCCTGCGACGAGAAATGCAGCGAGCCGGACAGCATCGCATCGACCATCACAGCCGGGCCAGCGAGTCGGGTCCAAGTAACTTTGAGTTCGGGCATGCCTTTGGCGGCGGCATGCTTCTCGACCATCTTTTGACTTTCCATCACCATCAGCGGTGTGAAGATGATGCCGAACTGCTGCGAAAGGATGACTTCAGAAACCTCGGCCCGCGCAGGTGCGCTGGCGGCTGCAAACATCAGTGCCGTTGCCGCAACGAGCGCGGCTAGCTTGTTCTTCATCTTAGCTCTCCCTAGACTTCTCTTCTCTTCCGCGCCTTCCAGCCGGCTTCCCGCAGGGGAGTCGGAAGGCACCACTAAAGCAACTAAACTGGCCGATCGCCCTTCTGCACTTTCAACGTGCGATTGTCAGCAGCGGGCAGCATCTTAGCAGGGTCGCGCGTCACCACACAGTCGATAGCGGTCGGGCTCGACGTGTTGGCAAGACCCTCGGCCAGTGCGGTCGACAGCTTCTCCGGATCGGTCACCCGAATACCGTGGCAGCCGAAGCCTTTCACGATCTCGGCGTAGTTGAGATCGCTCAAGTCCGACGATTGGTAATTGCCTGCACCATAGACTGCATGTTGCAATGCCTTCACATATCCCGATGCCGCATTGTTGAAGATGATCGTCACGAAGTTGGCCCCCACCCGGCGTGCGGTTTCCAATTCGCCCAAACTCATATTGAAACCGCCGTCGCCGGTCAGCGATACCACGCGACGCTTCTTGCCGGCGCCTAACTGTGCGCCGATGCCGCCCGGCACGCCATAGCCGATCGAGGCAAATCCGCGGTCGGGCAGAAAATGCCGGCCGGCAGCCTTGGTGTCGAACATCAGGCCGCCCCAGTGCGCTGCGAACCCGCCGTCGGCCACCAGTACGCCGTCGGCCGGCATGATCTTGTTGAGTTCACCCATCAAGCGGCCGACGTTAATAGGGCTTTCCTTAGACTCCAACCGATCGGCGGCACCAGCACGCCAAGCCGCCATCTTTACCGGCACCTCGGCCAGATAGTCGGCGCGCGACTTCGCACGTTTGCCACCGTCCGACAGCTCGCTCGCAAGATCGTTGAGCGTCAGGCGTGCGTCACCGGCGAGCGCGACGTCGGTGCGGGTGGTGCGGCCGATCTCCTCCGGCACGATATCGACGTGGATGACCGGCTTGCCTGGCGTCATCAGTGAGAAGCGCTTGGTTGCGATCTCACCCAGCTTGCAGCCCAGCACCAGCAGGCAATCGCTCTCGGCCATCAAGCCATTGGCGATACGATCATAGCGGCCGAACAGCCCGGCAGAGTGCGGGTCGCAGCAAGCGATTGCGCCCTTGCCGCTCATCGTGTGTGCGACCGGAATACCTTGCGCACGCGAGAAATCGAGCAAGGCCTGATGCGCCTCCGAAATGTGGATGCCGCCGCCCGCAAGGATCAATGGCCGCTTGGCAGCAGCGAGCAAACCGGCCGCGCGCGTCAGATCCGCCGGGTCCGGACGCGTGCGGCGTGCCTGCGCTTTGAGTGTGCCCGGCTCGATCCAAAAATCGGCGGCATCGAAATCGAACTCGGCATGCGCGACGTCCTCCGGCACGTCGATCAGCACCGGTCCGGGGCGACCGCTGGTTGCAACTGCAAACGCGCGACGAAAATGCTCCGGAATGCGCTTGATGATTTCGACGCGGATCACTTCCTTCACGACGGGTCGCAGAATTTCAAGCTGCCGCGTCTCCTGGGTCATGTTCTTCCAGGCGTGCTCGCGGTTGGTGTCGCCGATGATCGCGATCATCGGGATGCCAGCGTTGTAGCTTTCGACCAATCCAGTCACGAGGTTGGTCGCACCGGGTCCAAGTGTGCCGTCCGCAACGCCGGGACGGTTCGTGACTTTGGCGTAGGCATCGGCTGCAAACGCACCGCAGCGTTCGTCGTTGACCAGCACATGTTGTAGCCCTAGCGACCGGCAGGCTTCGTAGAACGGCAGCAGCTGGAAGCCACCCATGCCGAACATCGGGCCGACGCCGGCAAGTTTCAGCATCTCGGCCATGGCATGGCCGCCAGTCATCCGCCGCGTCGCATTCGATTTTTCGGGGGTCATCAGGTCACTCCAGCAGCTTGCGGACGTCTTCGCGGAAGGCTTTGCGCGAGCCCTCGCGGCTATAGAACATGTGGCCGCCGGGATAAACGGTGAGGGTCAAGCGGGTGGCGTCGCCGCCGAATGCCGGGATCTGCGAAAGTGCCATGTCGGATGCAAAGTACGGCGTGATGGTATCGTTGAAACCGTGCGTGACGAAAACTTTCAGTTTGGGATCGAGCGCCAGGGCCGCGCGTAACTCGGTGGCCGAGTCCATCGCGTACGGCGAGTTCGGATAGACCCATTCGCGATTGGCATTGCGATTGCTCAAGTTGTACGTCGCATCGACGGTGTACTTCAGCCGGCTGTTGTAAAGATCGGCCACCGCGCCAAGCATCGGCGCTGCGTAGGCCGTGGTAAAGGGATCCTCGCTGGAAGCCGGGAAGTACGACGTCGGCTCCGGATCGAAGGTGCGTACCGAGCTGTCATAGACGCTCGCCATGCGACCGGTGGCGCGGTTCGCCTCCCGCCGGTAGATGAAACTGTCGATGCGCGCGCCGTACTGGCGAACGACCGGTTCCGGCAGATTGGTGAGCGCGGCAACGCGCTTGGTCATCCGCTCCACTGCGGCGGCATCGCTGGGCCCGCGCATGAGATCGGGTAGATATTCGGTGCGCGCGTAGGTTTCAGCGGCGGCCAGCATCGACCGGTTCAGCTGAACGGACTTGTCCTTCTGCTCCATTGCCGACGCAGCGAGTGACGGCAACACCGACGTCAGCCCCGTTGAGCTCGATCCTCGCCAGGAACCGCGAATGCCGTATTCGATCACCGGCGATACGAGTACCAAAGCATTTACCCCAACGCCAAAGCGGGTCTGCAGTGCCGACGTCACTTTCGGTCCACGGATGCCGCCGTAGCTCTCGCCGACGATCATCTTCGGCGAGGCGAACCTGTTATTCTTTTTCAGCCAGAGCTGAATGAACTCGGCGACGGATTCGACATCGCCGCCGACCGACCAGAAAAAGCGATTGCCCCCACTTTCCCGGTTGCCGGCCTCGCGATTACCAGACCGTTGCGGCGCGGTTTGCCCGCCTGCACCTTGTTGTTGCGGAGGCGTTCGCGCGAGACGGCTGTATCCCGTGCCGATCGGATCGATAAAAACGAGATCGGTGAAGTCGAGCCAGGTTTCCGCATTCGGCACACTCACGGGCGGTGATGAAGCAGATGGTTCTGGCGCATCGAGGGGCAAGCGCCATGGTCCAAGCCCACCCAGATGGAGCCAGGCCGACGCCGAGCCAGGCCCGCCGTTAAAGGCGAACGTGACCGGGCGTTTCGCGGCGTCCGCCCCTGGCACGGTGTAGGCGACGTAGGCGAACTCGGCGAGCAAGCGGCCCTCGTTATTACGGAACGGTATCGAGCCTGCGGTGGCTGTGAACTTTAAGCTGCGCCCAGCCAATTCCAGCGTGTGCTGCGAGACTGAGTCCGCCGGCAAAGTGCGTTCAGGCTGGGCTGCACGCTGACCATCCTGAGCGATTCCGCGCTGAGTGCGCCCACTAGCCGTAGCTGGAGCATCAGCCTCTTGCGCCACTGCCGGGATGGCCGCGATTGCAATACTGACCGAAAGAACCGCGGCGATAGTTGCCGGCAACGACGCCCCGACCAACGCTTTGCAACGCATACGCGCCTCCTCATTCGAATTGCGCGCCACACTGCCCGCGCAATCTGCCAAGCGCAAGGCGCGGCGTGGGTATGCGTGCTTGCGAATCCGGCTACAGCTGAGTTGCGAATTACGCACGCGCGGGGGTCTGCCAACATGCCATTCAAAGTGCCGACGAGACGAAACATTTTGGCTGGATTGGTGGCAAGTGCGGCGGGCCTGCCCAGCGGCTTTGCCAACGCTCAACTGCGCGAACCGCCCACCCTCCTCGACCCGGCGTCTGGCCGGTTCAAGCGCCCGCATCACGACAAGCCCATACCGGACGGCAAAATTGCGCGCGGCAACCGGCAGATCATCGCCGCCTGGTTCTCCGACCCGACCAAGCGCTATCGCCACTTTGCCCTGGGATCGGAGCACGAA
This sequence comes from Hyphomicrobiaceae bacterium, assembly GCA_031374115.1. GTDB lineage: Bacteria > Pseudomonadota > Alphaproteobacteria > Rhizobiales > Hyphomicrobiaceae > JAKFWF01. Next base: position 62,502 of record JANMNO010000140.1, on the reverse strand, counting down.
CCCGGTTCGCTGGTGATTTCGACGGCCGATCATCGCGCGCACAAACTGGCACTCCCCGCCGATAGTGTGTTCGAGGACCGCGAGCCACGCATTGTGGATATCGACGGCACCGACATGGTGATCGCGGTGCGCAGCTACTTGAAGCAGGGGGCCGCGCTGGCGCTCGTGGGCATCGTCGGTGGCGAGGCCAAGATCGTCATCGAGACGCCACCGATCGGCTCGCCGTTCAAGTGGTTGAACCCGATCGGTCCAGCAAACTTCACCGGCGATGGCATCCTGCAAATCGCACTCGTGCGCACCCCGCATGTCAACGGACAGCTGCAGTTGTGGACTGCGCGCAACGGCCGGCTGCTGCAGACGTTCGCGATCGACGACGTATGCAATCATGCGCTCGGATCGGGATTCTTGGCGCTGCACGCGATCGCCGATTTCAACGGCGACGGCGTTCCGGATTTAGCTGTGCCCTCGCAAGACCGCCGTCGCATCCGGTTCTTCTCGTTCAAAGGTGGGCGCGCGACGGAGTTTCACCAAGCCGAGCTTCCAGCGGTCGCTGCGGAGGATTTCAAAGTGGTGGTAAAGGACGGCAGACCGGCATTGCAGGTCGGAATGACAGCGGGCAGAACGCTGGTCGTCGTCGTTTGAGCGAAAGCTTTTTTCAAGCCTCTCGCTCGATCTCCGCAAACAGCCAATCGCGGAAAGCCTTGACCTTTTTGCGCTGAATGGCACGAGGCGGGTAGACCAGATAGTAAGCAAGGCCTGCGGGCATCTTGAATTCGAATGGCCGCACCAGACGCCCAGCGGCCAAGTCGTCGCCGACCAATCCACTGCGGCCCAGCACGACACCTTCGCCGAGTGCGGCCGCCTGAAGGGCTTGGCCAGACGAGGTGAGCCTGGGCCCGCGATGGGCGTCGATACCGGTGATGCCCGCCGCCCGCAGCCACATTGACCAATCGATGTGGAAATCATCATGGATCAGCGTCTGATATTTGAGATCGGCCGGCGTGCGCAGCGGATGCGTACCCTCTCGGAGCGCCGGGCTGCAAACCGGAAACAGGTCTTCTTGCATCAGCAGTTCGGTCTCCAAGCCAGGGTATTGCCCGCGGCCGTAACGGATTGCGATATCGATTCCGTCCGCCACGAAGTCCGCCAATCTTTCAGAAGTCGACAGCCGAACGTCGATATCGCCGTGAAGCCTCCGGAACCCGAATAATCTTGGGACCAACCACCTGCTGGCGAACGAATCGAGCGTGCTGATACTCAGGATGCCGGTCGAATTCTCGCCTTTTGTGGCCGCGGTGGCGGCAGCGAGTTGATCCAAAATATCGCGAACTTGCGCCGCATAGTTGGCGCCCGCCAATGTCAGGCTGATTGACCGGGTGGCTCGCGTGAACAATTGCACGCCCAGGTAGTCCTCCAGGTGACGCACCGCACGGCTCACCGCTCCATGCGTGACGTGAAGCTCGTCCGCCGCCTTCGAAAAACTCAAGTGCCGGGCGGCCGATTCAAAACTCGAAAGAGCATTCAGCGGTGGGAGCCGGCGCGCCATCGTATTCGCCCCTTATGCGTGATTTTAAGTCATACATAACACGCTCATTAGTCGTTTGTCACGCCTCCGATGCGAGCCTATTTGTTGATCAGAATGAAGTTTCAATTCGTTAGGAGACGCAAATGTCTGGCATGACTACAACTCACGCATGGGCAAGAACGAAGGAAGTCGCCTCAAGGCCTGCTGTCGCCGGATTGGCAGTGTTGCCTCTAACATGGCTGCGGCGCATCCGGGACCGTCGCCAACTCATGCGGCTGATGGAGCAGCCGGAGTATCTGCTGAAAGATGTCGGTCTGCAGCGCGATGAGATCGTGCGTGAATCGATTAAGCGGTTCTGGGTGGCTTAGGACTTGCTACCGCCCCGCGATTTCCTTCAGCCGGTAGAGCGCTTCCAAGGCCGCCTTTGGCGTTAACTCGTCGGGGTGGATATCGGCAAGCGCGGTATCGACGGCGGACACAGGTGGCGGCTCAGGCTTCGGCCGGACAATTGGTACTGCGAACAGCGGCAGATCCTCCAGCGTTGAGCCACCCGCACCGGCGCGACGGTTGTTCTTTTCCAGCCGCGCCAGCACTTCCCCGGCTCGCTTGACGACGATCTTGGGCAGACCTGCAAGACGTGCCACCTGAATGCCGTAGGAGCGGTCTGCGGCACCAGGCTTGATCTTGTGCAGGAACACGATCTCATCCTGCCACTCGCGCACATCGACCGTCACGTTGGTGATCTCGGCTAGCCGTCCGGCGAGCTGCGTCAACTCATGGAAGTGCGTTGCGAACAACGCCCGGCAGCGATTGCCTTCGTGCAAATGTTCGACCGTCGCCCACGCGATCGACAAGCCATCGAACGTTGCCGTGCCTCGCCCGATCTCGTCCAGGATGACAAGGCTCTTATCCGTCGCCTGGTTGAGGATCGCTGCCGTCTCGACCATCTCGACCATGAACGTCGAACGGCCGCGGGCCAGATCATCCGACGCGCCGACGCGGCTGAACAGGCGATCGACGACACCGATGCGTGCGCTCTTCGCCGGCACGAACGAACCCATCTGCGCCATCAGCGCGATCAGTGCGTTCTGGCGCAGGAACGTCGATTTACCGGCCATGTTCGGACCGGTGACGAGCCACAACCGCCCATCGCCGGCCTCGTCGAACCCAGTCGGCACCGCAGCAGACGGGACACGGCCGAGCGTGCAATCGTTATCGATGAAGGGACCGGCCTTGGTCCGCTTCAGCGCCTGCTCGACAACCGGATGCCGGCCACCGCGAATGTCGAACGCCACACTGTCGTCGATCTCGGGACGCACATAGTTTTCCCGCCAGGCGAGTGTCGCCAAGCCGCATAGATGATCGAGTTCCGCCAGGGACGCTGCCGCCTCCCCCAGCGCTTCCGCGTCCGCCAACACAAGCCCCGACAACTCGGCGAAGACTTCCTGCTCGATGCCGAGCGCGCGTTCCGAGGCGGTCGCCATCGCGCCTTCGATCTCGATCAACTCGGGCGTCGTGAACCGCACCGCATTCGCCATCGTCTGCTTATGCCGGAACAGCGTGTCGTGCGGCGGCGACTGCAACGGCTTGGCATTCAGCTGGGTCACCTCGATGAAATAGCCCAGGATGTTGTTGTGCCGCACTTTGAGCGCCTTGACGCCGGTTGCCTCGATGTACTGCGTTTCGAGCGCCGCCAATACGCGGCGGCTGTCGGCCCCGAGCGCGCGGGCCTTATCGAGATCGTCGCGATAGCCTTCGCGAATGAACCCGCCATCGCGTTTCAGATGTGGCGGCTCATCGACCAAGGCACTGGAAAGTTCGTTCGCGGTTTTCGGCGCTACACCTTCGAGTCGCCGTGCTGCCTGCGCCAAATCATCGGGCAACCCCATCGCGTCTTCGCGTAGGAACCGCGCGCACATCATGGCCGAGGCGAGACCTTGGGCGATCGCACCGAGATCGCGCGGCCCGCCGCGCTGCAACGCTAGCCTCGAACTTGCGCGGGCAATGTCGGGCGCCAACCGCAATTGATCGCGCAGGCGTTCGCGCAGGCTTTCCCGCTCGACCAGAAAGCCGACGGCATCGAGCCGCGCATTGATCACGCTTGCGTTCTTTAGCGGACTGGCGATGCGCGCTGCTAGCTCACGGGCGCCGGACGCTGTGACCGTCATATCCATGGCGCCGAGCAGACTGCCGTCTTTATCGCCGGACGACGAGCGTACGAGTTCAAGGCTTGCCCGGCTCGCCGCGTCGATCACGAGCGTCGTCGCCGGTCCACTGCGGCGCGGCGTACGCAGCGAAGGCTTGTGCCCCAATTGAGTAAGGTCGACATAGGTCAACAGCGCACCGATGGCGGCGAGTTCCGCGCGCGAGAAGCCGCCAAACGCGCCGAGGTCGACCACTCTCAGCCGTTCCTTTAGCGTGCGCTCACCGTTCATCGCATCGAAACTGGCGGGCGCAACGGGGGTAGAGGCCGCGCCGATCACGCCGAGCCAGCGCTTGAACTCGGCATCGCGCAGCACGTCGTCACCGGCGATCACCTCGCCTGGCGACAAGCGGACGATCTCGCCGGCAAGATCGGCCGATTGCGCGGTGCCGACTTCGAACTCACCAGTCGAAATATCGAGGGATGCGAGCGCATAGCCGCCATTTGGCGCCGCATAGGCAGCGGTCAAATAATTGCGGGTCTTGGAATCGAGCAACGCATCTTCGGTTAACGTACCGGGCGTGACAAGCCGCACGACGTCGCGACGGACTACGGCTTTCGAGCCGCGCTTGCGCGCTTCAGCCGGATCTTCCAGCTGCTCGCAGACGGCGACCCGATAGCCCTTGCGGATCAAGCGTTGGAGATAGTCGTCCGCGCGCACCACGGGCACGCCGCACATTGGGATGTCTTGGCCCCGATGCTTGCCGCGCTTGGTCAAAACGATGCCAAGGGCTGCTGACGCCACCACCGCATCTTCAAAGAACAGCTCGTAGAAATCGCCCATCCGGTACCACAGGATGCTGTCCGGGTTGGCCGCCTTGATCTCCAGAAACTGCGCCATCGACGGCGTTGCGGCAGCAAGTGCAGGTTCGATTTTCGCGGCAGGCTGTTGCGAAGTTTCCTCGACCAACACCAGCGCCGCAACCTCGACTTCCGCGGTCGCTACGCCCGTTTGCTTCGTCCCCCGAATTTTCGTCTTGCCCGTCATTGCGCCCCTGGTGTCTCAACTGGCCAAGGCACCATTCCTACCACTTCGTTGCGGAATTACAGCACCTTGATGCTCGATGGCTGTCCGGCTGATCTCTCAAATCTTAGCTTCGCTTTTCAGGTACTGTTAAAACTTGGTCGCTATTCTTGACGACGCGGGGGAAACTCATTTCGAGGGTCCCAATCAATGAACAGCAAAACCAGGCTTTCCGAACGCCGGGATTTTGGCCGGCGGAAGGCCGCGCTCGAAGGCGTCATATGGGTACCGTGCCGGGGCAAGGTTCGCTGCCTCGTAAGCAACGTATCGATCATGGGTGCGCTTCTGCAGCTCGATCCGCGCATCTGGCTTCCGGCCAAGTTCAGGCTCGTCGTCGCGGATAAAATCGACGTCGACTGTACGTTGGCACATCGCACGGTGACCGCTGCGGGCGTCAACTTCCTTACCCCCATCGCGCAGCTCCCTGCCAATTGCCGACGGACAACAGCTGCCAAAACACAAGTTTGATCTCGACAGTTCCCGTGTTTTCGGCTGAGGCTCCTCGACCAGCGGCCGCTTGGAGAGGAACCCGATGTCATTCGAAAAATTGCGAGCGCTGATCGGAATGTGGCGGCTCGTTGCGACCAGCGCGACCGATGATCTTGGCAAGGTCATGCGGCAGCCGTACGGGCCTAAGCCACACGGCGTCGTCGTGTTCGGCGCCGACGGCCGGATGATTGCGGTGTTGTGCGATGCCCGCCCAGAATTACCGGCGGGCGAAACCATCCGGGAGTACAACTCCTACAGTGGCAACTTCGAGTTCGACGGTGAAACCCTGATCACCCATGTCGACGGCTCGTCCAATCCACATTGGGTCGGCGGGGACCAGCTGCGGGGCGTCAAATTCGACGGCGACCGTATGATCCTTGTCCCGCCGCCGCGCCCGTGGCAAGGCATCAATCAGCACCGCATCCTCGTTTGGGAACGGGTAGGCGAAGTGGAGTGAGAGGCGCGTGCCGATGACTGCCGAATTGACGTTCAAGAAGACAATGGTTTTCGAGTACGGCGTGCCGATGGATCTGGCACCCGGCGTTGCCCGTATCGTTGCCAACAATCCGGGTCCATTTACGTTCAAAGGTACCAACACCTATCTGGTCGGCACCACGGACCTGGCACTAATCGATCCCGGCCCTGACGATCCTGCGCACTTCGACGCCACCATGAAAGCGATCGCGGGACGCCGGGTCAGTCATGTCCTGATCACGCATACGCACCGCGACCACACCGACGGCTTGCCCAAAATTCTAAGCGCAACCGGCGCGGTCACCTGCGGGTTCGGGCGAACCGCACTGAAGCCCGGCGACCTCCGGTCGAGCCCGTCGGGCTCGGAATTCGTCGATCAGAATTTCGCGCCGGATATCGTCATGCGTCACGGCGCCAAGCTGAGCGGCTCAGATTGGCAACTCGAAGCGGTGTTCACGCCGGGTCACGCACCAGACCATTTGTGCTTTGCGCTGGCCGATCGACGGTTGCTGTTTTCCGGCGATCACGTGATGGCATGGAACACGACTGTCGTAGCGCCGCCCGAGGGCAATATGGCCGACTACATCGCATCGCTCAACGTGCTGCTAGAACGGGCGGGCGGCGATCATGCCTATCTGCCGGGGCATGGCGGCCGCATCGAAAGCCCGGCCCGTGTCGTCAAGGCCTTCATCGTCCATCGCACGTGGCGGGAGCAAGCGATCCTCGGTGCCATCCGCGAGGGCACGAACACGATCAGGACGATTGTCAGCCGCGTGTACCAGGGACTTGACGAGCGTCTCGTAAAGGCAGCTTCTCTTTCGGTGCAGGCCCACGTTGAGCATCTGATTTCGCGCGGTCTTGTCCGCTGCGACGGGCCAATGACGATTGATCAGCCTCTTTCTGCCGTTTAGGCACCAGGGCTTTTGTGCCCCGCCTGAGCCGGGCGACGCGGGTCCCGTCCGAGTTGGGCACTGTTGCCTCCAGTTGGGCTTGTATCTCCTTCAAAATACGGCGCACGCGCTGCGCATTGCGCCCAAGGTCGTGCGTGCCATATCGCGAGGAAGAGCGTACATCTATGCGCGCATTATTGGCGTCGCCATCGACCCGGATGATCACGTCATCGGTAAAACCGAGCACCAGCGTGCGATCGACGACTTCGATCCAGCCCGGCTGCCCGAAGCGGCCCTTCGGCGGCTCTTCGCTCACCGGTTTGAATTTCATAGTTTTGGATCTGAGTGCAGCCAGCACGAGCTCATAAGCCTCCTCTGCCGAGCGGTCGACCTGGAACGTGCGAATATCGGGATAGGCTTTGAGCTGGGCACTGGAAAAACCCTCACCTGGGTAGTTGACACTGTTGGCCCCCGGCACGCGCGCCTTCGCCAGGCTAATGAACCGTGGCGGCGATTGCACGTCGGTGGTGATGTCGTTGATGTTAGGCAGGCTGCGTATCGTCGGCATCACCGCGGCGGGCCAAGCGAGTAGACTGCCCGCGACAAACATTCCGAATAGGGTCGCGAGCCCGCCACCGGTTCCGCGATGCCAAATCCGCAGGCTGGAAACAGCACCAAGAATGAGGGCCAATAGCGCACCGGCAAGCACCACCTTGGCGAGGTTGAGTGCAACCGGCGTCGGCATCGCAAACAATCGATGTGCGATCACCGTGAAGGCAGCAAGCGACGCGCTGAACAGTGCGAAACGCACCGTCCATCGGCTCAAACCCTTCTGATCGTCGGGAAGTCTCAGTGCCATCGAGTTTCGAGTTGACGTCGCCTCTTCATCGTTGTGATGCTCCGCATATCACAATCAGCCATGCGCCGTGGTGTTATCGCAAGCACATCTCAGTTTTTGCGTCGGAACCGGATCGGCGCTAACGTCCGCTTAAATTAAGGCCAAACACCGGGGTGAGACTGCCATGCGGCAACTGACAAACTTCGAAACGCGCGATGTCGAGACACTGCTTCATCCAACGACCAATCTTGCCACACACCGCGTGACGGGTCCATTGGTGCTCGACCGCGCGCAAGGCGTTTACGTCTACGACACCAACGGCAAGCGCTACATCGAAGGTCTCGCTGGGCTGTGGTGCACGGGCCTTGGCTACGGCAATGAGGAACTGGTACAGGCGGCAGCCGAGCAGATGCGCAAGCTGTCGTTCACGCACTTATTTGGTGGTCGCAGTCATGAGCCAGCCATCGCGCTTGCCGAAAAAATAAAGGAAATCTCGCCGGCGCCGACCTCGAAAGTCTTCTTCACGAGTTCCGGGAGCGAAGCCAACGACACGCAGATCAAGCTGCAGTGGTATTACAACAACGCGCGCGGCAAACCGCGCAAGAAGAAGATCATCGGGCGGATGCGGGGCTACCACGGCGTGACGATCGCCTCGGCCAGTCTCACCGGGCTACCGGTCTTCCATGCCGACTTCGATTTACCGATGTCGCGGGTCGTTCATGCCGAAGCGCCACATCACTGGCGGATGGCCGCGGCTGGCGAAACCGAGGAAGATTTCGCGACGCGACTGGCGAAGAACCTCGAAGATCTGATCCACAAGGAGGATCCCGAGACGATCGCGGCCTTCATTGCCGAACCGGTACAAGGTGCCGGTGGCGTCATTATCCCACCCCGCACCTACTTCGAGAAAATTCAGGCGGTACTGACGCGGCACGATATCGCGTTCATTGCCGATGAAGTCATTTGCGGCTTCGGACGCACCGGCAATTGGTGGGGCTCAGAGACGTTCAATATCCGGCCCGACACGGTTTCGATGGCGAAGGCGATCACCTCTGCCTACATGCCTCTAGGCGCCATCACCGTCTCCGAACCCGTGTACCAAGCCCTGGTCGACGAGAGCAAAAAACTCGGCGTTTTCGCACACGGTTTCACTTATTCCGGCCATCCCGACGCCTGCGCTGTTGCCAACAAGACGATCGAGATCTACCAGCGCATCAACATCGTTCGCCATGTGCAAACGGTGTCGCCGGTGTTCACCTCACGACTGAAGGCGCTCAGCGATCACCCGCTGGTCGGGGAAGCCCGCGGCATCGGTTTGATCGGCGCGCTCGAACTCGTGAAGAACAAGAAGACCAAGGAAAGCTTCGAGCCGCGCCAGGGCATTGGCGGCAAGGTGGTGCAGTTCGCGCAGGAAGAAGGGCTGATCTGCCGGGCCGTCGGCGGCGATTCAATAGCTCTATGTCCGCCTCTGGTGATCACGGCAGAGGAAATCAATTTCATATTTGATGCAATGGGTAAGGCGCTCGATCGCACCGCCCATTGGGTCGAGAAAGAACTTGGCGTTCCGCTGGGCAGCTAAAGCCTTCAAATTGGCTCAGATGCAATGCGTGCTGTCCATCGGTCGTACTGCATCTGAAGGCCCAGCCAAAAGCGGGCGGAGTGCCCAAAGTTTGCGGCGAGACGGCGAGCGATTTCGGCAGTCACGGCGCTGCGTTCGGCCAGCAGATCATCGATTGTCTCGCTGGACAGATGCAGCCTATCGGCGAGGCACGCGGTCGCCAGATGCAAGCGGGGCATCATGTCGTCTCGTAGAATTTCACCGGGATGCGGCGGGCCGGAATCAAGCTCACGGAGGTTTTTTAGCACAGCACTTCTAGGGGGGCAGGTTGGTTTGATCTGCCAACCAACGTGCCCCGCAACTGCGCGCGAAATTCGACGTTTCCCTGCTGCTAATGTGGCAAACGGCTGAAGCTCTGTTCATGTCGATCGACGTCGATCAAATCGCCCACCAATAACGAACCAAGTGGAAGAATACCGGTGCCGCGAAAATAATGCGTTCGAGTTGGTCTAACAGCCCACGCGCGCCATGGTCAGACGGCGACGATCGGCGCCAATCGTCGACCCCTCGGTCGCGCTTGACCGCTTCCATGACGAGGCTTCCCGCCAACCCGAGGCACGCGATAAGCGCTCCGAGCGCACAGGCTTGAACAACCCGAAAAGGCGTGAAGGCGCTCAGGGCAACGCCGATGAGAATACCGGCGAGCGCCGTAATGCCCGCCTCACAGCCTAGACTTTGATCTTTGCTCTTCCAATTCGGAAGTGCCCGCGCAGCGGAATGAAGCAGCGCTGCCCCTTGCACCACCAGCGCAAGGAAAAGGATGAGAAACAGTTCATTCCCCGCGTAACCTTCGATCTTCAGCAGTAGCAGCGCCGGCACATAGCTTAAGCAGTAGACACACGTCATCAGGCCCCACTGCACTTCGGCAATCCGCTCCATGAACCGCTGGGTGTCGCCGCGCAGTACCGAGACGATCGGCAAACCGAGAAACGCGTATACCGGGATCATGATCGCCGACATGGCGTACCAATCGATGCCGATCAGAATGTACTGGAACGGCAGCACGACGAAAAATGCTGCGAGCAATGCCCAGTGATCGCCTCGACGGGTGTGCGTCAGCGTCAAGTACTCACGCAAGGCCTGCAGCGACACGACAGCAAACAATACGGTGATCCCGATTGCCCCGAAGATCAGCCAAGCGGCGGTGATGACGGCCATCGATGTGGCAATGAACAACAAGTGATCGCGCGCGTCTGCCAAGGTCAGGCCTCCATCGGCGCCAGCGTTGCCAATGCGCGCGCGGCGCGGGCGAGGAACATCGGACGCAGTTCACCGGGAGCTTGTGGCAGGGGCGGACCGAACGTCACGCTGCACAACAACGGTAACGGCAAGAATTCGCCCTTTGGCATGACCCGGGCGAGGTTCTCGATCCAGACCGGCACGAGGGGAATGTGTGGCCGCGCCTCGGCAAGGCGAAACAAGCCGCTCTTGAAAGGCAGCAACGGCACACCGGACTGATTACGTGTTCCTTCCGGAAAGATGATCACCGACTGACCGGCATCGAGCGCCGCCAACACCGGCGCCACCGGATCGCTCGTCCGATCAAGTTTGCCCCGATCGATTAAAACGGCGTCGAATACGTGCCGGGCAAGCCACGGCCGAACCCGGCCAGCGCTCCAATAGTCGGCGCCGGCAACCGGTCGCGTCAGTTTGCGAAGCTGCGGCGGCAGTACGGTCCAGATCAGCACGAAGTCGCCGTGGCTGGTGTGATTGGCGAAGTAAATCACCGGTCCTGTCGATGGGCGAGCATCGATACGGCGGCGGCGTACGCCGGTCACCAGCTGGGCGAAACCGCGCAATAACACGCCGGCGCTAGCGGCGGCCGCGCGGGTCAAACTGGGGACGCCGACGGCCAATCTCCGCATCAAATTGCATCCTCAATCTTCATCGAAGGGCTGCGATAATCATCGGGGTGCATGAAAGCACGTTCGCGCGACCGGATTGCCACAAGCGCTTCAAAATATTCCTATATGGTTTTGCAAAATTACTCTTGAACATAGTTCACAATCATGATAGATCATATGAACATAGTTCATATTAACTCATTTGCGGAGAGGCCAATGTCAAGCGAATGCACTAATCTCGAGATTTTGTTGTGCTTCCGCATTCTATTCAATCGGTTTGCAAGCGCCATACTCGGGCCAATCGCCCGGGCAAGCATAATTGCAATGGATCACGAAACTTTGCTGGTCCAGCCGACCAATTCGTCGTTGCGTGCGCTTCCCCGCGTACGGAGCACCGTTAACGGTTTATCGGGTTATCCCCGCTAGATCGGAAGCGCGTATACTGTCCAATCGTGCATTTTCACCCGTTGTCGACATAGCCCTGAAGGTCTTGACCATGTTCCAATCGCTGATGACATCGCGCAAGTTCGCACCGCTGTTCTGGTGTCAGTTCTTTTCGGCGTTGAACGACAACTTCGTGAAGAATGCATTGATCATCCTTATCCTGTTCCAGGTTGCGAGCGACCAGGGCCCCGTGTTGGTTACGCTTGCCGGCGCCGTATTGATCGCGCCGTTCTTCATTTTGTCGGCGCTCGGCGGCCAACTTGCAGATCGGTTCGACAAAGCTTGGCTTGCACAGCGCCTGAAGCTCGTAGAAATCCCGGTGGCGGGGATCGCCGCGCTCGGTTTCTATTTTCACTGGGTCCCGCTTTTATTCGTGGCGCTTGGACTGTTCGGCGTCATCGCCGCTCTGTTCGGGCCGATCAAGTACGGTATTCTCCCCGATCATATGGCGACGACCGAGCTGCCGGCCGCCAACGCACTCGTCGAAGGTGCAACCTTTGCTGCGATCTTGGGTGGCACCATCGCCGGCGGCTTGGCCGCTGCCGATCAGGGACACGCTTGGTTCATTGCTCTAAGCGTCGTCGCGTTGGCGGTTGCCTGCTGGGCATCGGCGATGCTGATCCCGCCCACTGGCCAGCGCGCACCCGACCTTGTCGTCGATCCGAACCCGTGGTCGTCGACGGTCGCCTTGCTTCGCGACCTCAGCCGCGACAATCGCCTGTGGATCGGCGGTATGATTACCAGCTGGTTTTGGCTGGTCGGCGCGGTTGCCTTGTCGCTGCTACCGACACTCGCCAAGACCCACATCGGCGGCACGGAGCATTTACTGACGGTCGCACTATTGATTTTCACAGTCGGCATCGCCGTCGGCTCGGTGGCGGCGGCGCGTGCCAGCAGGACCCGCCCCAACATGGCGTTAGTGCCGATCGCCGCGTTCCTGATGGGTCTGTTCTGCCTGGATCTCGCGTGGGCGATCTCCAGCGTGACGCCGCCACCTACTGGCCAAGTTGTAACCGTTGCCGATTTCATCGCTTCGCCCTGGGGCCTGCACCTGGGTTTTGCACTTTTTGGACTGGCCGCAAGCGGTGGTCTATTCATCGTACCCTCATTTGCCGCAGTGCAAAGCTGGGCGCCCATCGAGCGCCGTGCTCGCGTGATCGCTGCCTGCAACGTGCTGTCGGCAGCCTTCATGACCGTGGCGACGCTGCTGCTAGCCGCGTTGCAGGCGATGGGCGCCGGTCTCATATCGTTATTCGTCGGCCTTGGCCTTGCGAACTTCTTGGTGATGGTTCTCGTGCTGCGAGCATGGGGTCGCGATGGCGTGCGCGATGTGGCAGCGTTCGTGTTCAAGACCTTCTATGGGCTCGAAGTGAAGGGCCTAGAAAATCTGCCGCCGGCCGGTGAGCGGGCAGTCATTACGCCTAATCATGTCAGCCTCATCGATGCCCCTGTTTTGCACTCGATACTGCCAGGCCATGCGTCCTTTGCGGTCGATAGCGGCATTGCGCAAACGTGGTGGGCCAAGCCATTTCTCAAGCTCGTCAATTTTCAATCGATCGATCCGACCAAGCCGCTTGGCACGCGCAATCTCGTCAATGCCGTCAAGGCCGGCGAGCAACTCGTGATTTTTCCCGAGGGTCGCGTCACGGTGACTGGCGGATTGATGAAAGTCTACGATGGCTCGGCGATGATCGCCGACAAGGCCGACGCCTGGATCGTGCCGGTGCGGATCGATGGCGCGGAGCGATCAACGCTGAGTTACCTCAGGCGCTCGCAGACCAAGAAGGCTTGGTTTCCCAAGGTCACCGTAACGATCCTGCCGCGCCGCAAGCTCGAAGTCGATCCGGCGTTGCGGGGAAAGGTCCGGCGTCAGGCAGCCGGTGCGAAACTGCAGGATATCATGGTCGATACCGCGGTCGAGACCGCCAATATGCAGCGGACGTTGTTCGAGGCGCTGGCCGAGGCGAAGGCAACACGCGACACCGGGCGCGTCATCATCGAAGATCCGATGGGCACCAAGCTCAAGTTCGGCAAGCTGATCACGAGCGCGCAGGTGCTGGGCGCTAAGCTCAAGCAGTATGCGCCTGTCGGTGCGGCTGTTGGCGTCATGCTGCCGAACTCGGCTGGTGTGGCGGTGACGTTCTTCGCGTTGCAGTCAATTGGCCGCGTGCCGGCCATGATCAACTTCACGGCGGGAGCGGTGAACGTCGCTGCAGCGTGCCGGGCCGCAAAGGTCGAGGTAATCCTCACCTCGCGCGCGTTCATCGCGAAAGCCAAGCTTGGCGAGCTCGTCGACAAACTGGGCAGCCAAGTGCGCTTCGTTTATCTCGAAGATGTTCGACCGACGATCACGCTCGCCGACAAATTGCGCGGCCTATGGCAGGGCAGCAGACAACAGGTCGTCCGCAAGCCGTCGGACCCGGCGGCGATCCTGTTCACATCAGGCTCGGAAGGAACGCCAAAAGGAGTTGTGCTTTCGCACTCCAACATCCTCGCCAACGCGATCCAATCGCTGACACGGGTCTCCGTCAACGGCGACGACAAGGTGTTCAACGTGCTACCGGTGTTCCACTCCTTCGGTCTGACCGCCGGTTTGATGATGCCGCTGCTGAATGGCGTGCCGGTCTATCTTTACCCGTCGCCGCTGCATTACCGCATCGTGCCCGAACTCGTTTACGGATCGAACGCTACGATCATGTTCGGCACCGACACCTTCCTCAACGGTTACGCGCGCGTCGCGCACCCTTACGACTTCCGCTCACTGCGGTTGATCCTGGCCGGTGCGGAGGCCGTCAAGCAACGCACACGCGATCTCTACATGGAAAAGTTCGGCGTGCGCATTCTCGAAGGCTACGGCGTTACAGAAACCGCACCGGTGCTGGCAATCAACACACCGCTTGCCAATCGTGCCGGTACAGTCGGGCGCTTGGCGCCATTGATGGAGGCGCGGCTTGATCCGGTCCCCGGCATCAACGAAGGCGGACGCCTGTACGTGCGTGGACCAAACGTGATGCTGGGGTACTTCCGCGCCGAAAACCCCGGCGTTCTCGAGCCGCCCGCCGAAGGCTGGCACGATACCGGCGACATCGTCACGATCGATGCACAAGGTTTCATCGCCATCAAGGGACGCGCGAAACGCTTCGCCAAGATCGCCGGCGAGATGGTCTCGCTGTCGGCGGTGGAAGCAATGGCCGCGGAGATCTGGCCCGCGGTGGTATCGGTCGTAGTCGCGGTTTCCGATGCGCGTAAGGGCGAGCGGCTGATCCTAATGACGACCGACGCGACGGCGACGCGCGACCAGTTCCTGCGGCATGCAAAGATGAAAGGCGCAACCGAGCTAAGCGTCCCGGCTGAAATCATGGTGCTCACGAGCGTGCCCTTGCTCGGCTCCGGCAAACCGGACTATGTCGCGGCGCTCAACCTTGCCAAGGACAACATTGCCGCCAAGCAGGTTGCGGCGGCTTAGTGCTGGGCACGAGTAGCGGTTTTAAACGCCGCTCTCGTAGGACCCGAGCACTTCAAGGTAACCTAGTAGCGCAATAAGCGAACGTGCTTCTCGAGCACCTCCAGCACACGGAGTAAATCGTGGCCGCGCTTCAGGATCAATCCGGTCGCTGCAACAACACTGTAGGCGCCTTGTTTGCGGCTGAGTTTGGGCGTCTTCTCGATCGTATAGAGTGGGCATTCACTGGACCGCCGGTAGACGGAGAAAACAGCCTTCTCGCGACCGAAGTCGATGGCGTAGTCGCGCCACTCTCCACTCGCAACCTTGCGCCCGTATAGATCTAATATATGATTAAGCTCCTGCCGGCTAAATCGAGCCGATTGAGATTGAAACGAGTTAGACGCCGATTGGGTTGTGGGCGACAGTGCGACGATACGCGGACGAAACGCTATCGGATCCTCATCGCTCAATATCGCCTCCTGGTTGGCCGGTGACTGACAACAGTGCGGCAATGCCCACACGAAGCGAAGCCTACTACAAAAAACTTTCACGCCACAATTGGCACTATTTACGAGATTGCGCGGCATGCCTGCCTTGCGCAACGCCCGCCTTTCAATCCGCCCGCGGCAATGCTTCTATCTGGTCTGCGTGAAGCACAAAACAAGACCGTAGTCATCCGGCCGCGCGGGAGGAGCAAACATCATGAATAGGCTCGACGGCAAGGTCGCCCTGATTTCGGGCGGTGCGCGCGGGATCGGCGGCGCAACGGCTGCGCTCATGAGCAGGGTCGGGGCTAAGGTTTTGATCGGTGACATTCTAGACGAGGCCGGGCGCGAGACGGTCGCCAGTATCAACAAGGCTGGCGGCGAAGCTGTGTTTGTGAACCTCGATGTCACCAGCGAGACCTCGTGGGCCGCCACCATTGCGGAAGCCACTGCCCGGTTCGGCAAGTTGGATCTTCTGATCAACAACGCGGGCATCTTTCCCGGCCGCGATTTCGAGGAGGTGACGTTGCCAGAGTGGCATAAGCTCGTCGCCGTCAACCTCACCGGGGTGTTTCTAGGTACCAAGTTTGCAGCGCCAGCACTGAGAGAAAGCGGCCGTGCCAGTCCGCACGGCAGCGCTATCGTAAATCTGGCGTCGATCGCCGGCATTGTGGGCTCTCCCATGGACCCACTCTACTCGATGACCAAAGGCGGTGTGACGCTCTTCACTAAATCGACCGCGCTCGCCTTCGCGCGCAAAGGTGATCGCATCCGGGTCAACTCGGTTCATCCCGGCGTGATCGAAACCGACATGGGTGAGCAGACGTTCGTTCGCCGCATGGCGCTCATCAAATCCAACGACATCGAAGCGGCTCGCGAAAATTCGCGCCAAATGCATCCGATCGGGCGGCTTGGCACCGCCGACGACATCGCTCGCGCGATCTTATTCCTCGCTTCCGACGACGCGAAGTTCATGACCGGCTCGGCGATGGTGGTCGACGGCGGATTGACGGCGCAGTGATGCGGGTAGCGAACACTTTTACGTCTAGCCGGCGGTTTTCTGATCAATTTGGTAGCACAGCTCATCGGAGTCGACATGGCCATCTTCAAGAACAAGACCAAGCATAAACTTCGCTCGAATGAGCTCGCACTCGGCTTCGGCGTTCATCACCTTCGCACCGGCGCAACGGGCATGCTCGCGGCTGCCGCCGATCACGATTGGCTGTTCATCGACATGGAGCACGGCGCACTTTCCGTACAAGAAGCGACGCAGATCTGCCTCGCCGCGCTACCGACCGGCGTCACTCCGATCGTTCGAGTTTGCGCCGATGCACTCGACGAAGGCACCCGCGCGCTCGATAACGGCGCGCTTGGCGTCGTAGTGCCGCACGTCGACAATCGCGAACAGGCATTGCGCGTTGCGAAGGCATTCCGCTATCCGCCTCTCGGCAGCCGGAGCTGGGGCGGCCCGGCTGCAGCGTTCGCCTTCCAGGCACCAGGCAATGCGGAAGCGCAGGCCGCGCTCAACGACGAAATTCTCGTCGTTGCGATGATCGAAAGCCGCGAAGGCGTTCGCAACGCCAACGAGATTGCGGCGGTCGAGGGCATCGATGCATTACTGATCGGCACTTCGGATTTGTCGGCGGACCTGGGGATTTCCGGGCAGATGGGTCACGCACAAATCAAGCAGGCCTATGAAACCGTTGGCGCTGCGTGTCGTGCAAACGGGAAAGCTCTCGGCATGGGCGGCGTTTACGATCGCGAATTGGCATCTCACTATGTGAAGGGCGGTGCGCGGTTCGTCCTCACCGGTGCCGATCACCTGTACCTGCTCGCCGGCGCCAAGCAGCGGTCTGAGCTGTTGCGATCGCTCGTGTGACTAAGTCTTAAAGTTGCCCTTGCCTGACGACGTTCTCGCAGGGTTTGCCGCGCGCGTGACAGACTATATTACTGGCGATGGCTTTCTGGCGCCGGCGGATCGTGCCATGTGTCCAACCGGACATGTGCGGCGTCATCACCACGTTGGAAAGTTCGTTGAACGGCAGCGACGACGGCTGCGGATTTGAATTGCCGGGACCAGGGTAAGCGTACCACGTATCTATGATTGCCCCAGCGATCCGGCCGCTTTTCAACGCGGCGTAGAGTGAACGCTCGTCGATGGTTGGGCCGCGACCGACATTTATAATGACCGCACTCGAGCGCATCGCGGCAAACGCTTCGTGGGCGACGATGCCTTTGGTTTCGGGGGCTAACGGAACCGATACGACCAGATAGTCGGCCGTTCCCCAAAACGTGGCTAGCCGATCGAGCGTAAACGCCTCATCGACGACGCCGGACCTTCCAACTGCAGTCCGATTGGCCACGTGAACGCGCATCTCAAATGCCTTGGCGCGCGCCGCAATCGCCTTGCCGATGTGCCCGAAGCCGAGCAACCCGATGGTTTTGCCAGCCATCTCCTCATGCGCACGGTCGAGTGCGCCGGCCCAATACTTCCAATCGCCCTTGCGCAATCTTTTATCGGCATCGATGAGCGGGACATGCCGCGCCAGGATCGCCGACATCACGTACTCGGCGATCGCCTGTTCGTGTCCAAAGCAATTGCAGACCGTTGCCGAGGCGGGGAGCAAGTTCAGGTCCACCGCGTCATAGCCGGCCCCCGGCACGTGGAATAGTTTCAACGTGGCCGGCACCGGCAAGCTTGCGTCGAAGTTCGCGCCGACGATGTAGTGCGCTTCGGCGTAACACTTGCGATCGCCCTCGGATGCCAAGATGTCCGGCAATACGCTGACTTGTGCACCCTCGCCGACCAGACTTTCGAACCCTTCGCGGAACGAAGCCGCGTTCTCGCCGTGAAAAACTATGCGCATCTTCATTCCCACCGTCTATAGGCCTAAACAGTCAGCAACCGTTCGATGCTGCAGTCGAGCAGTGTCGGATCGATTTCGATTTCCATGGTTTCGAACATTGCGTCAACGAAGTCCATCAAGGCATCAGATGCGACGACGGCGCGATCGGCGCGGCGGTTCGCGACGGCATTGAGAACCGCAATGTGCCGGTCGATCGTTCCATTGAGGTTCTTATGCCCGGGCATATAGGTGTGATGAATAAAGCCGATGCGCCGGAAGATCGTGTGCAGCGGCCGCAGGGTGTGCTCGAGGAACGGCTCGCTGGCAGCCGTTAGGATCAGCCGGTCGATACCGCGGTCCAACGTATTGAACTTCGACAGGTTCAGCGACCCGCGTTTCTCGCGCAGCACGCGCTCCATATGCAGCATGTGGTTGCGATGAGACGCATCGGCGCGTTCGGCGGCCAACCGGATGACGAACCTCTCGATGTCGCGACGCAACCGCAGCAGCACGCGCTCTCGGGCAAGATCGATCGGTGCGATTTGCAGGCCATGACGCGGGCGCACGATGATCAGCGTATCGGCCGCAAGACGATTCACTGCGTGATGAACCGGGGTGCGCCCGAAGCCGGTGAGATCCTGTAAGTCTTGCATGGTCAGATACCGGCCGGGACGCAACTGGCATGAAACCAGCATCTCCTCGATCCGCTGATAGGCGAGTTCGAACAGATTGATACGATTGCGCCGGCCGGCATCGATCACCTCCGGCGCCACGAGTTTCAGCCGGCTCGCTTGTTTGGCCAAGGCACGTCCTCAAATAGCAAGACTATTCACTTGTTTCGCATTGCCAAGCGAACCTAAACATGTTGTGATATTTTACAAGCGCGCACCTGGGCTGCGCGACCTCAAAAAACGCGGCAAACGCCGCCAACAAAAGCTAGTCCACCGGGAGGCGGGCCTTGAAGATCACCGGCATCGAGACGCTGCGCACCGAAGAGTTTGCTAACGTTCTTTGGGTGCGCATCCACACCGATGCCGGTATCATCGGG
This sequence comes from Hyphomicrobiaceae bacterium, assembly GCA_031374115.1. GTDB lineage: Bacteria > Pseudomonadota > Alphaproteobacteria > Rhizobiales > Hyphomicrobiaceae > JAKFWF01. The sequence continues at coordinate 43,329 of JANMNO010000140.1, read as the reverse complement.
CTCGGCGAAACGTTCTACGGTGCGGGAGCGGTCGAGGCTCACCTGCACGATACGCTCGCGATGCGTCTGCTCGGCCGCAACCCACTGCACATCGAGGCGATCCATCGCGAGATGGTCAATCTGCCGATGGCACAGTCATCGACCGGCGTCGAGTATCGCGCCGCCTCCGCCGTGGACATCGCGCTGTGGGATTTGTTCGGCAAGGTTTGCAACCAGCCGGTGCACCAGATGCTCGGCGGTCTGTGTCGCGAGAAACAACGGATCTACAATACCTGCGCTGGATATAACTACGTGCGCTCGAACAACATCAAGCCGGTGTCGAATTGGAATGCCGGCACCTCGGAGGGCCCTTACGAAGATCTCAACGGCTTCATGACGCGTGCCGATGCGGTCGCCGAAAGCCTGCTCGAAAGCGGCATCTCGGCTATGAAAATCTGGCCATTCGACCCGCCCGCACAAGAGAACGAGGGCTTGTTCATTACCGCCGCGCAGATGAAAAAAGCGGTCGAGCCGTTCGAGAAGATCCGCAAGGCAGTCGGCGACAAAATGGAAATCATGGTCGAGTTCCATTCGCTGTGGAACTTGCCGGCCGCCAAACTGATCGCCAAGGAACTCGAACAGTACAAGCCGACCTGGTACGAAGATCCGATCAAGATGAACTCGCCGCAGGCGCTCGCCGAATACGCACGGTCCACCAGCGTTTGGGTCTGCGCCAGCGAGACCCTCGGCTCCCGCTGGCCCTATAAGGATATGCTGGAGCGCGACGCTGTGCACGTCGTCATGGTCGATCTGTGCTGGACCGGCGGCCTAACCGAGGGCCGCAAAATCGCCTCGCTTGCGGAAACATTCCACCGGCCATTTGCCCCGCACGATTGCATCGGACCGATCGGGTTCATTGCCGCCGTGCACACGTCCTTCAGTCAACCGAACACGCTGATACAAGAGTCCGTCCGCGCCTTCTACAGTGGCTGGTATAACGAACTCGTCACTGCGATGCCGGTGATCAAGGACGGCTATGTCTATCCAATGGAAGGCCCAGGCCTCGGCGTCGACTTGCTGCCAGCCGTATTCAAACGCTCGGACCTGACCGTCCGTCGAACCAACGCATGAGGTGCCGCCATGAGCAACCCGCTATTTGATCTCACCGGCCGCACCGCACTCGTGACAGGCTCCTCACGCGGGCTCGGTCGCGCCATGGCCGAGGGACTTGCCACAGCCGGCGCTCGACTGATCCTCAACGGCACCGATCCGGCAAAGGTCGAAATCGCCGTCGCGGAGTTTCGCGCGGCCGGACACCAGGCGCAAGCAGCGGCATTCGATGTCACCTCGGAAACCGACGTCGTTCGCGTATTCAATGAACTCGACGCCAAGGGGATCGAAGTCGATATCCTCGTCAACAATGCCGGCATCCAGTTTCGCAAACCGATGGTAGAGCTCGACACGGCCGACTGGCAACGCGTGATCGACACCAACTTGACGAGCGCATTCGTGATCGGCCGGGAAGCGGCGAAGCGCATGATCAAGCGCCGCCGCGGCAAGATCATCAACATCGGGTCACTGACGAGCGCACTCGCCCGGGCGACGATCGCGCCGTACACGGTGGCGAAGGGCGGCATCAAGATGCTTACCCAGGCGATGGCTGCCGAATGGGCCGAGCACGGCATTCAGGCGAACGCAATCGGTCCCGGCTATATGCTCACCGAGATGAACACGGCACTGATCAATAATCCAACCTTCGACGCATGGGTCAAGGGACGCACGCCATCCAAACGCTGGGGCCGGCCGGACGAGCTGGTCGGCACGGCGGTGTTTCTAGCGTCAGGAGCATCGGACTACGTCAATGGACAGATCATCTATGTCGATGGCGGCATGCTCGCCGTGCTTTGAGCTAGAAACCAGCGCACCAAGCAATTCTCGACAACGATGAAATTGGTGCGCACTGTACGAAAAAAGACCACTTCAACTTGCTCGAGACCTAGAGCGAACTGCTGAACGACGATGGCGCCACTCAAAGAGCGTCACGTCAACCCTGGAGGAAACGCATGCGAAGCTCCACGACGCAACTTGTTGCGAAGATACTTGCTGTCACCATCGGCATAGCACCGGTCGCGCTGACAAGCGCGGCCTCGGCGCAGACTGGTCTGCAATCGTCAGGCCTTGTCGGCAAACTCGAGGGCGCGTCGATCGTCACCGATGCAGCGGCTCAGCCGAAGGAGTTCAAGGAAGCACCGCAACTTGCAGAGCTTGTCAAGCAGGGCAAGCTGCCGGCGGTCAAAGATCGGATTCCCGCCGAGCCGCTGGTGTTGAAGCCGGTGCACTCTGTCGGCAAATACGGCGGCACCTGGCGGCGCGGCTTTACCGGTCCCGGCGACGTCGAAAACGGCAACCGCATCAATGCCTCGGACAAGCTGATGTTCTGGGATCACACCGGCACCAAGATCGTGCCGAGCGTGGCCAAGGGCGTGGATATGAGCGCCGACGGCAAGGTCTACACCGTCAGCCTGCGCAAGGGCATGAAGTGGTCCGACGGCGCACCTTTTACTGCCGATGATTTCGTGTTCTGGTTCGAAGACCTGTACTCGAACAAAGACATCGTGCCGACGCCGATTCCCGACATGGTGGTCAACGGCAAGCCAGGCAAGGTCGTCAAGGTCGACGAGACGACGGTCAAGTTCGAATTCGAAGATCCGTACTTCCTGTTCTACGACTTGCTCGCCGGCGACACGCTTATCGGCGGCGGCCAATCCGTACGTCAGAGCCAAGGCTTCACGTTCGGCGCCTACGCACCCAAGCACTACCTGAAGCAGTATCTGCCAAAGTATTCCTCTGCCGAGGCGGTTAACGAGATCGCCAAGAAGGAGGGCTATGAGAACTGGGTCAAGCTGATCCATTTCAAGAAAGACTGGTCGCTTAACGTCGAGGTGCCGACGCTCGGGGCCTGGCGAACCACGCGTCCGATCAGCACGCCAACCTGGGTGCTGGAACGTAACCCGTACTATTACGTGGTCGACACCGCCGGCAATCAGCTGCCCTATCTCGATCGCATCGTGATGACGCTGTCGCAGGACACGGAAATTCTGAATTTGCGCGCGATCGCCGGTGAGTACGACTTGCAGGAGCGGCACATCGATCTCGGTAAGCTGCCGGTGATCATCGAGAACCAAAAGAAGGGCAACTATACCGTCCATCTCGACACCGCGATCAACGGCTCCGATACGACACTGCAGATCAACACCAGCTATCGGGCTGATCCTGAAATCGGCAAGTGGCTCGCCAACGCCGATTTCCGCCGTGCCCTGTCGATGGGCATCGATCGCAACCAGCTCAACGAGACGTTCTTTCTCGGCGTCGGCACGCCTGGTTCGGCAGTGCCGGGCGAAGACAGCCCCTACTTCCCCGGTAAGGAGTGGCGCACCAAATGGTCGACGCTCGATCTCGCTCAAGCTAACGGGCTGCTCGACAAGATCGGTCTGACCAAGAAGGACGGCGAGGGTTTCCGCGTTCGCACCGACAACGGCGAGCGGCTGCGCATTCAGATCCAGGCGGTGAAGGCGTTCATGCCGTGGCCGCAGCACGGTGAAATGATCGCGCAACAATGGCGCAAGATCGGCGTCTGGGCCGAGTCGAAGGAGATGGAACGCAACCTCGCGTTCACCCGCACGCGCAACAACGAACACCACATCCAGATCTGGACCAACGGTGGCACCGAGATCCTATACCTGTTCCCGCGCCACGCCATCGCAACCGATCCGACGGAAGCTTTCATGGGGCCTGAATTCGCCCAATGGTACGCGTCCGGCGGCAAGCAGGGGCGTAAGCCTGAAGATCCCAACTGGTTGAAGATCTTCGAACTCTATGCTTCGGCCGGCGGCCAGAAGGAAGCCGAGCGCATCAAGACGGCGCAGGAGATCTGGAAGATCATCGTCGACCAGCAGTACGGCATCGGCACGGTTGGTCAATCGCCGGCGCTGATGGGCGTGCGCATTGCCAGCAACAAGCTCGGCAACATTCCAAGCCGGGTTTGCATCGCCCAGCATTGCCGCACACCCGGCGGTTCGCATCCCGAAACGTGGTTCTTCAAGGAATAAAGAAAGGGAGTGGGGAATAGGGAGTAGGGAGTGGGAGATGGGATAGCTTTCCCTACGACCTACTCCCTAACTCCCAACTCCCTGCGCAAAGCGCAAATGCTCACCTTCATAATCCGGCGGATACTGTTGGCGATCGTCACGATGTGGGCGATCACGGTGCTATCGTTCATCATCATCCAATTGCCACCCGGCGATTTCGTCGATGCCTACATCGCACGACTGTCGGCCAGCGGATCGTCGGTGTCAGCTGTGGAAGCCCAGAACTTGCGGCTGCTGTATGGGCTCGATGAGCCCTACGTCGTGCAGTACGCCAAGTGGATGGGCCGCCTCGTGAAGGGGGATTTCGGCGAGTCGATGGAGTGGCAACGCCCCGTCGCCGAGGTGCTTGGCGACCGGCTCTGGATGACGGTCGTGCTGTCGTTCGCGGCACTGCTTCTGACTTGGGGGCTGGCCTTGCCGATCGGGATCTACTCTGCAGTCAGGCAATACTCGATCGGCGACTACGTGATCACCACGCTCGGGTTCATCGGTCTGGCGGTGCCCAACTTTCTGCTGGCCCTCGTCATCCTCTATCTGTCGTTTCGCTGGTTTGGCGCCAACGTCGGCGGGCTGTTTTCCGCAGAAATGGAGATTGCCCCGTGGGGCTGGGCGAAGTTCGCCGACCTGATGTGGCACCTGCCGTTGCCGGCGCTGATCTTGGCGATCGCCGGCACTGCGCAGCTGATCCGTATCATGCGTGCCAATCTGCTCGACGAACTGCGCAAGCCCTACGTCGTCACGGCCCGCGCCAAGGGTTTAAGCGAAATGCACGTGATCCTGAAGTATCCGGTGCGCGCCGCCCTCAATCCGTTCGCTTCGACGCTTGCCTATCTGTTTCCCTATCTGGTGTCGGGCAGCATTATCATCAGTTTAGTGATGAGCTTGCCGACGGTCGGTCCGGTTCTGCTGAGCGCTCTCATCGCGCAGGACATGTACCTGGCCGGGACCATCGTGCTGCTGCTGGGTGCTCTCACAGTCGTCGGCACGTTCATTTCCGATCTCGTTCTCATGTGGATCGACCCACGCATCCGTCATCAGGTGGATCAAACATGAGGGCAGCGCAAAGCAATAGTATCCCATTTGGGGCGGTGGACGCTCTTGCCCTCTCCCCCGCCGCTTCGGGGGAGAGGGCAGAGGCCGGCCCGAGCCGCATGAGCTGCAAACTCTGGCGTTCTTTCCGGCCGAGGGTGAGGGGCGGCAACTTGCTCGGACCCCCTTTTGCCTTTGCTAAATTGGTGGGTGTTGCGGTGTCGGAGCAAGCGGCTGCCCCTAACGCTCTCCCCCTACGCGCAAAGCGCGCTTGGGGGAGAGGGGATGGCAGCGTGCCCAAACGCACACACTCTCAATCTTTCGGTCCAACTGGCGCGAGGGCCGCATGACCACCTTCGTCGGTCTTGCCAATCGCCTGATCGGCCGCGCGCCGAATGTCGAGGGCGCGGTCAGTGAAGACCGCATCGCGGTCGCGACTCAGCGGCAGCTGATCTGGTGGCGCTTCAAGAAGCACAAGCTCGCTGTCGTGAGTATGTTCGTCGTCGCGCTGTTTTATCTGGTCGCGATCTTTGCCGATTTCCTCGCCTACACCGATCCTGAGGCCAGCGATTCACGCCGTGGCTATATCCCGCCACAGACCATCACGTGGTTCGACGCCGACGGCGCCTTCCGCCCTTATGTGCACGGGCTCAAAGGGGTGCGCGACATGAAGTCGTTCAAGCTCGTTTACAAGACCGACGAAACGCGCAAGGTCTACATCACCTTCTTCGCCCCGGGGTATTCGTACAATCTTCTCGGCTTCATTCCCGCCAACCGTCATTTGCTCGGCTTCGATACCTCTATCCCTGAGAACGGATTGTTCGTTCTCGGCACCGACGTGCAAGGCCGTGATTTGTGGTCGCGCCTCATGGTGGCGACTCGGGTCTCATTGTTCATCGGCCTCGCCGGCGTAACGATCAGTTTACTTCTCGGCATACTGTTCGGCGGCATTTCAGGGCTCTACGGCGGCGCCGTCGACACCGCGATCCAGCGCCTGATCGAGCTCGTCCGCTCGATCCCGACAATCCCGCTGTGGATGGGGTTGGCCGCCGCACTGCCGAATACGTGGTCGTCGGCGCAGGTCTATTTTGCCATCACCATCATAATTTCGCTGATCGGTTGGACCGATCTTGCCCGCGTGGTTCGTGGCCGATTCCTATCGCTGCGCGAGGAGGACTTCATCGTCGCAGCCGACCTGATGGGGGCGAGCCGTATGCGAATAATCTTCCGCCACATGCTGCCCTCGTTCACCAGTCACATCATCGCCGCCGTATCGCTGGCGCTGCCCGCGATGATCATCTCCGAAACGAGTTTGAGCTTTTTGGGTCTGGGCCTGCGGCCGCCAGCTATCAGCTGGGGCATCCTGCTGCAGGACGCGCAAAGTATCCAGACGCTGGCCGTCGCACCCTGGCTGCTGATGGCAGCAGTGCCCGTCGTCATCGTCATTCTCGCGTTCAACTTTTTGGGCGACGGACTTCGTGACGCGGCGGATCCCTATGGTTGAGATTGCCCCCCACAAATCCTCAGCGCCGCTGCTCTCGGTGCGCAATCTCGAAACGCATTTTCCCCAGGATGAGGGTGTCGTGCGTGCAGTTGATGGCGCGAGCTTCGATCTACTTCCTGGCAAGACCCTCGGCATCGTCGGCGAGTCCGGTTGCGGCAAGAGCGTCACAACGCGTTCGATCCTGCAGATCCTCGAGCGCCCGGGTCACATCGCTGGCGGCGAGATTTGGCTGAACCGGCCCAACGCACCAGCAGTCGACATCGCAAAGCTCAAACCCACGGGCGCGGAGATGCGCGCCATTCGCGGGAAGGAAATCGCGCTGATATTCCAGGAACCGATGACGTCGCTGTCGGCGCATTACACCGTGGGCAACCAGATCGGCGAAGCGGTGCTGGTGCACGATCCAAAGGCCGACAAGGCGGCAGCTCGTCTTCGCACACTCGAGCTTCTGCGCCTTGTCGGCATTCCGCAGCCGGAGCGCCGCATCGATGAATATCCGTTCCAGCTTTCTGGCGGTCTGCGCCAACGCGTGATGATTGCGATGTCACTCGCGTGCGACCCTCGCATCCTCATTGCCGATGAACCAACGACAGCACTCGATGTGACGACGCAAGCACAAGTGCTCGATCTGCTGCGATCCTTACAGCGCAAGCGGGGCTTGTCGCTGATCCTGATCACGCATGATATGGGTGTTATCGCCGAGATGGCCGATGACGTCGCGGTGATGTATCTAGGCCGCATTGTCGAGCGCGGCCCGGTCGACCAGATCTTCCACAATCCCCGTCATCCCTACACCAAGGCCCTCCTGCGCTCGATTCCGTCGATCCTGGCGACGCCGCGCTCGAAGCTTGAGACCATCGAGGGCTCGATTCCGCATCCCTACAACCGGCCGAAGGGTTGCCCGTTTCATCCGCGCTGCACCGAGTACATTGCCGGGCGATGTGACCAGAATGTGCCGCCGATGGTCCAGGTCGATGCGGTCACTGCCGTGAGTTGCTTTCTGTATGATCCAGTTGTTGCCGAGACTATGAAGCCAACAGCGGCCAAGGTGCCGGCATGACGAACGTTCTCGAAGTCGAAGATCTGAAAAAGCATTTCCCGATCCGGCGCGGTTTTCTCCGCAGGATCGTCGGCCAAGTCAAAGCCGTCGATGGCGTCGGACTAACCATCGCCAAGGGCGAGACGCTTTCGCTGGTCGGCGAGTCTGGTTGCGGCAAGACCACCGTCTCGCGTTGCATCGTACGTGCGCTGAAGCCAAGTTCGGGCGCGATCCGCTTTCGGCCCGGCGAAGGCCACTTGATCGACGTCGCCCAACTCGATCGGCGTGGTCTGGCGCCATTGCGGCCGCACATGCAGATGATCTTCCAGGATCCGTTCTCCTCGCTCAATCCGCGCATGATGGTTGGCGACATTATCGGCGAGCCGATGCTGATCAACGGCGTCGGCGATACGGCAACGCGGCAAGCGCGCGTGCGCGAGCTGCTCGATCTAGTGAAATTGCCGTCCGCCTATATGAACCGATTTCCGCACGCATTCTCGGGCGGACAACGTCAACGCGTCGGCATCGCGCGTGCCTTGGCAATGAACCCCAGTCTGGTCGTCGCCGACGAACCAGTATCCGCCCTCGACGTTTCGGTTCAGGCGCAGATCGTCAATCTGATGCTGGAGCTGCAAGAACGGCTGGGCTTGTCCTACCTGTTCGTTGCGCACGATCTATCCGTCGTGAAACACATGAGCGATCGCGTGGCGGTGATGTACGTCGGACGCATCGTCGAGGAGGCGCCGACGGCGGCCCTGTTCAAGAGCCCGCGCCATCCGTACACCGAAGCGCTGTTGTCGGCGGTGCCGAAGCCGGACCCGAGGCGGCGCTCGGAGCGCATCATCCTGAAAGGCGAAGTGGCAGATCCCGCGAATGCGCCATCGGGTTGCGCGTTTCACCCGCGCTGCCAGTACGCGACCGATCGCTGCAAAGTCGAAGTCCCCACCCTCACGCCGATCACGCCGGGACATAAGGTCAGCTGTCACTATGCGGCCGAGTTGAAGCTCGTTGGCGTCAACTGAATCCGCCAGCGGCTTGTCCGTGTAGAAATCGACTAGAGCCGCTTACCGGTCTCTTTGTCGAATAAATGTGCCAGGTCGGCACGCGGCCGCAACTTGATCTTCTGACCTGGTGCCAATTGATGGCGCTCGCGGAAAATGGTGACGATGTCCTGGCCGCCGACACGGGCCACAACCTGCGTTTCCGAACCCGTCGGCTCGACGACGACGACTTCCGCGTCGACGCCGGCCGCGTTTGCATCGCCACCAAACTCGATATGTTCAGGCCGGATGCCATAAGTGACAGCCCGTCCCTCGCCAGCCGTCGGCGCCTTCGCCAATGGCAACACGACGCCGTTCGCCATTTGAACAGATGCGCCCTTGACGGTGCCTGCCAGAAAATTCATCGCCGGCGAACCGATGAAGCCGGCGACGAACTGGTTCATCGGACGATCGTAGAGTTCGAGCGGCGCGCCCATCTGCTCGACCACACCGTCGTGCATCACGACGATCTTGTCAGCCATGGTCATCGCTTCGATCTGGTCGTGGGTGACGTACACCGTGGTGGTTTTCAGTCGCTGGTGCAGTTCCTTGATCTCGGCGCGCATGGCCACGCGCAACTTCGCATCGAGGTTGGACAGCGGTTCGTCGAACAGGAACACCTGCGGATCACGGACGATCGCGCGGCCCATGGCAACCCGCTGACGCTGGCCGCCGGAAAGTTGCCGCGGATAACGATCGAGCAGGACGCCAAGGCCGAGGATGCTGGCGGCTTTCTGCACGCGCTCGTTGATGATCGCTTTATCGGTATCGCGCAACTTGAGCGAGAAACCCATGTTCTCGCCTACTGTCATGTGCGGGTAGAGCGCGTAGTTCTGAAACACCATCGCGATGTCGCGTTCTTTCGGGTGCACGTTATTGACGACGCGGTCGCCGATCGAAATCGTGCCTTCCGAGATGTTCTCGAGCCCCGCGATCATGCGCAAAAGCGTAGACTTGCCGCACCCGGATGGGCCGACGAGGACGACGAACTCTCCGTCTGAGATCGGAACGCTCACACCTTTGATGATCTGTGTCGTGCCGAACGACTTACGCACGTCCCGAATTTCTACCGACGCCATCCTGAACCGCCCCTTAGAGAGCAACGAACCTAGCTCTGCTTTGTGCCCGGCTCCCGCGTTAGCGCCTGCCGAGGTGTATCGACGTATACAATGTTGGCCAGGATTTCCAAGCTATGATTAGGCGGGTTTGCGCAGATAGATTCAGCTCGCACGAGGCAGTGTTTTCTCGATCTACCCGAGAAAGTATCTCGGTATCCAAGACGCCAGGCCCGGCAGGAGCGCCACCATCAACAGCACAACGACCTCAGCTAGGATGAAGGCCCAGCAATAGCGGATCGTCTCGCTATACTTGCAGCCGGCGATACTGGTGGCGACGAACAAAAGCACTGCGACCGGCGGCGTGGTTGAACCGATCTGAGTTGCCATCACCATCAGCAATCCCAGTTGAAAGTCATCGATGCCGTACTTGCGGCCGATCGTTACCGCGACCGGGATCAGGATGATCAGGATCGCCATCGAGTCGACGAACATCGTGAGGACCAGCATGATGCCCATCAGCAGGAACAGGACGCCGGTTTTTGTGTCGGTGATCTGCGAGATGGTCCACAGCACGTGGTCGTTGAAATTGAGATACGACAGCAGCCAGCCGAACGCACCGGCGACGCCGATAATGCCAGAGACCATCGCCGTCGTGATGCCTGCGCGAATGAAGATGCCGGGCAGGTCAGAGAGCTTGAGCGTGCCGTAGATGAAGAAGCCGACGATGAAGCCGTAGAAGCAGGCCACGACACCGGCTTCGGTCGCCGTGAAAACACCGGTCAATATACCGCCCAGCACCAGCACAGGCGCCAACAACGCCGGCCACACGTCTATGCCGGAGCGGATCACCTTCGCGAGCACGAAGCGCCCGGATGTCTCGCGAAGCTCCGGAAATGCCGGGCTGAACGAGTGCAGCCAGATCACGATCATCAAGCCGATGCCAATCAAAATGCCGGGAATGATGCCGCCGAGAAACAGACCGCCGATCGACACGTTGGTCATCGAGCCGTAGACGATCATCGTCATGCTCGGCGGGATGATCGCGCCGATAGTGCCGGCACACGCGACGAGCGCTGCGGCAAACCCCGGCTTGTAACCGCGTGACTTCATCGCCGGCACCAGGATCGATCCGATCGCCGACGTATCTGCGACCGACGAACCAGATACGCCGGCAAACACCATGCTCGATACGACCGATGCGTGACCGAGACCACCTTTCCAGTGGCCGACCGCAGTCTCAGCGAACTCCACGAGGCGTTTCGAAATACCGCCGCGCGCGATCAGTTCGCCGGCCAAAATGAAGTATGGCAACGCAAGCAGCGAGAAGTTGTCCAGCATCGCGAACATCTTCTGCGGGAACAGTGCCGGGTTGAGCCCGTCCGTCGCAACGATACCGGCAAGGCCGACGACGCCCATGACGAGCAGGATCGGGACCCCCAACGTGATCAACGCCAAAAGGAACGCGAATAGCAGGACGAGCGTCATGCGTGGTCTCCCAGCGGCTCGGGCTTATCTTCCTCAATGAGGCCGAACATAGCCGCCAACCGGCGGATGGCGACCAGCGCGAGGTAGGCAGCGCCAATCACCAAGCCGACGTAGACGTAGTCCATGCGAATGCCGAGGCCTGGGCTCTCCTGGTTGCGCGCGACGACCATGATCGCCAGCGTGTACCAGCCAATTGCAACGGCGAGCCCCAGCCACATCAGCTCGACGAAGAATTGGATCACCCTTTGCGCGTTTCGAGGCAGCACCATGAGCAGCATGTCCATGCCGATATGGGCGCCCCGCCTATAGGCGACCGGGATCGCCAGAAACACCATCCAGATGTGGCCGAACTTCTGGAACTCCTCGCTCCAGCTCAAAGGCAAGCCGAGGACGAACCGGTTGAAAATCTGCAACCCGCCGACCAGCGTGAAAATCAGGAAGATAACGAAAAGGGCAAACTCGGCCGAGCGATCGATCGATCGCATCCAGGTTCGAAACATGTCGATTGGCTCCCAGGAGGATCAGCGGCGGACAATGTCGCCCGACGCATTGTTCGACCGTTACTTCGTTTCGCGGATGATCTTCAACAGGTCCTTGGCGCCGAGCTTGTCGGCAAGGTCATCCTGAACGGGACCGGCAGCGGCAACGAAGGGCGCCGTGTCGATCTTGTTGATGATCATGCCCTTGCCCTTGAGGAGTTCGAGAGACTCCTGATCGCGGACCACGGAAAGCGCACGGTTTATATCCTGCCCAAGCTTGGCAGCCTCACCAACAATCTTACGTTCGGGATCGGTGTAGCCGTCCCATTCCTTTTTCGAGTAGGCGGTGATGGTGCCACCGAACAAGTGGCCGGTCAGCGCGATGTACTTGCTGACCTCGTAGAACTTGTTCGAATAGATGATCGCGGATGAATGCTCGAAACCGTCGAGCACGCCGGTCTGCAAGCCGGTGTAGACCTCGCCGAATGCCATTGGCGTCGCGGCGGCGCCCATCGCGTTCAATGCGGCCACATACGTCGGCGTTTGGATGGTACGGATCTTCAAGCCCTTGAGATCAGCTGCTGCCTTCACTTCCTTCTTGGTGGTGGTGACGTGGCGAAAGCCCCAGCTGTCCTGCCAGCCGATGATCTTCAGTCCGAGCTTCTCGTGCTCGTCCGCGAGCATCTTGCCGACCGGACCTTCGGCCACTTTGTGGAAATGGTCGTAGTCGCGCCACATGAAGGGCAGGTCGAGCACGCCGATGCGCTTGTTGAAGTTGTTGTGGATCGCAGTTCCACCGACGTGAGCCGAAGCACCTGAGCCAAGCTGCATGGCCTCGACGACCGAGCGTTCTTCGCCGAGCGCGTTGGCAGCATAGATGCGGGCTTCGAGCGTGTCGGAGAACTGGTTGATGTAGTTCGCCATAGTCCAGCAGACCATGTAGTTGTCGTTGCCGAGATCGGCGGCAGTTGCGGTCGATATCTTGATCTGCTTTTTCTTCGCCTGCGCATGCGCGGGTCTGATGCCGATCGTGGCGGCGGCGAAAGCAGCAGTCGCGATTGCAACACGGCGATTGATCGAAAAGCTCATTGTGGGGCTCCTCCGGCCAACGTCGGACCTTTGTGAAATTGTCCGATGCGGAGGCCCGATCCACATCAGCTGCGGGATCGAGGCTACGACAAGGCCTTGCCGTCCGAAAGCACGATCGACGGAAATGATCTGCAATTGACGCCGTACAGTCATGCCGGCCGATATCGAAGTAAAACGGAGTAGACGGCGCATGCGGAGCGTTTTGATCGCAGGAACCCGATGGATGCGGCAGTCTTTTCTACTCGATTGAGGTGCCCTACTTCGCCACCACCTCCGCCTTCTCCAGCACCGCGTGCAACAACACGTTGGCGCCGTTCGTCACCCACTGCGGCTTGCAATCTTCGGCTTCGTTGTGGCTAATGCCGCCAACGCACGGGATGAAGATCATCGCCGTTGGGCATACACGCGCCATGTACACGGCGTCGTGCCCAGCGCCCGAGACGATGTCGTGATAGGATAGCCCGTGAAGTTTCGCGGCGTGGCGGATCGCTTGCAGACACCCCTCGTCGAAAGCTTGCGCGGGAAACTTGGTGATCTGCTTGACATCGATCGTGAGCCTCAGTTCCCGCGATACATCGACGGCCAAATTGGCGAGCGACCGGTTCATCATTTCCAAACTCGGCTCGTCAGGATGTCTGAATTCCGCGGTGAGAAAGGCTGAGCCGGGGATGACATTGCGCGACGCCGGTGTCACCGTTATGACCCCGCAGGTGGCACGCCCCTCCGGCATCATCATGCGGCCAATGCGGTTGACGCCATCGATGAGCCTGGCCGCACCGAGCAGCGCATCGCGGCGGCGTTCCATCGGCGTCGAACCGGCGTGGCTGTCTTGCCCGATGATGTTGATCTCATACCAGCGTTGACCCTGGGCAGCAGTGACGATCCCTATGTCCGTGCCATCCTCTTCGAGGATCGGTCCCTGCTCGATGTGCAGCTCGAAAAACGCGTGCACCGGCCGGCCACCGACGGGCTGATCGCCGGAGTAGCCGATCCGGTCCAGTTCTTCGCCCATTGATTTGCCGTCGAAGTCTATGATGGCGCGTGCAAAATCGAGCGCGAATGCTCCGGCGAACACGCCCGAGGCTGTCATCGACGGCGCGAATCGCGAACCTTCCTCGTTCGTCCAATTGGCGATCTCGATCGGGTGTTTGGTTCTGATGTTGAGGTCGTTGAGCGAACGCACGACCTCGAGCGCGGCGAGCACGCCAAGCACGCCGTCGAACTTTCCACCCGTCGGCTGCGTATCGAGATGACTGCCAAATATCACCGGCGGCAGCTTAGGGTCCATACCCTCGCGCCGCGCAAACATGTTGCCGATCCTATCGACCGAGATCGCACAGCCGGCCGCCTTGCACCAGGTGGCGAACAGATCCCGGCCCTTCTTGTCGAGGTCAGTCAGCGCCTGGCGATTGCAGCCGCCTTTCGGCGTGGCGCCGATCTTGGCCATCTCCATCAGGGCATCCCATAAACGCGGGCCGTTGATCGCGAGATTGCTGCTATGCACCATGAAAACGACTTTCGGATTGTTGATCGGGCGGAACGTCGATTATGACGAATTGCTTTACAGCCCAAGGATCGAGCATCCAAATGACCTCTTTGCAAGACACCGTTGCGCGCTTGGAGGCACAGGCCACCAAATACCGCACTCCCTGCGGCGATGGCGACCTGGTATGGCGGCGGTGGGCTAAGCCAGACGCACCGGCAGTCGTGCTGGCGCATGGCGGCTCGGGCTCTTGGACGCATTGGTTGAAGACGATTCCCGCTCTCATTCCCAAATATGATGTTTGGGCGATCGATCTACCCGGCCTCGGCGACAGCGCCATGCCACCTAAGCCCTTCACCCCCGCCAGCAGTGGTCGGGTCGTCGCCAGCGGCATGCGTCAACTGCTCCCACCTGAGCGCCGTCCACAACTGGTGACGTTTTCATTTGGTGGGCACGTTGGTACGTATGCCGCAATTGAACTTGGGAGCCACCTTGCAAGCTTTACCGTTTCGGGCTGTTCGGCACTCGGCCTTCATCCGCAGCTCGAAGATTTCCCCAAGGAACATTCGAGAATGACGCCCGCCGAACGACGGGGCGTACATGCCCAACTCCTCAAAATCCTGATGATCGCGGACCCCGCCCGGATTGACGACTTGGCAATCGATATCCAGGCGGCCAACATTGCGAAAGCCCGATTCAAATCGCGTGAGTTTGCAACCACGACCGAAATCAAGGCGCGTCTAGCCGACGTAAAGGTGCCGCTCAGGGCTATTTGGGGCGCCCGCGATGTTCTGGCCAACCCGTCGGTCGACGCCGTGTTCGACATCTTGCGCACGTACCACCCAGAACTGATAACCCGCGTTGTCGCCGATGCTGGTCATTGGTCGATGTACGAACAGCCGGAGCGATTCAACGTTGCCCTTCTGGAAATACTGAGTTTGGTAGAAACCTAGTCTCACCAAAGCGGAATCGGCTGTCATCGGACAATTTGTTGGAGCCTGCATCTACCGTCCAAGCTCCTGATTTCTCGCACGTCTTTGACGCAAGCGGGCTAACATGAATGATCTGGCAAGGCAGTTCGTTCCTCATTTATGACGATTACGTAAACCCCAAAGCGCGCCTTGACGCAGATGCGGAAAACCCCTCAACTTCGGACCAGCAAAACACTTGGAGGGCGTCATGGATCTGGGTCTCAAAGGCCGGCGGGCAATTATCTGCGCCGCATCGAAAGGTTTGGGGCGTGGCTGTGCTGAAGCACTTGCCGCAGCCGGCGTTGAACTGACGATTTGCGCGCGCACGCCCGACGTGCTGGAAGCCACGGCTGCCGATATCCGCAAGATGAGCGGCGCCAAGATCACGACGGTCGCCTGTGATGTCACGACGGACGCCGGCCGCAAGGCTATCCTGGCCGCATGCCCCAATCCCGATATCCTGATCAACAATGCCGGCGGCCCGCCCCCCGGCGACTTCAAAGACTTTTCACTCGATGATTGGCGGGCAGCGGTCGAGGGCAACATGATCACCCCGATCGCCCTGATCCACGCCACCGTTTACGGTATGATGGACCGTGGCTTCGGGCGCATCCTCAACATTACAAGTTACTCGGTAAAATCACCGATCCCGAGCCTCGAGCTATCGAACGGCGCTCGCGCCGGTCTCACGGGCGCCGTGGCGGCGCTGGCCCGCCGTACGGTTCAGCGTAACGTTACGATCAACGCGCTGCTGCCGGGCCCGTTTGAAACGGATCGCCTGCGCGGTACGACGAGCAAAATGGCTTCGAGCAAAGGCGTTTCATTCGATGCCGTGCACGAAGCGCGCAAAAAGGAAGTGCCGGCCGGCCGCTTCGGCACCACGCAAGAGTTTGGCGCCACTGCCGCGTTCTTGTGCTCGCAGCACGCCGGGTTCATCACCGGGCAGAACATCGTGATGGACGGCGGATTGTTCAACAGTACACTGTAACTTGCTCCGCGAGACTGATCTTTGTGCTCGATTGGCGGTTAACCATAGTAAAGATCGAGGATGGTACAACCCGAACTGCTCTAGTACGCCCCATCTCGCAACGCGCTGCCCCTGACCAAGAGGCAGCGCGTTGCCGTTCGGCCTCCACGGGGGGCAACGGTTGCGTATTGAGGAGTTCACAACATGAGACAAGTTCTACTGGCGGCAGTCGCTGTCATTGCCTTTGGCATGTTAGGCGCACCAGCGGCCAACGCTGACTGGAAAGACGGAATTTTGGGAGCGAGTTACTTTCGTAGCGAAGCCGAGCGCGCGCAGAACAAGTCCGTCCGTGCGTCACGCTCGGATCGGTCAGAGCGTCCGGTCCGCACCGCCCGGGCAACCGTCAATGACGAAGAGCCGGCGCCGCGGACGCAGCGTCGTTCGGGACGCAATGGCAACGACGAGGGTGGATCAAGCCTCGGCGGCGGCTTGGCTTCCTATTACTGGCAGCCCCAGCGAGTGGCCTCGGGTGGTTGGTTCAATCCGAACGCGATGACGGCTGCTCACAAGACATTGCCGTTCGGGACGCGTGTGCGCGTCACCAACGCCAACAACGGCCAATCGGCCGTCGTGACTATTAACGATCGCGGGCCCTATGTCGCCGGACGCGTGATCGACCTGTCGTCGGCCGCAGCCGGTGCGATCAACATGAAGGGTTCCGGCGTTGTTCCGGTCCGCATGACCGTGCTGGGTCGCTGATCGTCCGCAACAACAAGCAAGACGCAGCGGGGGATAACTATTGTTCTGCCCGCTGCGCCTGATGGAGCGCCACACAAAATCTCGAATCGGGCTATCTGCTGCTCCTCGATTGCCGTTATGGCACTTGATCTGAGTTGCTTATGCGCCCTTTTCTTGCTCTCCCCTTGATGGCTACCCTTATTCCACTACCGGCGCAGGCGCAGTCCTACGTTGGCGGCTGGAACACGAGCGTCGTTGCGATCCCGGCCAGACCGAGCAGCGTCACCACAAGTTCACTGCCGCCGCAGCCGCTACGTCCGGCACCTTCGGCCGCTCATGCAATGGCTGGCATCGCGTCCTATTATTGGCAGTCGCAGATGACATCATCAGGTGAGCGTTTCGACAAAAACGCCATGACAGCGGCTCATCGCACGTTGCCATTGAACACGCGCGTGAAAGTCACCCATGTCGAAAATGGACGTTCGGTGATCGTTAGGATCAACGATCGCGGTCCGTTCAAGCCAGGGCGTATTGTCGATCTCTCGGATCGGGCGGCTGAGATGTTGGGATTCAAGGCGCGCGGCCTGGCCCAAGTGAGAATGGAACTGGTGCGCTGATCGAGCCCTCCCAAAATTCGCCTGATTGTTTGGGAATAAAACTTCCGGCCCTACGTTGTCTTCCTGGATGCAACACTTGGGATCATGTTCCGCGTAGGTTCTAGTGATGCTGAACGCTTCGCAGTTGACAGCGTACCGTTAGCGAAGCGTCATTAAGTGGGTCGAGCCTTTGCGGGCTCGGCCCACTTCGTACATTCAGACATTGATAGCGCCGGTGCGCGTGCAGTCAGCCAGTTGGAGTATCGGTATGTGGAAGCTCGAGCCGCCAGCCAAGAGTTCCACCCCGTCGGCCACACCGAATACGACCCCGCCGCCACTCGCCAAAGGCGGTAAGACCGAAACATCGGCAACGCGCCCACCGCTGAGCGCCACGAGCGACAGCAAGCTGGCATCGAGCATCTCAATTATCGGCAACGACCTCAAGATAATGGGTGAGCGGATCACCATCATCACCAAGGGCACGCTCCAGGTGGATGGCGAAGTGCATGCCGATTTGCGCGGTGTCGACGTCGTGATTGGCGTCGGCGGGAAGGTGACCGGGGCCATATCGGCCGAGAATGTCGCCGTTCGCGGGCAGGTTATCGGCTCGATCAAAGCAATCAACGTAGAATTACTTGCGACGTCGTACGTCGAAGGCGAAGTCTTTCAGCAGACCCTGATGATCGAAGACGGCGCGCACTTTGAAGGCCGGGTTCGCCGGCCAGCAGATCCGACCGAGTTGAAGCCCGACTTGGATTCCGATCAACCATCGGCCCAGCCCAAGCCTGCTGCCCGGCCCGGCATGAGCCCGCTGAGGCCGATTGGCTAATTCGAACTGCCGCTCTCAGTTGTTTCGATTCGAAATAAACGCTGCCGCTTGTTTCAAAGTGTCGGCTCTGGCGCCAAATACATCGAGCGCTGCGATCGCTTCGGCCTCGACGGAGGCTAGCTTGGCGCGGGCAACATCCAGACCCATCAGCGACACAATCGTCGCCTTCCCGGCGGCCGCATCTTTGGTGAGGGCCTTGCCGACGGTCGCTTCGTCACCGGTCACGTCGAGAATGTCGTCGGCGATCTGAAACGCGAAGCCAATCCGGTCGCCATAGGTAGCCAAGGCTCGGTGCTCGAGCTCGCTGGCCGTACCGAGGATCGCCCCCGCCACGCACCCAAAACGTATCAAAGCGCCGGTTTTCAGTGCCTGCAGATGACGGATGTGCGCGAGTGTCGGACTGGCGGGCAGCCCCAGTTTATCGGCCTCGAGATCGATACATTGACCACCCACCATTCCGGCTCGGCCAGACGCGCGGGCAAGTTCACGCGTCAATTCCATCCGGACCTGCGGCGTCATCGGGGATGATGATGCTGCAATGATTTCGAACGCGAGGGTGAGCAGCGCGTCGCCGGCTAAAATCGCGGTCCACTCGTCGAACTGAGCCCACACCGTTGGCTTTCCCCGGCGGACCAAGTCATTGTCCATCGACGGTAGATCGTCGTGCACGAGACTGTAGCAATGGACGCATTCCAAGGCGGCAGCGACATCCAGCGCCGCATCAGGCTCGACGGCGAAAAGTCGCGCCGTCTCCAGGACGAGAAACGGGCGCACGCGCTTGCCGCCGACCATCACGGCATGGTTCATCGACTTGGCCATGCGAGCTGGCGTCGCATCGTTAACTAGCCATCGCGAAAGGCGATGCTCCATGTCTTGCTGGGCCTTAGCCAATCTTTCGCTGAATACCATGTGTAACCTATAAAACCTCAAACAGCCTTTATTGCGAGCCGACGCTATAGGCACGCGGCATGCAGCTCAGTTATGTCACGGAATTTGGAGCGCTTACCAGATGAACGATGCGTGGCCGCCCATCCCAAAGCCTCGGCCGGTGGGGTTGCGCGCAATCAGCGTTCACGCCGGGCCATGTGCTCGCCTGGCGTTGCGAAGCGGCACCTTTTGGATTGTGATGGCCGGCTCCATTGCGGCGCTCTTGGTAACTGCGATTCTGGTGTTGTTTCGCTACGTCGATCCGCCGGTCTCAGCACTCATGCTGACCCAACGGCTCTCCGGTATCGAAATCGATAAACGATGGATGCCGCTGTCCCGCGTCTCGCCAAACATAGTGCGCGCGGTCGTCCTGTCGGAAGACAACAAATTTTGCGATCACTGGGGGATCGATGTCGGTGAAATGCGGGCCGCCATCGATAAGGCAGAGCGAGAGGGTGCAGACGCGCTGCGCGGCGCAAGCACGATCTCACAGCAGGTGACAAAGAACTTGCTGCTATGGCCCAGCCGAAGCCCGGTGCGCAAACTGCTCGAGATCGCCATCACCATGCCACTCGAATTGATCTGGCCAAAATCGCGGATCATGGAAGTCTATCTCAATATCGCGGAATGGGGGCCGGGCATCTTCGGCATCGAGGCGGCGAGCCGTTATCACTTCAATAAACCCGCGAGCCGCTTGACACAGCGCGAGGCCGCGTTGCTCGCCGTGTCCCTACCCAATCCATTCGAGCGCGTTGCAGGAGCGCCGGGCCCTGGGACGCAGCGGCTTGCGACGACGATCGAAAGACGTATGGCAGTGAGCAGTGCCGCACGGTTTACCTGCGTGTTGGGTGGCCGCAGTTAACCCGGCATCATGCCGCGGCTGCGCGCGAAAGCTGCCGTAATGGCATACAGCCGCCGGCAGGCCGGCACGTCGATATTGCAGCGAGCGGCGATCTCTAGCATCGCGCCAAGTATCGCGTCGAGTTCGAGCGGACGGCCAGCGTCTGCATCCTGCAGCATCGAGGTGCGGAATGCGCCGAGCCGATCCATGAACGCGACGCGGCGGGCAGCATCACTTTCCACCTGGACGCCTTCGGCTCTGGCGACAGTCATCGCCTCGGCAATCGTTTCGATCAGCAGCGCCTTCAGCTCTGGGTCAGACAACAGCAGATCGGTCGTCAATCCCGTCAGTGCCGTCAGCGGATTCAAGCCGACGTTGCCGAACAATTTGTTCCAAACGGCAGAGCGGATGTCACTGGTGACGGATGTCGGGATCCCAGCTGCGGTAAACGCATGCGCGGTGGCGTCGAGACGCGACGAGCCGCTGCCATCGGCCATGCCGACGATCATGCCCTTGCCGCTGTTGAACGAAATCACGCCAGGGCTCAACACCTCGGACGCCAGATATGCAATGCAACCGGCGGTTCGCTCGTTGGGGAACGTCGCGCGGATCACACCACTCGGATCCACTGCATCGAGAGGGCGATTGCCATACCACCAAGGCAGTCCGTTAACTGCGCAGAGCCATAACCCGTGTGGCTTTACCAGCTTGCCGATGCTCGCGCTCAAACCGGGTATTGCGTAAGCCTTCAGACAGGTGATCAGGATGTCGGCAGGTGCCGATGCTTCGATTGTCGTGACCGCCACACGGGCGTCCAACGCGATCTGTCCTTCGATCCGAATGCCGTCGCGGCGGATAGCATCGAACGTCGCCCCACGCGCGATCACTTCGACATCGGCACGAGATGCGTGCAGTTGGGCTGCCAAATAACATCCAATCGCGCCAGCACCGAGGATTGAGATCCGCACGGTCTATTTGTCTCCCGGAACGCCGAATCCAGGCGCCTTGGTGGGATCGAGCGCGCGGATGACATAATCGTCGAGTTGGGGCGCGTAAATTGCCCAGAGTTTGGCCAGCTCACCAACCGGATCGGCATCGTGCCAATCGACGCGCAGGTCGGCGATCGGCCACGGCACGTTGCCTGTTACTTTCAGACCGATCGAATGAATGGGCCCCGCTTCACCGCCAGCTTCGAGCCCGGCACGCATCGCCAGGATCAAGCGCTCACCGAAGTGTTTCGCGCCCGCCGTGGCGTAGCTGGCAAGCATTGCTTGCGGCACGTCGGGATTGGCCAGCATGTTGCCAGCCGCAACTGCACCAGGCCCATGCGCTTTGGCATGAACGCCGAGCGTCTTCTCACCAGAAAACGCAGCTGTGCCGCCTTTCCGGTCGATAATCGTGAGCTGCCGATAGGCGATCAACTCGCCGCTTTGAGCTTTGAGGAGCTCAAGCGTTTGTTCAGCCGACCGGCCGGCAGCCAGGTGATCGAGCCCGCTCATCCCTAATCGGGGATCGGTTATATTCTGGCTCGCGACGGCACCAGCGCCAACACCAACATGCGAGCACCGGGCGGCAACTGCGGGGCTAGACGAGGCAACCGCCAATCCAAACATGCCTGTCGCTGGACAGCGAGCGGCGATCGAGAATGTCATGAGAGCGTGTCTTTCAATCCGGAATAACGGCGGTGGCATCGATCTCTACGAGCCATTCTGGACGAGCAAGGGCCACCACCACAAGCCCGGTGCAAACCGGATGCACGCCACGAATGTATTCGCCCATCACAAGGTAGACCGCCTCGCGATGCCGAATATCGGTCAAATAAACGACGAGCTTGGTGATGTGCTCCATCCTGGCGCCGCACTCGTCGATGAGCTGACGGATGTTCTGCATCACCTTGTGCGCTTGCGCGGTCGGATCGCCAACGCCGACATTGGCTGCCGTGTCGAGGTCCTGCGGGCATTGTCCACGCAGGAACACATAGGTACCACGCGCTACCACCGCCTGCGCCAGATCGTTGTCGAGCTTTTGCTCTGGATAGGATTTCTTCGTATTGAACGGCCGGATGCGGGTGTGGATCATGTGGTTGACCTAGCTTCGGGAAATCGCGGAGCCCAGCATTCACTCAGCCGCTTTCAGAACGGGTTTCGCATTTATCTGATCTGACAATCCAGCGGCTTTTTTGGCGATCGCCGCAGCGTTTTCCCAATCGAAGTTGCGGTGCACGGCGGCGAGGTGCGCGAAGTGCGGCGCCTGCGCGAACATGGTGAACGTCAATCGGTGCCCGGCGTAATCCGAATTTAAAAGATCGCGCGCATAAGCGAGCAGCTTGCGGCGATCCTCAGCCGCCCAATTGTCATTGATCGTGTAGAACTTATCGAGCCACGGCTTGGTCTCCGGATGGCGGAAGCTCGCGACGTCGGGTGTCACGCATACCTGACCACCGCACAACTCCCGCGCGATGTGCATCATCTGGTGCATCTGCGAGCAGGCCAGAACGCGACCGGTATAGAGCAGCGATTGGTTCGGCATCATCAGGCCCATCGGTGATCGCTCGGCGGTGGCGATGGCGGCCGTCAAATGCGCGTTGATGCCTTCGCGATAGCAAGCAAGTTCGGCAAGTTTCTCCTGTACCGGCTGCTGCTTGTCGAGCCCCGTTTGCCGCGCGTTGAGCAATGCCGCCCCGATCAGCATGTCGGCGAAGTGCTGATTACGTTGCACGTAGGCAAACGCCGAATAGCGATGCAGCGTCGCTCGAATGAACGTCGTGGCCTTGGTATGCCGGTAGAACAACACGTTTTCCCACGGGATCAGTACATCATCGAAAATCACCAGCGTGTCGACTTCGTCGAACTTGTTCGACAATGGGTAATCTTCGGCGCAGGCGCGGCCGGCAAAACCGGTACGGCAGATGAATTTAAGATTGGGCGAGCCCAGGTCGCAAATAAAGCCGACGGCGTAGTCGCTCATCGCCTCGTTGCCCCAGTTGGCGATCGTCGGCTTGGTAAAGGCCTGGTTGGCGTAGGCCGCTGCCGTCTCGTACTTCGCGCCGCGCACAACGATGCCAGCCGCGGTTTCCCTGACAACATGCAGCAGCATATCTGGATCTTGATCTTGCGGACGCTTGGAGCGGTCGCCCTTGGGATCGGTATTGGCCGAAACGTGGAACGGGTCTTCCTTTTCGACGCGCTCGATGTGCCGTTTGATGTTGACGCCGAATTGCGGGTCGATCTCGTTGAGCACCTCAGTACCGTCGTACAGCGACCACATTTCGCCGACCGTCTCGTCGCCCACGCGCGTGACCACGCCACCTATTTCACGAAGCACGGTATCGGTGGCCAGGCGCTTTGCTTCCCAATGCTCTTTGGTGAAAGGCAATTGCGCGTTGACGGCGTTGACGTCGCCGCTTTGCGGGTCGGTCCAAGCCATCACGTCGCGGGTAGCGGCATCGTGCTGCATGTCGTAGATTCGCGCGCGGATATCGACCAGCGGCTTGAACATCGGATGCGTGGTCACATCCTTGACGCGCTCGCCGTTGATGTAGACCTGGCGTCCGTCGCGAATGCTATCGCGATACTGTTGGCCGGTGCGGATCATGCGATTGTATCCCTCTGATCAGGTAACGGATTACTCGGCAGCGATGAGATGCGGGCGGCCGTAGTTGCGGCGTGCGTAAACGAGTGCTTGCGATGCGCCATCGGCAACGGCCACGACGCGGCCAAAGATAACAAGGTGGGTTCCGTGGTCGACCGAGCTATCGAAGTCGCAATCGAATGCTGCCGCTGCATCGATGAGCCTGGGTGCACCGGTCGCTAGAACACCCCAGGTGGCGCAGTTGAAATCATAGGCAGCACCGACGCGCGGGCGACCGGCAAAACGATCGGCTATTGCCGATTGACTGGCGCCGAGAACGTTGACGCAAAAGACGCCGTTGCGGCGAATCGCATCGACCAGTGGGCTGCTTCGATTTATGCACGCTAGAACCGTCGGCGGTTCGGCGGATACGGAGCTGAATGCACTAACGGTCATCGCAAAGCGCCCCGCCGGCCCCTCCGTAGAGACGATCGACACGCCGGTGGCAACGCTCCCCATCGCGCCGACGAAAGCGTCGCGGTGAACAGTGGTGGCAACGTTCGTTAGCATGATGGACCTCCTCACCGGCGCCGAATGAAGATCTAGGCGACCGGCGAAGCTCAGTAAAACATTTCTTTTATCTGTTTTGCGTCAGTTTTAATAAATCAACTACGGCAACGTTCCCATCCCCGGAATGCCCAACTCGCTGACCCTTTGCCGGCACCGCTCGATAAACGCGTCGATCAAGCGCGTCGGCCGGAGGTCACGCAAGGTAGCGATGCCGAGGATCGACGGTGCGTGGTCGCCTGCCAGCGGCACGTAGGCGAGTTCACGGCCCGTTAGAGAAAACCGGTTCAAAGGCCTGACGTTGGCGATAGAATATCCGTGGCCCTCGGCAACCATACTGCGAACGACGTCCGGCGACCGGGAGCGTGCGCGAATGTTCGGCTTCAATCCAGCCTTGGCAAAAATCGACATGAAGTAATCGCCGCTGGACGGCAAATCCAGCAGGATGAATGGCCGGCCGATAATGCCGGCAAGTTCCAGAGCTTTCCGCTTGCACAATGGATCGCTGGCACTGAGAAGTGCATGCGGATGCAAAGTGACAAGCCGTTCGAAGGCAACATCGTCGGGCACGGCGAGATCATAAGTCAGGCACGCGCTGATCTCCGCTCGCCGCAATTTCTCGATCAATTCCTGATGGTGGCCTTCGGTGATGTCGATGGTAACTGCCGGATGCTCGGCTTCAAAACCCAAGCACAGATCGGGCAAGAGCATTGGCGCGAGCGTTACGAGGCAGCCAAGGCTCAACGGACCGGCGATCCGATCTGAAAGGTCGCCCGCCATCTGCTGCAGTTCTTCAGCCTGCTGCAGGAATAGCTTTACGGCCCTCAGGAACGACTGACCCGCCGGCGTCAATGTCAAACCTTGAGCGTGATGGCGAACGAACAACTGCACGCCGAACACCTGCTCCAGTTGCGCAATCGCACTCGAAATCGATGGCGGAGATATGCGAACCTTCCCTGCGGCTCCAATAACCGTGCCCGCCTCGGCGGCGGCGGCAAAATAGGTCAGCTGTTTGAGGGTAAATCGCATACAGCCAAACTACACCGATCCTAACGCTTTGTTCACCGCGTTCGTTGACATTGGAAAGGTCGCCAGGAGAGAGTTGCATGACGTACATGAAAGCGGCCGTATCGATGCTTGCCCTGCTTGCGGCAACGAAAGTCGGAGCTCAGGAGTATTTATTCCGTAGTGGCACCAAGGACGTCCTGATCAATGCTTACCGCGAACGTGCGGTCGCCGCATGCCAAAAAGATCCACGCAACCATGGCCTCGTCGCCAACGTCGGCGTTTGGGCAAAACCTGCCGAGGTGCGAGTCGTCATTGGCAAGAGCGATCTCGATGTGTGGTTCTGGCAGGTCGACGATCTGATGTGGAGCGCGCGCTATCGCAATCCCTATCTGTATCTGAATACTGCCGACCGTTTGTCGAGCGTGCAGTGCGAGTACGACATCGTGCACGGCATTGCGACCGTATTCAGAAGCTGAAGTGGCATGCGACTAACGGCGCCGGGCTTCCAGGCAGATCTGCGTCATGAACAGGTGATCCCACCGACCTTGCGTCAGCCTCGAGATCAACTTCGTACGCTCGGAAAACGGCGTGACCGGCTCGACGTTCAGCACCTCGTAGCCCGCGCGCTCGAACATTGCCGCGAAAGTGTCCGGCGTGAACCACCGCATATGTGTGCGATCGAATACGCCCTGATCGGCCAAGTGGAACCGGCCTTGCGCCAACTCGCGAACAACACGCCAATGTGAGATATTGGGCGAACTAGCGAGCACCATGGCGCCCGCCCGCAGGAAAGGCCGCAAGCGTTCCAGGACAACCCAAGGTTCGACCAGATGCTCGAGCACCTCGGACAGAATGAGTGCATCGAACGCGCATGGTTGCCACGGGAATGCGAGCTTTTCGACGTCGCCGACGAGGACTTCGTTAAGCAGATGCCGAGCCTGTTCCGCTGCGCCCTCGAAAAGTTCTACGCCGGTGTAATGACTGGCCCGGCCGTGGCACAGCGCTAGAGCTCCTGTGGCGCCGGTGCCGCAGCCAACTTCTAGAATGCGCGCCGTCGGATCGAGCGGTAGACGTGCGACGAAGTCGGCGCGCGCGCCGTTGAAATAGCTCTGCTGCTTGCCAGCGTAGAAACGGGCCAAACCTTCGTCGGCCGCCGCAACTGCATCACTCGTCACGCGTCTCGCTCCGGCAAGCATCCCAGTTCAAATCGAAAATCACCGTAAAGCGAATGACTGAACGGCGAGCTAACGAGAACAATTAGATTATCTCCAAATTGCAGATGTTTACTACGTTTTAACGCGAAAGAGGTTTGCTGTGGGTAAGGCGGGGGATCCAAAGTTCGTCGGGTTCTGTCTGCCGCTTAGTTTCTTCGAACCGAACGGCTTGAGCTTATGTTGTTGCGTAGCTCGCCTCATGTACGAGCCTTGATGACGATCGCAGCCCTGGTGGTTACGGTCGCCATCGGCGCTTGTGCAGACAAAAATTCGGCGCCCGATGTTATGTTCACCAACAATCCAGGCCCCGTTGAATTGTCACGGATCTATCGCCTAGGTGTTGGCGACAAGATCAAGCTCACGATCTTCGGTGAAGCCGACATGTCGGGCGTTTACGACGTAAACGCCACCGGCAACGTACCCGTGCCCCTCGTTGGCGAAATTCCAGCGAAAGGCCGTCCGATCGCCGAGTTCCGCGACACTGTCCGCCGCAAACTCAGCGAAGGTTATCTGACAAATCCCAAAGTTTCGATCGAGGTCGTGAACTTCCGTCCAATCTACATTCACGGCGAGGTACGCAGCGGCGGCGAATTCCCGTATAAGAACGGATTAAAACTACGCGACGCAATCGCGGTCGCGGGTGGCTATACGTATCGAGCAAACGAAGCATTCGTGATCCTGGTGCGCGAGGGATCGGCAGCTCAGGTAAAGGTCGCTCTGCCAGCTGATATCGACGTTCTGCCCGGCGACAACATCCGCGTTCCTGAGCGTTTCTTTTGAACCAAGGATCGCACAGTGCACCGAGCCGCCAAGCTGCGCGCGCGCGGTGGCCGACGGCGATCATCGCCATACTCGCAGCTATTGCTCTGTCGACCCGCACCTATGCGCTGGACCTCGGCAGCGAAGGACTGGGGCGCGATAGCACCATCGCGTTTGGTGAAAGCTTACGACATTGGGATAACATCAAGCGCTACGGCGCCGAGCGCGTCATCGACCGCGACCGCAAGCTGTACCTTCCCGACGGCGTTAGGACCGGCAATTATCTCCTCTATCCATCGCTCGGCACGACGGTCGTTTTCGACGACAACATCTATGCCACCAGTAAGAACCGCACCTCCGACGTGCGCTTCGAAATCGTACCGGTCGTTCGCGTGAAGTCCGACTTGCCGCGTCACATCCTCGATTTTGCGATCGGCGCGCGGCAGACCGAATATGTGAAGAATAACGAACTCAACACGACCGACGTCCGCTTCGCCATGGATGGCGCACTACACTTCGACCACGCACACACATTGGCGCTGAGCGTCCTCTCTGCCCTCGACCATGAGGACCGGGCCGCCCCCGACGCACCAAGAAATGCTCTCCAAAAGACCGCTGTATTTCATAACAAAGTGATCCTCGGATTGAAACGTGACGCGGGGCGGATGTACGCCAGCTTCAGTGCCGGTATCGAGCGATGGGACTTCCAAGATGTAAAGGCACGCGATGGCACCAACATCGATCAGGACGTTCGCGACACCCAAGTCGCGTCGGCCCATGCGATGCTGGGTTACCGATTTTCGCCCGGCTACGAGATCCAAGCCAAACTACGAACTCTGCGCCAGTCCAATTACGGAGCTACCGTGCTCGACTATTCCGCCAATGGTTACGAGGCGATAGCCGGCATTGCAGCAGAGATAAGTCCGCTGCTGCGGTGGCGTCTTCTTGGCGGCTACGGCCTGCGCGATTACGACAGCCGACAACTGCGGACGGCTGGCAATGTCATCCTGGAAGGCGAGATCCAATGGTTGCCGACCCAACTCATAACCGCCTATTTGAGCGCTCGCCGCACATATGCCGAAGGCGTCGAGAGCGAGGCGCCCGGCGGCCGTCTGGATAACTCGATTGCCTTCAGGGTCGAATATGAGGTCCTTAGAAACCTGGTGTTCACTTTAGGAGGTGAATATCGCGAGTCGGAGTTCTTCGGTGAGCGGCGCCGCGACCAGGTGATGATCGGTCGCGTCGGCGCGGATTATTATCACACGAAAAATTGGTTGTTTTCGGTTGCGTATGAGCATCAGACGCAGAGTTCGAACATCGAAGAAGACAACATGAACCGCAACCGGATTTGGCTGAGCACGAAACTGCGTTTCTAAGAGTCGAACGAAAGATGGCTGCGCGGACACGAGATGACGATGACGAGGAGGGTGGCGGTAGCGCGTTCTCTCTCGTCGAAGTCATGTCCGCCATGCGTCAGCGCGCGACGCTCATTCTTGCATCGGTTGCCGCCATCGCCGCGTTGACGGCTGCCGTGGTCGCGAACATCCCCAATCGTTACGAAGCGGTTGCATCTGTTCAGATCGATCAGCGCCACAAGGAGATCGTCAGCATCAAAGGCGTGATTTCGGACCTTAAGGCCGACGCGGCGACTGTCGACAGTGAGGTCGAAGTCATTCGATCGAGGCAGATCGTGCACCGCGTGATCAATCAGCTGGGCTTGCAGAACGATCGGGAATTCGTCGGCGTATCGACTTTTCAGGCCGTTCTATTGCGCCTTGGGCTGATCCAAAGCCCTTTCGAAGTTGCCGGGTCATCGGCGCCGATGTCGATCGCGGAACTGCTCGGGTCCCCACTCGAGCCGGTACGTGACGAGATTGGCCGCGCCTTCGAGCAACGCCTGAAGGTCGTCCGCGTGCGCACGACACTCGTCATCGAAATTCACTTCTCCTCGGCCGATCCGTTGAAAGCCGCTCGCATCGCCAACGCGATCGCCGACACCTACCTCAAGATGCAGATCGAGCAAAAAACCCAAGCAATGATCGACGCCAGCGGCCGTTTGGATGAAACAATTCGAACTGTTCGCGAGAAGGTGTCGGCTGCCGAGCGCGCTATCGAGCACTTCAAGTCGCAGAACGATATCTTCGATGCCGATGGACATCTGCTGGTCGATCGCCAGCTTGCGCGCGAGATGGAAGCCTTGGTTCTCGCGCGCAATCGCACAGGTGCTACGCGTGCGCGCTACGACCAGGCGCGCCGGATGATGGTAGATGGGGAAGGCAACGAGTCGCTCGCCGACGTATTGCAGAGCAACACGGTGCGCCTCTTGCGCGACGAACTGACCAAGGCCCTGCGCAAGCAGGCTGAGGCCGGCACCAAGTACGGCCCGAAACATCCTGAAATGCAAAAGATCGCTGCCGACGTTGCGAAGGCGCAGGGAGAGCTTGGCAGCGAGATCACCAAGATCATCAAGAACCTTAAGACCGAGTTCGATGTCGCGGGCGATGGGGAACGTGAACAGACCGTTCGGCTCGAACAGCTCAAAGGACAAATTTCAAGCTCGCGTGACAAGCAATGGCGACTGCGCGAGCTAGAGCGCGAGGCCAATGCCTCGAAACAACTCTATGAAGCGCTGCTCACGCGCAACAAGCAAACGGTCGAAACGCAAGGACTGCAATTTGCTGATGCTCGTATCATCGAGCGAGCCGATGTTCCGCTCTATCCGATGGCGCCTAAGCGCAGACAGTTGGTCGCCATCGGCGGAGCCGGCGGCCTAGTGCTCGGCTTGGCCCTGGCGCTCATGCTGGAGATGGGTGGGAGCAGCTTTGCCCGGGCGGGTGATGTCGAGCGCGTTCTGGAACTCGATCACCTCGGCTCGATTCCAGGGCCGGAAACCACACACACATTGATCAGTAATCCACTGCGTGCTGTTCGACTGATGTTGGCTGAACCCCGAGGGCTTTTCGCAGAGGCGATGCGCGGCGTCAGGCACGAGCTCGACAATCGCATCGACCGGCGCCAAACGCAGGTCATTTTGATCGCCTCGAGTTTGCCAAACGAGGGACGTTCCATGATTGCGGGCAACCTTGCCCTTCACTACTCCTCCGGCGGTGCGCGCACGCTATTGATCGACGCGGATTTGCGCAAAGGCGGCCTGTCTCATGCTATGGGATTGGCCGACCGGGCAGGCTTGATCGACGTGCTTGCCGGCGGCATGAGCATCGAAGACGTCATTCTGCACGACCGCACCGCGGGTCTCTTTATAATGTCGGCAGCGCGCCGGCCCGACTTCATGGTCGACGCGGCAAGCCTCTTCGAAAGCCTGCAGTTCAAGCGCGTGTTGGCGCAACTCAAGGCCCAGTTTGACGTCATCCTGATCGATGCGCCTCCACTTCTGCCAGTCGTGGACGCACGCATCATCGCCCAACAAGTTGACGGCATTGTCTTCGTTGCCACGTGGCGCCGTACACCAAGACAGTTGGCCAAGGAAGCGATCAAGACTTTGGGACCGGCGGCGGCAAAAATCATCGGCGCCATCGTCAACCAAGTCGATCACGCGTCCATGCAACGCGATTGGAGTTCCATCGGCCGCCCCTTCCTCAATTCGCGGCCGACCGCACATCGTCAGCACGAGGCCTGGGGATCGCACTGCGCTGCCTGAGTGCTAACGAGCATGTACGAATTCGGGCGTATTTCCACGGCGTAGTTCAGTGAATTTTCATCATAATGAGATTTACTCGGACACGTCCATTTGCGTGGCCCAGCAAAAGTGGCCTTGTGCGTCGGGGTATCGATGTCGCCTTCATTAATCGCGCCGACGTTTGCCGAAGGGGGATCGCTGCGCGTTTCGGGCGAGGCCGCTGGCATATCCAAACCGCGCTGGTCGAGGCAGGTTGCCGCCGATGTCGTCGGTCTGTTCGATGCACTAGCGATCGCGTGTTCCGCCATGCTTCCAGCCACCATCTATGCCTTCGGTGGCGATGTCGATGTGCGCTGGACCCAAGTTGTCCAGAACGGCTTGTTGTGCGGGATCGTCGCCTGCTTCTTGCTGCGTAGTTGGGGCATGTACGATACGACGAAGATGAACTCGTTCCCGATCAGGCCCAAGCGTCTCTTGACGGCGCTGCTTCTCTCGCTGACCACGGTGCACGGGCTTGGCCTACCCTTCAAGGCAGAAGCCGGCCACTTGTGGCTTTGGTACGCTGTCTGGCTATCAGCCGGCTTTTCATCACTCCTGTTGCTGCGGATGATTGCGCGCAGCGTTCTCAGTGCCCTCACGGCTTCCGGCCGCTTCGACACGCGCGTTGCTGTATTTGGAGCTGGCGTGATCGCCCGGCGTGTGCACGACCACCTGATAGATCCCCGACTAGGCATTCGTTTCGCCGGCGTATTCGATGATCGCAAGGATCATGAGCGCTTTGATAGCAAGGGCCTCGATATTGACGGCGGTCTTGAGGATCTGATCGCAGCTGGACGCGCTGGTGCATTCGACCAGATCATCATCGCACTACCGCAGGTCGCCGATCGTCGCGTTGCCGATATCGCCCGGAAGCTCGAACAGCTGCCGATAAGCCTGCATGTCGTGACGCATATCGCGTCGGATCTCGTCGATATTGCGCCGGCCCATCGTGTTTCCAACCTGGGGCCGATCGGTTTGCTCGACGTCAAGTGCAAGCCGCTCGCCGACTGGGCTCCGTTGCTGAAAAGGCTGGAGGACTATGGGTTGGGCGCGATCCTCCTGGTCATCGCGACGCCGATTCTGTTAGTGTGCGCCATCGCAATCAAGCTCGACAGCGCCGGTCCCATTTTGTTTCGGCAGCGCAGACGAGGCCTAAACCAAAAGATCATCGAGGTGCTGAAGTTCCGCACGATGAACGTGATGGAAGACGGCGCAGTGGTTCCGCAGGCAACGGCCGACGACAAGCGTATTACGCGGGTAGGACGGATTCTGCGCCGTACCAGCCTCGATGAACTTCCACAGCTCATCAATGTCCTGAAAGGCGAGATGTCGCTCGTCGGTCCGCGGCCGCATGCTTTGGTCCACGATCAGCATTGGGACGAAATGTTGGAGACATATGCCAATCGCCACCAGGTGAAGCCTGGAATAACTGGATTTGCCCAAGTCATGGGCTGGCGCGGCGAAACAGAGACGACCGAGAAGATGAAATCGCGCGTCGAGCATGATCTGGCTTACATTGCTGACTGGTCGTTGGGCCGCGACTTGACGATCCTTGCTCAAACGGTCCGTGCCGTCGTGCGTGGCAACAACGCCAACTGATGACAGTCGCGACCGCATGATGAAGCACATCCCCTGGCCCGTCGCGATCCTGATCGTGAGTTTTCTGTGCCCGACGGAGCTGTCGCTTTACGTAGGCGGTCTCAGACTTCCACCACATCGCGTCGCCCTACTCATACTGCTGCCGATCGCGATCTACCGCTTGTTGACGCGACGCGACATTCAAATTCGAAGTTTCGACTACGCAGTGCTGGCCTACAACATTGCCACGGTCGCCGTCTTCAACATCCACGGCATCCAATTGATCGGCCCGGATCTGACGCCTTCCAACGGATTGGTGTTCGGCGGGTCGCTCGCGCTCGAAAGCACCGGTGGATACCTCGTCGCTCGCAGCTGGGTTCGCAACATCGATCAATTCCGCGATGCGGTCCGGTTTTTGTTCGCCAGCGTTTTGATTGCGGGTCTTATCGCACTCCCCGATACGCTGCTGGGCCAGCACTTCGCTCACGATCTATTGCAGTCGTTGACTGGGTACGTTCACCCACGCGACACCGAACAGCGGTTGGGCCTGACGCGCGCCTACGGCACGTTCGATCATCCGATTCTGTTGGGCACTTTCTGCGCAAGCGCGCTGGCCTTGGCTTGGTTCAACGTCCGGTCTGGCTTCGCCCGATGGGGACGAGCGGCGGCGATCTTGGCCGCAACGTTTACGGCTGTTTCATCTGCTCCATTGTTGATACTCGCCGTGCAAGGCGTTTTGCTCGGCTGGGACCATCTTACACGCGGGATTCCAAAGCGCGCGACCATCACCGTCGGCATGCTTGGCGTTCTTTATTTCTGTGCAAGCCTGGTAATGACGCGAACCCCGATCGCATTCATCGCTACCGGTATGACGCTCGATAGCTGGACGGGATACTACCGCCTCGTCATCTGGGAAAATGGTCTGGAAAATGTCTGGGCCAACCCGTGGATCGGTCTTGGCATGGCCGATTGGGAACGGCCTGCCTGGATGGCTTCGGCTTCGGTCGACGCGCTCTGGTTGCTGATCGCAATGCGCACCGGCATCCCGACATTACTAATGCTGATACTATCGATCACGCTGATTACGCGAGCCGTGGTCTTGCGCGGCTGCAAACACAAAGAGCGCGGAGTGAGACAATTTGCACTCGCCTGGATCGTGTCGTTGATCGCCTTGTCGTTGTCGGCCTGCACAGTCCACTATTGGAACGCCCTCTATGCCTACTTCTTTTTCTTTATAGGCCTCGCGGGGTGGATTGCTGATCCGATCCGAGCAAAGACCAAAGTATCGACCAAGGCAACGCTCAGCCAACAGCCGAACTGGCAGCCCAACGAAGCCGGACACCCAATAGCCGCCTATTCTCCTCGCTGACCGCAATTATCGACACTCAGCCACCGCATGTGCAATTGACGCGATGCGCCTCACGGATCTGGCCGATCGTGCCTAGGAACAATCGATCGAAACGATGCATCCGGGTGAGTTGCAACTCAGCGTAACTTGCCGCTTCGATCATACGCAATGCGGCCGCGATCGCCGCCCGCGACGCCGGAGAAAAGTCCGGTGAAGCTTCTGGGAGCATCAGATCGCGCGCCCGTTGAAGTAACTTGAAAGCGTTCGTTTCCGATCGAAGGTCATTGACCTTGTCCGCCGCTAGCGCACCTTCGAATACGGCAGTGATCAGACCTGCGGGGCTGATTGCGGACGCAAGCGCGACCAGTGGCGATACAGGCTTTACCGGCGACGGCGCTGTAGCGTTGGCAGCATCTCCCGAGGCGCTGCTTTGATTGACAGCCGCTTGTTCGTTGAAGCGAAGTTCGCGCGCTGCAATCACGCGCTGCCGAGCCAATGCGCGAACTTTGGCCACCGTCCTGCCGACGTCATCAATGCGCTTCTTCAGGCCATCGAGCTTACTGGCCTTGAAATCCATCATCTCGGGCACACCATTGCACAAGGCCGGATTCCTCGGCTGGGTGCTATAAGATTCAAGTTCGACTGCAACCCGCTGCAAGGTCGCATACTGCCGTCCGTTCGACCCGAACTCGAGTGTTGCACCTCTATCACCGACGAAAGCATCGAGTGCTCGCAACACGGTCATCTCTTCAGCCGTTGGCTGGCTTGCGAACAACGCGAGCTTGACCGCATCGACCGGCTTGGTCTCCCACTCGATACAACGCTCGCGGCCCGACTTTATCGCGTTCTTTGCGCACACCCGTTCCGGCTGCGGTGGTCTCGAAGCGTTCTTGCCGGTCTTGCTCCAAAACAGCCATTTGCCAGTCAGCCCGGGCTCGCTCACACGAGCGAGTCGGTCCAGATTTCCCAGCTCCTTGATGCTTACATCGCGAACAGGAGCCAGCGCCGAGTACAAAGCGTAACTGCACTTTGCAGTTTCGTCTGCGATCTGCGGGATCGGTTGTGACACTTGAGGCGGCTCGATGGGACGCCGCCGGGTTTGCGCCGATGCATCGACAGTCGCCGGCACGAGAAGCGAGGCGGCTAGGGCACACTTCTGCCATGAGACGAACAAAATCCGCATGCGAGACCCCTTACGATCCTATCGGTCACTCCGCTGCTTCGGCCACTTCCGCGACCTTGTCGACACGCGCCGCACAGAACTTGAACTCGGGGATTTTGCCCATCGGATCGAGTTGCGGATTGGTCAGGAAGTTTGCCGCTGCTTCCGCGAACGCGAATGGAATGAAGATCATACCATCGGCCACGTCGCGATCGGCCCGTGCCTTCAAGGTGATCTCGCCTCGACGAGTGGCCACCCGGATCTCATCGCCAGGGGCAATACCCAGGCGTCGCATCTCATGGGGGTTCAGGCCAGCGATCGCCTCGGGCTCGAGCGCGTCGAGCGTTGACGAGCGCCGCGTCATCGAACCGGTGTGCCAATGCTCCAACAGACGACCGGTGGTCAACACCATCGGGAATTCCGCGTCTGGCAACTCGTCGGGTGCGCGCAATTCTGCCGGCACGATCTTGGCACGGCCCGATACGGTCGGGAAACCGTTGGCAAAAATGATCTCGGCGCCGGGCTTGTCCGTGGACTCGGCTGGATACGTCACCGCCTCTTCGCGCTTCACGCGCTCCCAACTAATGTTGGCGAGCGACGGCATGACCATTGCCATCTCTGTGAAGACCTCGCCGACATCCTTATAGCTCCAAGCGAGCCCGAGGCGCTGCGCGAGATCCTGGATCATCTCCCAATCCTGGCGCACATCGTCTGGCGGTGGAACGACGGGACGGCCGATTTGCACCTGCCGGTTGGTGTTAGTAAAGGTACCCCATTTTTCGGCGTGAGCCGATGCCGGGAGAACGACGTCGGCGTGCCAAGCGGTCTCGGTCAAGAAGATATCCTGCACCACCAGATGCTCGAGCATCGCGAGCGCTTTGCGGGCATGGTTCTGATCGGGGTCAGACATCGCCGGGTTCTCACCCATAACGTAGAGACCCTTGATGGAGCCCGCTTCTACCGCGTTCATGATTTCGACCACCGTCAGACCACGAACCGGATTTAGCTTCACGCCCCAAAGTGCCTCGAAGCCTTCGCGGATCTCGGGCGTCTCGACCGACCGGTAATCCGGGAACACCATCGGGATCAGACCCGCGTCGGATGCACCTTGCACGTTATTCTGTCCCCGCAGGGGATGCAGCCCGGTGCCAGGGCGGCCGATTTGCCCGGTGGTCAGCGCCAAGGCGATGAGACAACGTGCGTTGTCGGTGCCGTGCGTGTGCTGCGAAATTCCCATCCCCCAGAAAATGAGCGAGGCGTTCGCGCGCGCATAAAGGCGAGCGACTTCCCGGATGGTCCCCGCGGCGATCCCGCAATGCGGCTCCATCGCTTCGGGGCTGTAATCCTTGATGCTTTCGACGAGCGCCTCAAACCCTTCAGTGTGGGCCTGCACGTACTGCTGGTCGTAGAGCTTCTCCTCGACGATCGTGTGCAGCATGCCGTTGAGCAGCGCGACGTCGGTGCCGGGCTTAAATTGCAGCACATGGCTCGCGACCTTAGAGAGGCCGGAGTTTTGACCGCGCGGATCGATCACGATGAGCTTGGCGCCGCGACGGGCTGCGTTCTTAATAAAGGTTGCCGCGACCGGATGGTTCTCGGCCGGACGTGCACCGATCACAATGATGACTTCCGCATCTTTTGCCGCCGTAAACGGAGCTGTGACGGCACCGGAGTTCAGACCTTCCATCAGTGCCGCAACAGATGACGCGTGGCACAATCTGGTGCAATGATCGACGTTATTGGTGTGGAAGGCCGAGCGGATCAATTTCTGAAACAGGTAGGCTTCTTCGTTCGAACCCTTAGCCGAGCCGAAGCCTGCGAGCGCGTCGCCCCCATCGCGGCCATGGATGGTCTTGAGACCACCCGCAGCGAAGCTTAGTGCTTCCTCCCATGTCGCTTCACGAAACACCTTTGACACATCCTCCCGGCGAAGCTGCATCTTCGGATCTTTTGCGACGCCATCGCGGCGGATCAACGGCTTCGTCAAGCGATCGGGATGATGGATGTAGTCGAAGCCGAAAC
The DNA here is from genome assembly GCA_031374115.1 of Hyphomicrobiaceae bacterium. Lineage (GTDB taxonomy): Bacteria > Pseudomonadota > Alphaproteobacteria > Rhizobiales > Hyphomicrobiaceae > JAKFWF01. The sequence continues at coordinate 6,223 of JANMNO010000140.1, read as the reverse complement.
GCCCCTTCACGCACAGCCGGTTATTGTTGGCAGGCCCATCTCGACCATCTACGGCGACGATCTTGTTGTCCTTGACGTGCACCGTGGTTTGGCAACCAACGCCACAATAAGGGCACAACGTATCGACACTGCGATCGGGCTCGACTGCCTTGCGTTGCGTTGTCTTATCAAGCAGGCTCGACTCCATTAGTGCGCCGGTGGGACAAACCTGAACGCACTCCCCGCATGCGACGCAGGTGCTGTCACCCATGCCCTTGTCGAAGTCGAATACGACTTTGGATCCGGCCCCTCGAAACGCCATGCCGATCACGTCATTGGCCTGAACTTCCCGGCAAGCGCGGACGCATAGACCACAGTTGATGCAGGCGTCGAGATTGACGGAGATCGCGTTGTGCGATGTATCCGAGACGGGCTTTTCAGCGGCAGGCAGACGGCTGGTCGTCGAAACGCCCATCGCCGAGACCCAGCTCCAGAACTTCGATTTATCGTCGTGCGCGTCTTCGATCTTGGGTTGATCGGCAACCAGCAATTCGAATACCATAGCGCGGCCTTTGGTGGCGCGCTCGGTTGCCGTCTTGACCTTCATGCCCGCCGTTGGCTTGCGAATGCACGATGCGGCCAGCACACGCTCGCCCTCGATCTCGACCACGCAGGCGCGACAGTTACCGTCGGCGCGATAACCAGGGGCATCGGTCCAGCACAAATGCGGGATGATCGTGCCAGCCCGCTTCGCCACCTGCCAAATGGTTTCGTCGCCGGATGCCTCGACTGTTTTACCGTCGAGTTCAAAGGTAATCTTCTCGGTCATATGCGTGGTCCATCAGCGAAAGCTGTTGCGGAGTTAGATTGTCCGAGCGGGTCGGTTCGCTCGTTGCCAAGCGGAGTTCGAATCAACCCTTGTTGCGCGACCCAACGTCCACGAAAGGTGCCAGCTAGGCCGGGCCGCGCGAAAGGTCCTACCCGGCTTACCGAGCGACGATGTTTGCAATGCCCGAAGTCTCATCTCAAATCCTCCGGGAAGTATTTCATAACGCATCTCAGCGGGTTCGGTGCGGCTTGGCCAAGTCCACAGATCGAGGCGTCGGCCATCACTTGTGCCAGATCCGAAAGCAAGGCCTGATCCCACGTGTCGCCGCTCATGAGCTTGACCGCCTTCTCGGTTCCGTTGCGGCAAGGTGTGCACTGGCCGCAACTTTCATCCTCGAAGAAACGCATCAAATTGAGCGCCACGGCTTTCATGTCGTCTTGATGAGACAAAATGACAACTGCGTGGCTGCCGACAAAGCATCCATATTTTTCGAGGGTGCCGAAATCGAGGGGGATGCCGGCCATGTAGGCCGGCAAAATACCGCCCGAAGCGCCACCCGGCAGATAGCCTTTGAAATGATGCCCAGGCAACAAGCCGCCGCACTTGGCGATCAGCTCGTTGGCGGTTGAGCCAGCAGGCGCCAGAACAACGCCTGGGTTCTTGACGCGGCCGGAGACCGAATAGGATCGCAGGCCTTTCGCACCATTGGCACCTTGCGAGGCAAACCAATCAGCGCCCTTGGTCAGAATGTCTGGGATCCAAAACAGCGTCTCGACATTGTTGACCAGTGTCGGCCGCTTGAAAATCCCCACCTGCGCGACATACGGCGGGCGATGACGAGGCAATCCCCGCTTGCCCTCTATGCTCTCGATCATCGCGCTTTCTTCGCCGCAAATATAGGCGCCAGCGCCCCGGCGAACGGTGATCTTGGTGTGACGGCTCAGACCCGCGGCATTGAGCTTGGCGATCTCGGTGTCGAGGATTTCCAGCACTGCCGGGTATTCATCGCGCATGTAGATGAACACTTCGGTCGCTTCAACGGCCCACGCCGCGATCAGCATGCCTTCTAGGAACTTGTGCGGTTGACGCTCCAGATAGTGCCGGTCCTTGAATGTGCCGGGCTCACCCTCATCGCCGTTGACCGCCATCAAGCGAGGTCCACCCGCCTGGCGCACAAGACCCCATTTGCGTCCAGTTGGAAAACCGGCGCCACCCATGCCGCGCAGACCGCCGTCCGACAGTATCGCGATCACCTGATCGACAGTCCGCTTGCCCGCAAGACACGATACTAGGACCGCATACCCGCCTTCCATCTGGTAGGCGCTCAGATCTTGATACGCCGGAACCAACGCTTGCGTATCACCAGCTACCGCTAGCGCTTTGACCTTGGCAACCGTCGCATGATCGACGTGATGATGTCCGACTTCGACTGCGGGCGCCGTGTGGCATGAACCGATGCATGGCGCACGAACGACGCGCACATCATCCATCTTCTCCTTTTGTAAAGCGATCAGAAGCGCATCGGCCCCGGCCATCATGCACGAAAGCGAATCGCAAACTCTGATCGTGATCTTTGCCGGCCGCGCCGCACCGTCCGGGACTACGTCGAAGTGCGCATAGAAGGTCGCTACCTCGAAAACTTCGGCCATCGGGATGCTCAGCCACTCGGCCAGCGCATGCAACAAACCGGCTGGCAGACACGTCTCGGCATCTTGAATAAGGTGCAGATATTCGATCAGAAGCGGCCGCTGCGGCGTGCGATCTCCGATTATGGCGCTCAGCCGAGCGACCTCGGACGCCTCGAGAACGCGGCCTTTCGGCGTCATCAAGCCCTTGCGGCGCCCTTCGCCCGGATGAATTGCTCTACCGGGCCTCCCATCGCGAACTTCGGTCCGCACGTGATCGTTCATAACCGAGCGCCTCGCCCCTGAACAAGTGGGCTTGCCGTTGTGCAGCGCCCCTGCCATTTGCTGATCGAGCAGTGCTTGTCTGCCCAGCTGGTATGCCATATACCAACTTCGTTGCACAGGCTAGCTTGAGCTGAATTGCCGGGATTGTTTTCGCCTGCAACATTTATTCGAGCGTGACACTTGTTCGCGACAATCGCTTTCCGTAGGACGTGAATTCACGGGGAAGCCACTTACGACTGCGGCGGCAAGGGATATCGACGGCATGTTGATGCAAGTATTGGCCGACGGCAGCAGCATCTCAGAGCAAATGCTGGCCTGGATCGCCTCTCATTTCGGTAGCAGCGGCACGTCCGTAGTCGCGCTTTTGAAGATCATCGGCATCAATATAATTCTTTCGGGCGACAACGCGGTTGTGATTGCGCTGGCTTGCCGATCGCTCCCTGCCAGACAACGCGCGATCGGGATTACTCTTGGCGCGGCGGCTGCCATCATCCTGCGGATCTTGTTCACGGTGGTCGTACAAAGCCTACTCGATGTCAATTTCCTGAAGGTGGCCGGCGGGCTTCTGCTGTTCTGGATCTCTGTCAAGCTACTGCTCTCCGAGGAAGCCGACGAGGATTCCGTCGCGAGTGGATCGAGCATGTGGGAAGCGGTGCGTATCGTTGCCATCGCCGATGTCGTCATGAGCCTGGACAACGTCCTCGCGATCGCGGCAGCGGCCGGAGGCGATCAGACTTTGGTCATCGTTGGACTATTGATCTCGATCCCGCTCGTCATCTTCGGCTCGACACTGATCGTGGGTTTACTGCATCGGTTTCCCGTACTCGTCTGGGCGGGAGCTGCCCTGCTCGGGTGGATCGCAGGCGAACTCATCGCCCAGGAGCCCGTCCTACAGCCGGTGTTTGCGCAACTGCGCGAGACCATATCGGTCACACCAGGTTTCATGGAGCGCGCCTTCGAGGTGATCGGTGCGCTACTGGTGGTGACGACCGGCTGGCTCATTAAGAGAAACGCGGCGGTCAAGGTCGCGAATCCCGGTTGATCCAAGATTAAGCTGCCAGCAGTTCAGCGACAGCCGACCTTAGGACCGCCTCGTCGGGCTCGTACTGCGCCGGATTGCCAGCACGATGCCCCCAGATCGATTGAATGGGCCGTAGTTCGGCATTCGGCATTTTCGCGGTTTCGATGCGTGAATCATCGACCGTAAAGTAAAGATCGGTGATCGACGGCATGATGATCGACTTCGCCGTGATAGTTCCCAGCGCCTTGTCGAGGTCGCCGCGATAGATCGGATTGTCGCTGATGTCCGACTGTGTCCAGGTGGCCAGCATCGACAACAGATCTTCGCCGTGCCGGCGCAAGAAGTTGCCCTCCCACGAGCGCACCAGATAATCCTCGAGCGAAGTGAACCCGATCGTCTCATAAAGCTTTTCGCGATAGAAAGACTGGCTCATCGCCCAGCCGGCATAAACGCGACCCATGGCGCGCAATCCACGGATCGGCCGCTCGACGAAACGGCCTTCCTGCCATCCCGGATCGGCGGTCAGCGTCGAACGCACGCCGTCGATGAAGACCTTGTTGTGCACCGACGTCCGCGCCGCCGTGCACACCGCGCAAATGCGAGCAACCTGTTCAGGAAAGATCGCGCCCCAGTGCAGCGCTTGCTGGCCACCCATCGACCAGCCGTAGGCGAGCGCCAGCTTGTTCACGCCGAAAACTTCTGCGAGCAGTCGACGTTGCGCATGCACGTTGTCCCAGTGCGTGAACACCGGATTGCGCCCGAGGCCGAACGGCTCGGCCATGTTGCTCGGCGACGACGATAGCCCGTTACCCAGCATGTTCGGAATGACGATGAACCACTTGGTTGGATCGAGAACGCGGTCCTGCCCGATCAGCCACTCGGTGTCGGAGTGCTGCGCGCCATACGACGTCGGATAGAGAATGACGTTCGATTTTTCGGCGTTCAGCGTGCCGTAGGTCTTGTAGGCAAGAAACGCTCCCGGCAGCGTGATGCCGCGCTGAAGCTTGAGATCGCCGAGTTTGAAGATCTTGTGGTCGGTCATTGTGTTGCCCCGCACCCGCGCCGCTTCAGGAAATCCGTCACGCCATCTTTGTAGATGCGATCGCCGACAGCGCGCATGTGGTCGCGACCGGTGATGTCGAGGGTTTCGGCGCCCGGAACGAGTGCCGCCAATTCCGGCCCGGAACCGGCGACGTCATCCGTCGTGCCAACCGCGACCAGCACCGGGCAGCGAATGCCGGCAAGTGCTTCGGCTGAAACCGGTTCGCGGATACCGCGGATGCAGGCGGCAAGCGCCAGCCGATCGCTTTTCGTCTGGTCGGCGAACAGCCTGAACGTACGCGCCTTACGATCTGTCACATCGTCGATGCTGGGTGCTTCCAGCGCTGCAGCGATCGGCTCGGCATCGCTCACGCCGCGCACCATGTTTACGCCCATTCCGGCGAAGATCGCAGTACGCACGCGCGCGGGATGGTGCATCGTCAACAGCGCCGTGATCTTGGCGCCCATCGAATAGCCCATCACGTGGGCCTGCGCGATCGACAGATGATCGAGCAGCGCGCGCGCATCCTCAGCAATGATGGTCGAGCGATAATCTTCCGGCGAATAGAGCGTCTGACTTTGCCCATGTCCGCGATTATCGATCGCGACGACGCGGTAGCCTTCGCGGTTGAGATGGCGGACCCAACCGGTGTCGACCCAGTTCACCCGCAGGTTCGATGCGAAGCCGTGGATCAGCAATATCGGCGTCGCGATTTCCGCATCCGTATCTGGCCGCTCGTCGATAAAAGCAATCTCAACACCGCCGGAGGAGAAGGTAGGCAAAGCACGAACTTTCCTTGGTTGTGTGAAAGGGTCTGCATGCACTTTATGCCATCAGCGGATGATAGGCGACCTGTTCTCCTGGGGACGTTATTTATGCTGATACAACTAATGCCTCCTGTTTAGCCAACTCTGATGTTTTGATTTTCGTTTTTCACGCACCCCAAAGTGAGGGGTGCGAGGTGGCCGGAAGCCGCGGCGGACTTGCCGCATGGGTAGTAGAAGCAGCAACGGGCCACCTCGCGACAGGATTTTTGGCCTACCCGCAGCACTCGGTGGATTACGTCCACACGCCGGGTTCCACGGCGCCGCTGCGGCGAGCCTCAAATCGGCACCGGGAGCGTACCCGGGTTTGACCCTTTGACCTGCCAACTTATGCACCGCCAGCAGTCGCCACCGGTTGGCGTCCCCTCATGCGCATAGGTCGAGGGTGAGTATGCGGCAGGTTGCGAGAGCGGGGATAAGTTTGCGAGCCCAAATGTTGCCGACGTGGTGAATGCGGGGCGGGGAAAGCTTTGAAGGCGGCCCAACCCCCTCGCGTTCCCGGAAGCCGCGCCTCGATCTCGCGGCGAGTTTGGCTGCTCACAAGCGCGGCTATCCGGGATCTACTTGGCTATAGTGAGCACTGACAAAGGCGGCACAAGTGCGGCTCACCGCGACACG
>JANMNO010000074.1:0-52704 GCA_031374115.1 Hyphomicrobiaceae bacterium | reverse complement strand
CCAAGCCACATGCGACCGAGCTGCTTGTTCTCTATCCACCAGGCGCTGTGACGAATGTCGAGCGGGTTGGTGTCGCCGCCAGCACCGTGGGTATTCTGGTTGCGGTTGCCGGAGTTGGCGTAACGAACGCCGATCTCAAGCAAGTAACCGGCTGACCAGTCGTTGGTGATCTTCGCGTCGCCGACGAAGCGGAAGCGCGTGCGTGAGCTGTTGTTGGAAACGATGTAGGCGTTGCTCTCGAACCCATCATCCCAGAAGATGACAGCTTCGTTGACCTGGCCCGAAACCGTCAGCGAAACCTTGCGATTGCCCTTGCGGGCGGTCGTGGCTTCGAGTTCGGCAACGCGCTCTTCTAAGTCGGCGCAGCAATTACCGCCGAGATCGGCAGCAAATGCGCCCGTACCAATCACCGACGCGATCGCAGCGATCGCGAGGCGGCTGGCTGTTTTGTTTAGGCTCCCAGTCATTCGTTGTTCTCCAGTCTGTCTTTTTCAGTTTTTGTGCAGGAAGCAGCACGCGCTGCCCGGCGATGAGCCCCATGTTCGGATCGAACGGCACGCACGCGCGTGAGCGCACGCGGTTGGATCCGAACGCGGACAACTGACGCTACTGAACTGACGCTTGAGAGGTACAAAGTGCGACGAACACTGCTCGCCGGGCTTGCTCCCTGCGGATCAGTTGTCGGGCGATCAACCCTTCAACCATGTGATCCGGGGCGGGGCGCCCCTGTCGCACGACTCGTGACAATGGATATTGGATAGTCCAGGGGATGCCCCCCGGCAAACGCCGTAATCGATTTCCCCAGCCGTTTGGGGATGCATGTGACGAGAAAGTCACGAAAAGCGCCCAGGACACACTCAGTTTCGTGTTTTGTTCTAGTCTGTGCCAAGCGCCTTGAACGAACGAGCCTGCCGCACTTCTTGTCATCCCGGCTAAAAATTCGCCTTTCGACCGACTCGGTCGTTCGTGACGGGAAGAAAATCAGGTCGCGCTTGCTGGCGTTGAGTGGGTCGTTTGCCCTTTTGCGGGAGCCAGAAATTGCAGCTGCCGTCAAAAGGTCAGCGATCGCACCTTTCCGACCTAAATGATCACCGAAGCTACGTTACGCAAACTTCGGATCTAACTCGCCCTTGGCGTAGCGCTTGGCCATTTCGGCGACGGTGATCACGCGCTTGATCTTGCTGGCTTGGCCGGCGGTGTTGAACTCCTGCAGGCGCTGCTTGCAAAGTTTCGCCATCGCCTCCATCGCGGGTTTCAGATACTTGCGCGGATCGAATTCGCCAGGCTCCTCGGACAATACACGGCGGATCTGCCCGGTCATTGCCATGCGATTGTCGGTGTCGATGTTGATCTTGCGCACGCCATTCTTGATGCCGCGCTGGATCTCTTCGACGGGCACGCCCCAAGTCGGCTTCATCTTGCCGCCGAACTTGTTGATGACGTCCTGCAACTCCTGCGGCACCGATGACGATCCGTGCATGACAAGATGGGTGTCCGGCAGCTTCTGGTGGATTTCCTCGATCACGTGCATGGCCAGTACCTTGCCGTCCGGCTTGCGTGAGAACTTGTACGCGCCGTGGCTGGTGCCCATGGCGATCGCCAACGCATCAACCTTGGTCTCCTTGACGAACTTCACCGCTTCATCCGGATTGGTCAGCAGCTGGTCGTGGCTGAGCCTGCCCTCGGCGCCGTGCCCGTCTTCCTTATCACCCATGCCGGTTTCGAGCGAACCCAATACCCCCAACTCGCCCTCGACCGATATCCCGCCGAGGTGCGCCATGCCGGTCACGGCCTTGGTCACACCAACGTTGTAATCCCAATCGGCGGCGGTCTTCCCATCGGCCTTGAGCGAGCCATCCATCATCACCGACGTGAAGCCCGCTTGGATTGCCGTCATGCAGGTCGCGGGCTCGTTGCCGTGGTCCAGATGCACGCAAACCGGAATGTGCGGGTAAATTTCGGTGACGGCATCCATCATGTGCTTGAGCATGACGTCGTTGGCGTAGGAGCGCGCGCCGCGGCTCGCCTGAATGATCACCGGCGCATCGACGGCGTTGGCCGCCTCCATGATCGCCAGCGCCTGCTCCATGTTGTTGATGTTGAAAGCGGGCACACCGTAGCTATGTTCGGCGGCATGATCGAGAAGCTGGCGGAGCGTAATGCGGGCCATGGCTGATATGTCCTTGTGAACAGTACCTTAGAATGAGTTTATAGCGCACCGTTTAACGGGTTTGCGCGCCGTCCTGCAAGGGTGGGTACGGCGTCACCCGGCAACAGAGTAACCGCCGTCGATGGGTATGGCGGTACCCGTCACGAAATCGGACGCGGGACTGGAGAGGAAGACCGCGATGCCCTCGAAATCGTCAGGATTGCCCCAGCGGCCACCTGGCGAGCGGCCAAGCACGCGCTCGTGCAATCCCGGCACTTCACGGCGGGCAGTGCGGGTTAGATCCGTTTCGATCCAGCCAGGCAAAACGGCGTTCACCTGTATGTTGTCTTTCGCCCAAGCAACCGCGAGCGAACGCGTCATTTGCACAATGCCGCCCTTGGTTGCCGCGTAGGCCGACGCAAACGGCGAGCCGAAGATCGACATCATCGAGCCAGTGGTGATGATCTTGCCGCCGCCTGCCGCCTTCATGAGTGGATACGCTGCCTGCGCGCCGAAGAACGGCCCGTTGAGATTGGTATCGAGGATCGCTTGCCATTCAGCCGGGGAATAATCCTGTGGTTGTTTGCGAATGTTGATGCCGGCGTTAGCGATCAAAATGTCCAGCCGCCCAAACTTGGCGACGGTCGTTTCGACAGCTGCCTTGGCGACGTCCGGCTTGGCGATGTCGCCGTCGAACGTTGCCGTTCTGGCACCGAGTTTGGCGAGCTCGGCTGCCGCTGCTTTCGACTTTTCGCCGTTGCGGCCTGCGATCATCACTGCCGCCCCAGCCTTGGCCAAGCCGCGCGCCATACCGAGTCCAATGCCGCCATTGCCGCCGGTGACGAGAGCGACCTTGCCGGTCAAATCGAAGGCTGAATTGCTGGGGTTCACGGCGACAACTCCCTCGCGACCGGGACATGAGTACAATTTGATTGGATAACTCTACCACGGTTCGCGATTGATGCAGTAGGATCGTTACGTCGATTTGATCCGACTTTAGATTTGGGGTGTCACGTGCGGCCTGCCTATGAGTGTTCGAAGTGCCCAGGCTATTGTTGTTCCTACCCCGTCATTCAGCTGACCAAGCCGGATCTGACGCGCCTTGCCCGCCATTTCAAGTTGACGACTGCCGTTGCCGAGAAACGCTTCACCAAAACCGCCCATGGCCACAAGCGGGTGATGCGGCGCAAGAAAGATCATCATTTCGGCCGCATCTGCCGGTTCTTCGATACAGACAAGCGGCGCTGTACGATCTATCCGGCACGGCCATCGGCGTGCCGCAGCTTTCCATCGTCGACGCGGTGCGGCTATTATGATTTCCTGTCCTTTGAGCGCGAGCATCAGAAGGACCCCGATGCGATCGCCACGACCGAGAATGGTCAATGGCGCTGAGCGACATTGCGCGCTGCGGGGCGATGCAATGACGCCAGGGCATCCCAACACAAATCACGCGAAGCTCGAAACGGCCCCCACCACCCGGTTCTTGGGATCGATCCTGTTCCTCATGTTCGTAATGAACATGATCGGTCGAGGCGTTACGGAAACGTTCGCGGTGTTCCTGTTGCCGGTCGAGCAAGCGTTACATGCAACGCGCTCAGAAATGCTCCTAACCTACGCGATATTCAATCTGGCCTACGGGTTGGCTGCCCCCTTCGCCGGAGTTCTGATTGATCGAGCGGGACCTCGCGCAGCATACACTCTGGGGCTCACGACACTGGGTTGCGGATATCTGTTGGCTGGATCAGCAACCAAGCTCTCGATCTATTACCTCGGTGTCGGGGTGATGGGCGGGCTCGGAGCTGCAAGCCTCGGCATGGTGGTTGCGTCGAGCATCATGAGCCGGTGGTTCGAACGCCGGCTGGGCGCGGTCATGTCGGTGCCTTACGCGGCGTTGGGTGCCGGCATGTTGCTCATTCCGCCCGCCACTCAATTGCTGATGGAACAGATGGCGTGGGGACAAGCGTATCAAGTCTTGGGATTGTGCGTACTCGCCATACTACCGATCGTATTGCTGTTACCTTTGAAGCGTGTGGGCGCGGGATCGGACGGCTGGCGGGCTAAGCGAGAAGCGGCCGCAGGTGGCGGCGTTAGCGGGTGGACGCTGAGGCAAGCCGCGCGCACTTTGGCGTTCTGGCGCCTGTTTTTCGCCTACTTCGTGACGTCCATCGCATCATACGCGGTCGCCCCGCAAATGGTCGCCTACCTCGTCGAGCAAGGCCATGACCGATTGCTCGCCGCCAGCGCGTTCGGCATGACCGGCGCCTGCTCGGCGATCGGTATCGTTGCCATGGGCGCGATGTCGGATCGCATCGGCCGGCGGCGAACGGCGCTCATTTCATATGCGTCATCGATCGCCGGCGTACTGGCCTTGATAAGCGTCGCGCTCCTGCAGACATTTTGGCCGGTCTACGGGTTCATATTGCTATTCGGGCTGATGCAGGGCGTCCGCGGTCCGATCATTCTCGCACTTGTTGCGACCTTGTTTCGCGGCGGCTCAGTCGGCAGCATTTTCGGCGCTTTGACTTTGGCTCCGGGCCTGGGTGCAGCATTCGGAGCGTGGGGCTCTGGCTATTTGCATGACCTGACTGGTGGCTATGCAGCCTCCTTCTCGCTCGGTATCGCTGGCAGTGTCACCGGCATGATGTTGTTCTGGCTGCTGCCCCGCGTCGGCGATGAAACTGAAGTTTTGCCGGTTGTTTGACGCGCTCTAGTAGCGCACCGACATGTTGATCGCCCCCCATACGCGTTCACGCGAGAGATCGCGAAAATCAGCATGCTCGCTCGCTATGCCACCGGCAACTGAGGCCTCGCCCCAAGACCACTCGTAGCGCGCGAAAACGCCACTACTCGCCTGTATTCCGGCAACGTTTCCGGTGGCGCTCTCCTCGATCCCGATCGATAAGTCCGGCATTAAGCGGTAGCCGATCCTGAGCTTGGCGGCATATCCCGAATGGGCTGCAGTATAACTGCCATCCAGTGCTGCCCATGATTTCGGCGTGATCTTGAGCCAGCCTTCGATGACGCCCTTCGCGCCATAGTCCATGCCCTGGCTTGCGTTGCAAATGTCGCCGGTGCTGAGATCCTGCGCGTCGGATGCGAAACCAGCGTATCCCTTGACCGTCAACTGACCGAAAGACAGCTGGTAGCCAGCCAACATGTCGGCAAATGAAGTCCGGCCTCGAATTTCCGTGTTTCGCCCGTTGCCATAACGACAGTCGCCGTGGGCCGGCAGCGCCGTTGTGTAGCGGTAACGCCCGTAGCCGCTGCCAAGACGAACGCGAAATCCATCGCTGACCAAATCGCCGAACGGCGCGAAGGTCGAGCTGCTATAGACCACCCAACCGTTCAAAGATGCCGTGCCGCCGGCCGATGTCTCGCGCCAAGCAGCAATGGGGACTGTTGGTTTGGTGTTGGCGGCCCAGCCTTCCGCAGCAGCCGGGGGAGCCATCGACCCCACCAGCGCCGACATTAAAGTCGCAAGATGTAGACGCCGCGCGCAACTAGACACAGCCAGACCCCGCACAGTAATCGTGGCGCGTTCGACTGTAGACTTTCGCGGTGTTGATTGACCCAGGTATAGACCTAGGCGCAATCGAGGGGTAAGTGAGCAGTAATGCCACGAATACTATTTTTGATAGAATGCTACCTTGTATTACAATCGTGGGTAGAATAATTGGCCAGTTGTTCTGCGGATAATTTAACAACGAATGTGGTTCGACGGCGCTTGCGAAATCGAGCGTTGAGCAGTCTTATGCAATGCAAAGTCGACGCAAACTTTGCACGACACCTCAACCAACGGGCTTGAATACGCTGTGTCCGCGCCACTCAAAGACCTAGCGACCTCGAAAGACCTGGTGGCCTGGCTCGCACAGATGGCGCGCGGCGATCGCGATGCGTTTACAATGCTTTATCAGGCGACGTCGGCGAAACTTTTCGGCATTATCGTCCGTATCTTGATCCGCAGAGACCTTTCGGAAGAGGTCCTGCAGGAGGTCTACATGCGGATCTGGCAGAAAGCGGGAGATTTTCAGCCCGACCGCGCCTCACCGATTTCGTGGATGGCGGCGATTGCACGAAATCGGGCCCTGGACGAAGTGCGCCGGGTGAGGCCCGTTTCTATCGAGGATACGCCTGAGGTCATGGACATGCCGGACCCCGGTGAACTTGCGATCACCGGCATCGAACGAAACGAGGATCTGCAACGACTGTTGAAGTGCCTTGAAGGGCTAGAGCCGCAGAAGCGCGAGATGGTTTTGATGGCCTATTACCGGGGCGAGAGCCGGGAAGCCTTGTCACAACACTTTGGCAGCCCCGTCGCGACGATCAAGACTTGGCTGCATCGAAGTCTTGCCCAGCTCAGAGGCTGCCTCGGCCCATGACGGCTCAACCCCCGCAAATCCCAGACAAGATCGATGCGCTTGCGGCGGAGTATGTACTCGGCACGCTCGATCCAGGTGAGCGTTCGAGCGTTGCCGCGCGACGCCAGCGTGACGCTGCGTTGAATTCCGCGATTGGCGCGTGGGAACGCCGCCTTGGTCCGCTCGCCGAGCTCATTCCGGCAATCGAGGCGCCAGCTCATGTATTTCCACGTATCGAGGAACGGATAGATCGGCTTGATCGCCGGCCCGGAATGACGTCTTCGACCGCTGCCGATGTCGTGAAACTACAGCGTCAGGCCGGCCGTTGGCGCCGGATCGCTATTGCGACGTCAGCGATCGCCGCCAGTCTTGTTGCGGTGATCTATATTCGTGAAGCGCAGCGTCCGCCGTCGCTTCCCCGGACCTTTGTCGCCGTCATGCAGAAGGACGATGCTTCACCGTCGTTTTTGGTGACAGTCGATATCGAGACCAGAATGCTGACTGTCCGGCCGGTTGCTGCCAGCTCCCAACCAGATCGGAGCTATCAGCTTTGGATGGCGCACGCATCGTTTGAAGGCGTTCGTTCACTGGGTCTGGTGTCGGATCGGGATCTGTCGCCTCGCCCGGTCTTGGCTCAATTCGATCGCAGCGTAATCGAAAACGCGACTTTCGCGGTCAGCCTGGAGCCAGCGGGTGGATCACCTATCGACAAACCCACCGGCCCAGTGCTGTTTCACGCCAAGCTTATCCAAGCGACCAACTAAGTCAGCCGTCACGCCTTTGTCGAATTGTACGGGTTGGGCGCAAGATGAAGTTTACTGGGGGTCGTGTCCTTGACTGCTGTCGCCCCGTTGCTCCCGCTGACGTGAACGCTGGCTTTCGCTTCCGGCTGTCCCCAGCTGGCGCCATACCAGTCGTCGGTGCCCATGAGCCAGTGCCGGAACCGGCTCTTTTGCTCTTCGCGCTTGAGCGATGCCTTCTGCAAAGCCTGCACGGTGTGTTGCAGCGTTTCGAGCATCTGCACCGGTCGCTCACTCGACCTCTCGATGCTTTCAAGCCGCGTCGCGATCGTTCCGAATTCGGTACCGTTATCGAGACGCCACTCGTCCATCGAAGCTGCGAGGGTCTGTTGGTTGGTGTTGAGTTTGACGAACGCGTTGTGCAGCTCTATCAGGTCTTTCCCATGCGCAGCATGAAGATCGAGCGTGCGCTGACCAAAACTCTGCATCAACTTGTCGAGCCCGTTGAGCTTTTCGCAGACAGTGGTCATCGTCTGGGTGGCATCACTGCGTTGACGTTCGAATGCCGCGGTGAAGCCTTGAAAACGTTCGCCGATCACTGACTGAATACGCTCTGCGCCAGTCTTCTGCGCGACCACGGCCTGTCCGAAATTGTCGCTAAGTTCCTTCACGCTGGCGTTAATGCTGGTGGTGAATGTGGTAATCTCACTGCTTTGCGCGGCTACCGCTTCCTCGATCGCCAGCAGGCGATCGTCCCATTCTGCGGTGCTGCCGGTACTGTATCCACGGCTGACTTCTGTCACCCGGGCGTCGATCGAAGTCAGTCGCTCCAGAACTGGCGTCAAGTTGACTGCGGGCACAGACGCGCGCGCCACGAGCGAGCGCTCGATCGCGTCCAGCCGATCAACCATCGGCTGAAGGTTGACGGCAAGGCCGGCCGCCGATTTCGCTGCGACTTGACGTTCTAGGCCGGCGAGCCGATCACCGATACTGGCTAAAACTTGGCCCAACCCATCGAGATGGTGCAGCTTATCGACGAGACCCATCGGCATGGCAGGTTCGCTGCGTCCGGCGACCACAGCTTGTTCGAGCGCCTGAAGGCGATTACCCAACACCGACCAAACACGAGCGATATCGTTGAACTTAGCCTCCACGTTGCGCTCGAAACCCGCAAGCCGATCGACCGAGGCTGCAGCAGCTGCACCGTACTCGCCCCCCCGACTGGCCTGATTGATCAGTCCGCCTGACAGATCCCGGATGATCCTTTCCAGCTGATCAAGCCGCGAATTTTGCACGACATCTGCCAGGCCGCCACCACCCGGCGGCAATTGCGCGGGCTCGGTCGCATAGTAACCTTGTTGAGCCTTCGGTTGTCCCAGGGTACCGGCGTGCGGGCCCTGATAGTAAGCCGGTGCTGCCGGCATTGTCAGCCACTCGCGAGGCGGCTCGTTACCGCGCGTCTCAGGCGGTGCGTACCTTGAATTGAGCTGCTGAATCCCATCGAGCAACGGCGGTAATTGCTCAGTTCGGAGAGCTTCATTGGAATCGCGCTGCGGCATACCTGGAGCGTTACGTTTCAACATGAGGAGACCCGATTGTTCGCGCTTCATTCCAAGGAGAGTTTGCAAGAGATCGTTGACGCTGATCGGCTCACGTCGCATTTCCGCTGCGGTAGCCGCTGTATGCAAAGCATCGGCCAAGTCCTGCGATCGGCGTGGTGTCGGACGTTGGGCGGCATAGTTCATCGGGGCTTCAGCGGCGATCAACGTCGCCGTATCGTGACGCAGACTGGTGATATCTATTCCTTGCGCTGCCATCACCGCGACTGCCGCATCCGTCCGCGTCATGGCGTTGATTAGATGCTCGAGGCGAACCTCCAGGGCACGGTAGGCCAACGCCAGATCGTAAGCGTGATTACAACACGCGAGCACTGCATCTTCGACGTAGAGTACCGCTTGTATATCGAATTCAGAGCCTCTCGCCTGACTTGGACGCGAGTTGCTTCGGCTACCTGTCGCCCGAGAAGGCTCCCCGGTTCGCAAATCCAGGTCTTTGCCACGGTAGCTCATCTATCTATCCTCCAACCCGAAGACCAACGGATCGGTCAAACAGGCATCCGCTTCAGAAAAGTGGGCGCGACGATTCCTCAGCCAGCCAATTTCGGAAAGTACACGCGCAATCTGCTACGCATTCTGGCCTAGCCTAAGGCAAATCACACAAGAAAGCGCGCGCGGCCGCGAATCACGCGCGCGACCGGAAAGAAGACAAGGACAGCAACAGGTTAATCGATTTCAAATAAGCCGCGTATTGGCGACCGGCCGTTGCAGATCCTCGCCCTCGTTTCGGGCGTTGTTGACACGCGGGCTTACCTCGATCTCATCCAGCACGTCATCGTCTGCCGGGTGCAGCAGGGTTAGTGCGGCTTTTACGTCGACGCCTCTGCAGTCAAGCCAGGCGTCAAACTGCGCAGGCGTCAATATCGCTGGCATGCGGTCGTGAAGTGCTCCGACTGTCGCATTCGCGGGTACGGTCAAAATCGCCATGGTGTCCAGTTCGCTGCCGTCGGCTCCGAGCCAGCTTTCACGCAGACCAGCGAACGCCATCGGCCCGCCAGCTCGCGGACGGATCAAATGCGGACGCTTGGCCCCAGCGCGGCCGGTCCATTCATAAAATCCGTCGGCCGGCACCAGGCATCGTCGATGCCGCAATGCGCCCTTGAACGAAGGCTTCTCATGCACTGTCTCGGCGCGCGCATTAACCAGCGTCGCAAAGGTGCCGGGATCCTTGACCCACGGCGGCAGCAGCCCCCACCGAACAAGATCGAATATTCGCGTGCCGTTGGCGTCCAGGCTGACAATACCTGCAGGCTGCGTCGGTGCGATATTGTAGCGCGGCGGAAACACATGCTCGTTCTGATAGCGGAAATAAGATCGCACGGCCTCATGGGGGGAGGTTAGACTGTAGCGCGAACACACGACGACATCTCCAGGCTCCTTGCAACGCTCAGGCGCAACCCAACATGGCCATTACCGACCTCGCCGACAAGCAGCCTACCAACGGTCACTGGCCGAAAGTCGGAGCAAGCTTTGCCCTGTTTCGCGAAGACAGTGTCTTGCTCGTGGAACGCTCGAAGCCGCCGCGGCGTGGCATGTGGAGCCTACCAGGCGGACATGTCGAGCCGGGTGAGCGAGCAGCCGATGCTGCCGTGCGCGAACTCGCGGAGGAGACGGGTATCGTCGCTGAAACCGAGGGTCTCGTCGATATCCATGATGCCGTCATTCGCGACGAGGCCGGCACCCTGCAAGCCCACTACCTATTGGCGGTATTCTTCGGCCGCTGGACGGCCGGCGAACCGAGTGCGGCAAGCGATGCGGGCGACGCTCGCTTCGTGCCCTTCGATCAACTCGATGAATACCCGTTGACGCCCGAGGCAAAGCGGCTCATTTCGCAAGCGCGCATCAAACTGAGAACCTCGATGTGAAAGCTTGTGTAGCGGCATGACATTCAGAGGTCCGCGATTGAAGAAAAGACCAATCATCGGCAGGTGGCAAGCGCGCATCTCGATCGTCGCGATCACGATGATTGCCTGCTTAAATCCAGCAGCTGCGGCCGAGGGCAAGCCATATGACGATAAGCTGTTCCGGTTGTCAGAAATCCTGGGTGCCGTTCATTATTTGCGCGAACTGTGCGGCTCCAGCGATGGCGCTCTATGGCGCGACCGCATGAAGGAGTTGATGGATGCGGAGGGTTCTTCCGCCTTGCGCCGCGCACGTCTTACTCAAAGTTTCAATCAGGGTTACACGAGCTTCAGCCGCACTTACAAAACGTGCACGCCGTCAGCCCAGACAACGATTGTCCGATTCTTGACTGAAGGAACGCAGATCTCAGAAGGGCTGGTGAAATCGATCCCGTGAGCAGCCGCGAGCTCACCTAGACATTTACCTTCATCGGCGACGGCGTTCACTCTGAATTGCAGTTGCACCTTTCGATCGGCCATCTGCGTGCTAGTCGTCTGCCCCAACTAATTCGTGCGCGTTACGTGGTCATGGGGCGATGATGGAAATTCACCAACTGGCGAAAAGCTCGGATGCAAGCCTGATGGCATTGGGCATCATTCTCGATGCCTGGGATGAGGGCGCGGATGCAGGCGTTGCACCGGAACTCATGGCCTACGCAGCACTATTCACGGCCTTGACCGATCTCGTCGGCGCATTCGGCGAGGATGCGGTGGGAAGCTTGCTCAATGGTCTCGTCGGCCGCGTCGCCAAGGGCGAATTCACCGTTGCGCGAACCATGCAATGAAGGTTGCTGGTCAGATGAAGTGCAGGCCCTTCATCACCACTTCGCCGATCAGCACCGCCGCGAAGATCGAAAGCAATAAACCCGCTGCCATATTGATCTGCTGCAACCGGCGCAGATCCAACCGGTGGCGAATGCGGCCGATCAAGTTGGACAGGATGATCCACCAGATCAAGCCACCCGCCATGACGGCGGCGACCATTGTGAGCGCATCGATATAACTGTTCACCTCGACAAATGAACTGATGCCGCCAAAAATCGCAAACAGACCCAACACGGCGCCAGGATTGGTGATGGTGAGGAAAAACGTCTGCGGAATGTCCCAGGCAAAGTCGGCGAGTGTAGCGTTCTCGTCATCGGCAATCGACGGCGGGGTCGTGGGTGCGGGGGTCAGATAGAGTTTCATCGCAAAACCAAGCAGCACCAGGCCACCGACGATCTGGATGCTGTTGCGCCAGTCCTTGACTGTACCCGAAATCGAGCCAACACCGAGGGCCGCGAACAAAGCGATGAAGCCGTCACCCAAGACGGCGCCAATTCCCGCCGCAATACCGCCCATCACGCCGCGCGAAATAGCCCTTTGGATACAGAGAACGTTGACCGGCCCCACCGGCGCCGACACCAATATCCCGACGGCCATACCAACGGGAATGATCAGCGGATTGGGAAAAAGTTGCATTAAGGACTGCATGAGCCTCCGAGGCCTGCGGACTTACTCACGCTGCTCGAAGAAACTGGATCGGCACACGTAACTTGATGCATGATGCAGCATAGGCATGTCGATGCTGTCATCACTCTCGAGGATCCCCGATGCCGTCGCGCGCTATATTGTCGACCATTCGTCTCATCATAGTGTTAATAACCAGCCTGATGCTTGTCCATGCGACGACAGGTGTAGGTCTGGCCGGCAGCCCTAAATCCAAAACCACGTCCAACCCGCCCGCTAGCGCCAAAACCAAATCTGCGGGCAACCAACTACCGGCGGCTGTTGAAGAGATGCGCGATGGCATCCTGGCCGCTGTGAAATCGGGTCGGATCGAGGATTTGCAAGTACCGATCGCATGGAACGAGCTGCCGCCGGCATTCGCGAAAGAGGCAACGCCCAATCCGATCGACTACTTCAAAAAGCAATCGGGCGACGGCGAGGGCCGGGAGATTCTGGCCATTATGGCATCCGTGTTGGAGGCCGGGTTCGCGACGGTGCCAACCGGCAAGGACGTCGAGAACAATCGATTGTTTGTCTGGCCGCGCTTTGCCGAGCTGCCTCTTGATAAACTCAGCCCCGAGGACGAAGTAGAATTGTACAGGCTGGTTACGCCGGCGATGGTCAAACTGATGCGCGAGCAAAAGAAGTGGACCTGGTATCGACTCGTGATCGGGGCAGATGGAACGTGGCATTCGTTCAGCAAGGCGGACTAAGGCGCTTGGTAACCATATCCAAACCTCGCGTTAGGCAATTTTGGACCGATTAACTACTTGACGTCGACCGCAACCCTGATCGAGAGGAATTGAATGTAATGCGTTACTTTATTGCTGGCACGGCATTGATGCTGGCGGCGTCGCCAGTAGCAGCTCAGGGGTTCAATCCCTTCGGTTCGCTGCACACCACGACGGGCGCTTACATGACGACTCCTGGCGGTTCGGTAACCGTCAGAACATTGCCTGAGCGTTCAGCTGCGATGACGCGGGAGACTCGCGCCAACATGCAGGGCGACCCGGCCGAGCGGTCGTCATTCCCCTCTCTCACTTCGCCGCCAACCTTGTATTCGCCGGACGGTGGCCCTCAGCCAGCAATTTCCGGCAGCACCCCGCCATTGGTATCGTTCAGATCCAGCTACGGTGCGGGCAACATTGTGATCGATAGCGGCGGTCGCAGCTTGTATTACGTGGTCTCCTCCACTCAGGCCTACCGATATCCGGTCGCGGTGGGGCGTGAAGGCTTCTCTTGGACCGGCGTCGAAAAGGTTTCGCGTAAGGCTCAATGGCCGGATTGGCGCCCACCTGCTGAAATGCGCGAGCGTCAGCCCGGTTTGCCAGAGGTGATGTCCGGCGGCCTTCGCAATCCGTTGGGCGCCCGAGCCATCTATCTCGGCTCGTCGCTTTATCGGATTCACGGAACCAACGACAGCCGTTCGATCGGCAGCGCCAGTTCGTCAGGCTGCTTCCGGATGACGAACGCCTATGTTGTCGACCTCTTCAATCGCGTCTCGACCGGCGCGACGGTACACGTGGTGCCACGGTTGCCGGCCTCGATCGCGCGCGGCATCGCCCAGGTCGACGATGAAGAGACGACGGTTGTGGTGGCAAGGCGCCGGTCGTAATCGCTAGGCGGCTTCGTAAAACGTTACGGGTTCGCCGGTAGCGGGCCCGATTGTTTGGCCGTCGCGCATAACCACCCTGCCTCGGACCAGCGTTGCAACCGGCCAACCTTTGACTTTGGTGCCGTCGTAGGGCGTCCATCCACAGCGACTGGCGACTTGGGCATTGCGAATGGTCTCGGTGCGGCTGAGGTCGACGATCGTCAGGTCTGCGTCATAGCCCCTCGCGATACGTCCCTTGGTGGCCAAGCCGAAGATCCGTTGCGGGCCGGCGCTCGTCAAATCAACAAAGCGGGCGAGCGATAACCGTCCGGCGTTAACGTGATCGAGCATGATCGGCACCAGGGTCTGCACACCGGTCATGCCTGAGTGCGATGCTGGATAGGTGTGATCCTTTTCCGCGCGCGTGTGCGGAGCGTGATCGGAGCCGAGCACATCGACCGTGCCATCGGCGATACCGGCCCAAATCCGCGCTTTGTGCGACGCATCGCGGACCGGCGGGTTCATCTGTGCGTAAGTGCCGAGCCGCTGATAACATTCCGGTGCTTCGAGCGTCAGATGGTGTGGCGTTACTTCGACACTCGCCCATCTCTTGTGATGGCTCAGATACTCCATCTCCTCGCCGGTCGAGATGTGGAGCACGTGCACGCGCCGGCGATTTTTCTCGGCCAACCCCACGAGCCGCTTGGTGGCAATGAGGGCCGCCTCCGCGTCGCGCCAGACCGGATGCGACGATGCATCTCCTGGCACCCGTAATCCCATGCGCGAGATCAAACGGGCTTCATCCTCGGCGTGGAAGGCGGCCCGACGGCTGATCGCAGCGATGATCCGATCGAGCGACGCATCATCATCGACCAGCAGATCGCCCGTCGACGAACCCATAAATACCTTGATGCCAGCACAACCTTCGAGGCGCTCCAACACCGGAACGTCGGCAATGTTCTCGCGCGTACCACCGACGTAGAATGCAAAGTCGCAGAACATACGATGCCGGGCGGCGGCAACCTTGGCAGCGAGCGCTTCTTTCGTTGTCGTGAGTGGTTTCGTATTGGGCATCTCGAACACGGCAGTGACGCCGCCCAGGACGGCACCTCGGCTGCCCGTTTCGAGATCTTCCTTGTGCGTGAGGCCGGGCTCGCGAAAATGCACTTGGCTATCGATTACGCCGGGCAACACGTGCAGCCCTTTGGCATCGAAAACCGCTGCTGCTTTTACATGACCGAGTTGACCGATGGCCGCAATCCGGCCACCGGCGATGGCAATGTCGCGCACCGCTTGGCCATCGTGATTGACAACCGTCCCATCCCGCACCAGCACATCGAATGTCGTCATCTTGGTCACCTTTCAATCTCGGGCCGACGTACTATAACAGGGACCAATCTGAAAGGTGCTAGCGATCCATGACCGCACATGTTGCTCAATTGATCGACCGGGGCGTCGTGCGCGCAACCGGCGCCGATGTCGCCAAACTGCTAGACGGACTGATCACCAACGACATCGGTGCACTGGCGACCCGTCCCACTGTCCATACCGCGCTACTGTCGCCACAGGGCAAGATCCTGTTTGCATTCTTCGTGGTCAAATCCAGCGATGGCTTCTACCTGGACGTTTGCCGCGATCACGCCGCAGCCCTCGTGAAACGCCTGAATTTTTACAAGCTTCGGGCGGTCGCGCAGTTCACCGATGTGAGCGCTGAGATGACCGTGGCGGTGTCTTGGGGCAGTCCGTTATCGCCGGTTCCCGGTGGTGTCCTCGCGTACCCTGATCCGCGGCATCCAATCTTGGGGCATCGAATAATCCTGCCTCCTGCGCGCCTTACCGAATTGGGCAAGAGCGAGGCTGATGCGGACGCATACCATGCCCACCGCGTTGCGTGCGGCGTGCCCGAAGAGGTACGCGACTACGCGCTTGGCGACACCTTCCCGCATGAAGCCGATTTCGATCTGCTATGCGGCCTATCCTTCACCAAGGGTTGCTTCGTTGGCCAAGAAGTCGTGTCGCGCACGCAGAACAAAGCCGTGGTTCGCAAGCGCATCGTCAAGATCTCGGGAGAGAGCCTGCAGTCCGGTGCCGAAATCAAGCACGGAGCAGGCGTGGTTGGCAGCGTCGGTTCAGTTGCGGGCACCTCAGCACTCGCGATGCTTCGCCTCGATCGCGCGGCAGAGGCCGCAGCAAAGGGCGAGCCTCTAACGGTCGACGGAAGACCAATCGCGGTCGATGCCGAAGCGCTCGATCGTTATCGCACGAGCGCCGCGTCGAAGCCGGTGATCGACCTATGACAGCCGATGTTCTCGTCCGCTGCACGTGGCCGGGTCTCGATGATCCACTATACGCGCATTATCACGACACCGAATGGGGCGTGCCGAAAACCGACGATCGCGTGCTATTCGAAAAAATGATCCTCGAAGGTTTTCAATCGGGGCTATCATGGCTGACCATTCTCAGAAAGCGCGAAAATTTCCGCACGGCGTTCGACGATTTCGATGCGGAGAAGATCGCCCGCTATGATGATCGCGACAAGGCGCGCCTGATGGCCGACACCGGTATCATCCGCAATCGTCTGAAAATCGACGCGACAATCGACAATGCGCGTGCATATCTCAAACTGGCGGAGAAAACCTCGCTGGCCCGTTTTCTGTGGAGCTTCGTTGATGGACGTCCACGGATCAATACATATAGGAGGCATGCTGATGTGCCCGCCCAAACGGAGGTCTCGAAGATAGTATCGAAGGCATTAAAGGCTGAGGGTTTCCGTTTCGTCGGACCGACGACGATGTACGCGTTCATGCAAGCGTCGGGACTGGTCAACGATCATCTGCTGGGCTGTCATCGCCATCACCATTGCAGCGAACTGATGAAGACCTTCGAATTGCCAGCCAAACTGCCGGGACGCAAACATGGCACGGCTTGATGCAGCCACGGGGCGTCCTCGCGCATGGCAACGGATGTTATCGGGCCGCCGGCTCGATCTGCTTGATCCGTCGCCCGCCGATATCGAGATCGAGGATATTGCGCACGGCCTCGCGCGGGTCAGCCGATGGAATGGGCAGACGGTAGGCGCACACGCCCTGTCAGTGGCCCAGCACGCTTTGATCGTCGAGGAAATTGCACGTCGGCTCGATGCAGGTTGGGTTGCGCAATGGCAATTGGCGACACTGCTTCACGACGCTGCCGAATACGTGATCGGTGACCTGATCAGTCCGTTCAAAGCCGCCATCGGCCTCGACTACAAAGCTTTCGAAATGCGGCTTCTCGGTGCCATCCACGTTCGATTTGGACTGCCGGCAGCATTGCCCGACGATGTCATGGCACACATCAAAGCCGCCGATAGTGTTGCTGCTTTCTACGAGGCGACGCGGCTCGCAGGGTTTGCAATCGACGAGGCGCACCGCTTTTTTGGCGAACCGCCGCAGTTGCCGCGTGCACTACAAAATGATCTCGAAACCCTAACCGCGTCGCCGGTCGATAAGGTGCAAGCGGCGTTCCTTGCACGCTTCCGGCAGCTCTCACGCCGCAGTGACTTGAAATAACTGCACGTCCGCGCAATGATCCGGTGAGCCTTTATCTGTATTAGAAAAGCGCACCCGATCGATGGCCCACGGCGAATCCACGAGTTTGCAATTGCCCACAACACGCATTCATGTGTGCTCACTCGCGGCCGTTCCCGAAACAGTCGCGACGGTTAATGCGACGCATCTGATGACGGTCATCAATGCCCAGACCTTGGTCGAGACGCCTGTAAGCATCGAAGCCAAAAGGCATCTGAAGATCGCGATCAACGACATTTCGCTACCGCAAGAAGGCCTCGTTCATCCGCAGTCGGAGCACGTCGAGGAAATACTCCGCTTCGCCCGCGAATGGGATCACGCGGGGCCCCTCGTCGTGCATTGCTGGGCGGGTATAAGCCGCTCGACGGCCGCAACCTTCATCACCCTCTGCGCGCTCAATGACGAAGGTGTCGAGACGTTGATCGCCCGCAAAATTCGCGCCGCATCAAAGACGGCGACGCCGAATTCGCTCATGGTCTCGATCGCGGATGACCTGCTAGGGCGCCGCGGGAAAATGGTCGACGCGGTAGCGGCGATCGGTCAAGGCGAGATGGCGTTAGCTGGCGTACCGTTCTCGGTGTCCAGCCGCTTTTCAGCCACACGCTGACACTTTCAAACACAAAGAAATACTGAAGTTCCCAAAATCGCCATGTTCGGTGCGTATCCGGCAATGACCCCACGGAGGTCCGCATGCCATCAGATATGAAGCCGACAACAGCAAGCGCGCGGCGCTTAACTGACGATCTTCAAACGGTGCGCAGTGTTGCTTTACGCACTGTCCACGATGTGAGCCAGCATCAGATACCGGCAAGTGGTATCGGGGCTCAGCCGATACGACACCCAGAATTAGCGGTCAATTTAACTGCCGCTCTGGTCGCCATAAGCAACGACACACCAATGGTGTTGACGGCATCTACATCGGGGATAGATGCCTTACCCTCGGCCCGTTTTTACTGGAACGGTCATACCTCACTCGAGACGTCGCTGCGCCAGGGCGTCGCCGAGCAAACCGGATTGGAACTTGGCCATGCAGAGCAACTGCAAACCTTTGCCGAACGTACCAACGGCCTAGCCGTCGGCTACCTTGCACTCACACGGCCGGCAAATGGTGCGTTGAGCAATTCGGCCTGGCGCGATTGGTACGATTACTTGCCTTGGGAAGATTGGCGGACTGGTAGACCGGCGGTGCTGGCGTCCATAATCGAACCGGGCTTACGCGCCTGGGCCGATCAAACCCCGCCGTGCGCAAACGACACCAATCGCGGTCTTCCGCGCGCAGATCTCGTTCGCTTGGCTTTCGGCTTCGATCGCGTGCCTTGGAATGAGGAGCGGGTGATCGACCGCTTCAACATTCTATCGGACGCTGGATTGTTGGGAGCAAGCGTATTGCCGGGCCGGGCCATGCACTTCGAACATTTGCGTGTTCTCGCCAATGCCATCGGACGTCTTCGGACTCGCCTGAAAGTGCGCCCGCTGGTGTTCGAACTCATGGACGACGAATTCACGTTGTTCGAGTTGCAGAAGACGGTCGAAGCGGTGCTTGGCCCGCATCTGCACAAGCAGAATTTCCGCCGGCTGGTGGAAAGCGCGGGCCTTGTCGAGGTGACCGGCGAGGTACGTTCGAAGACCGGCGGGCGGCCGGCCAAGTTATTCCGCTTCCGCCGGGAAGTTCTGATGGAGCGACCGGCGCCTGGATTTAGAGTACACGCCCAGCGCATGTGACGCGTCTGGTACAACGAGATCGACGTAACCCGGTTGGATCGCCGCGAGCAAAACGGTATGCTCGCTGCGGCCAATGGGAGTGGGCCTTCAGAACTGAGATAAGGGCCCATGGCACAATCAACAAGCGCCGGCAAAGCGTCGGGCGAGCTCGCAACCGACTCGGCACTGTTTGTTGCGATATTCGTAAGTGCCCTCGCGCTTGTACTCAGCCTGCGCGTGCCGACGTTCATCCATCACGATACCAGCGAAGTCGTGATGTGGGGGCACAGCGGTTGGGCAGCAGGCTTCTGGAAGCATCCACCGTTTCTGCCGTGGCTTACGCGCGCCTGGTTCTCTTTGGTGCCGATGAACGCGTTAAGCCTAGCCGTGCTGACCGCAGCCAACATGACCGTTTGCGCATGGGCGGTCTGGTCCATCGCGCGGATGTCAGATGATGGTATCGCGAACGAAAAAGCGGGGCTCATCGCCGTTGGTTTGCTGATCTGCGTGCCGTTCGCCTCGGTTATGGCGATCAAGCTCAATCACAATACGATTCTCATTTCCATCTGGCCACTGACGATCTTCGCGTTCCTACGCGCGGTCGACCGGCCAACCATCGCCCGCGGGGCGCTGTTCGGCATACTTGCTGCGGTGGCCGTACTCGCCAAATATTATTCCATGCTGTTGCTGGCAGCGTGCATCGTCGCTTCATTCGCTGTGCCCGCGCGGGCGTGGAGATTTTATCGCAGTCCGGCACCTTACGTTGCGGTCGCAGCATTCATGTTGGCGATGACGCCTCACATGATCTGGATGTTGGAACGGGGATCAACACCGCTGGACTATGCCTTCAAGGCGGGCGCCGCCAACCCCGTGGCAGCTGCGAGAGGTCCGGCGATGGCTTTAGCGTTCACAGTACAAGCCTCACTTCTGCTGCTGCCTGTGGCGATCATCACCTGGTTGCTGGCGAGACCCCGCCCGATTGCTGACAATCGCAGATATTGGAGATCTACCAGTCATCCACACGAGCGCGCACTTATTCTGCTAACCGTCGTGCCTTATGTGCTAACAATAGCTCTGGTCTTCGCTTTCCATCTTCGCGGTGCAGTTGCCTGGGCGATGCCGGTCTTTGTCTGTCTACCGGCGCTGATTGCTGCGCGAATCAGTAGAATTCCCGAATGGCTGTCGCAACGCGCACCTCGGCTGGCGGTGATCGCAGTCGTAGCCACAGTCATTACCGGGCAGACGGCCGCGAGGATAGCGGTAACGCAGGGCGTTGACGGCGTCTCCGAACCGCGCCGCGAGATCGCCGAGGCGGTGACAGACCTTTGGCACTCAACGCAGGCAGGTCCGTTGCCGATCATTGCTGGCGATCAGCGATTGACGTCGGCAGCGGTCATCTTTTCGGCCGATCATCCACAGGGTTGGCCCAGCTTCAGCGCTACGCAGGCGCCGTGGATCGATCCCGCAATCGCCTCGCAAACGGGCTTCATCGGGCTCTGCCGTCCGGCCGACAGCTCATGCATCGAGCTGGCGTCCAAAGCCGCGGGTGGCCGAGGCCTGCGCTGCACCATAATGCGGCGGGTGGAATATCTAGGCGCGCAGGGCCCATGGTTCGAGGCGATCGTATTTCTAGTACCGCCTGTGGCAAGCACGATAACAGCCACGTGCCCGAATACCGGCCTCCTTTAAGGACAGCGGCTAAAGCAACGGCATTTCAGCATAAATGTGCTAGCCTGTATGCTCGTTACCGCCACAGTT
Source organism: Hyphomicrobiaceae bacterium (assembly GCA_031374115.1). GTDB lineage: Bacteria > Pseudomonadota > Alphaproteobacteria > Rhizobiales > Hyphomicrobiaceae > JAKFWF01. The sequence continues at coordinate 31,833 of JANMNO010000074.1, read as the reverse complement.
GCATACCAACTGTCGCTGTGACAGTGACGGTGGGTATTGCTTGCCGGTCGAGAGGTTCGTCATGATCAAATGGGTCGTTATCTGGGGCACAGTTGCGATTGCGTCCGCAATCGCCGCTGGCATTCTCGCCGGTATCAAACGCCGCGACCATTCGTTCTGGGCGGCTTGGTCGTTTCTGTTCCCACCGATGCTGCTGCTACTCCTCATCATGCCAAAACATGAGGGGCCAAAAAAACGCCGCCGCTCCTTAGACGAGGAAGACGCGGCAACCGTCGATTAACCTCACACAGCTCTAGCCGTCCTTCATTGTCACCTTGCCGGAAATCGCGGCTTGGGCGGCGGCCAATCTGGCAACCGGCACGCGGTAAGGTGAGCACGACACATAATCGAGCCCGACTTCGTGACAGAATGCGACCGATGCCGGATCGCCGCCGTGCTCGCCGCAAATTCCGAGCTTGATGGTTGGCCGAACCTTACGGCCGCGCTCGCAACCCATTCGCACAAGTTCGCCGACCCCATCGACATCGATCGACACGAATGGATCGGTTTCGAATACGCCGGCACTCGCGTAGTTGCTCAAAATCGGTGCTGCATCGTCGCGCGACAGACCAAGACAGGTCTGCGTCAGATCGTTGGTGCCGAACGAGAAGAATTCGGCGCCACCGGCACCTTCCGCGATCTCGTCCGCCTTCAAGCACGCGCGAGGCAGCTCAATCATGGTGCCGATCTGATACGCGAGCTTGGTGCCGGTCTCTGCTTCAACGGCTTTCGATGCCGCCATGATCAAGTCGCGGATCATATCGTACTCTCGGCGAAACGCGACCAGAGGCACCATCACTTCCGGTAGTACGGCCTTACCCGTCTTCGTCTGCACTGCCGCTTGTGCTTCGAAGATCGCGCGCGCCTGCATCTCGGTTATTTCGGGGTAGCGCACACCGAGGCGGCATCCACGGAAACCCAACATCGGATTGATCTCGTGCAGCTCGGCGACGCGCTCCTGCACGCGCTTCAACGGCACGCCGAGTTCGTGTGCGACGGCTGCAGCTTCCGTATCGCCGTGCGGTAGGAACTCGTGCAACGGCGGATCCAGCAGACGGATCGTCACCGGCAACCCGGCCATGATCTCGAACAGCTCTTCGAAGTCGCGGCGCTGCATCGGCAGAATTTTCGCCAGCGCCTTGCGCCGGCCGGCTTCGTCGATGGAAACGATCATCTCGCGCATGGCGAGAATGCGATCCTCATCGAAGAACATGTGCTCGGTACGGCAAAGTCCGATGCCTTCGGCGCCAAATTCACGCGCTTGCGCAGCATCGCGCGGCGTGTCGGCATTGGCGCGCACCTTCATGGTACGGGCAGCATCAGCCCACGCCATCAGTACGCCGAAATCGCCGGACAGCTGCGGCCGGCGCATCTTGACGCGCCCTTTGAGAACTTCGCCCGTGCTGCCGTCAATGGTAATCTGATCGCCGCGCTTGAACACCTGGCCCATCACGGTCATCGTCTTGCCCTTGAGGTCGATGCGTAGTGAACCTGCTCCGGACACGCAGGGACGTCCCATACCGCGCGCGACGACTGCTGCATGGCTCGTCATGCCGCCGCGAGCGGTCAAGATACCGGTCGCTGCGTGCATGCCGTGGATGTCTTCCGGACTGGTTTCGATCCGCACCAGGATTACGTCGCGGCCTTGACCTTTGAGCGTTTCGGCATCGTCCGCGTCGAACACGATTTCGCCCGATGCCGCACCGGGCGACGCTGGCAATCCGGTCGCTACGACCTCCTTCCTGGCCGAGGGATCAATTGTTGGATGCAGCAATTGATCGAGCCCGCCGGCATCGATCCGCATCACGGCTTCATCGCGCGTGAGGACGCCCTCGTTCGCCAGATCGACAGCGATCTTCAGGGCGGCTGCCGTCGTGCGTTTGCCGGATCGCGTCTGCAGCATCCAGAGCTTGCCGTTCTGGATGGTGAACTCGATGTCTTGCATGTCGCGATAGCGGCCTTCGAGCTTTGCGAACACGTCGATAAGCTCGTTGTACGTATTCGGCATGAGCGCTTCGAGCGATGGGTTCTTATCGCTAGCCTCCTTACGCGAGACCTCCGTCAGGCTTTGCGGCGTACGAATGCCCGCGACCACGTCTTCGCCTTGCGCGTTGACGAGAAATTCGCCGTACAGAGCTTTCTCGCCCGTCGATGGATTGCGTGTGAATGCCACTCCGGTCGCCGACGTGTCGCCCATGTTGCCGAACACCATAGCCTGCACGTTTACGGCGGTGCCCCAACTATCGGGAATGTTGTGTAGCCGGCGGTAGGTATTGGCGCGCGCATTCTTCCACGAACCGAATACGGCCGAGATCGCGCCCCACAACTGTTCCGATGTGACTTGAGGAAACGGTTTGCCGGTTTCGCGCAAGACTGCCGCCTTGTACTCGTTGATGACTCGCAGCCAGTCGCCCGCATCGAGTTCAGTGTCGCCCGATTTGCCGCTGAGGCTCTTATGATTGTCGAGGATGTCGTCGAATATTCCGTGATCGACCTCGAGCACGACATCCGCGTACATCTGAATAAAGCGCCGGTAGCTGTCATACGCAAACCGCTCGTTCTTGGAGCGTACAGCCAACCCCTTCACGGTTTCATCGTTGAGACCGAGGTTGAGGATCGTATCCATCATGCCCGGCATGGAGGCGCGAGCGCCGGAGCGGACCGACACGAGCAACGGATTTTCGGCATCCCCGAACTTTGCGCCCACGGCTTTGCCGACATGATCGATCGCCGATCGGACTTGCGCCTCCAATCCGGTCGGCCATTGGCGATTATTCGCGTAATATGCCGTGCATACTTCAGTGGTAATCGTGAAGCCTGGCGGCACCGGCAGTTCCAAGCTCGCCATCTCAGCGAGATTAGCGCCCTTGCCACCAAGTAGATCCTTCATCGCAGCGGAGCCATCGCTGCGCCCAGCGCCGAATGAATAGACCCACTTGGGTGCAGGGTTCGAAACGGCGGAACTCTGGGTCATGAGTTGCATCTCCATTCATGAAAATCAGATGGCAGGCACTTTTCTCGAGCGTCAATACGCTCCCAGCAATAGAGTCGCAAACGCCAACGTGACCCAAAGCGTTGCAACCGGGCTCGTCATTTGCTTTGACAGGGTAACGCGACCCTTCCACACCTTTCCTCCAACACGCCCCATTCACGAGAGTTGCCTCGATGACCGGTCATCTGCCCGCAGTTCTTAAAACCCTTCAGGTCAACGAGGAGGCAGCGCTTGCACGCTTGTTCGAGTTGCTGCGCATCGACAGCATCTCGACCGATCCTGCGTTTAAAGATCGATGCAAGATCGCAGCCGATTGGTGCGCGAGCCAATTGAGCGAAATCGGCATTGCGGCCTCGGTGCGGCCGACAACAGGCCACCCGATGGTGGTCGGTCATAGTCACAGGAACGTGCCGAAAGGCATGCCGCATGTACTGTTTTACGGCCACTATGACGTTCAGCCGGTCGATCCACTCGAACTTTGGACATCGCCGCCGTTCGAGCCGCGAATCGCCACCGAAAAAGGTAATGGCAAAGTCATTATCGCGCGCGGTGCCGAAGACAACAAAGGCCAGCTGATGACCTTTTTTGAAGCGGCGCGTGCGTGGAAATCGGTGAACGGTGGATTGCCTATCGCCGTGACGGTGCTGCTCGAGGGTGAAGAAGAGTGCGGGTCACCTAGCCTTCCCGCTTTCCTCAAGACCTCGGGTAAGGAGTTGATGTGTGACTTCGCCCTCGTTTGCGATACCGGGCAATGGGACAAGGACACGCCGGCAATTTCGACCCAATTGCGCGGGCTTGCGGCAACTGAGCTGATCATTCGCGGACCGTCGCGCGATCTGCATTCCGGCCTCTACGGTGGCGCCGCAATCAACCCGATCCGGGTGCTCAATCGCATCCTCGGCGAAATGCACGATGCAAAAGGCCGTGTCCGCATTGCGGGCTTCTACGATGGCGTCAAGCCGCCTGCGAAAGCGCTGCGCAGCCAATGGGCCAAGCTCGCTGATGAGCGCAAAGACTTCCTCAAGACGGTCGGATTGTCGGTGCCGTCCGGCGAAGCCGGATACAACATCATCGAGCAGATGTGGGCCCGCCCAACAGCTGAGGTGAACGGTATCACCGGCGGCTACCAAGGCGCAGGCGCCAAGACCGTGATCCCGGCTCACGCCTCCGCGAAACTCACGTTCCGTCTCGTTGCCGGCCAGGACCCGGCAAAGATCATCAAAGCCTTCCAGGCCTTTGTGAAGGAACGCCTGCCGGCCGATTGCAAGGCCGAGTTCATCGGCGTTCACGGCTCGCCCGCTGTCGCCTTAGACACCAATACGCCTTACATCGCCGCAGCAGCTGCAGCTCTCGAAGAGGAATGGAAACGTCCAGCTATCATGATGGGCATGGGCGGCTCGATCCCCATCGTGCAATCTTTCAAGGAAAGGCTCGGCATGGACAGCCTGCTGGTCGGCTTCGGCCTCGACGATGATCGTATTCACTCTCCCAACGAGAAATACAACCTGTCGAGTTTCAGAAAAGGGGCGCGTAGCTGGGCACGCATCATCGACCGGCTTGCCAAGACCGGTTGATCGCCATAATTGCGGGGTAGCCGAACTAGTCTCCTCCTGCTCTACGGGTCATCGATGAAACGCTTAAAGATCCCGCATCTCGCCCCGAAGAGCCGATTGGCGATTGTCGTCGCAGCAGTCGCGGCGTTGATCTCGGGCATTGCTGCCGAAGCCCAGCGCGCACCGTGGGGTGGTTCGGGCCAAGGTGGCCGTCAGCAGACTTACGAAGCCGGCAAGTTCGATTACTACGTGGTGGCATTGTCATGGAGTCCGAGCTACTGCGCTAGCGCACGCGCCGGTGGTCGCGACGACCAGCAGTGTGCGCCACGCAACGGCAAGCGGTTCTCATTTGTCCTGCATGGGCTATGGCCGCAGTTTGAAAAAGGCTGGCCACAGGATTGCCGCTCGGCAGCGGGCGATCGCGTGCCGCGCCCTGTCGCCGACCGCATGCTCGACATCATGCCGAGCGACAAACTGGTGTTCCACGAATGGCGCAAGCACGGCACCTGCTCGGGCCTCAGCATCGACGGCTATTTCGACCTCGCTCGTTCGCTGCATGACAAGATCAAGGTGCCACAGCGCTACCAGCAGGTGAACGATCCGCGGCTCACGCTTTCCCCCGGCGAGGTCGTCAATGACTTCGTTGCGGCCAATCCAGGCCTTAGCCGCACGATGATCACCGTGAAGTGCGGCGGACCTGGCAACCGCATGGAGGAGGTACGCGTCTGTTTCGACAGGGACGGCAAGTACCGCGCATGCGGGCGCAACGAAGATCAACGCAAAGCCTGTTCTGCCGCGACAATGTATATTCCACCAGTACGTGGATAAAGTTGCGGCCGTGATACAATCGTCACATTACTGCCTTTTTTGTGGATAGCTCAACCGTCGACCGGCGGGCACAGTTTGAATCATTGCTCAATCGGAACGGTTCGGGCCACGCTTCGACGTGCGCGTAGCGATTCGGCTCGTCGCCGGACACAGCGGCCATGATGCAGCGAAGTCTTCCGGAACATCACGGGGACGAACGAGAATGGGCGGAAGCCGGTTCGCGCTTATCCGCGCAGTCTGTTGATCAACCACTTCCACACGCACGAGCGCTCGCGACCGGCGATATAGGACGCGGCGGCCGATCGGCGATCGGCTACGGGTTGCTCGGCTTTCTCCTGGGTGCAGTATTTTGGCATTTTGTGGGGTTTTGGGACTTCCTCGGGCAATTGATGTTCAAGGGCAATGCTGCCAGCACTGAGATCGTGCAAGGGGCCCCTACGATCAAGCTGAAAGAGCGCGTTTCCGGCGTATCTGCGATCGCCGTCGTCGCGAGTCCGGAAGCGTGCACGATGCTGCGGCTCGACAGAAACACCGGCGAAACAGCAGCGTTACCGTGTGAAGGAGAAAGTCTGCCGTTGCGAGGGATCAAACCTGCGCGCCGCGAAGATCTTCGCGTAACAGCCTCCCAGCGCCTCATCGAGACGACTGCACGCGGCTGGGGCGCGGTAAAGATTGAACCGCCCGGCGCGACGGTCGACGAAGCCAACGCGGAATAACGGCTCTATCGTTGACATTTAATGGAGCCATCGGCATATGAGCCTGATGAACAACATGTCGATCATCTCGATCCGCCGACGTCGCGAAAACTCTAGCTTGCGGCGATGAGGGCGTTTGCGTTGTGATATCCCTCATGAGCCGCGCAATTCGCCGCGGCTTTTTTGTTGGTCGCGCGGTCCATCAACCCACTCACCGTCCATAGGTGTCTTTGATGTCCTTCTCCGCAGCAGCCGGCCCTCACCTGAAAAAGCCAACCGTATTCATCGACGGTGAAGCCGGCACCACTGGCCTTGGTATCGCCCAACGGCTCGCCGCCGTTACCGCTCTTACCGTGCGCTCGATCGCACCGGAAAAACGCAAGGACGCAGGCGCCAAGCTGGCGTTGATGCAGGAAGTCGATCTCGTCGTTCTGTGCCTGCCCGACGATGCCGCGAAAGAGACCGTCGGCGTTGCCGACGCGCTGCCGAACGGTGGTCCTAAAATCGTTGACGCCTCGACCGCGCATCGCGTGGCGCCGGGCTGGGTCTACGGCTTTCCTGAACTGACGGCGGACCAAGCCTCGCTCATTGCCAAGGCAAGGCGGGTATCGAACCCGGGTTGCTATCCGACCGGGTCTGTTGCACTGCTTCGCCCGCTGGTCGACGCCGGTCTGATGCCCGCCGACTTGCCAGTCACGATCAACGCCGTGTCGGGGTACTCGGGTGGTGGCAAGTCGATGATCGAGGCGTATGAGCTTGGCAAAGCACCGGCATTCGAGCTGTACGGACTCGGTCTCAGCCACAAGCATCTGCTAGAGACGCAACTTCACGCCGGGCTCCATCGGAGACCGATCTTCGTGCCGTCGGTCGGAAACTTCCGGCAGGGGATGCTGGTGTCAGTGCCGCTGCACCTGGATTTCTTGAAGCCAACGACGACGATCGCCGATCTGCACGATGCCCTGGCGAAGCACTATGCCGGATCGGACTGTGTAAAAGTGGTCGGGCTCGACGACGCCAGCGTGAAGAGCGGTAAAATCGAACCGCAAGCGCTCAACAACACCAACGTGCTGGAACTGCGGGTGTTTGGCAGTGATGCATTGCGACAAGCCGTGCTCGTCGCCCGGCTCGACAACCTTGGCAAAGGTGCATCTGGTGCCGCCGTGCAATCGATCAAACTGATGCTCGGCGTGGCTTAGGCAAGCGGTTCGCTTCTCATGTACTTAATCCAGATCCTCAACCTGAGCCGGGCCGCCGCCCTTGATGCGTTGCGCTAATGCCGCTTCGATGAACGGGTCGATCGCACCATCAAGGACCGCATCGGGATCGGTGCTCGCTACGCCGGTGCGCACGTCCTTCACCATTTGATAGGGCTGCAGCACGTAAGAACGCAGCTGATGGCCCCAGCCGATATCGGTCTTAGAGGCGGCCTCGGCGTTTGCCTTTTGCTCACGGCGCTTCAGCTCGGCCTCGTATAACCTCGCGCGCAACATTCCCCACGCCGTCGCACGATTTTTATGCTGCGAGCGTTCTTGCTGGCATGACACGGCGATGCCGCTGGGAATATGGGTGATGCGTACCGCTGAATCGGTGGTGTTGACGTGCTGTCCACCGGCTCCCGACGCGCGATAGGTGTCGATGCGGCAGTCGCTTTCGTTGACCTGAATGTCGATCGTGTCGTCGATCACGGGATAAACCCAGGCACTGGCAAAGCTCGTGTGACGGCGCGCGTTGGAATCGTAGGGAGAAATCCGCACCAACCGATGCACACCAGACTCGGTCTTGAGCCAGCCGTAGGCGTTTTCGCCCTTGATCTCGATCGTCGCCGACTTAATGCCGGCTTCTTCGCCAGAGCTCTCTTCAAGCAGCGAAACTTTGAACCCGCGCTTTTCCGCCCAGCGCATGTACATGCGCAACAGCATCTGGGCCCAATCCTGACTTTCGGTGCCGCCAGCACCGGCATGAACTTCGAGATAGGTGTCGAAGCTGTCTGCTTCGCCCGACAGCAGCGCCTCGATCTCGCGCTTCTGGCCGACCTTTTGGAGATTGCGCAGCGCCGCCTCGCCCTCGAGAATCGTCGCCTCGTCACCTTCCATTTCACCAAGTTCGATCAGGGTCGTCGCATCTTCGAGATCGCGTTCGAGACTACGATAGGAAGCGACTGATTTCTCCAGCGCCGTCCGCTCGCGCATCAGCTTTTGCGCTTTAGCGGGGTCATTCCAGACGGTTGGATCTTCGGCGCGGTTGTTCAGTTCCGAAAGGCGGCTTTCCGCAGTATCCCAGTCAAAGATGCCTCCGCAAAAGGGAGAGCGACTCGCGAATGCTATCGACAAGCTTTTGATGTTCGGCGCGCATGAGCTGCCTCGGCGTTGGATCGGTTAGGGCAAGATCAGGAGGCTTCTATAATCGCATCCGCGGCAAGCGGGCAAGGAGCCAGCATCAATAGTTCGGGCCGCGACCCGTTGCCAATGCGCGATAACCGCCTGGAGTATAACCGCCACCACCGCCTGAGGAGGCGCCCGGACTGCCACCTTCCGAAGAAGACTGCTGGCTTGCCGCCTCGTAGCCTAGGAACGAGTTCGGATCATCCGGTTCTTCGTTAGGCTTGAAGGCTTCCGAGATCGCGCTGTCTTCTCCCGGTGCAGCGCGTAAACCGGTTCTCGAATTCACACGCACGAGTTTGAGACCCGGCGGCTGACGAAAGATCGCCGGCTTCTTATCGGCCAATGCCATCTTGATGAAGTTGGCAAAGATCGGTGCCGTGATCTGACCACCTGTGGCGGTTTTTCCCATCGGTTTGGGATTGTCGTAGCCAACGAAAACGCCAACTACGAGATCGGGCGAATAGCCCATGAACCAAACATCCTTGCTTTCGTTGGTCGTTCCCGTCTTGCCCGCGAGCGGCACCCCCGGCACCATCTGCTTAACGACAGTTGCGGTACCGCGCTGAATTACGCCTTCGAGGATCGATGTCATTTGATAGGCTGTGTGCGGATCCATCATTGGCTTGCGATCATCGGCAATTTCAGGTTCGGCCTGACCATTCCAGGCCTCAGCCTTACAGTTCACGCAGTTGCGCTCGTCGTGCCGCCACACCGTGCGGCCCCAACGATCCTGAATGCGATCGATCATGGTGGCACGCACTTGGCGCCCGCCATTGGCCAGCATCGCATACGCCGTAGTCATGCGCAGCAGCGTCGTTTCGCCAGCCCCAAGCGACATCGACAACACCGGCAGCAGATCGTCGTAGACGCCAAACCGGCGCGCATATTCCGTTATCAGCGGCATGCCCATGTCTTGCGCGAGACGCACCGTCATCTGATTGCGAGACTTTTCAACGCCGGAACGCAGGGTCGAAGGACCGTACGATTTGTCTTTGTCGCCGTAGTTCTTTGGCGTCCAAGCTTCCTTGCCGGCGCCCTGGTCGATTTCGATTGGCGCATCCAACACGATCGACGTCGGTTTGTAACCGTTATCGAGCGCGGCGGCGTAAACCAGGGGTTTGAAGGCTGAGCCCGGCTGACGGCGTGCCTGCACGGCGCGGTCAAACTGGCTCATGGCATACGAGAAACCGCCGGCGACAGCGAGGACGCGGCCAGTATGCGGATCCATTGCAACCAGACCACCACCGACGTCTGGGATCTGCATGAGCGTCCACGCACCGGCCAGGTTTGCCGCATCCTTTGGTGCAACGTAGATCACATCACCCAACGCCAACACGTCGGATGGTTGTTTCGGTGGTGCACCTTTCGCTTTATCGGTTGCGATGAAGCGACCGGCCCACTTCATCTCGTCGAATGCTATTTCCGCGGCTTCGCGACCGGCAACCAAACTGCCGTCCTGCTGGCGTTGCGGACGAAGACCGACGACGGCCTTGGTCTTTTGCACGTCGAGCACGACGCCCAATCGCCACGGACTGATGTCACTGGCAACTTCGATGCCGCCAAGCGCCGTTCCCCAATCGCCAGCAATGTCGATGCGATTGATGGCCCCGCGCCAGCCTTTGTCGCGGTCGACCGCGACCAGCCCGTCGATCAAGGCGCGACGTGCATGACGCTGCATTTGTGGATCGAGCGTCGTGCGCACGGAAAGCCCGCCGCTATAGAGTTTTTCTTCGCCGTATTGCCCCAGGATCCCGCGTCTGACTTCTTCGGCGAAATACTCAGCGGCGAAAATGTGCGCACCAAACGGGCGGATATTCACTTGCAGCGGCTTCTTGCGCGCCGCTTCGGCGACCTCGCGGGTGATGTACCCGTTATCGGCCATCTGACTGAGTATCCAGTTGCGCCGCTCTGTCGCCTTCGCCGTGTTGCGGAATGGATGATAGTTGTTCGGCCCCTTCGGCAACGCGGCAAGGTAAGCCGCCTCCTCGGGCTCCAAATCCGACAGTTCCTTGCTGAAATAGTTGAGCGAAGCCGCGGCGACACCGTACGAGTTTATGCCGAGGAAAATTTCATTCAGATAGAGCTCGAGAATCTTGTCCTTGGAATAGGCGCGCTCAATGCGCACCGCCAGGATCGCTTCCTTGATCTTGCGCTCGAGCTTGCGTTCGTTGGTCAATAGGAAATTCTTGGCCACCTGTTGGGTAATCGTGGAAGCACCCTCGGCGCGACTGCCGGGATTTGTGATCTGCTTCATGACGACGCGCCCGATCCCCACGAAATCAAGGCCGCCGTGCTCGTAGAACCGTTTGTCCTCGGCCGACAGGAAAGCGCCGAGCACTTGTTTCGGAACAGTATTGATCGGAATGAAAATACGCCGCTCCCGGGCATACTCGGCAATCAACGAGCCGTCGTGGGCGTGGATACGCGTCATCACGGGGGGTTCGTAGTTGGCGAGACTTTCGTAGGACGGGAGATCTTTCGAGGCTTTCCACAACAGGTAGCCGACGACCGACGAAACGCCAATGAAAGCGACCACGCCGAAAGCAAACATAAAGCCGAGGAAGCTCAGCAACGCACTTTTGCGCCGCTTCTTCTTGCGAGCTCTCGGCTCGATCGGCGGCGGTAGCACAGGCGCGCGCATGTTCCTCGAATCCAGACCTTCAAAGGTGTGCTTAGTCGGGGCAACCGCGGGCAGCAAGAGCGATCCCGCTTTCGCCTGCAGAATACCTGGGAATGTGGCTAGAACCAGTCGGCATTGAACCCATTGCGCGACAAAGCGAAATTCTATTTCGCAGCGGTCGCCGGCCGCTTCGCAAAAAATGCATCGACGGCGCTCGCGATCGACGATCCCACCTGCTTCTGCCAGTCGGCGGATTGCAATAATTTTTGATCTTGCACGTTGCTCATATAGCCGAGTTCGATCAGCACAGAGGGAGTTTGGGTCTGTTTCAACACCTTGAACGCCGCCGACCGCTGAGGATCTCGTGCCAATGCCACATGTTGGCGCAATTCAGAAACGAGCGTGCCGCGGAAATCGTGCGAGAAATTGGACGTTTCCCGCTTCAACAGATCGACGAGAATATTGCGAACCTGATCGTGCTCTTGTCCAGCGCCGCGCTCCAGACCAGCCAACAGATCCGCTGCATTTTCCTTTTCTGCCAGCAGTCGTGCTTGCTCGTCCGAGGCCTGCTCAGACAGCGTGTAAACTGTTGCGCCGCGGATGTTCTGCGCGAGGTTCGTCTCGCCGACGGAATCGGCATGGATCGAGATGAATAGATCGGCACGAAGCTTGCCCGAGGTCTTCAGCCGCTGGTCGAGCGAAACGAACACATCTCCCGAACGTGTCATCGCGACATCGTAGCGGCCGGTCGCGATCAGGCTAGCCCGCACGTTGCGCGCAACCGCCAGGACGACATTCTTCTCGTACACGCCTTCCATCACCGCGCCCGGATCCAGGCCGCCATGTCCAGGGTCGATCACGATGACCGGCTTGGAATTGAGCTTGCCCGAGGCTGCTGGCAGGTCGTCGGATGCTGCCGATTTCAGCGGTGGCCGGGCCGCGCGCGGCTGCAATTTCAGTATTGCGTCGAACGTGACCTGATCGGTTGCCACAATATCCAACACGAACTGCCAGGAGTGACCGCCTGGCTTGGCTATGACTTGGGATCGGTCGACTTTGATCGGGACACTTGCATCTAGGACGATGCGAGATTTTCGAGCGGCAAACAGCCCATAGCGCCAAGCCGTAATCAAACCATGTGCCGCCGGCACGTCAGCTGCGGTGAATTTGAACTGCAGATCGGGTACATCGACGATCACGCGCGTAGGCTCGCCCAACACAAATACATTGGGCTTGATGGGGCCGTTGATATCGAACGCGATTTGGGTGCGTATCTGGTCGCCGGAAAATCGTACCCCGGTGACTTTAATTGAAACCGCTGGCGGCTGAGACGTTTCTGCTCCAGACCCAGCCGCCTTTGGAACAGGCGCATTCTTAATCGATGGTGCAACCGTTACCGGCGCTGTCAAACCACCTGTGGTGGCCGATTGCGCAAAGCACGGGACGACCGTCGTTAGGTTTGCTGAGAGCACAACTGCGACGATGACCGGCACTTCCCAACGCACGTATTTTACCTCGGCATTATTGGCAAGCGCATGTACCGGCCGGTCGATCGGGCTTCAACGCCCAATCGCGCCTAACGGTTTGATATTTAAGTTGCATGTCAACGGCTCGCGCTGTCGTGATTAATGATATCGTAATGGCATTGCCGCACCCTGAATTGTGCCCCGTCGCCAACTAACCGGCATACCCGTACTATAACAGCCTTGCTTGGCGGCGAGCTAACCCGTAATGTTTTAATTGCGTCGATCGCCGTGGTTTCTCGTCCCGGTGTGATGATTTGGCAGATCGTTCATCGGTCGGCCCGGCGAAACGTGTTGCCTTGACGCTGCACGATCTTCGCTAAGATCCTTCACATCCGGAAATGAGTGATCCGGCGGCGGTGCCGGTCGCTTGGCGGTCGATCGGGGCTTCGTTTTTGCCGCGCGTGCTTCATGCTCTTTCCTTGAGGACATCGCGACTTAAGCGTTTGCCCACGTGTCGATGTGCTCGACGAAACTGGTGCAACAAGTTGCACGAACGGCTTTTGCATACTCAGCCAGCCAGGAAAGGCAGCGCGGCCAAGTTTGCAACAATCCTAGTCGCAAGCCGAATGGCTTCAATGCCGATGGCAATGACCGGGTGCGAGTTTGATCCCAAAGCATCGGCGACGTTCGCCGGCAATGGGAGCTTATCGCGGAACAGCTTTCTCGAGCCGAAAAGTCACTCGGTTCGCTCATGGATCCAAGGCCAGGCATGAAGGTCGTAGGCGCAAGGCAAAATGCTAGAGGGTACAATCGCCGCCAGCGTGGCGCGAGTGTTCTCTCATTTGCCACGTCCCCATGTCGCCCGTCCGCACGCATCTGGGTCTCAGACCGCGACTTCCCATCACACTACATTCACCTGTTTCCCTGCAACCAAACACGCGCGCCCGGATCGGGCTGCCAGCCGGCTCCACGCGAGCCGAACGGTCACGACAACACCTCCCGAAGAATGCGCGAGCGTACTTGCGGAAGATTTTTGTCCGTAGCCGTTCGAGCATCCGCGTCGGTCAAGCCGTGCGAGGCCCGGCCGCCCTTCCGGCGCGCGAAGGATAAAATCACATGTCTCACAATAAAATGCTTATCGATGCTACCCACCCAGAGGAGACCCGCGTCGTCGTTCTGCGCAATAGCCGCGTAGAGGAATTCGACTTTGAGTCGGCCGCACGCAAACTTCTGCGCGGCAATATCTACTTGGCGAAGGTGACACGCGTCGAGCCGTCGCTGCAGGCAGCGTTTATCGACTACGGCGGAAACCGTCATGGTTTTCTTGCGTTCAACGAAATCCATCCCGACTATTACACAATACCGGTAGCCGACCGGCAGGCGCTGCTTGACGAGGAAGCGGCGGCCGACGCTGCTGAGGAGGCCGAGGCCGATCGCCGTGCCGAGGCGCGTGCATCGCGCGGAGCCGACGGCAATGATCAAGACGACGCCGAAGATCAAGCCATCGACGTATCGGATCTGCTGCCGCCCGAAACGATAGAGCCGATCGGACCTGGCGGATTGCCTGCAGATGCGACCGACAGCCGCGACCACGTCAGCTCTGTGCTGACCGACCCCCATGACGCGCCCGTCGAATTTAGCTCACCTGGTGGCGCTCAGGCAGCGCCTGAAACTGCCGATCACGACGGCCATGCCGCTCTATCCGCCGATGGCGAGGCAACGCCGGCCGCGGTCGAGGCGGTCGAAGTGGTCGGCTCCGAAGACACCACCGAGGAAATACCCACGCGGCCGCGCCGGCGCGCGCGCTCCTACAAGATCCAGGAAGTTATCAAGCGGCGCCAGATCATTCTGGTGCAGATCGTCAAGGAGGAGCGTGGCACCAAGGGCGCAGCACTCACCACCTATCTGTCGCTGGCCGGCCGCTACACCGTATTGATGCCGAACACCGCTCGTGGTGGCGGCATCAGCCGCAAGATCACCAACGCGCAAGACCGCAAGCGCCTGAAGGCGATCGCCCAGGAACTCGACGTGCCGGAAGGCATGGGCCTGATCATCCGGACCGCAGGCGCTGCGCGCACCTCGCAAGAGATCAAGCGCGACTTCGAATACCTGCTCCGTCTGTGGGAAAATGTGCGGGACATGACGCTGCAGTCGACCGCTCCGAGCCTCGTCTACGAAGAAGGCGATCTGATCAAGCGCTCGATCCGCGATCTCTACACCAAAGAAATCGACGAAGTGGTTGTCGCCGGTAGCGCGGCACATCGCGAAGCGCGCGATTTCATGCGCATGCTGATGCCGAGCCACGCCAAGAACGTCATCGACTATCGCGAGCCAGAGCCGCTGTTCAACAAATATCAGATCAAAAAGCAGCTGAACGCAATGTTCAGTCCATTCGTCAATCTGCGCTCGGGTGGTTACCTCGTCATCAATCAGACGGAAGCGCTGGTTGCGATCGACATCAACTCCGGCAAGTCGACCCGCGAGTTCTCGATCGAGGAAACCGCGCTCAATACCAATCTCGAGGCCGCGGACGAAATCGCGCGTCAGCTGAAGTTGCGCGACCTTGCCGGCCTGATCGTCATCGACTTCATCGATATGGAGGAGAAGCGCAACAATCGCGCCGTCGAACGACGCATAAAGGACGCGTTGCGGTTCGACCGGGCGCGCATCCAGGTTGGCCGCATCAGCCATTTCGGACTTCTCGAAATGTCGCGCCAGCGTCTGCGCACCGGCGTTCTCGAAGGGTCGACCACACAGTGCCCGCATTGCCAAGGCACCGGCATAATCCGCTCGACCGAGTCGGTGGCCCTCGCCGTCATTCGCGCTTTGGAAGATACGCTCATCGCCAACGGCCGTTCGTCGCTGGTCGCCACCACCTCTGCCGGCGTCGCGCTCTACATCTTGAACCACAAGCGCGCTTTCATCGTCGACATGGAACATCGCTACGGTGTTTCGGTGACGGTGCAGGCAAGTGATAAAGTTCAGGGCTCGAACTTCACCATCGAGAAATCGAACCTGCCGCTGATCGCCGCGCGCCGTCCCGATAAAGCCGCAGTCAACATGGACTGGGGCTTTGACGGCGAGAACGACGCGCCGAGCGCACCAGAAGCCCAAATTGAGGAAGTGGAAACCGACGAACCTGACGATGTCGCAGTCGAGGTTCGCGAACCCGACGATGCGACCAACGGCGAGGCACCACGTGGTCGCAAGCGCCGTCGCCGGCGTGGCGGACGTCGTGATGACCGCGGTGACGATCGTGGCGAACAGCGGGCCAGCGGTTCGCAATCGCAGCACGCCGACGAGGACGAGCGGCCATCACGGCAGCCGACCGGAGAGCTTGAGGAGCTCGGCGACAACGAGGACGCCGTGTCTGAGGGCAACGGTCGCCATGAGGCGCGCGATGGTGGCGGCGGTGATCGGCCATCCGAGCGTGGCGAACGAGGCGCCGAAGGCGGCAATGACGCTGGCGGAGCGCGCCGTGGCCGTCGCCGGGGACGCCGCGGCGGCCGTCGTGGCGGACGCGATCGCGAACCGATGCGTGCCAGCGACGGGTCGCTCCAAAATGGCTCGGTCCCAGATGGATCGCTCATTGATGGGGCCGGCCAAGTGTCCAGTGACCTCTCACGTGCAGCGGATCAGGCGAAAAGCGCGCTTGAACCTGGATCGGCACGCGCCGAGTTTGCCGAGCATGACCCTCATTCGCATCCGCGGAACGATGGTCATGCCGTTGCCGAGGCCCGTCCTTCGAATGGGGGCATTGAAGCGCACGCTGCGGCGGCTCGGCCAGAACCGGCCGTCGAGCCCAGAGAAGCACCGCAAACTCGCGTCGCAGGAACCGAAGCGCAGGCGTCAGTTGAGCCGCCCACCCCGGTGGTGCATGCCGAACCTACACCAGTCGCGCGCGCACCTGTCGATGGCTCATCCGCGCCGATCGCCGTGGTGTCGAGCACGCCTGATGACGATAAACCAGCCCGCAAGGGTTGGTGGCAGCGCCGCTTCTCGGGCGAGTGAGGTGGAGCGGCGAGTAACTCACGCCGCTTTGTCTTCTGCGCCCGGCTCAGCATCGTCTTCGTAAAGCTCATAATGATCTTCCAGACGGTCGAGGAAGGTGGCGCACAGGGTCATCAAATCGCCGAGCTGGATGCGCTCGGCGAGGAGAAACGCCTCGCCGATCTTCACCGTGCCGAAGGTTCGCAAGCCCGGAGCGTCGGGCGGTATCACGCCACGAGCGCGCAGATAGGCGACCGGTTCGCTGCCGGCATGGAAATCCGACGATGTCGAATCGCCAAGGTCGGCCACCGCATCTTCGAGAGCCGCCGTGCCGCCGACGAACAAGCCGATCAGCGAACGATAGCGCTGGTCGGCGGCGCGCACTTCGATCGCCCGCTCACGTGCCTGCAGAGCGCGCGCTGCGATCGTCATTTCCAGTGTCCGAACCTGCTCGGCAAACGCCCGCGTCGTCAGCGCAGCCGGGCTTGAAATGTCGCTCGCCTTTGTGCAATCGAGCTCCAGTTGCAGCAGATCTTCACCCGCCGCCAACACCGCATCGAGGTTGTCGGCGACGAGATAGACCGCAGCTGGCACCGGCGGTATTTTTTTGTCGCTCATGCTGCTTGCCTTCTCATTATCGCCCCTCGCGGCGGGCCGGCACGGATGACGACCGCATCCCTGCTGGTTCGAAGTCAGGGTGCGATAGCGAGCAAATTGAAATCATTCAGCTGCACCCGCTCGTTCCGCCGCAGGTGTCGCACTTGAGGCAGGTGCCGTTGCGCACAAGCGTGAAGTTACCGCACTCCCGGCAATCCTCGCCCTCGTAGCCACGGATGCGAGCTTGCGCGCGCAATTCCTCGGCCGGGTTGATCTTCAGGGCGAGATTGCCCTGGGTTGCGCCCGCAGAGGTCGCTCCGAACAGCTCGGTCGAAGTGCTGCGCGCATACATGATGGTTTGCCCGACCGACGATGCGCTCGCAGCAAAACTTGCACCCGCGTCGCCTTGCACCGAGGCCGATCCACCGCCGACATTGCGAGATACCAGGCCCCGCTGTGCGGCGACCGATCCGCGTACCAGACCGCGCGATACCAACTTGGTTGCCGGTGCTGCGTGCGCCGCCTCGCCCTCGAGTTCCTCGTCCGAAGAGCCCAGTGCCGTTCCGCTGGTGACGATCTCGCTCGGATCGACGTGGGCGAGATCGTTACGCTCGAGGTAGGATACCGCCAGCTCGCGGAAGATGTAGTCGAGGATCGAGGTCGCGTTCTTGATCACCTCGTTGCCCTGCACCAAGCCTGCCGGTTCGAAGCGTGTGAAAGTGAATGCTTCGACGTACTCTTCGAGTGGCACGCCGTACTGCAATCCAAGCGAGATCGCGATCGCGAAGTTGTTCATCAACGAACGGAAGGCCGCGCCCTCCTTGTGCATATCGATGAAGATCTCACCGAGTTGGCCATCCTCATATTCGCCGGTGCGCAAATAGACCTTGTGCCCGCCAACAACGGCCTTCTGCGTATAGCCCTTGCGCCGGCCTGGCAGCTTGGCGCGATCACGCGCCCGCTCGACAATGCGTTCGATGATGCGCTCGGCGGTCACTGTGGCACGCGCCGCCATCGGCTTGTCGGCCAGCATCTGCTCGGCGACTTCCTCGGCCGCATCGGCATCTTCGCCGAGCAACTGCGAGTTCAGCGGCTGCGAAAGCTTCGAGCCATCGCGATAGAGCGCGTTGGCCTTGAGCGCGAGCTTCCAAGACAGCATGTACGACTGCTTGCAGCTCTCGACCGTCGCGTCATTCGGCATGTTGATCGTTTTCGAGATCGCACCCGAAATGAACGGCTGTGATGCAGCCATCATGTGGATGTGGCTCTCGACCGACAGATAACGCTTGCCCTTGCGGCCGCACGGATTAGCGCAGTCGAACACCAGCAAGTGAGCCGGTTTCAGATGCGGCGCGCCTTCGAGCGTCATTGATCCGCAAACGTGCTCGTTGGCCGCCTCGATATCCTTTTTGGAAAAGCCCAGATGCACCAGCAGTTCGAACGCGGGATCGTTGATCTTGTCGGCCGGCACCTTCAGCGTGTTGAGAATAAACTCTTCGCCGAGCACCCACTTATTAAAAACGAACTTGATGTCGAATGCGGATGCGAGGCCGCCCTCGACTTTCGCCAAGACTTCGTCGGTGAAACCCTTGGCCTTCAACGTCGTATGGTTGATGGCAGGCGATTGCCGCAACGAGGCATGACCCACCGCGTAGGCTTCCATCTCGGCGATCTCGGAACCCCTGTAGCCGAGCGTGCGAAGCGCCTGCGGCACCGCTTGGTTGATAATTTTGAAGTATCCGCCACCGGCAAGCTTCTTGAACTTGACCAATGCAAAATCTGGCTCGATCCCCGTCGTGTCGCAATCCATCACCAAGCCGATGGTGCCGGTCGGCGCCACAACGGTTGCCTGGGCATTGCGGAAGCCGTGTGCCTGGCCAAGTTCGATCGCGCGGTCCCATGCACGCTGTGCCGCCGCGACAAGCTTTTTGTCATGGCACGATGCGTGATCAAGCGGCACCGGTGGCACACTCAATCGCTCGTATCCCGACTTCTCGCCATAAGCCGCACGGCGGTGATTCCGGATGACCCGCAGCATGTCGCTGGCGTTGTCGTTGTATCCTGGAAACGGCCCGAGCTCTTTCGCCATTTCGGCGCTCGTCGCATAGGCAACGCCGGTCATGATCGCCGAGATAGAACCGCAGATCGCGCGGCCTTCGGGCGAATCATAGCCGATGCCGGCTGCCATCAGCAGCCCACCGATGTTGGCAAAGCCGAGGCCGAGCGTGCGATACCGATAGCTCAACTCGGCGATTTCCTTGGATGGGAACTGAGCCATCAGCACCGAGATTTCGAGGACCACCGTCCACAAACGGCACGCGTGCTCGAAGCTCGCGGTGTCGAAGACACCTTCCTTGGCCCGGAACATCATCAAGTTCATCGACGCCAAATTGCAGGCAGTGTCATCGAGGAACATGTACTCCGAGCACGGGTTTGAAGCGCGGATCGGTCCCGATTTCGGGCACGTATGCCAGTCGTTGATCGTGGTGTGGAACTGGATGCCCGGATCGGCTGACGCCCACGCCGCGTGGCCGATCTTTTCCCAAAGATCGCGCGCCTGCACCGTTTTCGCGACCTTGTCGCTGTTGCGGTAGGTGAGGTTCCAGTCCTTGTCGTCGACGACCGCCTGCAGGAATTCATCCGTCACGCGCACGGAGTTGTTGGAGTTTTGGCCAGAGACCGTCAGATAAGCTTCGCTGTCCCAATCGGTGTCATAAACGGCGAAGTCGATATCTTTGAAGCCTTGGCGCGCAAACTGGATGATGCGCCGGATATAGTTGTCCGGCACATAGTCGCGGCGAGCGTCCTTGATGGCAGCCTTGAGCTTCGGGTTCTTGGCAGGGTCGAAGCAGCGCTCGTTCAGCACGCCGCCTTCGGTCGCACTATTCTCCGCGTCGCAGTTGACGCACGCCTTCATGATTGCCTTCAGGCGCTTGTGACAAATCTTTGATCCGGTGACGAGGGCGGCAACCTTCTGCTCCTCCTTCACCTTCCAGTCGATGTATTCTTCGATATCGGGATGATCGACGTCGACGACGACCATCTTGGCGGCACGACGCGTTGTGCCGCCAGATTTGATCGCGCCGGCTGCCCGATCGCCGATCTTGAGGAAACTCATCAGGCCGGACGAGCGTCCACCACCGGACAGCCGCTCATTGCCGCCACGCAGCATCGAGAAGTTGGTGCCAGTGCCGGAACCGTACTTGAACAAGCGGGCTTCACGCACCCATAAGTCCATGATGCCGTTCTCGTTGACGAGATCGTCCTTGACCGACTGGATGAAGCACGCATGCGGCTGTGGATGTTCGTAGGCCGATGTCGACGATGTCAGAACACCGGTTTGATGGTCGACATAGTAATGTCCCTGGCCGGGGCCATCGATGCCGTACGCCCAGTGCAGGCCGGTGTTGAACCACTGCGGGCTGTTTGGTGCACCAAACTGCATGGCAAGCATGTAGCGGTGCTCGTCGAAAAACGCGCGGGCATCTTCCTCGGTCGTGAAATAGCCGCCCTTCCAACCCCAATACGTCCACGTACCGGCGAGACGATCGAACACCTGGCGCGCGTCAATTTCGCTGCCTGTTCGTTCTTTCTCGGAGAGATCCGCAAGCGCTGCCTTGTCTGGCACCGAGCGCCACAGCCAAGACGGCACCTGCGTTTCTTCCACCTTGCGCAAGCGCTTTGGCACGCCGGCTTTGCGGAAATATTTCTGGGCGAGAATGTCGGCTGCGACCTGGCTCCAATGTTCCGGCACCATGATGCCGTCGAGCTTGAAGACGATCGAACCATCAGGGTTCTTGATCTCGCTGAGGGCGCTACGGAACGGAATGACCTCGTAGGGTGACTTGCCAGCTTCAGTATAGCGCCGTGTGATCTTCATAATAACCCCGTGTCTTGAACGCCCACAGCGTGAGCGATTGAATGTTGCGTTTGCCCCGCGCAGTGCTTATCGGCGCCGCACGGACGATGATTCAGGTCGAGACGCGATACTGGTGGGCGACTACAGGTCCGCTTGATCGAGGCTTCATCCCGATGGGCGCGCAGCACAGCGCAACCGCAGAACAGCGGACGAAACTCGATCGGACATGACGATTAGAGAGGTGCCGCGGACGCTTACCCTTTGATCCGGCACTTTCTGACTTGAAGTTAGGTGATTCGAGCGAATGCTCCAAGCTCTTGTGGGTCGCCGCTGCAACCCCACTACATATAGCGTCCATCACCCTGTCTGGCTTATCCACCGATGTGGATAAGGTTACCGGAAATGCCCGGTGGCTGGGAACTTTCGAAGCATAAACCGAAGGGCTAGGTTGGGGGCAAAAGCAGTCCCGCCACACTGTACTCACCAAGCCTAGTGTGATTCCGCACCTGGGGTCTGTGGCAAAAGGGCAGCAGCTTTCGCGGAGCTGGACTTGAGGTAGGCGGCTAGGCTACCGGTTGCTTCGGATTTAGCTCTCCAAGAGGCGCCGGGCGATGAGCATTTTGAGTGAGATCTTTAGCTGGTGGGGTGGCAACACATGGGGCACCCGTCTGATGACGTTCCGTCGCGGTCGCCAAATCGGTCAGGATGCTTATGGCAATCGCTACTATGTGCAGAAATCGGGCACCGGCCCGCTCGGAGTTCCGCGCCGCTGGGTCATCTACTCGGATCTCGCGGAAGCATCGAAAGTGCCACCCGAATGGCACGGCTGGCTCCATCACACGGTCGATACCGTGCCGACATCGGAGACCTACCTTGCCAAGCCATGGCAAAAGCCGCATCTCATGAATATGACCGGTACGCCAGCTGCATGGAGGCCGAAAGGATCGATCCTCAACCCTGCCGAACGGCCGAAGGTGACCGGTGATTACAAGCCGTGGCGTCCGGAATGAGAGAGTGCGGCGAGCTGCGCGGCCCACTCTTAGCCACGCAGGCGCCATGGTTCGCGCCGATAAGACTTAAGAGTATAGATCGTTCGCGTCTCTCCGGATCATGTTTGTCCAACTTACTCGCAACGCAGAGTGGCCCATGCACCGTGCCAAATTGAACAGCTTGCTTGGCTCCGTGAGTGCAGGACTGTTTTTGGTCGCTCATAGTTTGCCGGCCACTGCGCAGCGCATTGAAAATCAGGTTGCTGTATTTGCGACGCTGGACAAGGTTACGGCACGCATATCGAAGCTCGAAGTACCGCTCAACAAACCCGTCGTATTCGGATCATTGAAGGTGACGCCGCGCGCGTGCTACTCGCGTCCACCGACAGAGCCGCCCAAGACAACGTCCTTTGTGGAAGTCGAGGAAACCCAGCTCGACGGACAGGTGAAGAAGCTGTTTTCTGGATGGATGTTTGCCGAAAGCCCGGGCCTCAATGCCGTCGAACACCCGGTGTTCGACGTTTGGCTCACGGATTGCGGTCAACCCAAGTCGGCGGCGCCGGTTGCCAAGGACGGCAAGACGCCGCCAGGCGTTGCAACGATCACACCTGGCAACGAAGGGGTTATTCCAACGCGCCGGCGCCCGCCACGTTAACAACACTGTTCACTTACCGGGATCGTGACCGTTGAATGATGTCGACGACCTCGGACGGCGTGGCATCGAGCTCCAATCGCTTGTAATCGGCCACACGGGGTAACGCCGTCTCAAGCGCTTTGTGGAAGGCAGGCCGGTCGACCTCCACCGTTCCAAATTGGCGCAGGTGATCCGTCACGAACTGGGTGTCCAACAGCGTAAATCCGCCATGGATCAGGCGAGCGCAAAGGTACATGAGCGCGATTTTCGAGGCATCGGTCTCGGTCGAGAACATGCTCTCGCCGAAAAACGCGCCACCGAGCGCCACGCCATACAGTCCACCGACCATCTCGTCCTGGTGCCACACTTCTACGGTGTGACAGTGGCCGAGGATGAATAGCTCGCGATAAAGCGCACGTATCTGATCGTTGATCCACGTCGTACGGCGTCCAGGTCTAGACGCTGCGCAGCCCGCGATCGTGCGGTCGAAGTCAGTATCTACTTGCACCGCGAACGGACTGTGGCGGATGGTGCGGGCAAGGCGTTTGGGCAGGTTGATCGCATCGAGCGGCAATATCCCGCGGCTCGTCGGCTCGATCCAGTAAAGTTGCGGATCGTCCGCGCTTTCGGCCATTGGAAAAATGCCGCAAGCGTAAGCCTTCAGTAAAACCTGAGGGGTGATGTCACGATTGAGGGAGTCGCGCGCCGCCATGCGTACCCGGTTGTGCCTGCGTGTTCCAATCGACCGAACTGATGAAAATCTGGGACTTTTTTGCGGCAACAGCCAAAATACCCGCCTCCCAAGGAACCACGCTTCAGTCTTGTTTGCCTAGGTATTTCTCCAGCCAGTGAATGTCATACATGCCGTTAGCAATATCGGGGTGCCGCACAAGTTCCACGAACAGCGGGATCGTCGTCTCGATGCCGTCGATGACGAACTCGTTAAGACAGCGTTTCAACCGCATCAAGCACTCGTTACGATTTTTACCGTGCACGATCAGCTTACCGATCAGGCTGTCGTAATTGGGCGGTATCCGATAACCCTGGTAGGCACCGCTGTCGACGCGAACACCGAGCCCGCCCGGTGGATGCCAATAGGTGATCTTGCCCGGCGACGGCCGGAAATTCTTCGGGTTCTCGGCGTTGATCCGGCACTCGATCGCGTGCCCTGAGAATACGAGATCCTCCTGTCGAATGCTCAGCGGCGCGCCCGACGCTATCCGGATTTGCTCGATCACCAAGTCCATGCCGGTGATGGCTTCCGTCACTGGGTGCTCGACCTGCAGCCGCGTGTTCATCTCGATGAAGAAGAATTCCCCGTCTTCGTAGAGAAATTCGATCGTGCCGGCGCCGCGATACTTGAGTTTTTGCATCGCTTTGGCGCACGTCTCGCCGATTTTCTTGCGCTGCTCGGCATTGAGCGCAGGCGACGGCGCCTCTTCCATCACTTTTTGATGGCGCCGTTGCAAGGAGCAATCGCGCTCGCCCAAATGCAATGCATTGCCCCGGCCATCGCCGAAGACCTGCACTTCGATGTGGCGGGGCTTCGAGAGATACTTCTCGATGTAAACGCTATCGTCGCCAAATGCGGCCTTGGCTTCGGAGCGCGCCGTCATCCACGCTTGGCCGATATCCTCGGCTGACCGGGCGACCTTCATGCCGCGCCCGCCGCCGCCGGAGGCAGCTTTGATTAGGACCGGATAGCCCATTCGTTTGGCGACCGCCAACGCGTCGGCCTCGCTCGTTACCGCGCCTTCTGATCCTGGCACCACCGGAATGCCGAGGCGCTTGGCCGTTTCCTTGGCCTCGATCTTGTCGCCCATAATCCGAATGTGCTCGGAGGAGGGGCCGATGAACGTAATGCCGTGCTCTTCGAGGATCTCCGCGAATTTTGCGTTTTCCGACAGGAAACCATAACCAGGGTGGATGGCGTCCGCGCCTGTGATCTCACACGCAGCAAGCAGGCGGGGAATATTGAGATAACTCTCGGACGCTGGCGGCGGGCCGATGCATACGCTCTCGTCGGCCAACCGCACATGCATCGCGTCCGCATCTGCGGTTGAGTGCACCGCAACAGTCGCAATCCCAAGTTCCTTGCATGCGCGCTGGATGCGCAGTGCGATCTCTCCCCGGTTCGCTATCAGAACTTTGTCGAACATTTCGACGCTTGCCTCAGATTATCAGGAAGTGGATCAGCAGCCGAATTCGACCTTCACTCGACGACGACCAACGGTTCGCCGAACTCGACGGGTTGCCCGTTTTCAATCAACACCTGCGTGACCGTACCAGCTTTCGGTGCCGGAATGTGGTTCATGGTCTTCATCGCTTCGATGATCATCAAGGTCTGGCCCTGACTGACACGCGTGCCGATTTCCACGAAGTTCGGCGCGCCAGGCTCCGGAGCGCGATAGATCGTTCCGACCATCGGCGATTTCACGCAGCCCGGATGATGCGCTGGATCAACAACCGCAGCGCTCGCCGTGGTCGCGCTCAAAGCAGAACTCAAGGGCGGCGGAGCCGAATGTGTTGTAGCTGCGATCGTAAGTGTTCGCGCGACCCGGATTTTCAATCCGGCCTTTTCGATCTCGATTTCGGACAATCCGGTCTCGTTCAAAAGCCCCGCAAGCTCACGAATTAGCTCCTGCTCGGGCGAGCCCTTGTCGTGCTTCTCTTTCGCCATGACGGTCTTCACGCCCCGTTTCGCGTTGATTGTGATCAATATTCATGATCCAGCCGTGCGAGATTGTCGCCCCGTGAACGGCAGCTGCTTATTGTCTTTGGCGGTCTAACAGCTTTCACGCGCCCTTGAAAGCACGTGCTCCACAGCCATCGAACATGAGGTGAATTAAGCCCTCAACAGGTCTGGCAGCCATTCTTTCGAACATCGGCCAACATCGCGGTGATGCCTTCGGCCGGCACGAAACCCACGTTGACCTTGTCATCCACAATGAACCCCGGCGTTCCCTCGATGCCGAGTTCCTGGGCGATTGACGCGTTCTCTTTCAAAGCGGCATCGAAGGCTGGATCGGCCATATCGGCCCTCAGCTTGTCGACGTTGAGACCCACCTTTTCAGCGATCTTGAACACGTTGTCCTTGGAGACCTGCTTCTCCTTCATCAGGGCAACATGGAAATCCCAATACTTGCCCTGCCTGACCGACGCCATCGCAGCCTTAGCGGCGACGGTGGAGGCCTCGCCAAAGATCGGCAACTCCTTGAATACTATGCGCACCTGCGGGTCGGCCTTGACGAGCTTGTTGATCTCATCGACGGCCTTCTTGCACCAACCGCAGTTGTAATCAAAGAATTCGACGACGGTTATTTGACCCTTCGGGTTGCCATAAACGAAGTCGGCCGGCGCGCGGAAAATAGACGCTTTGCGCTCGGTGATAACCTTTTTGTTGGTCTCGGCCTGCATCGATGTCTGGCGCTTCTCGAGTTCCTTGCTGACCTCGACCATTACCTCGGGGTGATTGAGCAGGTAGCTCTTGATCAAGCCCTCGATCTCGGCGCGCTGCGCGTCCGAAAACGACGAAGCAGCTGCGGGAACTGCAGGCGTCGCTGGCGCCGCTTGGGCAAGCTTGACCGGTGCATTCGGCTGGGTTGCGGGCGCCGGCGAAGCAGCCAAGGTAAACAGCCCAGCGAGACCGAGAATGATCGGGGCCGCCATCATGGCCCCTTCTTTCGAGCTCAGCATCGAGAGAATGCGAGATGCAAACGGGGTCGACATGTCCGGGGATCCTTATTTGAGCCGCTGATCGTTGTTCGCTTTTGCCATCACGTAGTGCAGGAAAGCTCGAAAAGCTATTCTACCGGCGGCTTGAAGCTGATGATATCGTCCATTTTAAGGGCGGATGGCGATCCGGCCGGTATGCCACGCTTGGCGCGCTCGGCATAATTCTTCGCCTGCTTGAAATCGCCCTCCAAGAACGCTGCTTGGGCAAGAGAGGCCTCGGCTTCCGCCTGCTTGTTTTGCCGATATTGCGCATCACCCAGCGCCCGATAGGCGCTCGAATTCTGATCTTCGACCAGCGATCGCCGGAGGAGCGTCGCCGCCTCCTCGATAACGGCTGGCTCGTTCGTCGCGAGCAATGCCTGCGCCAGCTCGACGCGTATCAAATTTGCGTCATTGGCCATTTTCAGCGCTTGCCGCAGGGGGGGGATCGCTTCCTTGGCCCGACCAGCCCGCTTGTAAAAATCGCCTTTGAGTTCGTGAAAATACGCGTTGTCGGGGCGCTCTTTGATCATCAGATCCAAGTCGGCAACGGCGGCTTCCACAGCGTTCGGTCCGCCTTGGAAGAATTTCGCTATGGTGCGCGCGTAGCGTGCCGGCATCGAGGCGTCCGACATCGGATACCGATTAAAAACCGCCTGCGGCCGCGTCAGGTACCCCGCCAGCTTGGCGCGCATCATATCATGCCGCATCTGCAAGGCGGGCGCGTCCTTGATCTGGAAAGTCGGGTTTTTCTGCACGCTGTCGCGCAATTGAGCCAGCCGCTCGGTCGCGACCGGATGGCTGCGAACGAATGGATCCTTGTTCTGGTCTCCAATATACTCCTGCTGGGCAAATCGTTCGAACGTTTCGAGCATGCCGCGACCAGATTGGTTGGTCTTGTTGAGGAACGACAAGCCCGCCTGATCAGCCGCAGATTCTTGACTGCGCCGCTCCGCAAGCAGACTGCGCATGATGAGCTCGTCGCCAGCCGCCGCCGCCGCCGGATTGCCGGTCGCAACGGCCACGCCAATTCCAAGCACGCGCGCCAAGAGTATGCGGCTGGTATCGCGCGCGATGCGCGCTCGCAGTGCCGCCATGTGGCCGCCGGTGATGTGACCCGCTTCATGCGCGATCACACCGATCACCTGGTTCGGCGTATCGGCCTGCTGCAATGCCCCAGTATGAATAAACACGTTTCGGCCATCGAGGACGAACGCATTGAACGCGTCGCTCTTGACGATCCGCATGGCGACGCGGCCCTCGCCAAGGCCCGCCACCTTGAAAATCGGGCGCGCATAGTCGTTGAGCAGCTGCTCGATTTCCGTATCGCGAATCAAACCTTGCGCCGCGGCCGGCGCAGCGATGACAATCGATGCCAACATCATTGCGGCGAAACACTTGGACACCAGCCATAACGAGCTGGTTCTCTTGGGCGTTTGTCTCGAATTCATGAAATCGTTGTGACCCGCCGCTAGCGCCTGGATTTGTCGAGACCGTAAATAGGTGTAGGAAAACGGTCAATGCATGGCGGGGCAATGAAGCCACCCGCCGACCGATGGGTCATCATGAACGAAAACGCCGTCGCATCAGAGCTGTTGCGCAGAGCTGCGTCACGACGCAGCGGCATCGCCTCATTCATTGTCATGGACGTGATGCGGGCAGCCGCTGCCCGGGAGGCAGCCGGGCATCGAGTCATTCATATGGAGGTCGGCCAACCGGGCACATCGGCTCCGAAAGCTGCGCGCGAGGCCGTCAAACGCGCGCTCGACGCGGACACCTTGGGCTACACGATGGCGCTCGGTATGCCGGAACTGCGACAGCGGATCGCCGGCCTCTACCGCACCTGGTATGGCCTCGACATCGATCCGGCGCGTGTTGCCGTCACCAGCGGCTCGTCGGCGGCATTTGTCCTGAGCTTCCTCACCCTTTTCGATCAGGGTGCGCGGGTCGGCCTGCCGTCACCCGGCTACCCCTGCTATCGGCACGTGTTGTCAGCGCTAGGTCAACGTCCGGTAATCCTCGAAACCAACGCCGCCACACGGTGGATGCCGACGCTTACACAAGTCGAACAATCAATCGAGCGCGATCGCCTTGACGGAGTTCTGATCGCAAGCCCGGCAAATCCGACCGGTACGATGATGGAACCGGACCGGCTATCGGCGATAGCGCGCGCCTGTCGCGATCGCGGCGTGTGGTTCATCTCGGACGAAATTTATCACGGCTTGAGCTACGGCCTGCCCGACAGATCAGCGCTGAGCTTCTCCGACGATGCCATCGTCATCAACAGTTTTTCGAAGTATTTTTCGATGACCGGCTGGCGCGTCGGATGGATGGTGATGCCCGAACGCCTGCTCCCCGCAGTCGAGCGGCTCGCGCAGAACCTTTACATTTCGCCGCCGGCGGTCGCCCAGATCGCGGCCATCGGCGCCTTCGACGGCATCGAAGAATTGGAAGCCAACAAGCGTATCTACCGGGCCAATCGCGATTTATTGCTCGAAGGACTTCCGCAGACTGGCCTCGACCAGTTGGTGCCGGCCGACGGCGCATTTTACCTCTACGCCGACGTCAGCCGCTTCACAGCGGATAGCTTGGCATTTGCAAAACAAATGCTTGAAGACACCGGGATTGCAGCCACACCCGGTGTTGACTTCGATGAAGCACGCGGCCTGAACTTCCTGCGCTTCTCGTACGCGGGCACGACCGCCGACATGGCCGAAGCAATCGAGCGGCTGCGCGCCTGGAATAAACTACACGCCTAACGCACAATGCGACGACCCTTCGGCGCAACTTTGACCGAAGGGTCGCCTACATCGATCGATTGCTACTGCGGCCCGGCGCCCGGACCGTGGTGTGCACCAAACCGATGCCCTTTCATGTGGCCGCCGCGGCCACGCCCGATCATTTCAGCCATCAGCGGGGCAACGACCGCCTTCTGCTCTTCGGAAAGCGATTCGTAGAACGGCCGGAATGTGGTCGCGAACGCCTTCGATTGCTCGGCACGCTTCGCCAAGTGCTCGCTCATCCGATCGAGGCGATCGGGAAGCGGCGGGCGCACAGCAGCACTCTTATCGGCTTTTGTGCGCATCTCCGCACGCTCCTGCATCCACTTCAAGCGCTCGGCTTGGCGCGCCCGGATCTGCGTTTCGATCGGCGCCCAGAGCTTCTGTTGGGCTTCATTCATTTTCAACGCGGTGGTCACCATCGCAATCCGGCCCTCTTGCAAGCGCTGCATGGTTTCAGGCGAGTGGCGATCGCGGCGCATTTGTTGGGCAACGACAATTGTCGACGCGGCAGTCGCGACCAGCACCACCGGTATCAATATCTTGGCGAGGCGATTCATCGAAAAACTCCCAGGTAGGGATGCCGAGATGACATCCTATACTTGCCAACAACGTGGCTGGTTTCGTACTTCCGTCTCAAAATCAGCAAGCTTACGGAGAGTTAATCTCATCCGCTGCCCACTCCGGTTGATCGGTACCAAGCGGCACCGCCGGCCGCGCCCACTGAGCAGGCGTTGCCGACAACACCGCGGCATGACGAACCGCCCGCAAGCGACCAAAGCCAGACCAGCGATCTTCCAGCACATCGGCAACGTCCGTCAGCGCCGGATCAGGCCCTGCGAAGCCGCCAGCGAGACGCCCAAGCCCGTTAATCCACCTGCCCGTTTGCGCCAGCGAAACCTGCACGTGCCAGCTCCCGCCCTCTCGCGCTTGCCGCGCCCGCGCCATCATCGCGCCAAACGCCATCAGATACCCCGAAGCATGATCGAGTGCTTGCGCAGGCAGCTCCTTGGGACCGGGGATACCGGCCGCCTCGGCCTCCATGTGGTTGAACCCCGTCGCCGTTTGCACCAGCGAGTCAAATCCGCGCCGGTTCGCCCAAGGTCCCGCCGCACCATATGCCGATAGCGAGACGTAAATTATGCCGGGCCTGACGCGCGCTGCATCCTCCGGCGAAAAGCCAAGCTTCGCGATCGACTGCGGCCGGTAACCCTGGCTGAAGATGTCGGCATCTTTCAACAAGCGTTGTAGCGTTTCGCGACCGCTCTTAGATGCCAGATCGACATGGGCCGAGCGCTTGCCCCGCCCGGTGTCGATCACCAGCCACGGGATCGACGGCAGGTTGGGGCTGGCGATCAGCATAACGTCGGCGCCGTGTGCGGCAAGCGTGCGCCCGGCAACCGGTCCCGCGATCACCCGCGAAAGATCGAGCACGCGAATGCCCGATAGCGGCCGATCTCCCGGCGGCAACGGACGCGGCGGCGCATCGCCGATACGTGTGATCTTCAGCACGGGAAGGGCCGCCAGCGCGCGGCCCTGCGGGTGAGCTGCCCACTCCTTCGGCGCACGCATCGCCGCGACCACGCCGCCGGCAGCATAGACGGCCGTCTCGAAGGCTTCCGCATCCCAATTCGCAAGCGCTGCCTGCACAGCCTCGCGGGTCGGCTCGCACTTGAGGACGTCGAGAACCGCCTGTCGATGATGCGGGAAGTTTGTGTGCAAACGCACATACCGCCCGGATTTCGCATCGTAGACACCGGCAAGCTCATCCCAAGCCTTCGGCGGCTCCTCACCTATAATGCGCAAATAGCGTTCGCTCCGAAACTCAATTGCGGCATGCCGCATATCGACGGCCACCGTTTGGCGCTCGCCGGTGCGCTGCCGCCAAGTCTCGGCCGCAGCCAATCCGGCAGCCGCAATCGACACCTGCGCCGCCGTCCCCACTTTGAACGACGACGGCAATTGCGGATCTGAGCCACTCAGCTGGACCTGCGCCAGCGCGTCCGGAGCACCGCCTGCCAGCCGCCAGAGGTCGCCGAGCGCTTGCATGGGTGTGGTCATGGTTTAGCTCCCAATTCGAACGCGCGGGCCCTTCCCTATCACGGCCCGTCAGGCTACAAGCCGCTTCGGATAGGGCGGCTAGCTCAGCGGTAGAGCATTCCGTTTACACCGGACCGGTCGGGAGTTCGATCCTCTCGCCGCCCACCACTTATATCTCACGTGCGCGGTTCGAAGCGCCAGAGCGCTTCGGCGCACTGCGATGGCGCGGGGCACGCCCCGGCGGCCCTTGGCCGATGAGCGCATCCGCGCTGCAGGGTGGATGGCGGCCTTTGGCCGCTGAACTCGGTCTTACGACACGAGACAACGGCGCGATTACGGGCTTGGCGATCACAAACAAGCTTGACGATTACCCGGGCGTCACGTAGCACCTCGGTTGTGACACGCGCCCGCGGGTGCGTCGTATTGGATTGCGGGAGTAGCTCAGCTGGTTAGAGCGCCGCCCTGTCACGGCGGAGGCCGCGGGTTCAAGTCCCGTCTCTCGCGCCAATCCAACCTTGTACGACCCGGAGACATGGGTAACAGATTGTACCTAAGACATGGGTGACAATCTCGTGCCGAACGGATTGTCGATGGTTTGCAAGGTTCTCTGCTCCAGGTCGATATATCCGAGATCATAGCGCATGAAGGAGACGAGC
>JANMNO010000067.1:0-21214 GCA_031374115.1 Hyphomicrobiaceae bacterium | reverse complement strand
CTCAGGGGCGAAGTGCTTGAAATGGACCGCCTGTCCCGAGAACGGCCCGACGCCGGTCGCGACGAACATCAGCCATGACAGAAGCTCGCCGCGATTGGCAGGCGTATTGGGCGGCAGGAGTTTACCGGACTTCTCGGCGAGATAGAGCAAAATGGCGTTGCTATCGCGGACCACCACACCGTCGTCGTCAATGACCGGGACCTTGGCGTTGGGATTGATTTTCAGGAAGTCGGAGTTGAATTGGTCACCCTTACGGGTGTCGACGGGCTTCGGCTCATACGGCGTGCCGGTTTCTTCGAGGAAGAGAGCGACTTTGCTCGGGTTGGGCGAGCCATTGAAGTAGAATTTCAGCATGGAGATCTCCTTTGCTTGGTTGAAGGCGAACACCAATGTTTGCGAGCCATTGGTAGGAATTCTGACGAACAAATGACCAATCACGGATGAAAACATTACGATTGGTCGCATCTCTCACGCTGGTCGAGGTTCCTTCTCACTCCCCTTGGACGCAAGCAGACGTCCCAGCAGTCCGACGGCTACAAACATGCCGAGACTAACGAGAAGCAGGCCGGCGATTTGCACTGTGTTTGGAATCTCGCCCAGCAGCGGAATTCCGATTAAGATCGACACGGCAGGAACAATCGCCGGGAAGAGCACAGCTCGGCTCACGCCCAGAATGGCAATCGCCCGGCTGTAGGCCATAATGGTGATCACTGCCTGCACGAGCCCTTGCACGACGCCTTGAACGACGAGTGCGGCGAAAGGCAAGTTAATCAAATGCGCGGGGCCTCGATAGGCCAGATAGACCGGAGCCGAGATGCAAAGCGACAGCACGCCGACCACGGCCGTCGCGCGCACCGCATCCACTCGCCAATATCGGATCAGCAACGTGAAGCCAGCCCAAAGGACGCTGGAGGCGAAAAAGAGCAGGTCGCCGACCCATGTGGTTGTGCCGGTCGCACTTCCGAGCGCACCTTGACCTGCAATCAGCAGGATGCCCGCAAGCACCAAAGCGGCACCGATCAAATGCGATCGGGTCAACCGCTCGCCGAGCAGCATTCCTGCGCCGATCGTGCTCAGAATCGTCACGGTCGATGGGGCGATGACGGCGCCGTGGGCCAAGGGCGCGAAGGCATAACCGCCAGTTTGAAGAAGCGCAAAGAGCGGACCGCCGGTGAGCAATAGCGCCAGCCCGCGCGGCCAGCCAATGCCGGCAAGCGTTGGGAGACCCCAACAGAGGAGGAAGGGCAAAAGAACGAGTCCTGCGACGACAAACCGTGCGAAGATCATATCGTCGGGTGCGAGGCCGCCGAGTATGCCGGCCCGCGCCGCCGCGAACGAGATGGACGCACCGAGTGCCATCGTCATTCCGCAGGCATAGCCGAACGCGATGCTGCTGCCTGCCGCCACCTTTGTTACCGTAGTCATGCCGCGCCTCGTTCCGGACCGCTCAACTGCAAAGTTGCGTCATCACCGGTTGGGCGCGCTCTGGGCAGTCTGACCAAACAGGATCTTCTTCGCGTCTTCGCTGACGGTCGGCTGAGTGTTGATCTCCTTTGCTTTTGCATAGGCACGCATCGTGGCCGGTCGGGCCGCGATCTCGTTGAACCAGCGCTTGAGGTGGGGGAAGTCGCCAAGGTTCTGGCCCTGCCGCTCGTGCGGCACGATCCACGGATAACTCGCCATGTCCGCAATCGAGTATGCGCCAGCTACAAATTGCCGATCGGCAAGACGTTTGTTCAACACGCCATAGAGCCGATTGGTCTCTTTGACGTAACGGTCGATCGCATACGGGATGTTTTCCGGGGCATATTGTTTGAAGTGATGGTTCTGGCCGGCCATCGGCCCGAGCCCGCCCATCTGCCAGAATAGCCATTGCAACACATCCGCCCGGCCGCGTACGTCCGCCGGAATGAACTTTGCCGACTTCTCGGCGAGATAGAGCAATATGGCGCCCGACTCGAACAGTGATATCGGTGCTCCACCACCAGTCGGCTCGTGGTCGACAATGGCCGGGATCCGGTTGTTGGGCGCAATCTCGAGGAACCCTGTTTTGAACTGCTCGCCGGTGCTGATGTTCACGGGCACGATCCTGTAAGGCAGTGCCGCCTCTTCCAGGAACATCGTGACCTTGTGACCGTTTGGCGTCGTCCAATAGTGGAGATCGATCATGACAGATCCTTTGGCTTGTTTGATTTGGGATGGTCGAGCATAGCGAGGGCGGGTCGCACCATGCCTTCGAGCAGAGCCCGCTCCGGCCTGGCGCGCGCAGCAACGCGAATGCCCAACACGATGCCGAGGAACAACCGGGCCATGTTGCTCGGATTGACGATCGCTGGGATCGCATTGTTGGCGCGGCCTCTTTCCAGGCAGCGTCGAAAAAAGCTTTCGATCTCGCTAAGATAGGCGGCGATGACCGGTCGCAACTCGTCGTCGTGGGGAGAGACTTCGATGGCCGAGTTGACGATTAGGCATCCGCGATGATCCGGATCGGCGATCGATCGAGCGATCAGTTCTCGAAGGAACTCCTGGATTGCCTTTTTCGGTGCATGTTGCAGCTCCAGCCTCGCAATGCGCTCGCGCATCGAGCATGCCGCGTACCGTTCTAACGCTCGGGAAAACAGCGCTCGCTTGTCGCCGAACGCGTTGTAGAGGCTCGGCCCGTTGATCCCCATCTCCGTTGCGAGGTCCCGCACCGAGGTCGCTTCGAAGCCGCGATTCCAGAAGCACTCGATCGCTGCATCGAGCACTTTGTCCTCGTCGAATGTTCGGGGGCGCGCCAGAAATTGGCTCCTGAAGGCTGACTACCGGTGTGGCCAACTATTTGCCACACTCGTCGCCGCACCATACAGCGCATATTGTATTGATCGATACAAAATATTGTGATGTGACATCAATCAGCGAAGTGCTTGGGCCCGTCACTCGGGCCCTTGATGCACGGCTCCTGAACATTGCAACCGTGGACGCGGGACTGAGCCAAGCGATGGCCGAATTCGCGTTCTATGACGTGCATCAAGGGTCGTGGTCGTGCGGTCGCAGCGCATTGGGAATCTCGCGCTGCAGCAATCCGCCAGCCTTGAGCCAGTCGCGCGTCTGCGTTTCCGCCCGCTTCATCAAGCTTTCTGCCTGTGAAAAATCGTAAGCCGTCGCTGTCACAGGGCACAGTGACGGCACAACGTGAAATTCGATCGACTGATCAATCGTCTCCAACTCGCCGATCAGTTGGCCGGAGATCAGCAGCGTCAATCCGTGCAGCGCGCACGCAATGGCCCCTGTCGGTGGCCTGCTTAAAGCACATGAATATCCTGTCGGCAGAACAATGAGCCGTTTTGCGCCGCGATCAATCGCAATTCTAACCGGCGTATTGCTTGCGACCCCCCCATCAACCAGATGCCGCGCGTTAATTCTTACCGGTTCGAACGCTGCTGGAATCGCGCAGGATGCAAGAATGGCCTGAGCTGCTGGGCCTCTCGAATGAACCACAGTGGCGCCTGACAGGAAGTCTGTTGTAACGATATGAACCGGAATAATCGCGTCCTCGAGCTGCCTGTATGATAAATGCTGCTCTATCAGATGCAGCAACTTGTGCGGGCTGACGAGAAAATCGCGGTGCCAAACGAAACGAGCGAACGGTAACAATCCTATCGGGAATATGTCGCCCCGACGAATATTGCGCCATAGTGCTTGCAGCGCGGCCACACCTTCGATGTCGGGTCGCCCTGCGAAATAGGCTCCGTTGATCGAGCCTACGCTCGAACCCACCACCATATCGGCTGTGACCCCATACTCGACTAGGGCTTTCAGCATGCCAACCTGCACCGCCCCAAGGCTTCCGCCGCCGGCAAATACGAACGCGGTTTTCGAATTTGGAGCAGAGCTTATTTCGGAGCTCGATGACATTTTTTCCAAGCACTTAGCAGAGCGAACAGTCGCGGAAGCATCACTCTCCACATCGATTGGATCTACAGCCAATCAATGATTCGAGAGTTTAACGTGTGCTCCGTTTGCCTACTTCGTAAGCGTCGCGGTCGGCGTTAGCCCGGACCCGGTTTAATACCCGCGATGAATAGGCGTCTTGATGTAGTCGTCGAAGATACGATCGATCATCAATGATCGAGCCACATCCGCCCCCGCCGCATCGCGGCTGTCGCTACCCTCCCACCCAGCGCCGCGCGCTCGACGCGATCTTTTATGTCCTGACGACTGGCTGCCAGTGCGCAATTGCCGGAGGATCTGCCGGCCAAGATCTTGCCGAAACGCTGGATTGTCGAACGCTCTTTCGGGTGGCTCGGCCGTTGCCGCAGGCAGGCAAATGACTTCGAAAACCTCAGTCGATCACACGCCGCCTGCTTCGTCCTCGCCATGATCCGAATGAATTCTCTAGCGGACAGACTCTAAGTCAATTCGCACAGGCTCCTCACCTGTTGAATGACGGATTTTCGGCTCTCTGCCAGGACTTGGCTACCACGTTTCAGGTGAGGCCCTGGTCTTTCAGACTTGTCGCAGCCAAGCGAATAGCGCCCCGGGCGCCATAGTCGCCGCCTATGGAATTGCGAGCGAGCCGGCATTTCACAAGCCGTTCGGCGAGCGGTAGTTGTCATGGCGTCCTTCTTGATCATCGAGGTCGCGTCATGCATATCACTTCCGACATTCACTGGATCGATCGCAA
The DNA here is from genome assembly GCA_031374115.1 of Hyphomicrobiaceae bacterium. Classification (GTDB taxonomy): domain Bacteria; phylum Pseudomonadota; class Alphaproteobacteria; order Rhizobiales; family Hyphomicrobiaceae; genus JAKFWF01. Next base: position 16,548 of record JANMNO010000067.1, on the reverse strand, counting down.
GCTGTCACGAGAAGTTGCTCCTCCGCGATCTGCTCTCGTTCGTAGGTCGGCCATTTCAGCGGCTGCGGCGCATCGCACATCGTCCCTGGTTGGGGACGGCTGCGGCGTCGAGCTGGGCGACCTCCTGTCGATGGCGGTGGAGCTAAATCGAAACGCCGCGCAGCAACGCAACGTTCGAATCCATTGCTATGTTCTTGATCTATCCCTGGAATTGGAACGTAAGGACGTCCTTCTGGCAAAGCTCGATATGTTGCTCGGGCGTGCAGTTCAAAATGCCCATTGGGGTAGCCTCATTACTTGCCAAGCTGGCATTGAAAATGACGAGGCCAAATTTTACATCCGCTTCGCAGCCGCAACTTGCGCTGAAGGGCCGTCCACTTCGGGGATCGATTGGGTCGATGAATTATGGTCCTGGTCGCTGAGCGAAACTGTGGCGCATATGCACTGAGGGGCCGCCTTGCTCAATGCCACCAACACTCGTGAGCGACCACTTCCTCGTGGTAGACATTGCGGTGGCAACCGATGCCGACGCGACAGCCGGCTACAACCGGGATGAAATCCGGTGGTTAAACCAAGACCGCACTGGAATGGTCCCATGACGCACGAGACAATGGCCCAAGTGCTCAATGCTGCCTTTCTCAAGATCCGCGACCTGAACGCGCCGGTGAACGATCGTCTGGCGATGTATGCTGACGCGGTGCGCTTGCATTTTGTAGGGTACACTGAGGCATTCGAACAACTTGTGGCGCGCTTGAACAAGGCCGGCGCAGGTGCCTCGGCGCCGAACGTCGGCGACCCGATGCCATCCTTCCTGCTTCCCGATGAAAGGGGCAATCTCGTTGGTCTCGACGATCTGCTCGCGAATGGGCCAGTTGCCGTGACATTCCTTCGCGGTCACTGGTGTCCTTATTGCCGGATCTATGCGCATACGCTTGCGCAGGCACAGGAGCGCGTCCAGGCCATCGGCGGCCAGATCGTTGCGATCACGCCTGAACGGCAACAGTACAATTTGAAACAGAAGACTGAAGCGCGGGCGGGGTTCAAGATCCTCTCGGACGTCGGCAACGGCTACGCCCTGTCGCTCAATCTCGCAATCTGGCTCGGGGCGGAAATGCAGAAACTCCTGACTAACTTCGGTCGCGATCTGTCTGCTTATCAAGGCACCGCCAGCTGGTTCGTACCAATCCCCGCGACATTCATCGTCGCACAGGACGGCATGATTAAAGCTCGGTTCGTCGATCCCGACTATAGCCGGCGTATGGATGTGGACGACATGGTCGCCGCGCTCAAGGCTGCCCACTAGCCGAGCGATTTCGACCAGTCGGCTGCTTGCAGTTGCCGCATGAGTGTGGCGGCAGCTGCGGAGCGCGGCCGCCCCGCAACGGCGTAGAGGTAGACGGTGCGTTTGAGGTCGAGACCGTTGATCGGCACGTGCCGCAGCGCTTCCGAAACCGAGGTGCTGCGTGGAGCAATCGCTATGCCCATTTTGCTTTCCAGCAAAGACATCAGATCGCGCTCGGAGGAGACCTCATGGCCATGAACGCCGGCAAGTCCGTGGCTGCGGAGCTGTGCTGCCAGTTGCTCAGCCTGTTCGCAGTAGATGCGAGTAAGCATGCGCTCCTGACGAAGGTCGTCAATCTCAATCTCAACGCGATCGGCGAGCCGGTGCCCGGAATTGACGATCAAAGCAAAGCTCTCTGTGAATAGCGGCCAGCCATCGAAACGCTCCCATGAAGCAGTCATGGGGCCGGAGATTGCCAGATCGGCATCGCCTTGCTTCATGATCTCGGCAATCTCGTCTGCCGTGCCGCGCAGGAATTTGAGTTCCAGGCCATTCATGGCCCGCATCAACTCAGCGAGAAACGGGATGAGCAGTGCCATGTCGACCGTGCGCGAAAGCGCGATGCGCAGCGTGGCAATCTCACCTCGTTTCATCGAGGTCGCCAGCGACTTGGCGCCTTGCGCGGTATCGTAGCATTGCTGCATGAGTGGCAGCATGCGCTGGCCGAGATCCGTCAGGTGGGAGCGGTTGCGCTCCCGACGAAACAATTCACCACCCAGTTCGTCTTCGAGCAGCTTGATGGCGCGCGTCAGTGACGGTTGCGCGACGTTGCACTCCTCGGCTGCGCGCGTGAAATTCAGCGTACGCGAGACGCCGAGAAAATAGCGGATCTGGTGCATTTCCATTGTGCGCGGACCTCGAACCGGCGACCGTGATGCGACGGCAAATGTAGGACATTGCGGTTCCGCTGTCCTGCCCAACGATCATGCACGCAGGCTATCAAAACCCAAGCAAAGTCATATTTCACGCGGCCAGGCCATCGGCGTAGCTTTCAGGAGGATGCCAGAGCGTGAAAGGATACCCGATGCAATCGCAAGCCGCTGCTGCAGCCGAGCTTATGCCCATGGCGAGATGCGCCGGTGCGGAACGATTGCCGGCGCCCAGGCATTCGCGCCAGCCGAAGGATGCGGGCCTGCTCAGCGCCTTAACCATAGTTGCGCACGATCTGCGCGGCCCGCTCGCCAATCTTTCAGTGCTGATCGAGTTGATCGAGACCTACGTGCAGATGCAGGCACACGAGCACCTTAAGGCGGCGACGCAAAAGGCGCGGGCGATGATCGAGGCGCTCGACACCATGCTGAATGGCTTTTTGGAGCGGACCCGTGAGACGGGAGATCCGTTGTCGTTCCGGCCGACGCTGGTCGATCTGGTCGATGTCATTCGAGATGCAGCCGAGGTCAACCGGCCAGTCGCGGAAAGCCGCGGTATCAACATCGATATTTCGAATGCGACCCAGTCGGTGGTTACCGGCGACAGGCGGCTCCTGACCGAGGCTGTCGGCAATCTGGTCGGCAACGCCGTGAAGTATGCTCCAGCGGGCTCGACGGTCACTTGCGAGACTTCCCGCAATGGCCGGGATGCAGTGATTGCGATCTGTGACGAGGGCCAGGGCCTGTCGGAACTCGATCTCAAACGTGCGTTCCGGCCCTTCACCACCTTGTCGGCCCAGTACGACGGCAGAGGTTCGTCGTGGGGGCTCGGCCTGTGGATCGTACGCCTGATCGCCGAACGGCATGGCGGTCATGTCGACGTTTCAATGGGCAAGCGACAGTGCGGCGCGCAGTTCGAAGTCCATGTGCCAGCAATGGGACGCTAGCCAGTTGCCCTTTCCCGGCGCGTTCGTATTCGTGCCGACCGGCGCCGGGCTCGCGGTGCTGTTGCAGACCCCGGTCGCCGACGAGAAGATCGAGGCTCACCGCGCCAGTTGAACTGATGATCCTCAACGCCAAGGAGAGTTCCATGCAACAGTCCAAAACAGACCGAAGCGCCATGTCCGCCATGGGCCGCGAACTGGCTGGCAAGGCGGCTATTGTGACGGGTTCGACCAGCGGCATCGGCCTCGGAATCGCGCGAGCTTTTGCTGCCGCCGGAATGAACATCGTGCTGAATGGCTTCGGCGACAAGGCCGAGGTCGAGGCTATCCGCACCGAACTCGCCAAGAGCTACGACGTGAAGACTGCATATTCGGCGGCCGACATGTCGAAGCCGGACGAGATCACCGCCATGGTCGGGGATGCACACATCGCTTTCGGCAAGGTCGACGTGCTCGTCAACAATGCCGGCATCCAGCACGTCGAGGCGATCGAGACATTCCCGGTTGCGAAGTGGGACGCGATCATCGCGATCAATCTCTCCTCGGCATTCCACGCCACTCGTGCAGTGATCCCGGAGATGAAGGCGCGCAAATGGGGCCGCGTTATCAATATCTCATCGGCGCATGGCCTCGTCGCCTCGCCGTTCAAGTCGGCCTATGTGGCGGCCAAGCACGGTATCGTCGGTCTGACCAAAACGGTTGCACTCGAAACGGCCGAGCACGGTATCACGGTCAACGCTATTTGCCCCGGCTACGTGCTGACCCCGCTGGTTCAAAAGCAGATTCCCGAGACCGCCAAGGCCCGCGGCCTCACCGAAGAGCAAGTAATCAAAGACGTGTTGCTGCATGCGCAGCCCACCCGGCAATTTGTGACGACAGAACAGCTCGGCGCGCTCGCGGTGTTTCTCTGTACTGGCGCGGCTGGCTCGATGACCGGGACCGCTCTGCCGGTCGAGGGCGGATGGACGGCACAATAGTCAATGATCCGATTTGGGAGACCACGATGACAACCTCGATAACGACGATCGCTGCAACATCGTCAAAAGCGAACAGCACGGGACACGCGATCCATCAACCAGCGCCGTGGAACCCGAGCCAAACAGTGCTCGTCCTGCAAGGCGGTGGCGCGCTTGGTGCCTATCAGGCTGGTGTTTATCAGGCATTGCATGAGGCCGGCATCGAACCCGACTGGATCATCGGCACCTCGATTGGCGCCATCAATGCCAGCTTGATCGCCGGCAACGAACTCAACAATCGCCTGCGGGCCCTGCAGGAATTCTGGCAGCGAATGGCGTTCAAATCACACCTTTATGGCTGGCCCGGCTGGGAGAGCGTGGCCCAGTCCGTTTCCAGTGCGCAGACGATCAGCAGTGGCATTCCCGGTTTCTTCGAACCCAATTCGCTGGCTTTTTGCGGCGCCAACATTCCGCTGGGAGCGGAGCAAGCCGGCTACTATTCCACGGCCCCGCTCGAGAAAACACTTCTGGAACTGGTCGATTTTCCACTGATCAATCGGAACAAACCGAGGCTGACTGTCGGTGCCGCGCACGTGCGATCAAGTCAGATGAGGTACTTCGACAGCCGGGATGTGGCGATCAGCGTCAAGCATATCATGGCCTCCGGAGCGTTGCCGCCGGCCTTCCCCGCTGTTCGCATCGACGGCGAGCTCTATTGGGATGGCGGCATTCTCTCAAACACGCCAAGTGAAGTGGTGTTCGAGGACTATCCGCGTCGCAATTCGCTGCTGTTCGCCGTGCATCTGTGGAACCCGAACGGGCCGGAACCCGTCACCATGCTGGACGTGATCCATCGCCAGAAGGACATTCAATATTCCAGTCGCGTCGCGAGCCACATCGCACGTCAGCAGCAGACCCATCGCTTACGGCATGTCGTAAAGCAGCTCGTCGGATATATTCCCGAGTCTGTCCGCAACAGCGACGCAGTTCGTGATCTGGCCGAGTATGGCTGCATGACCCAAATGCATGTCGTCCGGCTGATGGCGCCACGCCTCGACAACGAGGATCAGAGCAAGGATGTCGATTTCAGCCCGACGGGCATTCGCAGTCGCTGGGAGGCGGGACTTGCGAACACGCGCCGAGCCATCAAGCAGGCGCCATGGCAAGGTGCGTTCGATCCGATCGAAGGCGTGATTTTGCACGAACCTACAGACGACGGTGTTGCCGTGCTCGGTCCGGCATCAACCATCCCGCCCGCGGTGCAGCAGGACAAGGACGCATTTCTGGGGCGTGCATCCACAGCGGCATAACGTGTCAGCGTTCACGAACTGAGATTGCAAAGAGGAGCGGCATCCATGGCCGTTCTTCGCTTGGCTTTCTTGCGCCTTGCAGGTGCCTTATCGCGATCGCTCTGGCAATCAACCGGATCACCACCGACGGCGATAGCGGCGAGGTATCGAAACGAAAGACCTTCGATATTTCAAAATCATCGCCGCAGCATTCATTCTCTTTGTTGTCGAGGCGGTACTGCCGCCGGCCCTAGAAACCTGAAAATGGAGATACAAATTATGTCGACGCAAACAAAATCGCGGAACGGCTTTTATCGCGCACTTGCAGTTGCCGGACTGTTGTCGAGCTCACTCGGGCTCATGTCCGCCTCAGCCTATGCCGGAACTTGCCCGGCCGACAAGGTGACGACCGATGGCCAGATGGCCGGCGCGACGGCCCACAAGCAGGTGACCGACAAGGTCATCGCGTCCATCGATCTTGCCCAGGAGGCGCCGAACCTCAAGGATCACAAGTTCCGGCTGCGTCAGCTTGTCGTCCAGCCCGGTGGCGTGGTCGCCTGGCACAGCCACGAAGAACGCCCCGCCATCATCTACATCGTGTCCGGCTCGATTGTGGAGTACGCGAGCACTTGCGCTGTCCCGATCACCCATCGCGCGGGCGACGTCGCTCGTGAAACGCACACCACCAAGCATTGGTGGAAGAATACCAGCAAGAAGCCGGCGGTACTGCTGTCGGCCGACATCCTGCACGACAAGATGGATCCGCACACGATGTAACCGTTGCCGATTGTGGCGACGATCGTCTCAGGGCGTGACGATTGCGATTTGAACTCTGATTGCGAACGTCGCGCTCGCCCTTGCATATTTGGATGGGAGTGCATGCCATGCTGGTTGTTGCCACGGCATCGCCGGATGCCCATGCGGGCCACACCGGGACAATCTCGTTCGCACGAGAGTTCGTGATCGGCCTGATTGCCTTCCTGACAGTCGTCGATCTGTTTGCGACACAGGCAATCCTGCCGTCGCTGGTCAGGGCATACGGCGTCAGTCCAGCTGCCATGGGCACCGCCGTCAACGCCAGCACCTTCGGGATGGCAGTAGCGGGGCTCGCCGTCGCCTTCTTCAGCCACAGGATCGATCGCCGGCGCGGCATCGTTATGAGCCTTACCTTGTTGTCGGTCCCGACAGCACTGCTTGCCATTGCGCCGAGCCTCGTCACATTCACTGCACTGCGCATCGTGCAGGGAGTGTTCATGTCGGCGGCGTTCACGCTGACCCTCGCCTATCTCGCCGAGGAAACCTGCGGCAAGGCAACGGCCGCCGCCTTTGCCGCATACATCACCGGTAATGTGGCGAGCAACCTGTTCGGCCGGCTGATGTCGGCCTCGCTCGCCGACACGCTTGGCATTGCGGCTAACTTCTACACGTTTGCAGTGCTGAACCTGGCGGGCGCGGTGCTGGTCTACTTTACGCTCAGCCGCATGAGCCACATGGCCGTGACCCAGGCTGAGTTGAAGTCTCCCCTCGCGATCTGGTGGCAGCACCTAAGCAATGATCCGCTGCGAGCGACGTTTGCCATCGGCTTCTGCATTTTGTTCGCCTTCATCGGCACCTTCACCTATGTGAACTTCGTACTGGTACGCCCGCCGCTGTCACTCGGCATGATGTCGGTCGGGCTCGTTTACTTCGTGTTTCTGCCATCGATCGTGACGACGCCACTCGCCGGGCGTCTGGTTGCGCGTTTCGGCACCCAACGCACGATATGGGGTGCCCTGGCGGCCGCGGGGATCGGCCTGCCGTTATTGCTCTTGCCCCATCTTGCACCTGTCCTCGCCGGCCTGATGCTGGTCGGCGCCGGCACATTCTTGGCACAAGCGACCGCAACCGGGTTTGTCGGACGCGCGGCCACCTCCGATCCCGGCGCGGCCAGCGGCATCTACCTAGCCTGCTATTTCCTTGGGGGCCTCGTTGGCAGCGCCGTGCTCGGACAGTTGTTCGTTCGCTTTGGATGGCCGGCATGCGTCGCGGGTGTCGGCGTACCACTTGGCGTGGCCGCCGTTCTCGCGCGTCGCCTGGAGCACGCAAAGTGATAGCCACTCTACATCGATTCGTTAGCCAATCGATATTTCAGCACGGGCGATCGGTCCGCCACAATCACTGCCATCGCTGACGCGCCAATGCGTCAGGATCAACAAGCAGGAGACGTCCATGTCATCACGCTTCGTCAGGCTATTTTCAGGTGCTGCGATTGCCGGCGTCCTGGCCCTTTCCACTACCGCCGCCATCCGGGCCGAAAGCGCAAAGCCCGCCCTGATAGGTGACGGCATCGTCAAGGTGAAGAGTGCCTACTCCGTTGCCGAAACGGTCTCCAGGCTCAAGCAGGATATCGCCAGCAAAGGTATCATGTTCTTCTCAGCCGTCGACCAGTCGAAGCTCGCGGCGGATGCGGGCATCAAACTGCGGCCTTCCACGCTCCTCATGTTTGGCAACCCGCCGCTTGGCACGCAATTCATCACATCCAACCCCAACGCCGGTCTCGACTGGCCCGTGCGGCTGCTGGTAACGCAGGACGAAAAGGGTGATGTCTGGACCGTCTACACCGACTTCCAATGGATCGCGCAACGCCACGGCATCGCCGACCGCGAGGCTCAGTTCAAGATGGCATCGAACGTCGTTGCCTCGATCACTTCCACTGTAAAAGCAAAGTAGCAAGCACCCCATCGCGGTGGGGCGCGAAGCGAATGATGGCTCAGCGTGCCTAGCAGAGCAACTTTGCCTTCGCCGCTCTTCCGCACAAGTCCCAGCACAGGGAGTAAGGCTATGGTGTCGTCCATTCGCCGGTTCATAAGTCTCGCGCGAGCCAAGCTGCTCGTCGCTGCACTCGTCACGCTTTCGTTACCAGCTCATGGTCTACCGGCGAGCACGTGCGCCGTGACGACCAAGGATGAGATTGTCGCGCTGGCCGAACGCTGGAGCAGTGCGTTGGCGACTGGCAACCCGGATTCTGTCGCCAGCCTCTATGCCGAAGACGCCGTCCTACTGCCGATGGTATCGAGCGAGCCGCGCATAGGCCGACAGGCGATCAGAGCCTATTTCGAAGAGTATCTCAGGCGGCACCCACAGGGCTTGATCAACATGCGATCGATCATCGTTGGCTGCAATGTCGCGTCCGATATCGGCATGTATACCTATCGGCTGACCGGTCGACGCAAGGGGACGCGTGAAGCCATCGGTGGACGCTACAGCACGCTCTACGAATTTCGTGACGGCAAGTGGTCAATTGCCCACCAGCATGCCTCGGCCATGACTGGCGCACAAAAGCCTGGCAGTCTTGCGGCTCACCGAGGCCGCGAATAGGGGGCGTGGCTCAAGACAGACAAGGAGTTCGCCCATGCCAGCATTCTTTGACGCCATCGTTATTGGCACCGGCCAGTCCGGCCCTTCGCTTGCCGAGCGGCTTACCGGGCGCGGCCTCAAGATCGCGGTCATCGAGCGCCAGCATTTCGGCGGGACGTGTGTCAATACTGGATGCGTGCCGACCAAGGCCCTGGTTGCAAGCGCGCATTCGGTGCATATGGCTCGGCGGGCAGCCGACTTCGGCATCATGATTGGCGGGCCGATTACTGTCGATATGCAGCGCGTGAAAGCGCGCAAGGATGAGATCGTCGCCAAGGGCCGCAACGGCGTCATGCGCTGGATGGAGCGCCTGCCAAACTGCACCGTCTATCGCGGTCATGCCCGCTTCGAGAGTGAGAAGACGGTACGCGTCGGCGACGAGACGCTTAGTGCCGAGCGCATCTTCATCAACACGGGCGGTCGCGCGCTCGTTCCCAACATGGCGGGCCTCGCTGATGTGAGCTATTACACCAACTCCACCATCATGGATGTGGACTTTGTACCCGAGCATATGATCATCGTTGGCGGCAGTTACATCGGCCTCGAGTTCGCGCAAGCCTACCGCCGCTTTGGCAGCCGGGTCACGATCGTGGAAATGGCCGAGCGTGTGATCGGACGCGAGGACAATGACGTCTCGAATGGTGTCCGTCGGATTCTCGAGCGCGAGGGCATCGACGTGAGACTCAACGCCAAATGTATCGCGGTCGAGAAGCGCGGAACCAGCATCGCGATGACGCTCGACTGCGGCGAAGGGGCGCCTCGCATTGAAGGCAGCCATTTGCTGCTCGCCGTCGGCCGTCGCCCGAATACTGACGATCTTGGCCTCGACAAGGCCGGCATCAAGACCGATGCCCGCGGTTTCATCGTTGTCGACGATCGGCTCGAGACCAGTGCACCTGGCGTCTTCGCAATCGGTGATTGCAACGGCCGCGGGGCATTCACACATACGTCCTACAACGACTTCGAGATCGTCGCCGCCAATCTGCTGGATGACGATCCGCGCCGCGTGACCGACCGGATCTCATGTTACGGGCTATTCATCGATCCGCCCCTCGGCCGCGTCGGCATGACCGAGCGCGAGGTGGGTGCGGCTGGGATCAAGTCGCTCACGGCCAAGCTGCCGATGACCTCGGTCGGGCGGGCGCGTCAGCGCGGCGAGACAGACGGTTTCATGAAAGTGACTGTCGATGCTGCCACCCAGAAGGTCCTTGGCGCCGCAGTCCTCGGCATCGGCGGCGACGAGGTGGTGCAGGCATTTCTGGGAGTCATGACAGCCGGTGCAGCCTACACGGTCATTTCGCGCGGCATGTATATCCATCCGACAGTGTCCGAATACCTGCCCACGTTGCTTGGAGATTTGAAGCCGACCTAGCTCGTCCGCCCGGCACATGCGGCGGTCGAACGCATTCGTAATTTGTAGGCCGATGCCGACCGACCCTCGATGCGAGATTGACCGCTCCATAAGGGTCGGATGCAAACTGGCCGCAGGTCCTGCGCCAATAGGCGAAGATGGGTATGATCCGACAAGGGCCGCGCGATGTGCCGCGTTGCAATGGGGCCGGACCAGCAAGCTTTTGTGACAATGGCATCGGATCAGTGAGCACCCAGGCAGCATGACCGGCTGGGGTCAACGAGAGACCAAGATGGACACGATTGGTGAGTGCTCGCGTGCTCGTCCCTTAAGCGCTCGAACCTGACCCTACGGATAGGCGGCACCAGCACGTGCACGCAGAGTTCTAGGGAAGTACGAGCATCCAACTTCCAAGTTTGCATAATCCGTATCGACAGTCACCGTGAGCGGCTTGGTCACCGGCGATGAGCCGCAAAAAACAATATTGCTTGCATAATGGGGTGAATTCTAGCTCTCGATGTAACGGCTCAGGCCTCGACTCTCAAGCCCCATGCAAACTCAAGTTGCCGGGTGCTGCCTTACATCTCGGTTCAAAACGCTTCGAGAACGATTCTGCCGCGGTCTATCGTGGAGCCTTCAAAGCTTCCTCGACGTCCCCTTAACTTCTTCCAGTAGCACCCCAGCCGGCACTTTCAACCCTTTCGCGATTCGATCGAGGATGAGAACAGTGGGGTTCCGCACGCCACGCTCAATGCCACTGATGTAGGTTCGGTGCAGGCCGCAATGATCGGCAAAGCTCTCCTGTGAGAAGCCTTGCTCTTCCCTCAGCTTCTTCAAATTGAGGCCTACCCGGCGTCGCACATCCATGCCACGAGGGAACGACGCTCGTGACGATCAATCTACAGACGATGAGTCTCATTTTGCTGAACTAGCTCCGCTCTTGATGGTACGGGGCCTGATCTCGCGTCTAACTTTGCGCGCGCCTCGCGAGGTGTTTGCGCAGCGACTCCTAGCGAATCCGCATGCGCGGTGGGTTGATGGTTGGATGCTCAGGCCGCGCGTTTTACGCTTCTAGTGGGGAGGGTTACTGGTGTTCGGTCACTGAAGAATAGCAGACACCGAAGCTCAACCGATCAGTTACCCAAACTGCGGCTCGTTCGATGACCGCTATCTCTGGAGGCTGTGTGAAAACGCGGCTGTTTTCAGGCTCATTTTTGCGAAGCATGATAATTCCCGCATAGCAGCGGGGGCTTCTATGGCGCGCTTCATCGAAGGTTTGAACCGGGACCAGACATCTTTTCTACCGGCATGCATTGACGATTACGTCGACGATCAAAACCCAGTTCGCGCGATCGACGGGCAGGTGGCCCGCGCCCTTACTTCTCATAGGCGTGATGACACATCACTGCAACGGCAATTTGCCGAAAATGGTGCCAACTTTGACCGTGTTGATGACGAGCGCGATTCCGTATGCTGCAAGAATGTACCAAACCATATCAACAGCAATTTTTATGAGCGTTTCTACAAGGCTCCAGATCGCTCCAAAAATTCCCACGATCGCGGCAAGAATTCTTGGGATCACCATATACGCCATATAAAGCAAGAGAACGACTAGTAGGATATAGAGAAGTGCTTTCCAGTCAGGCAGTGTTTGGATTGACAGATTGAGCGCGCGCGATATCTGCCCAAATGACCAGTTCCAAACAAAGGTTACGAGCCAGAACAGCCAGTCTATCCCCTGGATGATGATCCTTTTCAGCGCACCCAAGAATTGCTCCATTTCCTTCGCTCCAATTTCTCTGGTTTCAAACTTTGCCCAGCCTTGCAGCACGGCGCGCAGCGCGTGAACTTGATGTGCCGGCTATCCTATCGATGAGCGAACAACAAGCCGTTTGTCGATTGATCCTCTTTGATTGCATTAGCTATCAGGTCAGACGCCCCTCGTCCGCTTATGGATGAGCTGAGCACGCCAGTTTTGCAACTAGGCACAAGAATTTTAGAGACAGCCCGAGGTCGGCTTTCTCTGCACTGCGACGCGTCTTTCCATCTGTGGAAAACGTTCGTCGTGCAAGAGTATCCTGGGTCTGCCGGGGGCATGGTGGGGGTATCAGTCACGAGACCGGTGAAATGACGGCAAGATCGAAACTCACTGTGGAAAGCCTGACCAAACTCGGCGCCAAGCGGCTGGCCGAGATCCTGATCGAGGAGGCCGCTCGCAACCGCCAGCTCAAGCAGGCGGTGCAGATGGCGCTTGCCGCCGAGACTAGCTCGTCAGAGGTGGCTCATCAGGTCCGCAAGCGGCTCGCCCAGATCGAGCGCTCAGAGGCCTTTGTATCAGCCGAGAAGACGAGGGAGCTCGCAACGGAACTGGAAAGGCTGAAGGTCACAATCGTCGAGACTATCGGCGCTGGCGATCCAAAGCTTGCGGCTGAGCTGCTGTGGCAATTACTCGATCTGCATGGCTCGGTCTTCGAGCGCCTCGACGACAACAGTGGTCGCGTCGGGGCACTGTTTCGGTCGGCATGCCAGGATCTCGGGCCCATTCTTGCGCGGGCGAAGGCCAAGCCGGCCGAGCTCTCCAGGCAGGTGCTGCAACGCATCGAGGCCAATGGCTACGGCATCTTCGACCGTATCGTGTTTGCGCTAGACGCTGCGCTCGGAAGTGACGGGCGCATGGCTTTGCGTGAATTGCTCGAAAAGCGCCGTGCGGCGCATCTCGTCTCGGAGAAGCGAGCCACAGTCCGCCCTGGTCACTTCGATTACACGCTCAGCGGCCTGCTGCTTGCGCTGCGCGACATCGCCGATTGCGAGAATGATGTGGATGCCTTCATCGACACCTACGAGGGCTTCGACCTCTCCAACCCAGCCTATGCGACCGAGATCAGTCAACGTCTGCTGCGGGCCCACCGTGCCGAGGAGGCGCTGCTCTATCTCGACCAAGGTCCTCCCACCGAACGTAACCGGCAGTACCGGGAACTCGAATGGCGTGATGTCCGCATCGGTGTGCTCGACCAGCTCGGCCGCAAGGAAGAAGCCCAGACCCTTCGATACTCATTGTTCGAACGACACCTGAGCGCGACGCATCTGAAGGCCTATTTGAAGCAGCTCGGCGATTTTGACGATGTTGAGGCCGAGGATGCAGCACTCACGCGGGTGGAGCGGCACCCCGACGTGCACGCCGCTCTTGCCTTTTTGGTTAGCTGGCCGGCATTGGACCGAGCGGCGCGTATTGTCGACACTCGGATGAAGGAGATCAACGGGGATCACTATGAGTTGCTCGACCCGGCGGCGACAGCCTTGGAAGGTAAGCATCCTCTTGCGGCGGTTCTATTGCGCCGGCGGCTCATCGATTTCACGCTGCAGAAGGCCCGCTCAACTCGCTACCGCCATGCTGTGCGTCATGTGCGAGAGATTGAGAGCCAGCAGTCCGACATCGAGGATTACGGGCAACATGAGAGCCACGGCGAGTACATGGCGCGGCTACAGCGCGAGCATCCGCGCAAGCCGACGTTCTGGTCATTGCTCGCAGCATGAGGCGCAGCGATTTCTCAGGGGCGTGATCTCAAGCGCTTCGCCGTCGCAATGCAATTAACGAGGTTGATCGCCGCCAAGATGGGATACTTCGCGGCCTCATCTGTGATCTCCGTGAGCTCGGCGCGCTGGAGTGAGCCGAAGACATACGCGAGTATGTGGCTCTCGTGTCGATACGCTGTCGTCCGCTGGATCGACGGCGCCACGGACGAAGCATCCAACCCTCCTGAGAACCGCATAATTGCCACAAGGCGCTGCAGCTCGCGCTCCTGATCGACCTCCGTCACTGTCGCCAGACTTTGGCCGGAGTTGTCTACCGCCAGGGTGAGCACGATCAGTACGTTCAAAAGGACATCGACCGTTTGCATCGAAACCCTAAGCCGCGGCAGTGCCAGGACCGAAGCCAAGAGGTTCGGCTGTTCGGCGTGAATCCGATCGCAGACTTGCTCCTTCTGGCCAAGATCCATCGCGGCAACAGCACCGATGGCTGCCGCCAGATGTGCCGCACTTACCGATGGCTCCTGCGTGGGTCGATCGTGATCCCCTCTCTGGCTGCCGCTCCTGCCGCAACATCGAGTGCCCTCATCTCGATCATGAACTTGGCGGCGAGGTGCACGCCCGCGAGCGTCGGAATTGGCCGTAACCGCCCCTGGCAGTGCCGCTCGAGGGCTCGGAGCAAGGCGGCGTGGCGTTCGCCGTAGATCCTACGCAATCTCCGGACGTGGCGTGCAAGGTGCAGTCGAAGAGCCGAGGATGGAACGGGCGAGCGCCAGCAGCGGCGCAGTCTGGTCCGACCAGGATGGCATGTGTTGCGTCCCTCAGACGGCCCAGCACGCGCAGCCGAGCGCACCCCAGAAGCTCTTGAGGTCGGCGATCGGCAGCTTGCTTGACCAAGCTGTTGCATGATCGTGACCGTGGATCCCGCAGGTGTTGGCGCAACCGCAATTCGCCACAGCGGCCATTCGCAGCGCCTGTCCTGCCGCCTTCGGTTCGAGCCACGCACCATAGCCGCCGAAGGTTCGGACCGGAGACCAGTCGGGCATCGCTGGAGGAGGGCCGTTGTCGTCCAGCGTCGTAAATCGCCCTGCAGCGTAAACCACCCTGCCACCAACGATGGTGAGTTCCGAGGTTGTGTCGGCAATATCAGCTTCGGCGCAGGAGAAATAGTCACGATCGGGCACGCATAGATCCGCGAGCTGGCCGACCGCAATGCGTCCCTTCTTGCCTTCCTCGTTGGAGAACCATGTCACATTCTCCGTCCACATACGCAGAGCAGTCTCACGATCGAGACAGTTGTGCTGGGGGTAAATGCGCAGCCCGCCGACGGTCTTGCCAGTTACCAGCCAGGCCAACGACACCCAGGGATTGTAGGAGGCAACACGGGTGGCGTCGGTGCCGGCCGAAACCTTGACGCCCTTCTCCAACATCTTGGCCACCGGTGGGGTCGCCGCAGCGGCGCCCATCCCATAGCGCTCGACGAAGTATTCTCCTTGATAGGCCATACGATGCTGCACGGCGATGCCGCCGCCGAGCGCAGCAATGCGATCAATCGACTGCTCAGATATTGTCTCCGCATGGTCAAAGAACCAATGGAGCCCTGCGAGCGGAATGTCGCGGTTCACGCGTTCGAACACGTCGAGCGCGCGTGAGATGGTCTCGTCATAGGTCGCATGCAGTCGCCAAGGCCATCTGTTCTCGGCGAGGATGCGGACAACCGCTTCCAACTCTCCCTCCATTTCCGGGGCCATGTCGGGGCGTGGCTGGCGGAAGTCTTCGAAATCCGCCGCCGAAAACACCAGCATCTCACCCGCACCGTTGTGGCGGAAATAGTCATTGCCCTGCTTGTATTTTGAGGTCTTGGTCCAATTCAGGAAATCCTCTTTCTCGCCCTTGGGCTTCTGAGTGAAGAGATTGTTGGCGAGGCGAATCGTGAGGTTGTTCTCGTCGGCGAGTTTTTGGATGACGGCGTAGTCGTCGGGATAGTTCTGAAAACCGCCACCCGCGTCGATCGCCCCGGTCACGCCCAGGCGATTGAGCTCACGCATGAAATGCCGTGTGGAGTTGACTTGATACTCGAATGGTAGCTTCGGGCCCTTGGCGAGGGTCGTGTAGAGAATGCCAGCATTCGGCTTCGCCAGCAAAAGTCCAGTCGGATTGCCGTACCCATCTCGCGTGATCTCGCCGCCCGGAGGGTTTGGCGTATCACGGGTGTAGCCGACGGCTCGCAGCGCTGCGCCATTCAGGAGAGCGCGATCATAAAGATGCAGCAAGAAAACGGGCGTATCTGGTGCCACGGCATTCAATTCATCAATTGTCGGCAACCGCTTTTCCGCGAATTGGTGCTCGGTGAAACCGCCGATCACCGGAAAGCCCGCCGTCCGTGTCAACATCTCGCGCGCTCGAATCCGACGCGCATCGCGCTCGGCGCGCAACACGCCTTCGAGGAAATCGGCGTAGGACACATCCTTCTTCGCTGCAGCGTCCTGCGCGATCGGCCCGTACAGATCGGCGAGCGCGCTGAGCTTGAGATCGGCGGCCAGCACCGCGATGCGGTCGTGTTGAAGCGCGCTCATGCGACCCCTCCCGGCAGCAGGTCGTCGTACATCGAGAGTGGATGCTGATAGCCAACAACCTGTTTGCGCGGCGGCGCCAGCGCTCGTGTCGATTGGCCGGCGTACAATGCTGGCAGCGTCTGCAGGTTCGATAGCTCGATTATTAAGCGCTCGGCTGCCGGCCGACGATGTAGTCCTTGTATGGATCAAGCTTCTCGGTGCGCTTCGGCGCCGGCTTGCGTGTGCACGCCGCCTCACCACCTCGCACGTAACGGCGCACCGTGTTGCGCGACCGTCCCGTCGTCCGGCTGAGCGACC
>JANMNO010000057.1:0-67820 GCA_031374115.1 Hyphomicrobiaceae bacterium | reverse complement strand
GAGCTTAATTTGATTCCGGCAGCAGGGTCACGTGAGCCATCCCGCACGCAAACTTCAATTGTGGACGGCATCAGTTCGAAAACATCGGCGAAGCCCAATAGGTGTCTGACGACCCGACAGCGTCAGATCATGGAATTGGTTGTCAATGGCCATCCGAGCAAAAATATCGCTGCGGACCTAGGCATCAGCCGACGCACTGTCGAGAATCATCGTGCATCAATCATGATGAAAACCGGGTCGACTTCCATACCGGCGTTGGTCCGCATATCTATCGCCGCTGGATTGAACAGAGGTCTCAAGACGATTGTTTAATTGGCCCCGAGGCTTAACGACCATGTTCTTAGGCCTCCAATGGTAGCACCTGCTCGGGCGTCTCGGCCCGCCCTTGTAAAGTAGATGGGCGCTATTTTTCTTTGTGCCGCTTCGGGTTCAACGTTCTGACTCTGCTTTGACTATCGACTACGACATACGTTGGGCTTCAGCGTCTCAAATGGCATTCCGCAATGGCGTCCGCAGCCGGAACACCTTCTTGCAGCATGCATGAGCAGATTCCGAGGCTCCACGCCCGGCAGGCGATCAGCTACGAGCAGATCTCCAGTTTTCCATTCAATCCACTGTGCAGCGCTCGTTGTGCACGCGAAAGTCAGGATCAGGAGTATCGTTATGCATCATCGCAGCGCAACCACGACGACATGCATTGAGGCCTGTCTGCACCGTTATCAGACATTCTTGGACACGGCCATGACGCACTGTCTTGAGACCGGCGGCAAGCATACCGAACCGAAGCATTTTTGACTGATGATGGCCTGCGCGGAGGTCTGCCGCACCTCAGCCCACCCGATGCTCATCAATTCACCTCACGCCAAGCATCTTTGCAACGAGTGCGCCGAGATTTGCGATGTACCCATCCGGCCAGGACCGCCTTGCGCGCACATTCCAAAGCAGGCTCTGTCTGACGATTGTTAGTCGTCGATGGAGATAGGTCCGTGCCTACGTCTGGACATGAGACTTCACGGGATTTTGCGATTGTTGCGGCGCGTCGGATGTGGGGTCGAGCGGAAAAGCAGTCGATCGTTGGTGAGACCTTGGTGCCTGGCGCGAACGTCTCGGCCGTGGCGCGGCGGCACGGCGTTGCGCAGAGTTTGCTGTATCGCTGGCGCAAGGACGCCACTGGATCTGTTCGGCCGGCCTTGACATTCGTTCCGGTTGCCATCGCGGCACCGGCGCAACCTGTTGTCGCGCCGTCGAAACCTGCGTGCACCGGCAGCATCGAAGTCGTCCTTGCGAATGGCCGCTTGCTGCGCATTGGCGCGGATCTCGACACCGTCGCGTTGGTGCGCATCATCGCAGCGCTCGAGGCCCGGCGGTGATCCCAGTCCCAGCGGGTGTTCGCGTCTGGCTGGCGACGGGTCACACGGATATGCGGCGCGGCTTTCCCGGCCTGATCTCGATCCGCCCTGCAATGTTGCCCGATGTTGTGAAACCCGACCTGGACATCAGGCGACTGCCGACAAAGCCGGAGGGAGGGATGAAGCCTCTTTCGGTGCCGGCTCGGCTCAAGCGGACCGGTCTGGAGACGAAACTGCTGATGCAAGGGACGTAAGGCGCTGCGCCGCCCCGACAGGCCGATCGCAGCGTGCTGCGGCTCATCGCGCTGGCGCGGCGACTGAGCGATCTGGTCATGAACAGCAATGGCAAACCGATCCAAGATCTCGCGACCGAGGTTGGACTGAGCCGATCCTACTTCACACGCGTCTTCCGGCTGAGTTTCCTGGCCCCCGAGATCACAAAGGCGATCATCCAAGGACGCCAGCCGCGCGGGTTTAATGCCATCAATCTCATGCGCACTGGTCCGTTCGCACTCCAATGGCCCGACCAGCGCCGTGAACTTAGATTCGACTGAGCGCGTCGGCGCCATCGATTTGTTGGCACCCGCCGTCAACCCGCGACGGCGGGTTGCCTTTGCCAACGATGTGGTCGGCGTTCTCCCGCCGACAGCGGTACCACTCGAAAGCCGATAGGAGACTTTGCCGGTGCTGCGGCGCAGAACCGGCACCAAAGCGGTCTCTAAGTCCTTGATCGCAAAGGGCTCCGGCGCTAACCCACGGACACTACGGGCGAAGTTCGAATCCGACCTAAAAGCACGTTTTTATGAGTGATATCAATGGGTTATCTGGCGGAGAGAGAGGGATTCGAACCCTCGAGACCCTTGCGAGCCTACACGCTTTCCAAGCGTGCGCCTTCAGCCACTCGGCCACCTCTCCAGCGCATAGGGTGCTTAGACGTGTCCCGGCGGACGCGCAAGCCGCTATTGTGCAGCTCGTGGTAACAGGATCTTCCGAGCAGCGGTGCAAATGCGGTTGGAGTGGGGTATTCGCTCTTCGATGATCGGCATATTTGATTCTGGCCTCGGCGGTCTGACCGTGCTGCGTGCTCTCGTGGCCCGCTTTCCGCACGAGCATTTCGTCTACTTCGGTGATCAGGCGAACGTTCCTTACGGCAACCGTCCGTCGGAGGACGTGGTCGCATTGACCCGCGCGGGCGCCGCGTATTTGTTCAACGCCGGGTGCGGGCTTGTCATGCTTGGCTGCAACACTGCGACGGCGGTAGCTGCACGCAGTCTGCAACGCGATTGGCTCCCGCTTTCCGAGTTCAAGGGCCGCAACATCCTCGGCATCGTCGCGCCCACCGTCGAAGCGGCAACACAAACGCCTTGGGCTGTCACGACACCGCAGTATCCACAAAAGAACAACACCGATCTGATTGCGATTTTCGGCACGACGCGCACGATTTCCTCGGATGTCTACGGGCAGGAGATCAACAAGCGCTGTCCGCGTGTGCGCGTGGTACAGCGGGTTTGCGCCGAACTCGCAGGTGCGATCGAAAAGGGCCAATCCGAAAAGGTATTCGATACGATCGTTGCCCGTGATGTCGCGGCGCTTCTGGTGGCAACCGGTGGCGCGGCTCCGGACCGGGCGATCCTCGGCTGTACGCATTTCCCGATCGTCGAGCATCTGTTCCGCCGGCATTTGCCGGCCTCGACACGGATCTTGTCGCAACCCGAGATCGTTGCCGACAGCCTCGAGGATTACCTCACTCGTCATCCCCGATTCAGTGCCGGGAGCGAGGGAACTCCGCGCCGACTTTCGATGCGCACGAGCGGCGACCCGAAAGCCGTCGACGCGGCCGCCCGGGTGTTTTGGAAAGACTGCCCCTCGTTTGGGGCGGCTTGAAGTCGAGCCCGCGAAGGCTACTTGCAATCACAAGCATTGCAAGAATGAGAGAACCATGGAGAAGACCTTGGGCATGGTGGCGATGGCTGGCATGGCCTTGGCGCTGGGTCACTGAGCGCCAACTTCCAGAACGCTCTTGTTGCTTCGCGGTTACGCTGAACGCGCTGTTTGTGCGCTATTCAGCTAGGGCCACGATTGTTGAGGGGAGTTGACCATGGCCGACAGCGCGCAGCCCAGATTGATCGCCAAGGTCATCGACTACATCTTCGGGCGTAACACGCTGATCGGCATCGCTTCGTTCATGCTGCTGATCATCTCCGGCTATGCCACCTGGCACGGCATGCGCGACTTCATCGTCGGCGTATCGGCGAACTCGCCCGCGCCCACCGGCGGCGCATTATCGATCTCCAACGACGTTCTCGTGGCAGCCGTCGTCGTCGCGCTGACGTTCCTGATGTGGCTCGCATTGCGCGAAACGTTTGCTGCCAAACGCAGCCCCGTCGAGCGCATGATCACGTTTCCGCTTTACGTGTTCCTCGCCATCTGGTCGATCGGTTTCGGCTACGGCTTCTGGTGGAGCCTGATATCGGGCGAGGAGGCGACCCGCACCGGACTATCGGGCCTGCAAGAGGATGCGCGCGATGCCAGCGCCGTCGTCGCCGCCCGGCTCGATGCGGTGCGCTCGCAAATCGACAGCGTATCCAGTTGGTCCGAAGGCCAGATGAGCCGCGAGGAAACCAGCGGTGGCAGTTGCGGCACATCGTCGGGCGCCGGACGCGGACCGCTCTACAATGCAAGGCGTAATGTTCGCGACTCGATCACCACGCTGCGCGACGGCATGACGCGATCGTGGCTCGAGCCGGTACAGGCCGACGTCGAACAGCTGAAGCTGGCCGCGGCCGTGCTCGGCGGCACGACGGTCGAGGAGCGGCAACGCAACTTCGAGAACAAGGCTTCGGAGATCCGCGGCCGCGCGCGCAACATCGCCGCGCGCTCGAACCAACTCGGCAAGTCGACGGCATCCGAGATGAGGGCACTGGCGGCTTCGGTGTCGACCCAGCCGGGAGGAGCCGGGTTCTCCTGCTATGACCCGACGCTCGCCGAGCGCTTGCGCCAGGCAGCCAGCCAGGCCGAGCAACCGGCCGAGCTGAAACTGCGTGAGGCCGTCTTCAACGAGGGTCCGGCCGGCGTCGCGAATGCGGTGAAGAACCTGTGGCGCAACATGGGCGCGTATGGATCGAGCCTGTTTGCGTACGTGACGTCCGGCGGCAAGACGACACTCGGGCGCACCGACGAGGGTGAGCCGATAACGGGGCGCGACGTGATCGCGCTGCTGGCGACCATCGGCATCGATCTCGGCTTGCTGGCACTGGCGATCCTCAATCCGCCGCGGGAGCCGCCGTCGATCCGCCCATCCGGCGCGCTCACCCGGCAGATCCGGGGCGCCATCGACACTGCCGTCAGCCGCGCGCCGGGCGCCGACCTCGAATGGGTGCGCCGGCACTTCATCCATCACAACAAGGCGTCCTATTTCGTCATTCCGAATCTGTACAGTTGCGATCCCGCGGACAAGGAGGAGTCGGCGAGGGGCCTGGCGGTCAACCAGCTTGCCGGTGTGCTGAGCGATCTCGATCTGGTGCGCTGGCCCACCAAGGCGCGGCCGTGGCTATTCCAGCGCAGCGAATTACAGAAGCTCAAGCGCGAGGAAATGGGCAGCAGCGATACCGATCTGACGGCGGTCCGTAAACAGTGGGCGCAGGAGCAGGGTCTCACCGGCGAAGACGCCAAGCGCTTCGCGGATAAGAGCGCGGTGCGTAATCACGGACTATTCTCGAAGGCCGAGCGCGCCTTGCAGATCGCCGGCTGGAGCGAAAAAGCCCGCGCCGACATCGAGATCTACCGTATCGTCGATGAGGAAGGCTTGACGCCGCTGTTGATGGTGCTCGCCGAGGCCGGGGACGGGGTGGATGCGGGTGGTGCGGGGGAGGTGGTGAACGCCTAACCCCAATCCTCCACCACGAGACCGGGCACACGCCTGAATTCGCCAACATTGCCGGTGACGACGACCAGGTTGCGGCTCCGCGCGTGTGCGGCGATCAATGTATCGAGAGGGCCGATGGGTTTCTTGCGGAGTGCCGTCCTGATGCGGCCGAAGTCGGCGGCAGCCACGGCATCGAAATCCAGGACGAGCTGAAGCCTTGCGACGAACTGTTCGATTTCAATCAGATTTTCTGCAACGCGTTGTGAGTTCTCCGCACCGTAGTGCAGCTCGGCCGGGACGATGCTTGATATGCAGAGTTGCTCGGCATGTCGATTGAATCACCCTGCGAGCTTCGAAGTCGGGCTAGCGCGCATCGCGCGGATGCAGGTGTCGAGCATGCAGCGCAGCGTCAAAGTGGATCGCGCACTTCGAAGACGCCTTGATCGCGCTCGGACATGAAGTTGTCCGACACGCGCGACGGCCTTGAGAAGTAGCTGTCCCATCGATGGCCGACCGGACTTATCACCCGGCTGTTGCCGACCTTTATGATTTCGATTTCTTGCACGTCATCGGGGAACGCGACGTCATTCGGTAACGGGACGACCTGCATTAGATTGGCCCTGACGATGACGGTCTTTGTCGGCATACTTCACCTTATGGCACCTCCCCCCACTTGTCTTCCTCGGGCTTGTCCCGAGGACCCAAGTTTCGGCAAACTCAGCGGTCTGAACTCGTTGCACGGTGGGTCCCAGGGACAAGCCCTGGGATGACACCTTTGGGGTCAGCTCTGCATGCCCCACCGCTTGACTGTCACGCGTTCGATGTTGCGGAAAATCAGGTTCTCGACCAGCAGGCCGATCAGGATCACCGTGAACAATCCTGCGAACACGGCTGGGATTTCGAGCTGGTTCTTGGCCTCGTAGATGAACCAGCCGAGGCCGCCCTTGCCGGAAGTCGCACCGAACACCAGTTCGGCCGCGATCAGCGTGCGCCATGCGAACGCCCAGCCGATCTTCAGACCGGTCAGGATGCTCGGGAAGGCGGCGGGGATCAGGATCTTGGTGACGAAGCCGATGCCCTTCAGCCCGCAGTTTCGACCGACCATGCGCAGCGTGGTGGATACCGACTTGAAGCCCGAATGCGTATTGAGCGCCACCGCCCACAGCACCGAATGGACGAGCACGAAGATGATGCTCTTGTCGCCCAGGCCGAACCAGATCAGCGTCAACGGCAGCAGCGCGATGGCCGGTAGCGGATTGAACATCGACGTCAGCGTTTCGAGCAGGTCGTTGCCGACCCGTGTCATCATGGCGAACGCGGTGAACAGCAGCGCCAGTACCAGCCCGAGGGCGTAGCCCTGCAACAGCAGGCGCAGCGAGTTCATCGCCTTGCCGGGCAAGTCTCCGGATAGGATCGCGGCCCAGAACGCCTCGATTGTCGATGTGAAGGTTGGCACCAGCAGTGCGTTATTGAGGTGGCGCGCGTACACCTCCCAGCCGACCGCGAGCGCGATCAGCAGGACGGACTTGCGCAAGCCGCCGTGGTTCCAAAGCCGCTCGGCGAACGTCAGCGGCTTTTCGACGATGCCAAAGTCGGTGTTGAGATCTTCCTTGCGGAAGTACTCAGGGCGCGGCGATGTGCGCTCGATCGATGTTGCGTCAGTCATGTACGCGCTCCACGTCTTTGATCTCGCTCGCAGCTGCCGGGTCGGAGAACAGCATGCCGTGGATGTAGTCGGACAGCTTCACGCCGGTCGCCGGGTTGACGCTATCCTCGCCGTCGCTGTTGAGCTCGGCCTTGACCTGGCCCGGATGCGGCGACAGCAGCAGAATGCGGCTGCCAATGCGGACCGCCTCCGGGATCGAGTGGGTGACGAACAGCACCGTGAACTTGGTGTCGGCCCACAGCTGCATCAGCTCGTCCTGCATCTTGCGGCGAGTCAGCGCATCGAGGGCCGCGAACGGCTCGTCCATCAGCAGGATGTCGGGCTCCATCGCCATGGCGCGCGCAATGGCGACGCGCTGCTTCATGCCGCCGGACAGGGTGTGCGGATAATTATCGGCGAACTTGGTCAAGTTGACCTTGTCGATCGCGTCCATCGCCTTTTCCTCAGCCTGGCGGCCGCGCATCTTGCCGGACGATTCGAGCGCGAAGATCACGTTTTTCTTCACCGTCTTCCAGGGCAGGAGCTGGTCGAACTCCTGGAACACCATCATGCGGTCTGGCCCCGGCTTGCGGATCGACTTGCCCTTGAGCGTAATGGTGCCTTCGGTCGGTGTCATGTAGCCGCCGACCGCTTTCATCAGCGTGGACTTGCCACAACCAGACGGGCCGAGCAGCACGTAGCGTTCCGACTTCAAAACGTCGAATGAGACACGGTAGGTTGCGGTGACGAGGTGCTCCTTGGTCTTGTACTGGAGCGTCACCCCGCGTACTTGCAGCAGCGGCGATTCGATAGGCGTGTGCTGGTTCAAGATCGTTTCAACTCCAGGCGTGGCGACTTTGGCTCGTCGTGCTTATTGTGCCTCTGGGAATAGCAGGTCCTTGCCGGTCGCAGGCTTGTTTTTGAAGTTGCCGGTCCGCACCAGGAAATCGACCATCTTGTCGATGGCGATCACCTTCGTGGTAAACTGGTTGCCGGGCTCGTTCAGCAGCGCGACCAGATCTTCGACCGGCGTCTTTTCCTTGGTGCTGCGAATGTAGACCTCGGCGGCCCCCTTCTTGTCGGCGTTGACGAATGCGGTCGCCTCCTCCAACGCATCGCGAAACGCCTTGAACAGCTTCGGGTTGTCGGTGCGGAACTTCGATGTGGCGGCGATCACGTTGAACGAAAACGGCCCGCCCATCGTCTCGTTGGCGGTCAGAATACGGCGGATGCCGGGAGTCTTGGCTTGGCGCGCCAGGAACGGCAGCGTCGTGTAGTTCGCCGTCACGTCGTTGTTGCCGCTGATCATGGCGATCGTCGCGTCCGGGTGCGCCATCGTGACTGTCAATGGGTCGAGCTTATTGTGATTGCCGACGCCGAACGCCTGCTCGGCCGCCATCTGCAACAGGATCGCCTGCAACGAGATCTTCGCCGCCGGCACCGCGATGCGGTGCTTCTCGTTGAAGTCCGCGATCGTCTTGATGTTGTCGTCGCGCACCATGAGAACGAGCGGCAGTGCGTTGAGGCCCGAGACGCCCTTGACGTCGATCAGGCCCTTCGAGCGATCCCAAATCGTCAATAGACCAGGAATGCCGAGGGAGACGAAGTCGACGTTGCCGGAGATCAGCGCATCGTTCATCACGTCCGAGGATCGAAACGTCGCCCACTCGACTTTGACGTCACCGAGACCTGCCGCCTTGGCGTACTTCTCGATAAGCTGCTGCTCCTCCATCACCATGTATTGAATGTAGCCGAGGCCGAACTGCTTGGCCGCGCGCACGGTCGTCGCTTCGGCCAAGGCCGCAGTCGACAACGGTGAGAGCGCTGCAATACAGCCAAACATCGCCGGCAAAAGTGTCGCCGCAAACCCTTTAATCATCGCATACTCCACGAGATTTTCGTTATCGAAACCTCTTGGGGACAGTCTTGCTGGTGCGTAAGCGCCGCGTCAACCTAGAACGGCGAGTGCGCCTAACCCCGCGCCGCCGACCAGGATCCGCCACCAGGCGAACAGCGCGAATCCGTGCCGGCTAACGTATTGGAGCAGATAGCGCACCACGATCACGCCGGCGACAAAGGCGACAGTGAACCCAAGCGCGATGTTCATGATGTCCGGGCGTTCGAGGATGGCGTAGTTCTTGTAGAGGTCATAGGCGAAGGCGCCGGCCATCGTCGGCATCGCGAGGAAGAACGAGAACTCGGCTGCCGTCCGCTTATCCGTGCCAAGTAGCATCGCGCCAACGATCGAAGAGCCAGAGCGTGAAACGCCGGGGATCATGGCGAGGCATTGGGCGAAACCGATGAACAAGGCGGTCTTGATCGGCAAATCCATCACGTCGTGATACTTGGGCTCAAGCTTCATGCGATCGACGAACAGCAGGATGATGCCGCCAATCACAAGCGCGATACATACCGTCGTCGGGCTGTTGAACAATATTTCCTTGATGAACTTGTGCAGCACGGCCCCGATTACTGCCGCCGGGAGAAAGGCGATAAGTACTGCCGCGACGAAGCGTTGAGTACGGAAATCGCGCGGCAAATCGACCAGTATCCGCATTAGCTTTGCGAAATACACTGTGACGATGGCAAGGATCGCGCCGAGCTGGATCAGAACTTCGAAAGTTCGGCCTGTCGACCTGATGTTGAGGAAATGCTCGGCCAACAGCAAATGTCCGGTCGAGGATACCGGTAGAAACTCCGTCGCCCCTTCAAGTAGTCCCAGAAGGATCACCTGCCACGTCTGCATAATGCCTAGTCCCCGGATCGTTTGAACCACCCCGAATCACAGCAAGTCGTGTAGCAGAAAACTCGAAATTCTACGTCGAACGGACAATCTGGCGCCCCAACCGGGAAACATCTGAGGCATATGAAACTCACCCACTTTCGCCTGTGTCCGATGTCGCGCTCGATACGCCTGGCGTTCGCCGAATTGGGGCTCGAGCCGGCACTCGCGGAGGAGCGGCCGTGGGAGGCGCGGCCCGAGTTCCTCGCCGTCAATCCGGCGGGCGAAGTCCCGGTTCTCGAGTTGCCGGGTGGTCTAGTGCTATGCGGCGCCTACTCCATATCGGAATTTCTCGCGGAGGAGGCCGAGAATTCCGAGACTGACGAGCGCATCATGCGGCTCTTCCCTGGTACTCCCGAGGATCGCGCCGAGGTTCGCCGGCTGGTCGATTGGTTCCATGGCAAGCTCAATCGGGAGGTGACGCAAGGCTTCCTGTCCGAAAAGGTTTACGGGCATTATATGGGACACGCGCCGCAATCGCATGGCGCAGCGCCGAATGTCGAGTTCCTGCGCACGCTAAGGCATAACCTGCGCTATCATTTGGGCTATATCAGTTTTTTGATCGATCAGCGGCAATGGCTCGCCGGCGATGAATTGAGCTTCTGTGATCTAGCGGCGGCCGCGCACTTATCGGTGATCGATTACCTCGGAGAGGTGCCGTGGGACGATCACGCGATGGCGAAGTCTTGGTACGTCCGCCTGAAGTCACGCCGATCCTTCCAGCTGCTCCTGACCGACCGTATGCCGGGCCTCCCACCCCCGATCGCCTATACCGACCTCGATTTTTGACATGAGTGCGGAGCTGAAATCCAGTGTCATCGACCAAGCCCACCGGCTTGGCTTTGATGCGGTGCGTGTCACGACACCGGATGCGCTTGGGCCGGCTGGTGAGCGGCTTGGCGCGTTCCTGCGCGATGGCCGTCACGGCGATATGGACTGGATGGCGACCCACGAAGCACGGCGCGCCGATCCGAAGGCGCTATGGCCTGACGTGCGCTCGATCGTGATGCTCGGTATGTCGTACGCGCCAGATCAGGATCCGCTGCAGGCCCTGCAAGATAGCAAGCGTGGCGCCATCTCGATCTACGCGCAAGGGAAAGACTACCACGACATCATCAAGTCGAAACTGAAACAGCTGGCGACGGTATTGAGCTCGGCCGGCGAGCAAGTGCGTGTGCTCGTCGATACCGCACCGCTGATGGAAAAGCCGCTTGCCCACGCAGCTGGTATCGGCTGGCAGGGCAAGCACACCAATCTCGTCTCACGCGTGCATGGCTCCTGGCTGTTCCTAGGTGCGGTGCTGACCTCAGCAGAACTGCCAGCCGACGCAGCCGAGATCGATCATTGCGGATCGTGCCGCCGTTGTCTCGATGTCTGTCCGACGGCAGCCTTCCCCGCGCCCTATCAGCTTGATGCCCGCCGTTGCATCGCCTATCTGACGATCGAGCACAAAGGGCACATCGCGCCTGAGTTCCGCTCGCTGATCGGTAATCGCGTGTTCGGTTGCGATGATTGCCTCGCCGTGTGTCCGTGGAACAAGTTCGCCGAGCGCGGGCGAGAGGCGAAGCTGCATGCGCGCGTGGAGACTGACAATCCACCCCTGGCTGAGCTGCTGCTACTCGACGACCGCAACTTTCGATTGAGGTTCGCTGGCACGCCGATCAAACGGACTGGGCGGGATCGGTTCATTCGCAATTGCCTGATCGCTGCAGGCAATTCGCGAGATGCGGCACTGGTGCCGTTTGTGTCGACCCTCGCGTCAGATGCTTCGCCGCTGGTGCGTGCAATGGCCGCCTGGGCCTTGCATCGACTCTGCAAACCGGAGCAGGTTGCGGTCCTCGCAGCAACTCATCTCGCGCGCGAGCAAGACGACGACGTCCGCAACGAATGGATGGCTGCCGCTTCATGACCAACCATCTGCTGTGCATCGGCATGGGATATTCTGCGCGTGCGTTGGCGCGCAGGCTCTCCGCAGCTGGTTGGCGCATTACCGGCTCCTCGACCAGCGAAGCGGGGGCGCTGCGTGTTCAGGCCGAGGGCTGGGACGCAGTCGGGTTCGACGGCACATCGAACGGCGGCGAGCCGATGCATCAGGCTATTTCGAATGCCACGCACTTGGTCGTCTCGGCGGCCCCCGGCGAGAGCGGCGATCCGGTATTGCGGCAACTCGCGTCTGCGCTGACACGAGCACCCGATCTCGCCTGGATCGGTTACCTCTCGACGGTCGGCGTCTATGGCGATCATCAAGGCGCGTGGGTTGACGAGGACACGCACGTACGGCCGACATCGGTACGCAGCCGGCAGCGCGTGGAAGCGGAGAACGCTTGGCTCGACTTTGCCAACAGTAGCGGTCGCCGCGTTCAGATTTTCAGGCTGTCGGGGATCTATGGTCCGGGTCGTAGCGCGATCGATAACCTGCGCGCGGGAACCGCCCGTCGGATCATCAAGCCGGGACAGGTGTTCAATCGCATTCATGTCGACGATATTGCGGGCGCGCTTGCGGCGGCAATGGCGAAGCCGGGCGCCCAGCACACCATCTACAATGTTACCGACGACGAGCCTGCCCCTCCGCAAGAAGTGGTCGAATACGCAGCGAAACTCCTAGGCTTGCCGGTTCCGCCCGACATTGCGTTTGCCGAAGCGCCGTTGTCGCCGATGGGACTTAGCTTCTATGGCGAGAACAAGCGGGTCGCGAACCAACGCATCAGATCCGATCTCGGCTACGCCCTGCGCTATCCGACGTATCGCGAGGGCATGAGCGCAATTGCTGCTGCGCTGCGGCCGGGGGCTTTACGCGAGTGACGGGACAGCCTACCGATGGCGGAGAATACAATGAACACTTGTTAAGGGGAGTGTGACGCTTATGAAACTCGTTCGTTTTGGGATTGCCGGCACCGAAAAGCCAGGCCTCGTCGATGCCGATGGTAACATTCGCGATCTATCCAGCCACGTGTCCGAAATCACCGGCGAGTCGCTTGCGCCCGCACGCCTCGCGCACTTGAAGGCCATCGACCCCAAGTCGCTGCCGCTGGTGCCGAAAGGCTTGCGGTTGGGTGCCCCGGTCACCAACGTGCGCAACTTTATCGCGGTCGGTCTCAATTACGTCGATCACGCCAAGGAAACCGGCGCCGAGATCCCGAAAGAGCCGATCCTCTTCAACAAGCTCGCCAACTGCATTATCGGGCCCAACGACAACGTGATGATCCCGAAGAACTCGCTCAAGCTCGATTGGGAAGTCGAGATCGCATTCGTGATCGGTACGCGTGCCCGCTACGTCGAAGAGAAGGACGCTTTGAAGCACATCGCCGGCTACTGCATTTGCAACGACGTGTCGGAGCGCCACTTCCAGGCCGAGCGGGGCGGCCAGTGGATGAAGGGCAAGAGCTTCGAGACCTCGGGCCCGCTCGGCCCCTGGCTCGTCACCCCCGATGAGATCAAGGATGTGCAGAACCTCGACATGTTCTGTGATGTGTCAGGCAAGCGCATGCAGACGGGCAATACCAGAACGATGATTTTCTCGATCGCCCATCAGCTGCACTACATTTCGCAGTTCATGGTGCTCGAGCCGGGCGATGTGGTGACGACCGGCACACCTCCCGGTGTCGGTCTGGGCATGAAGCCGCAGGTATTCCTGAAAGCTGGCGACACCATGCATCTCGGCATCGCCGGCCTCGGCGAGCAGTCACAAAAGGTCGTGCCGTTCGAGATATGATGCTTGACGCTTTGTCCGGTAGCGACGGACACGGTGAGGCGCTTCCAGCAATTCACTTCTGCCGTGCAACGCGTGGGACTTCCGTTTTCTGAAGTTCCCGCGCGGTGCGCTCGACCTGCCGGAACGCGCGCAGGAAATTGCGACCGGCGATCTTTGCAATTGCATCGTCAGACCAACCGCGCCGGATGAGTTCCGCCAACAGGTTTGGAAACTTCGACACGTCTTCAAGTCCGTCCGGCACCGCGCCGCCAAAAAAATCCGAGCCGATGCCGATGTGATCGATGCCGGCCCGTTTCGTCATATACTCGATGTGGTAGCACAGTTGTGCCAGGGTCGTACGAGGAGCGGGTCCCAGACGGCGCGCTTGCGATTGGATCGCTTCGGTGCGTTCGTCGCCACTCGGCATCTTGCCGTGCGCATCCGTCAGCGGCCGTTGCCAATCACGTAGCTCTTGAGAAATGAATGATGGGACGAACGTCACCATCGCCATCCCACCATTGGCTTTCAGCCGGTCGAGGATGTCGTCGGCAATGTTGCGGGGGTGGTTGCAAATCGCAAATGCATTCATGTGACTGAAGACCACCGGAGCCTTGGCGATATCTAGAACCTTGTGTTGCGCTGCGTGTGACGTGTGCGCGCAATCGACGATCATGCCGAGCCGATTCATCTCGTGAACCACCAGCACACCGAAATCGGTCAAACCACCGTGCCTTGCTTCGTCCGTTGCGCTATCGATCCAGTCGAGCGTCTCGTTGTGGCAGAGCGTCATCAAGCGCACGCCGGCCGCATACCAAACGCGCAACGGCGCAAGGCTATTTTCCAAGCCGATGCCGCTCTCGACGGTAACGAACGAGGCGACCTTGCCTGCTCGCTTGGCCCGGTCAACATCGCTCGCTTTGGTTGCCGCCAGAAATACGCTTGGATTGGCTGCCGCGATCTGTAGCGCCACATCGATCTGCTCGAGCGTTACCAGCCCAGGCTTGGCGACGCGCGTCGGCACGAAGGCTGCCCACCATTGCGCCGCCAAGCGGCCCCGCTTCAATCGTGCAATATCGGTGTCGTAGCCCTGATGCGACTTCGTCAGATCAAACGCGCGAACATCGCACGCAGCCCGTTGCCGAATGATGATCGGCAGGTCGTTGTGCGCATCGATCAGCGGCACCTTATCCAGAATAGCATGCGCGTGGGCCAGCGCTTCGGCATTCGTCACCGTCGTCATCTTCGTGCCAGCCCATTCCCCGCAACGTGTGAAACTTGACCTAAGCCCAGACAAACTTGACCGGATGAACGGGAACTAAACCGCGCGTTCAGATCGAGTTCAAAGCAACGAGTGCAATTTGACGCGCAAGTTCGGAGCCCACCCTAGTCCTTATCCCGCGACGAACAACCTCCAGAAAGGGACGCGTCATGTCACACACACAGAAAAACCGGCCGGTCATCCAGTCCGCAATTGCGATTGCCGTTATCGGTGCGGCGGTCATTGCTACCGCAGGCGGCGCAAATGCCTATGGTCGCAAGACCCTCGACGCGAATGCCGCGTTGGAGCAAGCCGCCATCGAGCAGGGTCGCTACAACGGCAATCTAACGCGCCGCGAATACCGCGATCTGAAGGCGGAACAAGACAGCATCAAGGCACTGGAATACCGAGCTCTGGCGGATGGCCATCTATCGAAGCGCGAGTTCCAGAACATCCGCGAGGCGCAGGCAAACGCCAAGCGTCACATCATTCAGGAAACGTACGACAATCAGAAGTCGTGGTATCGTCGGTGGCTCTATAATCATCGCTGAGTGCTGTGACATCTTCGCAGAAAGGGTCGCCCCGACGGCGGCCCTTTTTTGTTTGACCGCAGCGACGGGTTTGGCCACCCACGCCCGTTGGTCTGGTGTGGATCACGCAGTCGCCATTCGCGGGGGGATGGTGGTGTCGGGAGCCGAGGCGGCGAAGCTTGAACTCATTATAAACCTCAGGCGGATTTCGCAGACTCGATTGGCACTTAACCCCAGAAGGGAAACACGATGAAGCGGACATTTTTAACATTGAGCTTTTTTGCCGGAATGACAACGATCGCCGTGGCCCAGTCGAGCACCCCAGGTGTCGACGCGCGCCAGGCCAACCAGGAGCAGCGCATTCAGCAGGGAGTTTCGTCGGGCCAACTCACTCCGAACGAGACCTATAGGCTGGAGCAAGGTCAGGCTCGCGTTCAAAACTTGGAGAGCAAAGCGAAGTCCGACGGTATCGTGACGAACGCCGAGCGTGCTCGAATACAGGGCGCCCAGGATGTCCAAAGCCGGCGCATCTATAATCAGAAGCACGATGCACAAACGGCAGGCGGTGCTGGGCCGGGGTCGATCGACAATCGGCAAGCCAATCAGAGCGCCCGCATTCAGCAGGGTGTCGGCTCGGGACAGCTCAACGTGCGCGAGACCTATCAACTCGAGAAGGGTCAGGCCCGGGTGCAAAACATGGAGAGCCGGGCGAAGGCCGACGGCATCGTCAACAATCGTGAGCGGGCTCGCATCAGCCAGGCTCAAAATGTTCAAAGCCGGCGCATCTATAACAAGAAGCACAACTGACAAGCGCAAAGCCGCGTGACGCTTTGAACAAGAACGGATCTGTGGGACGAAAAAACGCCCCTCCCCGACTGCGTTGTCCCACAGTCTCCCCGGCTCTCCCGCCGGGGAGTTTTTGTTTGCGGGGCAGCTGGAACGTTGCCCGCGAATATGAATGGCAGCTAATATTCGGTTCAGAATGGGTTCAGTGCGGACGGCGCAATATGAGCCTTATGAACGGCGCGATCGTCGGGCCGAACCTCGGAGAACAGCAGTCATGAAGCGCACGATCCTCGCCATCACCCTTATCGCTGCCGGCGCCAGTGGCGCTCATGCCTACGGCAGCTCGACCCGCGATATCGATGCCGCCCAGGCTCGCGAAGCCGCGCGTATAGAGCAAGGTCGTCGCAACGGATCATTGACCCGCTGGGAGGCTGTCCAGCTCAATCAAGAGCAGCGCCGCATCGAGCAGATGGAAAGCCGCGCCATGGCCGATGGCCACATCTCACGCAGCGAGCACGATCACATCCGCGCCGCGCAGCAGAGGGCCGATCGGCATATCACGCGCGAGAGCACCGACGGCGAGCGTCGCGGCTGGCGCAGGTGGTGGTGGTAAGTCGATAGTTGAGCGTTAGAATTCTCTAATTCTGTCTCTAGGCCGCCTTGATCTGGCGGCCTTTTTTGTGGGCACTAAAGCAACATTGGAAATAGTGAAATGCGAATTTGACGCTCGCTCGCTCGGGCGACAAGCCGAATCAGATTAACAAGGGGTTAATCTCAGGCTTCATGTTCGGGAACGATGCGCATGGGAAATTCGCAAAGGTCACGCTACTCACCGCAGCTTTCCTCGGCACCGCCGGCGCCGCGACGGCGCGGAACTACGATGGCATCGGCCGACTGCGTTTTGGCGTCTTCATGCAGGGACATCTCATAATGTTCCGCCTTGGCATCAAATGGATCTACGGCCACGATCATTACGTAGATGATGTAAAACGCCGTTATCAGCCGTAATAGAATGCATGAAGAGAATTCCTGACAAGATTGCGCTCGTTACCGGTGCGGGCGCTGGCATTGGAGCGGCGATTGCCACGCGGTTCGCAGATGAAGGCGCTTACGTTTATGTCAGTGACGTGGACGCATCCGCCGCCGTAGTGGTTGCTGCCGCGATTTGTGAACGCGGGCATACAGCGATTGCCATCACGCTCGACGTGACGCGCGGACAGGATATCAAGGCCGCTTTTCGCACCATCGCCGCGACGCACGGACGTCTCGACATCCTCGTCAACAATGCCGGCTTGAACGTGCGCGGCGATTTTCGCCACATGTCCGATGCCGATTGGACCCGAATCCGTGAGGTAAATCTCGATGGTGTTGTGCACATCGCCCGCGATGGGTTCGAATTGTTGAAAGCTTCGGGACACGGCTCGTTGATCAATCTCGCGTCGATTATGGGGCATCGGGGCCTGCGGCAGCTTGCCGGCTACGCCGCGACAAAAGGCGCAGTCTCGGCCTTGACGCGCGCACTCGCCGTTGAGTACGCGCCGTATGGCATTCGTGTGAATGCGCTCGCGCCCGGTTTCATCGAAACGGCTTTGACGGACCGCGTGCTGCGCGTACCCGCGATCGCAAAGGTTTTGCTCGACCAGACGCCAATGAAGCGGTTCGGTACAGCGGAGGATGTGGCCGGCGCCGCACTTTTCTTTGCCTCTGACGATAGCATTTTCGTGACCGGTGCCGAGCTTGCAGTCGACGGCGGTATGTCTGCCGGACTATAACTTCGTGCATGACACACACGCTTGCACGCACTTTCTTTTCACTCGTCGCATTCTGTTCGGTTCTGACTGGTGCCACTATCGCCGCGCGCGCCGATACCTGGGTGTTCGACAAACAGAACACTGAGATCCGCTTCAGTTGGGACTACTTGGGACTGGCCCGGCGCTCGGGCAGCTTTCTCGATATGGACGGCACGCTCGAGTTCACGCCGACCGACCCCGAAGCGGGCGAGATCCAGCTTTCCATCCGCACGGCCAGCGTTGCGACAGGGGTCAAGGAACTCGACGATGCGCTAAAATCGGCGGATTTTTTCGCGGCAGCACAGCACCCGCGTATCCTCTTCAAGAGTGCCGGCGTGGTTAAAACCGGCGAGAAGACGGGCGACATCGCGGGAACGCTTACCATCCACGGCCAGTCGAGGCCGGTAACGCTTTCGACCACATGGAACTTCACCGGTGAGCATCCGATGTCGGCATCCAACGTTACATTTCAAGGCAAATGGGTTTCGGGATTTACTGCATCGACGAGAATCCTGCGCAGCGATTTCGGCTTGAAGCGCGGCATTCCATTGCTCTCCGATGAGATACGCATCGATATCGATGCAGTATTCATCCGCAAGGATTGACGATCTCAGGCAAGGCTCGTGAGCTTGGCGAAGCCTTGACAGCGTCGCGGCCACCATGACGTTGTCTACGACACGACGTCATTTTCAATCCCAGCCAATCGGAAACCACGCAGATGCGCTCCTTTCACTTCCCGGGCAGATCGTCCGTGCATGCCCAGCACGCAATGGTCGCGACTTCTCATCCATTGTCGAGCCTGACGGCGATCGAAATTTTGAAGAAGGGTGGCAACGCGGTTGATGCTGCGATCGCGACATCGGCGGTGCTGGCCGTGTTGGAACCGGCAATGACAGGTATCGGCGGCGACTGTTTCGCGATCGTTTCGAAGCCGGGACAAAAGCTGATTGCGCTCAACGCATCGGGCATGGCGCCCATGGCTGCGACGCCGGAATGGTATGCCAGCAAGGGCATCAAAGAGATCGAAACGCAAAGCCCGCATTCAGTAACTATACCGGGTGCGATCGACGGCTGGGCGCGGTTGCTCGAAGACCACGGCACGATGAGCTTCGATCAGCTGCTAACCCCTGCGATCGAGCTTGCCGAAAAAGGCTTTGTCGTCGCACCCCGCATCGCACATGACTGGGCAGGGTCAGTTGCCAAGCTCAAGGCTAACGAAGCTGCCGCTATGCATCTGCTGAAGGACGGTCGCGCACCAAGAGTGGGTGAGATATTTAAAGTACCGGCGCTCGCTAGGACGCTCAAGGCCATCGCGCGCCACGGTCGCAACGGCTTCTATACCGGCGAGATCGCCGCCGACATGGCGGCCGAACTCAAGGCGCTTGGCGGGTTGCACACGGTGGCCGACTTCGAAGCGCAGAAGAGTGCCTACGTCGATACGATCAAGGTCGGCTATCACGGGGTCGATCTGCACGAGCTGCCACCGAACAACCACGGCATTGTTGCGCTGATCATGCTGAAGATGCTCGAAAAAATGGGGCGGCTATCGGACAGCCCGACGGCGCCCGAGCGTTATCACGTGATGTTGGAGGCTGCTCGTTTAGCCTATGCCATGCGCGATGCATATGTCGCCGACCCTGCGATGGCCAAGGTGCCGGTCGAATTCATGCTTGCCGACGCGACGATCGAGAACCTGGTCAAGCGCATCGATCGCAGCCGCTGCACTCCCGACCTCGGACCCGTGCCGAAGCCTGCCGGCTCGGACACGGTTTGCTACTCGATCGCCGACCAGAACGGCATGGTCGTATCGTTCATCAACTCGGTTTACGCTGGCTTCGGTGCGGGGCTCGCCACCAAGAAGACAGGTGTGGTGTTCCACAATCGCGGCCAGGGTTTTGTGCTCGATCCCAAGCACCCCAATTGCATCGCGCCGGGCAAGCGGCCGATGCACACGCTGGTGCCGGCTATGGCCATGCGAGACGACAAGCCGTTTGCAGCATTTGGCGTGATGGGCGCCGCCTTCCAGCCGATCGGGCACGTGTACATAATGACGAACCTGCTGGATTACGGTCTTGATCCGCAGGAGGCCATCGATTGCCCACGCATGTTCTTCGAGGGTGAGGACGTTCAGATCGAGGCGTCTGTACCAGCCGCCACGGCTGAGCGGTTGGCGCTGATGGGTCACAAAATCGCGGTTCGGGCAGACCCTTGGGGTGGCGGCCAGATGGTCGCCTTCGATCGCGTCAACGGCACTCTCATCGGTGCCTCGGATGCGCGCAAGGATGGCGTCGCGCTCGGGTACTGAGCACCGTCAAGTGGGGTCAACGCAGGCTCGATACGGCTTTGCGTAGCCCTTCAAGGATTGGCTCGTAGGCCGCCTCGTCGCGGTCTTCAGGGTAGACCATGAAAACCGGGTAGACGAATTTGCGTGCCCGCTTGTTGAGCCGCAAACGGCCGCGCGCGATGTGCGTCTTTACGAGACGAAGCGGAAAGTATCCCGACGCCACGTTGGTTAACAGGAAGTCGACACCGAGCGAGCCGATGTCGAGGTTCAATCCGGTCTGCACCAGTTCGGGGTAGGCTGCTGCGTGGTCGAGCTGGAAATCGGGACCCCAGTCGACGAACACGTATTCGTCATTGCCGCGTCGGGCGCCCGTCGGCTGGCTCGATACCTGGACGATCTGCTCGTCGAAGAGGTGCTCGATCATCAGGCCGGGTGGCTGGCTCGGCCGGTACATCACAGCCAGATCCAGCGTGCCCTCGACGAGACGCTGGGTCAGGTCGTTGGCGGAAGCGGCACTGGCCGACACGGCGATGTCGGGGATGTTCAGCCGCAGCCAGGAGACCCACTTCAGCAGGAAGCCCTCCCACAAGCTCCATCCAGCGCCGACCGCCAAGTGGTCGCGATGTTGCGCCGATAAGCCCACCTCGAGCTGCGCGCGCTGCCAAACGCGGACCATTGCAAGCGCATGTTTTTGGAACTGGTTGCCGGCCCCCGTCAGTGTCGCCCCGTTGTTCGAGCGGTCGAACAGCGGTCGGCCGAGCGAATCCTCCAGACCCTTGATGCGGGCGCTCACCGTTGACTGAGTGACATTCATCTTTCGGGCAGCATCGATGAAGCTGCCGGTGTCTGCAACCATCAAGAAAGTGCGAGCAAGAATGATGTCCATGACGCAGCCAACCCGATACTCTTCGCATTGGGACCAAGCTATCTACCGCACGTGGGTGCTCGCCCAACTTGTGCACAGCCCGAGTTTCGTCCATAACTAGGGCATGAGATCGTCTATCGAAAACTTCGATAGGGGTCACCGAAAAAATCCGTTTGCCCGCACATGTGAATCTCTTGATTGTGACAAGTAGCCCGAGTCGCTGATATCGGGCGAAGAGCCTCGCACTACGACGAGGCATCATAAACGAGAGAGAAGGACGACTGACATGAAGGCTCCTGCAAAGAAGACCGCTGCCAAGAAGCCAGCTGCCAAGGCCCCTGCCAAGAAGGCCGCGGCGAAGAAGAAGAAGTAAGCTGCCGCAAGGCATCAGGCGAAGGACCGGCTAGTATGAAGTTCGAGTGTAAACACCTCTCTTCTTCACTTGTTGGCGCCTTCGCCTTCTTCCTCTCAACCGCTGCCACGCTCGCCGTGACAAGCACCTCGGTTAACGCAATCTCCATTACCAACCGCGACGACAAGGATCACAAGGTCACCGTCATCGAAGGCGAGGCTAAAACCGATCATACATTGAAGGCGACTGCAGTCGTCGAAAACATCTGCATGAAAGGATGCGTCGTCCGCCTGAACGATAGCGAAAATGACGAGTATGAGCTCGAGGGTACCGAGGTGGTATCGATCGAGGACGGTTATCTATACTATGATGGCCCGGATGCCCCGGCGGAAAACATGCCGACTCCGGCTCCAGGTGCTCCGGCGCCCGCCGTCCCACCGAAGTCATAGCGGTGGGAGGGAAGCAGGTCGCTCGATCGTTCCGCTGACCGCGGCTACTTCACGGTATTGACTGCCGGCGATGGAACCTGTCGCACGGGGCTAACGACGCGCTCGAACGCTGCTGCCAGAGCCATATCGACATCCGGCATCGACAGTACCAATCCGAGGTCGGTCAAGCTCGTCACGCCGTGATCGCTCACCCCACAAGGTACGATGCCGCTGAAATGTTCGAGATCGGGATCGACGTTCAAGCTCAGACCGTGAAAACTTATCCAACGCCGAAGCCGCAAACCGATTGCAGCGATCTTATCCTCGGCGCCAGGACCCCGTTGCGGTCGCGCCACCCAGATGCCGACCCGGTCGTGGCGTACTTCCCCTTTGATATTGAAGGTCAGCAACGTCGAAATGACCCAGTCTTCCAGCAGCGTGATCAGTCCCCGCACGTCGCGCCCACGCGCTCGCAGATCGAGCATAACGTAGGCGATCCGCTGGCCGGGGCCGTGGTAGGTGTACTGCCCGCCGCGTCCGGTCTCATAAACCGGGAACCGGTCCGGCTGCAGAAGATCTACTGAGCGGGCGCTGGTTCCTGCTGTGTAGAT
This sequence comes from Hyphomicrobiaceae bacterium, assembly GCA_031374115.1. Taxonomy (GTDB): domain Bacteria; phylum Pseudomonadota; class Alphaproteobacteria; order Rhizobiales; family Hyphomicrobiaceae; genus JAKFWF01. The sequence goes on along the minus strand of JANMNO010000057.1, from coordinate 45,584 downwards.
CGGCGGATGCTCGAGCAGCCAAATCAGCTCGGGCTCGGCACCAGAGGCGATCTGCTCGATGCGATGCTCCATGATGGCAAGCGCCGTCTCATAAGGCACCGGCGCATCGCTGATCGCCCAATCCACGACCCGTGATGGTGAAGCTAATGGGCTGGGCGATGTCATGCGGATGCCATGGCGTGTGATCAACCTCATCTTCGGCGCTGGTTCGGTCTTGCGTTCGCCAATGCGGTCTGTTACTCGACCGCACCTCGGGACGGCAAGGCGCTCGCGTTGCCGTCTGATTACTAAGGGACCGATGAGGTCCCATCGCTGCGGCCATGGCGGAATTGGTAGACGCACTACCTTGAGGTGGTAGCGGGGCAACCCGTGGAAGTTCGAGTCTTCTTGGCCGCACCAAGCCTTTGTTTATGGGACAATTTCACAACAAGAGAAGCCATTTCTAGGCCTTCGATTATTTTGTCCGTTTGTCCCGTTGGGACAGAGTGCGGCGGCTATTTTCCGAAATTTCCCCGATTTGCCGGCCTTGCGTCGGCGACTTAGGTAATGCGGCTACCGCACCAAGCTCCAAATCCATCACCTGAACAGCCTTGGTCAAGAACCGCTTCGGATCGACGCGAGAGGTCATCGCTGAAGCCGAGCGGTTCGATCGTTGAGGCCGACATCCCGGCGAAGACCGTCTCAAAGCCGCTCGCTGCGATCGATTGATCCCGAGTGGATTGCACACGATCAGTCGATTGCGCTTCGTCGCGAGCGCGGCGGTGCGACGGTCGTCAGCCAACCGCTCGACAGCGATAAAGACCATCCCGAATCAACAGGGCGCTGCGGTGCCGGCCGTCTCCACCTGGTGGTCGATACGCTCGCGCCGCCAACCGGAGTTGCGTTAGACGCCGTCCGTGCCAGAGGCCGTTTCGCACTTACTTTTTTAGCGGACCCCTCGTTCCCGCGCGCAACATAGTTGTTCGCCTCAGGGGTGACCGTCACCTCCGGAGTGTCGGCTGTGATGGCGGCATCCGGGCGGATGGCGGCAGCGTAGAACGGGATCAGTTGACCCTTCGTCGCAGGTTCGGCCTTGGCCAGGATCGGCAACAGTTGGGTGTCGTATCCGGCGGCCGGCTCGAATCCCGCCGTCGAGCGCATGTGGACAACTTTGTAACCGCGCGCCTTCAACTCACCGAGGATCACCGGCAGTGCGCGGGCAGTGGCAGCCTTAATGTCATGGAACAGCACGATGCCGCCCTTGCGCGCTTCGACCTGCGCGAGCGTATATTCGATCAGGCGCGCAGAATCGTGAATGTAACTATCGTTCGAAATGACATCGACGGTGAAGGTTGCAACCTTGCGGCCCTGCAGATGGGTCAGCATCGCCGCGTTGTCGTTCAGGCCAGGAAACCGGAAAAACGGTGCGATCGGCTGGCCGGCCGCAAGAGCGACGGCTGCGAAACCGCGCTCCATTTCGTCAATCGCGCTTTCGGGCTTCAGCCGCTTCAAGTTGAGGGGATGTGACCAGGTGTGCGTACCAAGGGTGTGGCCGCGCGCGAGGATTTCGCGCGTCGTCGCCGGATAGGCGATTGCCATGCGTCCGACCGAGAAGAAGGTCGCCTTGGTGCAATGATTGTCGAGGGTGTCCAAAATGGATTTCGTGATCCACGGCATCGGCCCATCATCGAAGGTCAGCACGACCTCTTTCTGCCCGAGAAAGCTCGATGAGCGCTGATAGCCTGTGTGCTCGCCGAACAGGGGGCCGTGCGACGTATCGATGTTAGCGACGCGGGAAAGCCCGATGCCGCGTTCGGGATTGCAGGCGGCCAAGGCCCCCGACAACGGTCCGAGACACGTAAACGTGGCCGTTGTGACAGCGATTAGAATTGCGTTCCCACGGGCGCGCATCCGAAGTCTCCCGACGATCCGAATCAACGCTACACAGGCGCGCACTGTCGGGTCTACTTGGACCAGAAGCAAGTCCGATGCCGAAACGTGAGTATTGATGGCGTATTCGTACTAGGCACTTGGAGCGCCAAAGCTTACTTGGCCATTTCGGCTTCGAGCTTACCGAACATATATGCCCATTTTTTTGTTTGCGTATCGACGAGCTCCGCCATGCTGTTGCGCAGCGAATCGAGCAATCGACAGTCAGGCACCGATGTGCTCGCGCCTTCGCCGCCGAGGTTATTGATCTTCATCAAATACTCTGCCGATTTTTGATCGAATTCAGTGATGCGTTCGTCGGCCACTAGAGGTGCCGCCGCCTTCACGAATTCCTCGGTGCTCCAACCCCGCTTTTCTTTGAGGGATCGAAGTTTATCCTGAAAATCCGGAGTGTTGCGATTGGTCATCTCGCGCAACGTCATCGACGCAGTGCTCACTGCCGCCTCGAAGTCCGCGCGCTCACACTTTTGCGCATGAACTGGTACCGCAACGCACGATAGCCAAGCGCTGGTTGCCAGGCTTAGCCAAATTCTCCTCGGCATTGCAGTGAGGCCACTTTTCATGTCCTACACTTGCGGCCTCAGGCGCGGCCGTGCAAGCGCATGAACGCGCGTGTCCACGGAGTGTTGTATTATCGCACTCGATCGCTGGTATCAGTCTTGCGCATCCTTGGCCCGGGCAGAACGCTTCGATACTCGTTGATTCCGAGGGTGAGCCGAATGGAGGTGCGATGACGCCGGATCTGGGGATAAATACAAGCGCGGAGGCGATTGCATTCGGTTGGTTCGTCTTGTCGATTGTCGGCTATCGGGTGATCGCGGAATGGGGGCCGCTGGAGCGGCGCAGCATTGTGGGGGCCGTGCAACTGCAGCGGGTCGAGTGGATGCGTGTTATGGCGCGCCGCGAGAACCGCGTGCTCGACGGCGTGCTGCTGCAGGGTTTGAGCCAAGGCAACGCGTTCTTTGCTTCGACCAGCGCAATCGCGATTGGTGGTCTAGCGGCAATCATGGGCTCGGGAGAAAAGGTACAGGGTTTCCTGGAGCGACTTCCTTACGTTGCCAAGTCCACACCGGAAAGTTGGGAGCTCAAAGTTCTCTTATTAATGGCAATTTTCATTTTTGCGTTTTTTAAGTTCGCCTGGGCGTTTCGCCTTTCGCACTATACCGGCATCATGATCGGCGCGACGCCAATTTTCCAGGAAGGCAATGAGATCAACTGCGATGCGCACGCCGGGCGCACGGCGAAACTAATCGGCATTGCGGCTGAACATGCCAACGGCGGCTTGCGCTCGTTTTATTATGCGATCGCCGCGATGGCTTGGTTTTTCCATCCTTGGGCATTCATCGTCGCCACGACCTGGGTACTGATTATCCTGATCCGCCGAGACTTTTTTTCGCGCTCGCGCATTATTATTCGAGGCCACTAAGTGGTTTCCGGTTCAAATGCCTTCGGTGCGCGGAGTTTTTTTCGATAGGCGCTCGGTGTCATATGGAACTGATGCTGGCTCCATCGCGTTAAGACGGATAGTTCTGAGAAACCGAGCAGGCTCGCAATTCTTGTCAGGTTATGGTCACTATCCCGCAGGTATGATTCGGCCGCGATAATCCGTGTAAGCAGAAGAACTTTCTCATAGGTGGTCGCCTCCTGCTCGAGTCGCCATTGCAGGGCTCGCACCTGAAGCTGCAATGCCTCGGCAACGCTTTCGAGGCTGAACGGCTCTTCGGCAGCAAGGCGCTTCGCTAGGAGAGTATGTAATTCGGATGCGACGTCATCGGGGGCTGCTGCGGCCTGAAGTTTTTGCTCACCCAGCTCGCGAATGGTTTCAAACAGCCCCTGCATCACCTTGGGCATCGCGCGGCTCAATGATGCAGCGTCGATCGCTATCTCATTGTAGGGTTGATCGAATTTCAACCGGCTGCCAAACAACTTTTGATAATCCGGAAGATATTGGGGTAAAGGTGCGCGATGCTGAAAGCCGGTTGTGAGGGGGCACCAAGTCGGACTCAATGCCAAGCGCAGACGCAGTATGAGCACGCCCATCGAAAAGGCGGTGTATTGCACATGCGGTGCGGTGGCGGAGGGTGGCCAGATAAACGTCAGTCGGCCAATTCCGCCGTCTTCTTCAAACGTCTGTTGCAATTGCGTCGTGTGGATTTCAAGGTATTTCGTCAGCACGATAATGACATCGCGAACTGTGGGCGCGGACATTATCAAATGACCGAGCAATCCAGACGCTCCAATCGGAAATGCCGCCGCGTACGACAACCCGAATGTGGGGTCATTCAGGCGTTGCGCCGCACGTTCGAAAAGCGCGGCCGCCGAATTCAGCGAAATGATCAGCGTATTATCGGCGACCGCTCGATTGTCGAGACCGGCTTCTTCCAAGAGCGGCGAAACATCGACTCCGCGTGTGCTGAGATATGTTGGCAGCGCCGCGAAAACGCTGGCACGCACCGTGGGTTCGTTAAATGGCAATCGAGGCGCCTCCGCCGCGGATTTCCGTCACATAAACGGAAACCTAAATTCGATGTAACCGGTTCTAGTGTTAATCGACCTGCATAAGGGGTCAAGTCTTTGCCACTTGCATTCTGTATCCAGAGGAACCAATGGTGCGGTATGCATCTTATCAAGGAGCCGGTGTGCTCCCACGAACAAACAATCGACGAGGACGTTCAGGAATGACCAAAGCCACTAACGGGCATCAGATAGACATGTCTGCGATACACCTTTTGCACCGTGCCGGACAATGTGCGGATGAGCTGTTCGCGATGAACACCGGCAAGACGGATTTGACCCCTCGGCAATTTGCGGTGCTCTCGACCGTTGCCAAGGCAGAAGACGTAAGTCAAACCGCGTTGGTCGACGCGACCGGCATCGATCGTTCGACGCTCGCCGATATCGTGCGCCGGCTGGTCGAGCGCGGACTATTGGCTCGCCGCCGCACAAAGCAGGATGCGCGCATGTATGCAGTACGATTATCTGCTGCGGGTCGTTCTGCGGTCGAATCCGCTTCGACCGGAGCGGCCGCAACCAATGACGCGATCTTGGCGACATTACCGGCCGGTCAACGAGCGGCATTCGTCAGCGCCTTGCAAAAGATAGTGGAGACGATGGGACCGATCAGCAGTGCGCGCGTCGCAACCAAATCTCGGGTGCGGGCAGCCAACATGAAGCAAGATGTTCGTCGTAGCCGGCGCGTGCGTTCTCATTAACTGTCGACAACGCCTCCGCACTCTTTACCGACCTCGATCTGGCGTGCGGCACATTAGTGCGGGCACGCTTTTTTTTTGCCTCGGTGTAGCTTCTTGCTTGTCTTTGTGCAGGGTTGCACGTGGTAGGTGGTAGATCGTGTGTGGTGCTGCCGGAAAACCACTTCACACTTTTCCGCCGGCGCTCTATCAGGCGCACACCATAATGTGGTCGCGAGCTCGCACAGAAGCGATGGCATCGTTCTAACGGCAAGAGGCACATCCGATGGCACAGGCGGCCAATTCATTCAGCGCCAATCCTTTTTTCGCAGAAGCCCTGCAGCAGCGCGACCCCGAGATCGCGTCCGCCATTGCCAAGGAACTTGGCCGGCAGCAAAATGAGATTGAGCTGATCGCATCGGAGAACATCGTCAGCCGCGCTGTGCTGGAAGCCGCAGGCTCGGTGCTGACGAACAAGTACGCAGAGGGCTATCCCGGCAAACGCTACTACGGCGGCTGCCAATATGTGGATATTGCCGAGACGCTGGCGATCGAGCGGGCGACCAAGCTGTTTGGCTGCAGCTTTGCCAACGTGCAGCCGCCGACTGGCGCGCAGGCCAACCAAGCGGTGTTCTTCGCTTGTCTCAAGCCTGGCGACACTTTCATGGGTCTCGACCTTGCGGCCGGCGGACACTTGACACACGGCTCGCCGGTCAACCAATCCGGCAAGTGGTTTAACGTCGTGCCATATACGGTGCGAGCCGAAGATCAGAAGATCGACATGGACGAAGTCGCGCGGATCGCACGTGGCGCCAAACCGAAGCTGATCATCGCTGGCGGCTCGGCTTATGCCCGGTTCTGGGACTTCAAGCGCTTTCGCGAGATTGCAGATGAAGTTGGCGCGATCTTCATGGTCGACATGGCGCACTTTGCGGGATTGGTGGCCGGCGGCGTTCATCCATCACCTTTTCCGCATGCGCATGTGGTTAGCACGACGACCCATAAGACGTTACGCGGGCCGCGGGGCGGCTTGATCCTGACTAACGACGAGGAGTTGGCAAAGAAGATCAACTCGGCGGTGTTTCCAGGCATCCAGGGCGGGCCGCTCATGCACATCATCGCCGCCAAAGCGGTGGCTTTCGGCGAGGCGCTGCGCCCGGACTTCAAGGTATATGCGCGTGGCGTGGTCGAGAACGCGAAAGTGTTGGCTGAGACGATCAAGGCATCGGGTTTCGATATCGTCACGGGCGGGACGGACAATCATCTGATGCTGGTCGATTTGCGCCCGAAGAAGCTGACAGGCGCAAAGTCGGAACGGGCACTGGGTCGCGCCCACATCACCTGCAACAAGAATGGCGTTCCCCTCGATCCGGAAAAACCGTGGGTGACGTCTGGCGTCCGGCTTGGTACACCGGCTGGGACCACACGTGGTTTCGGCGTGGCCGAATTCCGTGACATCGGCCGCATGGTGTCGGAAGTGCTGACCGCAATCGCGCAAGCACCGGAAGGATCAGCCCCCCTCGTCGAGGAACGCATCAAGCAGGAAGCGATCGCACTGTGCCGCCGCTTCCCGATCTATAGCTGACAATCGGAGTAGCCTGACGTGCGCTGCCCCTACTGCGCCTCACCCGACAGCCAGGTCAAGGATAGCCGGCCGGCCGAGGAGAATGTTGCGATCCGGCGGCGCCGCGTTTGCCCCGATTGCGGCGGCCGATTCACGACGTTCGAGCGTGTGCAGTTGCGCGAGTTGACGGTCGTCAAGCGTGCGGGAAAGAAAGTGCCCTTCGACCGGGATAAGCTTCTGGGGTCGGTTCAAATTGCGCTTCGAAAGCGCCCGGTCGAGCCTGAACGTATCGAGCGAATGGTGTCGGGCATCGTGCGCCGGCTCGAAAGCTCTGGCGAGAGCGAAGTGCCGTCATCGGCGATCGGCGAGATGGTGATCGAAGGCCTCAAGGGGCTCGATCCGGTCGCTTACGTTCGCTTTGCCTCCGTCTATCGCGATTTCCGGGAAGCCTCGGACTTTCAGGAGGTACTGAGCGAGATCGCCCGCGAAACGAGCGACGGCGAACCGCACGCCGACCATCCCGATGGCCAGGTGGTAGGTTCGCAAGCCAAGCGGCATTGACCCAATGCCGCTCGAACAGCCCGACGATCTGGATGTGCTTTACATGGGTCTCGCCTTACGTATGGCGCGTCGCGGATTAGGCCGCACGGGTTCCAATCCCTCGGTCGGCGCGGTCATTGTTGATCCGGCTTCCGGCGAAATCATCGCCCTCGGTAGAACCGCGGATACCGGCAGGCCGCACGCCGAGACGGTTGCGATCGATAGGGCAGGCGCGCGGACAACGGGCGCAACGCTCTACGTTACGCTCGAGCCTTGCTCCCACTTTGGCGGAACACCGCCCTGTGCCGATGCGGTGATCGCCGCAGGCGTCGCCCGGGTCGTCGTGGGCGTCGAAGATCCAGACTTGCGCGTCTCTGGGCGCGGTGTTGCGCGCATCAGAGCCGCAGGTATCGAAGTCGTCACCGGTGTGCTTGCTACCGAGTGCCGGCGGGTCACTCTGGGTCACATCAGCCGGGTGACGCGAAACCGGCCGTTCGTTCAACTCAAACTTGCGGTCGGCTCGGACGGTTTGGTTCCGCGAGGAGAAGCTGGCCGGCCGGTTTTCGTGACCGGGCCGGAAGCACGTACGCAAGCTCACCTGCTGCGGGCTCGGTCCGATGCTATCCTCGTCGGCATCGGTACCGTGCTGGCCGATGACCCCGATCTCACCTGCCGGTTGCCCGGCCTCGAAAAACAATCACCGCTTCGGATTATCTTGGACAGCCATTTCCAGATTTCGCCCGACTGCCGGATAATGCGAACCGCAACGACGGTGCCGGTAATGGTCTTCACGACGCCGGAAGCAGCGGTTGGTCATGCGGGCCACGGGCCAGGAAGTGCGATCGAGGTGGTGCCGGTTGCGCGAAGTGCCTCCGGAAAAGGGCTGGATCTGCCGCAAGTGCTGCAAGTATTGGCCGGCCGTGGCATCACCCGATTGCTGGTTGAAGGCGGGCCGACTGTAGCAGGCGCATTTATCGATGCCGGGCTCGCCGATGAGTGCGTCATCATGCGCGCACCGCGTGCCGTCGGGATCGAGCGTGGGCAACCGGCCTTCGGGAATGATGGCTGGGAGTCGGTCGTTAACGATGCCAATTGGCAGCACTTATCCACGGCTGTAGCTGGTCATGATACGATCGACGTCTATCAGTTCGAAGGACGCAAAGCTATGTTCACTGGTCTGATCACCGATGTCGGTGAAGTCGTCGCCCGCGACGGCGGACGATTTACCATCCGGTCCGGATACTTGCCGGCATCGATTCCGCTTGGCGCGTCGATCTGTTGCGATGGCTGTTGCCTGACGGCAACCTCGGTTCGCCCGCACGGTCATGTCAGCGAATTTACGCTCGATGTTTCGAATGAGACATTGTCGACGACGACGCTGCAATCGTGGGCGCCCGGCCGTAAAGTCAACCTGGAACGATCGTTGAAGGCTGGTGACGAACTGGGCGGTCATATCGTTTCGGGGCACGTCGACGGTACGGCTAGGATCGTTGAAATACGCCAGGATGGTGATAGCCGCCGGTTCGTGCTTGAAGTGCCTGACGCGCTCGCCCCTTTCATCGCGCCCAAGGGCTCGATTGCCTTGGACGGCACCTCGTTGACCATAAATGAGGTTGCCGGAAATCGCTTCGGTGTGAACCTCATTCCGCATAGCATGAGCATCACCACGTGGGGTAAGAAGGCAGTCGGCGATGCCGTCAATATCGAAGTCGACATGTTCGCCCGTTACGTCGCCCGTCTGATGGAGTTTCGCCGGTGAAAAAAGGCTTGAAGACTGTCGAATACCAGGAAGGCCTTGGCTTTCTGTCAACAACGCCAGAGATCATCGAAGATCTTCGCAATGGGCGAATGGTGATTTTGGTTGACGCCGAGGATCGCGAAAACGAAGGCGATCTAATTATTCCAGCGCAGATGGCAACGCCCGACGCAGTAAACTTTATGGCTCGCTTCGGCCGGGGCTTGATTTGCCTGTCGCTCACCAAGCCGCGGGCGGACGAGTTGCGCCTGGAAAGCATGGTGCGGCAGAACGCTTCGCGCACCGGCACCGCCTTCACGGTTTCGATCGAGGCCCGGGAGGGGATCACCACTGGCATCTCGGCACACGATCGCGCGCGTACGATTGCAACAGCAATCGATGCCAGCAAGGGGCACGCGGATGTGGTGTCGCCAGGCCACGTTTTCCCGCTGATCGCGCGCGATGGCGGCGTGCTGGTGCGCGCCGGCCATACCGAAGCTTCGGTCGATCTATGCCGCTTGGCCGGGCTCTATCCTGCCGCCGTCATCTGTGAGATCATGAACGACGACGGCACCATGGCACGTGTGCCGGACCTCGTCGGCTTCGCACAAAAGCATGGCCTCAAGATCGGCACGATCGAGGATCTCATTGCGTTCCGCTTGTCGAACGACAAGTTGGTGCGGGCCGTCGCCCGGCGCGAGGTCGAGAGTGCATATGGCGGCAAGTTCGCGATGCACGTCTACTCGACGACGGTCGATGCCAGCGAACACCTGGTGCTCGTCAAAGGCGATTTGTCGGTGCCGGGACCGGTCCTGGTTCGCGTCCATGCTGTCAATGCGATGGCCGATGTGCTCGGCATCGGTGTCGAGCCGGGAGAGGGCTCGCTCGTCGAGAAGTCGATGCGCATAATCGAGAAGGAGGGCCGCGGCGTCGTCGTTCTGATCAGAGATCTACGCCCCAAGTCGGTGTCCGAGGGTCTAGCAAAAGAAGGGCGCCCGAAAAAGCCGGGGACGCAACCAGAGAACCAGGAACGTCGCCGGGTCGAGATTGGCATCGGCAGTCAGATTTTGCGTGATTTGGGCGTTACCGAAATGGTGCTGCTGTCGAACTCTCCTGCTTCGGTCTATGTCGGCCTCGAAGGCTATGGGCTGAAGATCGTTGACACCCGGAAGATCGACTGATGGCTGGCAAAAGCACCAGCACCCCTTGGGTGATGTCGCCAGCAACGCGCCCAAAGTTGCCGGTTCTGATCATCGAGGCGCGCTACTATGAGGTGGTCGCGGAAGCGTTGATCGAAGGCGCCGTGGCGGAGTTCGAAGCCCAAGGCGTGGCGTACGAGCGTCTGGTGGTGCCGGGTGCCTTGGAGATCCCGCAAGTGCTGGCCGCAGCGATTGCGACGGGAACGATGCCTGCAACCGCAACACGGGCCCGTTTTAGCGGCGCGGTTATGCTCGGCTGTGTCATCCGCGGAGAAACCTCCCACTATGACATTGTCTGCAACAATGCCAACCATTGGTGCTATGAGCTCGCGATCCGACACGCAATCCCGCTCGGTAATGCAATCCTGACGGTCGATACGGAGGCTCAGGCCATGACACGGGCGACAGGAGTGCGGGCGGGCAAGGGTGCTGACGCCGCTAGAGCCTGCCTAAGATTGATTGAAGTTGCGGCGGATTTTGCCGCAGGAAAACAGTAATGGCCATCGTCGCCAAAAAACAAAAATCGCGCCCGCGCAGTGCCTCGCGGGTCGCAGCCGTGCAGGCTCTCTATCAGATGGATCTATCGGGCATCGACCTCAACGATGTCGTCGATGAGTTTGTCCGGATACGTTTCGCGGGCGAGGAAGCCGACGACGCACTGCGCGGCGCCGATGCCGTGTTTTTCGCCGAGGTGTTGCGCGGCGTCGTGCGCCGTCAACTCGACATCGATCCGATGGTCGATCAACAGTTGGCTACGGGTTGGCGGCTGATCCGTGTCGATAGCATCTTGCGTGCTATTTTGAGGGCCGGCACGTTCGAGCTGATGGAGCGGCCTGATGTGCCGGCGCGCGTCGCGATCAGCGAATACGTCGAGGTCGCCAACGCTTTCTTCAACGAGGACGAACCAAAAGTCGTCAACGGCGTTCTTGACAAACTGGCACGGAAACTGCGGGCACCCGAGTTCATACCGAAAGTTTGAGAGCACTACATGGGCGATAAAGTCGTCAGTGAAGAAGATCTCATCCAGCAGTTTCTGGCTCCGCTCACGGACAAAGTTCCCGGCGCGTATGCTCTGAAGGACGATTGCGCAACCTTGCGCCCGCCGGCCGGCCACGATCTGGTGATGACGACCGACGCGCTGGTCAGCGGACTGCACTTTTTGCCCGACGAAACGCCAGAGGTGATCGCGTGGCGCGCGCTTGCGGTCAATATATCCGATCTGGCGTCGAAGGGGGCGACCCCGATGTGTTATCTTATGGCGCTCAGTGTGCCGGAGGCGCCCACCCGCGATTGGATGATCCGGTTTGCGTCTGGGCTCAAGGACGCGCAAGAACATTATGGCTTGACATTGATCGGCGGCGATACTGACCGCCGTCCCGGCGTTTCGCTGTCGATCAACATAACAGCTGTCGGTTATGTCCCCGAAGGGCGCATGGTGCAGAGAGCAACGGCCCAAGTCGGCGATCGCGTCTTCGTGTCCGGCACACTTGGCGACGCGGCGATGGGACTGATTCTCCGCCGCAACGTAGATTCCAAGCGTTTTCCCACACTCGATAAGGATCAACGCCAATTCTTGTTGGACCGTTTCTTGCGGCCCTCAGCGCGCGTCGAGCTGTCCAGCTTGTTGCTCAAATATGCGTCGGCCGCGATGGACGTGTCGGACGGTTTCGTAAAAGACATGGGGCGGATGTGCAGTGCATCCGGTGTGGCCGCTCAGGTGATACTGGACCGCCTACCCCTTTCGGTCGCAGCCGAGCGCGCATTTGCCGAACAACCGGTGCTGCGAGAACTGGCGGCCAACGGCGGCGACGACTACGAAATCTTGGCCACCGTCCCAGCCAACCAAGCAGACGCGTTTGAAGACGCAGCGCTCGAACTCGGCGTTGCCGTAACCGACGTTGGAAAAATTGCGGAAGGCGCCGGTCTGACGCTGCTCAACGCCAATGGGTTGCCCGTGACGTTGTCCAAAACCGGCCACGATCACTTCGATTGACCATCATAAGTTCCGTCCGGCATCGACAACCAGGGTCTGCCCCGTGATTGCCGGGTGGGCGGCCAGGAAAATCATCGCTTGAGCGATGTCCGATGGCTCGACCAGGCGCTTCAACGCCGTGTTTTCGATTGAGCGCGCCTTGCGCTCGGCGGGCCACGGATCGGTCCATGGCGTTCGCGTTAGACCGGGGGCAACCGCGTTGACGCGGACGTTCGGCCCAAATGCCTTGGCAAGGTTGCGCGTCAGGTTGATCAATCCGGCTTTACCTGCGGCATAGGCGATCGATGAGGCTTGGCCGCCCAATCCAGCAATCGAAGCCGTGTTGACGATGGCGCCACCCGACGTCTTGAGCGCTGATGCGGCAGCCTTGGCGCAACGGAAAGGCCCGACGAGATTGGTTGTCAGGATGCGCTCCCACTTTTCCTCAGTCATTGCGTCGAAGTCTTCGAACGGGATCGGCTCGATGGTTTCGGGGCTGGCTGCGTTATTAATCAGGATATCGAGGCCGCCGAGATCGGCGATCGCGCGCGCCACCATTCGAGCGGCATCTTTGGGGTCGGCTACGTCACCGGGTGCTGCGATAACTCGGCCATTGGGTGCGTTGCCTTGATCCTTGGCAAGGGTTTCCACCACCAAGGGACCGCGGGCGTCGCCGCTCAGATAGTTGACGGCCACGATCGCGCCGCAGCGAAGCAGCGCTTCGACCGTTGCCAAGCCGATGCCGGAAGCGCCGCCAGTGACAAGGGCACGCTTGCCGGTGAGGTTGGCCGATATGATCGCGCTGGTCATGCGGCAGCTCCCAGCCCAAGTGTCTTGCGGGCTTCGGTTGCCGTTGCAATATCGCCGCCGATGATCCGGATGATCTCGACTGCGCGTTCCACGAGGGCCGCATTCGAGGAGGCAAGCTTGCCGCGCTCGAAGTACAGATTGTCTTCCAGACCGACGCGAACGTGGCCGCCGTAAAGCACGGTCTGCGCTACGAGCGGGAACTGCATGCGGCCGATGCCGAACGCGCACCAATGCGCGCCGGCCGGGAGATTATTGCGCATCGCCAGCATCGCCTCGGGCGTTGCCGGTGCACCAAACGAAATGCCCAAGCACAGTTGGAACAGCGGCGGCGGCGCGATAACGCCGTCGGCGATCAGCTTTTTCGCGAGTTCGATGTGGCCGAGGTCGAACACTTCGATTTCGGGCTTGGTGCCGGCTTCTTTGGCTATCGAAGCCATTTCCGCGAGGTGCGCTGGCGTGTTGATGAACACGTGCGGACCAAAGTTCATGCTGCCGCAATCGAGAGTGCAGATCTCCGGCTTGATCTTCCCGATGTGACGCATGCGAACGGCGGGTGTCGTCAGTGTCGTACCTTCGGCTGCAATGCGGGGCTCGTCCGCGCCTGGAATGAAGCGGCCACCGGCTCCTGTCGTCAGATTGAGGATGACATCGCGATTGGCGGCGCGGATGCGTTGGACTGTCTCCTCATACAACTCCAACGCCATCGATGGCTTGCCCGTTTTCGGGTCGCGGACATGAATATGGACGATCGCGGCTCCAGCATTGGCGGCATCGAGCGCCGACTGCGCGATCTGCTCTGGGCTGACCGGCACTGCGGGATTTTTGCCGACGGTGTCGAAGCCGCCGGTCAAAGCGCATGTGACGATGGTTTTCGCGGCCATGGGCGCCATCCTCGGATTATTGTTTCCTCTGGAAATGACAGTGCCGCTCCGTAATGGGTTGGACAAGACCGCCGAGACCGCTAAACCCAATCATAAACGGCAAGGCAGGGCTGCAATGGACATCGTTGGCACCAGCAAGGACGCGATCCGAGGGCGCGGCATGCGCGTCGTACTGCCAGAGTCAGGCGATGAGCGCGTGTTGCGAGCGGCATGTCAGTTGTCCGATGAGGGCCTAGCACGCCCGGTTCTGATCGGCGAGATCAAGGACGTTCGGACGAAGCTCGAAACACTCGGCGTCAATCGTTCAACCATTGATGTTCGCGACCCGGCTCTTGATCCCGCCATCGAGCGGCTGGCGGAAATGGTCGCTGCCGCCCGGCCATCGCTGAGTTTAAAGGCCGCTCAACGATTGATGACGAAGCCGCTCTACTTTGCCGGGGCACTGGTCGCTGCCGGCGAAGCAGATACATTCGTTGCGGGTGCCGCCAATCCCACGCGGCGCGTGATCGAGGCTGGGTTGATGACGATCGGCTTGGCTCCCGCCATCGAAATCCCGTCAAGCTTCTTCGTGATGCTCATGCCGGAAATCGCTTCGAGGCCAGCGCGCGCGCTGATCTTCGCCGATTGCGCCGTCAATGCTGATCCGACTGCCCGTGAGCTGGCCGATATCGCGATCGCGTCCGCCGATAGCGCGCGGTTGTTGGGAGAGTTACCGCGCGTTGCGATGCTGTCGTTTTCGACCAAGGGAAGCGCGCAGCACGCCCGTGTCGACAAGGTTCGTGCGGCGTTGGCTCATGTGAACGCGTTGATGCCTAGCCTGATGATCGATGGCGAATTGCAGGGCGACGCGGCACTATCGAGTGTGGTTGCCGCCAAGAAAGTCACTGGGCCGAGTGACGTTGCCGGCCGCGCCAATGTCCTGATTTTCCCGGATCTAGACTCCGGCAATATCGCCTACAAGCTTGTACAGGAATTCGGTGCGGCGCAGGCGCTGGGTCCATTCCTGCAAGGCTTTCGCCGGCCGATCTCCGATCTGTCGCGCGGTGCCTCCACTGACGATATTGTCTCGACGGTCGCAATAACATTGGCGCGGTGTATTACCCGATGACGTCCCCCAGCGTAACAATCTGTGGCGTTCTTGATCGCGTATGGTCACCGGAGCAATTGGCGGAAATCGATCACGTCTTTTTTTCGTCGAGCGCCACGCAAGAGTTCGCCAGCCCGGCTGACCGCGCGGTTTTTCGCGAACGCTGGCTCGGGCGCTATCTCTTGGGCGATGCAGCACATGCTTTCGTTGCAATGGGGGCTGGCGATCGCATCGTTGGCTATGTTGTCGGCGCCATCGAAGATCCCGCCCGCGACCCTCGTTTCGGCGATATTTCGACGACGCGCACGTTCGCGGCCGCCAGCTCGCGCTATCCAGCGCACCTCCACATCAACGTTGCACAGGAGATGCGCGGCCGCGGTCTAGGCGCGCAATTGATCGAAGTCTTTGCCGCCCATGCCAGTACTTACAGTGCACCCGGACTGCACGTCATCACCAATGCAGCAAGCCGCAACGTCCGCTTCTATGAGCGATGCGGTTTCGACGAGATCGACCGGGTTACGATCGGCGCCAACGAGATTGTTTTCCTCGGGCGTGCCCTGTTACGGGTGTAAGTCACTTCCTCAGCAGTCGGCTGCGAGCTATCAAGCAGAAGGCGTAGCGCGGCGAGGGGCGGACATGACTTCGAATTTGGGCGAATTCGACTACGTTATTGTGGGCGCCGGCACCGCTGGCTGCCTGCTTGCTAATCGCTTATCCGCTGATCCCAACACCCGCGTGGCGCTGCTCGAGGCGGGCGGTCGCGACAACTATCATTGGATTCATATTCCGGTCGGCTATCTCTACTTGATGGGCAATCCGCGCACCGACTGGGGGTATCAGACCGCGCCATTGCCTGGCCTCAACGGCCGCAGTCTGAACTATCCCCGCGGCCGTGTGCTAGGCGGCTGCTCGTCGATCAACGGCATGATCTACATGCGCGGCCAAGCGCGCGACTACGATCAATGGCGGCAAATGGGCAATCCCGGCTGGTCCTGGGAGGACGTATTGCCGTATTTTCTGAAACATCAGGATCAGTGGGCGATGGAGGCGGCCGATCTTGGCGCCATGCATGCGCGTGGCGGCGAGTGGCGCATCGAAGAGCCGCGCATCCGCTGGGATATTCTCGATGCATTCGCGGATGCGGCGGAGCAGGCGGGTATTCCGAAGATCCGCGACTTCAATGGCGGCAACAACGAAGGCTCGAGCTACTTCCAGGTGAACCAGCGCTCGGGTTTCAGGTGGAATACATCGAAGGCGTTTCTGCGGCCGGTATTGGGGCGGCAAAATCTCACGGTATTCACGCAGTCGCAGGTCTCGAAATTGACGCTTGCCGGTCGCCGGGTAAGCGGCGCCGAGGTGCGCGTGAATGGGCAGACGGCGACGATCAAGGCGCGCCGTGAGGTTATACTAGCTGCAGGCGCAATCGGCTCACCGCAGATAATGCAGGTGTCGGGCATCGGTCCTGGTGGGCTTTTGCAAGGGCTCGGGATCGGCGTGCGTCACGATCTGCCAGGCGTCGGCGAGAACTTGCAGGATCATCTGCAGATCCGTTGCGCATATAAAGTGCACGGCGTCAGAACGCTGAACGAGACATCGCAAAAGCTGTGGCAGAAGGCCGGCATCTGTTTGCAATATGCGTTGAAGCGAACCGGACCGATGTCGATGGCGCCTTCGCAGCTCGGGGCATTCGCCAAGTCTGATGATAGTCGCGAGACGCCGAATCTGCAGTACCATGTGCAGCCTTTGACGCTGCCGAAGTTTGGCGAACCGCTCGATCCATTTCCAGCATTTACCGCGAGCGTGTGCAATGTGCGCCCGACGAGCCGTGGTCACGTCCGGATTACTTCCCCCGATGCAAATGACCATCCGACGATCGATCCCAACTACTTGGCAACCGAGGATGACCGGCGGGTTGCCGCAGATTCGATCCGTCTCACTCGTGCGATCATCAGCAAGCCTGCGTTGCAGCGCTACCGGCCCGAGGAATTTCGGCCGGGCCCTGAAATTACGTCCGATGAGGAACTCGCAAAGGCTGCAGGCGAAATCTCCACGACGATCTTCCATCCGGTCGGCACCGCCCGCATGGGCACCGACGATCGCGCCGTCGTCGACCCGAGTTTGCGGGTGCGAGGTCTGGAAGGCTTGCGCGTGATCGACGCCTCGGTCATGCCGGCGATAACCAGTGGAAATACAAATGCGCCGACCCTCATGATTGCAGAGAAGGGTGCTGCGATGATCCTCGCCGGATAGTCGGTATGGCGGAAAAGCATGAAATGACGCAAAATTCGCCAGCGATAGCGCAAACTTTCGTCATGCGGACCTGTTGCGCCTGCCCTGCGCCTCGTGCATAGTTTTAGGGCAATGGCCGCGACGTAAGGTCGACGTGATCTCAGGCCCATCGCACTAGAGTGACGACCAAGCGAGGTTCCATGGCCCAAGATGCCGCAATGAGTGTCGCACCACATTCGTCGTTGAACGGCGCGCCCGCCATTGAAATGACTGGCGTTAATAAGTGGTTCGGCGAGTTCCATGTTCTGCGGAACATTCACCTCAATGTGGCGCGCGGCGAAAAAATCGTCATATGCGGTCCGTCGGGGTCCGGCAAGTCGACGCTCATTCGATGCATCAATCGCCTGGAAGAGCACCAGAAGGGCAGCATCATCGTCGATGGCGTGGAACTCACCAACGACGTGCGCAACGTCGATAAGATCCGCTCCGAAGTCGGCATGGTGTTTCAGAGCTTCAACCTTTTCCCGCATCTGACGATCCTCGATAATCTTTGCTTGGCACCGACCTGGGTGCGCAAGATGCCTCGCGCCGAGGCCGAAGCGCTGGCCATGCAATATCTCACGCGCGTTCGCATTCCCGAGCAGGCGCACAAGTATCCCGGCCAACTATCGGGTGGGCAACAGCAGCGCGTCGCAATCGCGCGTGCGCTTTGCATGCAGCCCCGCATCATGCTGTTCGACGAGCCGACGTCGGCACTCGACCCCGAGATGGTGAAGGAGGTTCTGGATACCATGATCGAGCTTGCGCGCTCCGGCATGACGATGATTTGTGTGACGCACGAAATGGGGTTTGCCCGCTCGGTTGCGGATCGCGTCATCTTCATGGATCGCGGCGAGATCGTCGAGCAGGGGCCGCCGAAGGAATTCTTTGCGAACCCAAAATCGGAACGTACAAAGTTGTTCTTATCGCAGATCCTCAACCACTAGGAAGGACTGCGGCCGCGGGCTTGGGAGGCCCAAAAAGTTTTGTTCAGGTGGGTGTTCATGAGCGGTTTCGAAGTCGCGAAACAGCCATCCAACTGTCAAGACGCTCGCAATCGAAACGGGTACAAACCGGTTTGACGCGAGCGGAGTAGTGACGCGTCAGTTGACGTAAATGTCCAGTGAGGACGGGAGAAACGTACCTATGAAAAGTCTGAAATTTGCAGGTTTAGCCGCGTTGGTTGCCGTTGCCGGCACCACCGGTGTAATGGCTCAAGGAAAAGGCCTCGATGCCATCAAGGCGCGCGGCACGCTTCTGTGCGGCGTGAGCCCCGGCGTTCCAGGCTACGCCCAGCCCGACGACAAGGGCGTGTGGACAGGTCTCGACGTGGATTACTGTCGCGCGCTTGCCGTCGCCATATTCAACGACCCAAACAAAGTGACCTTCAAGCCGACCACCTCGAAGGAGCGGTTCACGGCGTTGCAATCGGGCGAAGTCGATCTTTTGTCGCGCACCACGACGTGGACCATGAGCCGCGACAGCTCGATGGGCATGAGCTTTGCGGGCGTCACGTTCTATGACGGCCAGGGCTTCATGGTGAAGAAGGCGCTTGGCGTGAAGGCTGCCAAGGAACTCAACGGCGCTTCGGTTTGCGTTCAAACCGGCACCACGACCGAGCTGAACCTTGCCGACTTCTTCCGTACGAACAAGATCACCTATAAGCCGGTAGTCTTCGAGAAGGCCGACGAAACCGTCGCGGCGTTCGATTCCGGCCGTTGCGATGCCTACACCAACGATCGTTCGGGCCTTGCCGCCGAGCGCACGAAGCTGAAAAATCCGAACGATGCCGTAGTTCTCCCGGATATCATCTCCAAGGAGCCGCTCGGCCCCGTCGTTCGTCAGGGTGACAGCCAGTTCTTCACGCTCGCGAAGTGGGTCTATTTCGCCATGCTGAACCTGGAAGAAGCCGGCGTCACGCAGGCCAATGCCGATGAAATGATGAAGTCGACCAATCCCGACATCAAGCGTCTGCTCGGCACCGAAGGCGAGTTTGGCAAAGGTATAGGTGTTGCCAATGATTGGGCCTACCAGATTGCCAAGAAGGTCGGCAACTATGGCGAGGTCTACGATCGCCACTTCGGTCCGAAGACCCCAATCAACATCGAGCGTGGCCAGAACAAGCTTTGGACGCAAGGTGGTCTGCAATACGCACCGCCGATCCGCTAGGACGACACTGATGAACGCCGGCCTCACAAAGGGTCGGCGTTCTTTCTTCCACCTACAGCGGCTCATGAAGGCAGGCGAAGATGGCTGTCACCAGCACCACTCAGACCGGGGACGAGGCCGCGAAAGCGAGACTCCTCTATCGTCCGGAGGTCCGCCAGCTGATTTATCAGGTGGTGCTCGTGGCCGCGATCGTGCTGTTTTTCTACACTATCGTCACCAATGCCGCCGAGAACATGCGCCGGCTGAACATTGCGTCGGGCCTTGGGTTCTGGGACCGCACGTCCGGCTTCGATATCGGTCAAACCTTGACCCCCTATTCCGCCACATCGACCTATGGCGATGCGTTCTGGATCGGCATGTGGAACACGCTGCTGGTCGCCGCTATCGGTATCGTGCTGGCAACGATAATCGGATTTCTCGTCGGCGTCGGGCGGTTGTCGAGCAACTGGCTGATCGCGCGGCTCAGCACGGTTTACGTCGAGCTGCTGCGTAACATGCCGCTGCTGCTGCAATTGTTTTTCTGGTATTTCGCCGTGCTCAAGGTGCTGCCGCAAGCGCGACAAGCCTACGAACTCCCCGGTGGATCCTTCCTGAGCAATCGCGGTCTAAATATGCCGTGGCCGGTGCCCGAGCCGGGGATGGGCCATGCCGGATTGGCATTGTTGGCAGGTATCGGACTGAGCATACTAATTGGGCTTTGGGCTAGGCGTCGCCGACTCTTGACGGGTCAGCAGTTTCCCGTGTTGTGGTCGACGATCGGCCTGGTTGTCTTGATGCCGCTGATCGTGTTTCTGGTACTCGGACGGCCGTTGTCGTTCAATTACCCCGAGAAGGGCGCATTCAACTTCTCCGGTGGCGTCGTCGTGCTGCCCGAGTTTCTGGCTCTGCTGTTCGGCCTTAGCCTTTATACCGCGAGCTTCATCGCTGAGATCGTTCGCGCCGGCATCCTGGCGGTAACGAAGGGACAAAAGGAAGCTGCCGCTGCTCTAGGCTTGCAGCCGAGCCAGGCGCTCCGTCTGGTTGTCGTGCCCCAGGCCATGCGAATCGTCATTCCGCCGTTGACGAGCCAATACCTCAATCTCACCAAGAACTCGTCGCTGGGCTTGGCGATCGCCTATCCAGAACTCGTCAGCGTCACCGGCACGATGCTCAATCAGACTGGGCAGGCGGTGGAGATCATTCTCATCACCATGGGCGTCTATCTCACCTTCAGTTTGGTGACCTCCGCCTTCATGAATTGGTTCAATGCGCGGGTCGCGCTGGTCGAGCGCTGAGGATCAGGCAATGGCAACCGCTGAAGCAACGAGCACTGCTCTACCACCACCGCGCAGCCTGGTCGGTCCAGTTGCCTGGTTGCGCCAAAATTTGTTTTCCTCTCCCGGCAATAGCATTCTAACGCTGATCGGCTTTTGGATTTCATATTACGCCGTCAAAGGCGCTTTCGAATGGACCGTGCTGACCGCGGTTTGGGATGGCAAAGATGGCACCGCTTGCCAGGCTGAAGGCACCGGTGCCTGCTGGCCGTTCATCAAGGCAAAGTTTGGCCAGTTTATGTACGGCCGCTATCCCGATGCCGAGCGCTGGCGCGTCGATCTGACATATCTGATGGCGGCAGCCGGTCTTATCCCGCTCATGGTTCCGGCGATCCCTGGCAAAAAGTGGTCGGCGCTGTTCGTATTCGGGATTTTCCCGGGACTGGCCTACTGGCTGCTCACGGGCTCCACACCCGGCATCAAGTTTGGTGACAAATGGGATTGGATCGGTGTTGTCGTCGTTGCGGCAACCGCCTTGCTGGTGCTTGGGCCGCGATTGGGCGGGGCATCGGCGGCCACGAGAACGCTCGCTACGGCAACCGCCGCGCCGTTGGCGTTCATTTCGTGGTTTGTCGTTCTCGGCTGGTTTTTTAACTTTAGCGGCTTGGTCAGCCTGCCGGTGGTCGAGACCCAGTTCTGGGGCGGCATGCTCGTTACGCTGGTCGTCGCGACGGTCGGCATCACCATGTCGTTCCCGATCGGCATTGTTCTGGCGCTCGGCCGCCGCTCGAAAATGCCGTTGGCCCGCTGGATGTCAGTGTGGTTCATCGAGTTCGTGCGCGGTGTGCCGCTAATCACGATCCTCTTCATGTCATCGGTGATGCTGCCGTTGTTCCTGGCTCCGGGCACCAACGTCGACAAACTGTTGCGAGCGCTAATCGGCGTATCACTATTCTCGGGTGCCTATATGGCCGAGACGATCCGAGGGGGCTTGCAAGCAATCCCCCGCGGACAATTCGAGGCAGCAGATGCGCTTGGCCTGTCCTATGGCAAGAAAATGGGCCTGATCGTGCTGCCGCAAGCCTTGAAGGTCGTCATCCCGAACATCGTGTCGAGTTTCATCGGCCTGTTCAAAGACACGAGCCTCGTATTGATCATCGGTTTGTTTGACCTACTCGGGGTCGTGCAACAAAACATGTCGGACTCGAAATGGTTCTCGCCATCGACCGCGATGACCGGCTACGTGTTTGCCGGCCTTATATTCTGGGTGTTCTGTTTTGGCATGTCGCGCTACTCGCAGTACATGGAGACCCGGCTCAACACGAGCCATAGGTAGATCACCGCGCCCGGCGCGGCCGGCCAGGGGAGCCGGCGGGCGCTATCAAAGAAGCCGGGCACCGGGCGATCATTTCTCTTTCGCGGCTTTCTCTTTTTCCTTGGCGATAAGTTCGAGCGAGCGGCGATCGACGTACTCCCCGACGGACGCCTTGAGCGCCGCGAGCTTGTCTTCCCCTTCGAAGAAATGGTTGGCACCCGGCACGATCTGATGCTCGATCTTGATGCCGCGCTGCGTCTTCGTCTTGACAGCCATCTCCGCAACCGACGCCGACGGGACAACGCGATCCTTCTCGCCGTTGATTACCAGACCCGAAGACGGGCAGGGCGCCAGGAACGAGTAGTCGTACATGTTGGCGGGTGGGGCGACGCAAACAAACGCGTCGATTTCAGGCCGCCGCATCAGCAGCTGCATCGCTATCCAAGTGCCGAACGAAACGCCGGCGATCCAGCATGCGCGCGATTCCGGCTTGGCGATCTGCAGCCAATCGAGCGCCGATGCGGCATCCGACAGCTCGCCTGGTCCATTGTCGAACGTGCCCTGGCTGCGTCCTACTCCGCGAAAATTGAATCGAAGCACAGAGAAGCCACGCTCAGCGAACGCGTAGTATAGGTTATAGACGACCTGATTGTTCATCGTGCCGCCGAATTGGGGATGCGGATGCAGGATGAGCGCGATCGGCGCGTCGGCAGCTGCCTCGTGATGGTAGCGTGCTTCTAGGCGTCCGGAGGGTCCGGCAATAACTAGTTCAGGCATGATCGTTTTTTGGCCTTCTGGCTCGAGCTCGTTTTTGCACCCTAAAGGTTTTCGGAATTGTAGCTGCCATCTGAAGTCAAATCTTGACTTCCGCGCTCGGAATTCCCATACCTCTATTCAGAATTAGAATAGTTCGAAACTGCTGAAGCCGGATCCAAGTCCGGCAAGCGGCGTTGGGCTGGGGTCTTAGCACAAGGCAGGGTGTCTTGTGCAAGCATCACGATCGAATTGATGGCCTGATTGTAGCAGGAGTCACTGCCGTGGAGTTGAACACCAGAGGACGTTATGCGGTCATGGCGATGACCGATCTTGCCAAGCATGGGGCGGGTGAGGCAGTTGCGCTGTCGGCAATTGCCGACCGCCAGCATCTCTCGGTCGCTTATCTCGAGCAGATATTCGCACAACTTCGCCGCTTCGGCCTTGTCGACAGCGTTCGCGGGCGCAGCGGGGGCTATAAGCTAGCGCGTCCGGCGCGTGAGATCGCCATTTCCGAAATCATGATTGCGGTCGAAGAAGAGACGCGGATGACGCGCTGCCTCGACCTCGTCGGCGATGTTGGCGGGTGTCTCGGTGAATCGAAATGTCTGACGCACGGCCTGTGGCATGCGCTCGGCGACCACATCCGGACGTTCCTGGCAGGCGTATCGCTGCAGGAAGTGGTCGACGGAACGCCGATCAGACCAGGTCAAATCATCGCAAAGAATGTGCGAGTTGCCGCCGCATGAGCACGCAACGCATATATCTCGATCATAACGCGACAGCGCCACTACGGCCGGAAGCTGCATCAGCGATGGCCGTGGCTATGAGCGTGTGCGGTAATCCTTCATCGGTTCATCACGAGGGCCGGCGTGTGCGCGCGCTCATCGAGACCGCACGCGAGCAGGTGGCCAAGCTTGTCAACGCCAAGCCTCTAGAGGTCGTATTCACAAGCGGGGCGACCGAAGCCAATGCCTGGGTCATCGGTGGAGGTGAATGGGCAACGATCCTGTCGGCCGAGATCGAACACGATTCCGTGCGCGGACCGATCGCCCATTCGCAGAGCCTTCACCGTCCGCTGCCAATTTCAGCCGGCGGGCTCGTCGCCGTCGAAGAGATCGCGCGTCATGCATTCACCGCGCTGGTATCCGGCGACCGCACCCTCGTCGTGCTGCAGATGGCGAACAACGAAACCGGCGTACTGCAGCCGGTAGCCGAGACGGCTCAGTTTTGCCGGGAGCATGGTCTGCACATTCACTCCGATGCCGTGCAGATGCCTGGCCGTCTACCGATCGATTTCGCGGGCCTCGGTGTCGATACCCTCAGCTTATCGAGCCACAAGCTCGGCGGTCCAGCGGGAGTGGGTGCACTGATCATTCGTGACGGCGTGAAACTCGCAAGCTTCGTAACCGGTGGTGGGCAGGAGCGCCGCCGCCGTGCCGGAACAGAGAACGTGATCGGCATCGCAGGCTTTGGCGCAGCAGCCGAGGCAGCACGCGCCGATGGCTCGGCGGAAGTACGGCTTGCTGATTTACGCGATCAACTGGAAGCAGGCGTTCGTGAGATCACCCCATCCGCCGTTATTGTCGGCGCCGGATCGCCGCGTCTGCCGAACACGACATCGGTCGCGATGCCCGGTCAACCCGCCGAGACCTTGGTGATCAAGCTTGACCTCGCCGGGTTTGCCGTCAGTGCGGGCGCCGCGTGCTCGTCGGGCAAGGTCGGGGCCAGTCATGTACTGACCGCGATGGGCCTGGCGCCCGATATCGCGAACAACGCAATTCGCCTCAGTCTTGGATGGAACTCATCCAAAGCTGACGTGGCTACGTTCCTAGAAGTATGGGGTGCCGTCACCCGCCCGCGTGCCTTGCGTGCGGTAGCTTAGTAAAGTTGAGGAGCTGATATCAATGGCAGCCGTCGAAGCGACGATCGCCCAAGTTAAAGAGATCGATGTCGACCAGTATAAGTACGGGTTCACGACCGATATCGAGTCGGAGAAGGCGCCAAAGGGCCACTCCGAGGATATCGTTCGTTACATTTCGAACAAGAAGGGCGAACCGGGTTGGATGCTGCAGTGGCGGCTCGAAGCTTATCGCCGTTGGCTGGTGATGACCGAGCCGACGTGGGCAAAGGTGCATTATCCCAAGATCGATTATCAGGATCTCTATTACTACTCCCAGCCGAAGGGCACCACGGATGGTCCCAAGTCGCTGGCCGACGTCGATCCCGAATTGCTGAAGATGTACGCCAAGCTCGGCATTCCGCTTAAAGAGCAGGAATTGCTAGCCGGTGTCCGCAAGCAGAACGAGCCGAGCACGATTGGCGCCAATGACGACGGTTATGCCAGCATGGCGGGCCGGGTCGCGGTCGATGCCGTGTTCGACAGCGTGTCCGTGGTAACGACGTTCAAGAAGGAACTTGCCCGCGTCGGTGTCATCTTCTGCTCCATTTCGGAAGCGCTGAAGGAGCACCCTGAACTGGTTCGCAAGTATCTGGGAACGGTCGTGCCGCAAACCGACAACTACTACGCGGCGATGAACTCGGCCGTGTTCTCCGACGGCTCGTTCGTGTACATTCCGCCGGGCGTGCGCTGCCCGATGGAGCTGTCGACCTACTTCCGCATCAACGAGCAGAACACCGGCCAGTTCGAGCGCACACTGATCATCGCCGACAAGGGCTCGTACGTGTCCTACCTCGAAGGCTGCACGGCGCCGATGCGTGATGAAAATCAGTTGCACGCCGCCGTCGTCGAGCTGATCGCGCTCGATGATGCCGAGATCAAGTACTCGACGGTGCAGAACTGGTATCCAGGCGACAAGAACGGTAAGGGCGGCATCTATAACTTCGTGACCAAGCGCGGCGATTGCCGGGGCCACAACTCGAAAATCAGCTGGACCCAGGTCGAAACCGGATCGGCGATCACGTGGAAGTATCCGAGCTGCATTCTGCGTGGCGACAACTCACGCGGCGAGTTCTATTCGATCGCGGTATCGAACGGCCATCAGCAGGTCGATAGCGGTACCAAGATGATCCACTTGGGCAAGAACACCTCGAGCCGGATCATCTCCAAGGGTATTGCCGCCGGGGTGTCGCAGAACACGTATCGAGGGTTGGTGTCGGCCCATCGTAAGGCAACCGGAGCGCGAAATTTCACCAACTGCGACAGTTTGCTCATCGGCGATAAGTGCGGCGCGCATACGGTGCCGTACATCGAGGCGAAGAACTCGACTTGTCACTTCGAGCATGAAGCGACGACGTCGAAGATATCCGACGACCAGCTGTTCTATTGCATGCAGCGCGGGCTTACTTCGGAAGAGGCTATAGCGCTTATCGTCAACGGCTTCGTCCGCGATGTTCTACAACAGCTGCCGATGGAGTTCATGGCCGAGAGCCAGAAGCTGATCGGGATCAGTCTCGAAGGAAGTGTGGGGTGACCCTCGCACCCGCGCCCGCGAACCTCTGAATTGAGGTTGGGAGTTCGACAAAAAGCATCAACGTCATTTTTGCGTAAAAACTATGCAGACGGTGTTCCTGGCGATAATTTCGTAGAGAAAGCAATGGATTGGGTGAGTAGAAGTGAAGTGATCAGCTACGTTAGTCGATTGTGGGAATGATTAATTCTGACGATGGACGAGCTAGCCTTTTCGGGTCTAGGATGAGCTATACTGTCGCACTTGGATTTAACATTTGATCTCGACCAAGTTGCAACAGTGCACTCGAAGAATGAGGGATCGCTTGGCGGTTAGCGCTGGGGACGCGATCGTCGTAACATTTCTGCGGAGGATTTTATGGCGTTGGAAATCAAGAAACTGGAAATGGCCTGGCTCAAGGCCGAAACAATTGCAGACCGAACAAAATCCGAGGCCATGCGGGCGGCTGAACGTCTCAATGATACCAAGCAGAAGGTGGCGTTGGGCGGTGGCAAGGAGATCTACGTGCTGCTGACCAAGGTCGAAACGACCGTCGAAACATTGCGCGCGCGACATGCCGCGGCAGAACGACAAGCGAGCGAGCTGTTCGACCGGCTTCTGCTCGCGAAGTCACAAGGTGAGGTTCATGCTTGAGATAAAGAATTTGCACGTCAAAATCGCGGCCGAGGATAAGCCAATCCTCACTGGCCTCGATTTAGTCGTGCCAAAGGGTGAAGTGCACGCGATCATGGGGCCTAATGGTTCCGGCAAATCGACGCTTGCCTACGTGCTCGCGGGCCGCCCTGACTACGAGGTGACGCAGGGCGATATCCTTTGGAATGGGGAAAGCGTCCTTGAGATGACGCCGGACGAGCGGGCAGCAGCCGGCGTGTTTCTCGCCTTCCAGTATCCGATGGAAATTCCCGGCGTCGCTGGGCTCACGTTTCTGCGGACGGCAGTCAATGCGGTGGCAAAACGCCGTGGCGACAAGGAACTAACCACGCCTGAGTTTCTCAAACTCATCAAGGCTAAGGGGGCGGAGCTAAACATCGACGTCGAGATGCTAAAGCGCCCCGTGAACGTTGGCTTCTCCGGCGGCGAGAAAAAGCGCTCCGAAATCCTGCAGATGGCGCTGCTGCAACCGTCGCTGTGCGTGCTTGACGAGACCGATAGCGGGCTCGATATCGATGCTTTGAAAATCGTCTCAAATGGCGTGAACGCGCTCCGCTCGAAGAACCGCGCGATGGTCGTCATCACGCACTATCAGCGCCTGCTGAATTACATCGTGCCTGACAAAGTGCATGTGCTGGCACACGGCCGCATCCAGAAATCGGGCGGCAAAGAGCTTGCGCTCGAGCTCGAGAAATCCGGCTACGCCGATTTCAAAAACCTGGCGGCATAAATCCAGTCGATCTCGCAGCGCGTTATACCATCCATGGAATGACGGCCTAACCGCTTGATGGCGGTTGGTCCTTGAGGCGTGAAAATGAACACCACCGTAATGAAGACGAAGGCCGAGCGTTCGATTCCAGAGCAGTTCGCGGCAGCGCTCCCCGGATTGCCCGGTGGCGACGGCGTGCGTAAAACGCGCGAAGCTGCCATGGCCCGTTTCAGTGCTCTTGGCCTGCCCCACCGGCGCATCGAGGAGTGGAAGTACACCGACCTGCGTGCGGCAATGAAGGAAGCACTCTCGCCAGCCGCCGGCCGGGTGATGGCCGTAACCACAGCTCAAGTAACCGCAGCGCTTGGACCGTTCGCGGCGATCGATTGTGCGCGGTTTGTTTTCGTCGATGGCCGACATGCGCCGGCACTATCGGCTGACGCACAACCGGCCGGAGCGCAGGTGTTTGCGATCAGCGAGCGCCCTGCCGACGCCTCTTTGGCCAACGCCGGGCTTTCGGACAACAATGCGGTCTCAGCACTGAACGTGGCATTCGCCTCCGATGGAGCGGTGGTCGAGGTTCCCAAGTCGGTCGCGCTCGATCGGCCGCTGATGTTAGTATTCCTGAGCACAGCTGACGTGCCCGCTTCGGTCACGACGCGCAATTTCGTGGATATACGCGAGAGCGCTTGCGCCACCCTTATCGAGGTTCATGGTCAGATCGGAGGTAGCGATGTGCATACGAACTGCGGCTTTGAACTGTCGATCGGCGATCATGCAATTGTCGACCACGTGAAGATTGTGCTGGGTGCACATAGCGGCGTGCATTTGTCGAGCTGGGATGTGAAGGTTGGTGCCAGCGCGCTTTATCGTGCGGCGCAACTCACTCCAAGCGCTGGTCTGGCTCGCAACGAAATGCGACTTAGCCTCGACGGTCGTGATAGCAAGTTCGATTTTGCCGGGATCGCGCTCGGCCGCAACACGGATCACATCGACACCACGATGGAGATCCGTCACATCGCGCCTGGCTGCCAGAGTCGCGAGCTGTTCAAGACCGTGATCGATGGTCGTGCTCGTGCCGTGTTCCAAGGCAAGGTGCACGTAGCGCAGGCCGCGCAAAAGACCGACGGTAAGCAGATGGCGCAAGCGCTCATGCTGTCCCCGGATGCCGAATTCGACAGCAAGCCCGAGCTTGAGATTTATGCCGACGATGTAGCATGCGGGCATGGCTCGACGTGCGCCGAAATCGATCCGGCGTTGATCTTCTACTGTCAGTCGCGCGGCATTCCCGAGGCTCAGGCTCGTGGTTTGCTGATCCAAAGTTTTGTCGGTGATGCGATCGACAAGATTGATAACCCGAGCATCCGCAAAGCAATGAGTGAAGTCGCATTCGCTTGGCTTGCAGCAAAGGCTTAATCCCATGGCAGCGACATCGGCCAAGATGCAGCGACCCGCTACCAATCCCCGGCAACTCGATGTTGATACGATCCGCGTCGAATTCCCGATCCTGTCCCGCGAGATCCACGGCCGGCCGCTGGTTTACCTCGACAACGCGTCATCGGCGCAGAAACCGAAAGCTGTGATCGAGGCTATGGATCATGCCATGCGCCATGAATATGCCAACGTGCATCGCGGCATTCACCACCTCTCCAACGCGACGACACAGAAGTACGAAGATGCCCGCGAGACGACCCGGCGGTTCTTGAACGCGCGCGCGCCGGAGGAAATCGTGTTCGCCAAGAACGCGACGGAAGCCATTAATATCGTCGCACAAAGCTGGGGCATGGCTAACATCAATGCCGGAGACGAGATCGTACTCTCGATCTTGGAGCACCACTCGAACATCGTCCCGTGGAATTTTCTGCGCGAGCGCCGGGGCGCGGTGATCAAGTGGGCGCCGATTTCCGATACTGGCGAATTTCTGATCGACGAGTTCGAACGGCTGCTTTCATCGCGGACCAAGATGATCGCGCTGACCCACATGTCGAACGTCACCGGTACTCTTGTCCCGGTCGAGGAGGTTTGCCGCATCGCCAAATCGCGCGGCATTCCGGTATTCCTGGACGGCAGTCAGGCCGTGGTGCATCTGCCCGTCGACGTGCAGGCAATCGATTGCGACTTCTACTGTTTCACCGGCCACAAGGTTTACGGCCCATCAGGCATCGGCGTGCTGTATGGCAGGCGTGCACTGCTCGACGCAATGCCACCGTTCCTCGGCGGCGGTTCGATGATCGAAAGCGTAACCGTCGACGGTATCACTTACGCACCGTCGCCGAACCGTTTCGAAGCTGGTACGCCGCCGATCGTCGAGGCCATCGGGCTATCCGCGGCACTCAATTTCATGATGCAAGTCGGCCGATCGGAGATCGCGGCCCACGAACACACGTTGATCGCGTACGCGCACCAGCGGCTGGGTGAATTTAATTGGCTCAAAGTCCATGGCTCAACGCCGGACAAGGGCGCTATTCTATCATTCAATATCAAGGGCCTGCACCCCCATGATGTGTCGACGATCATCGATCGGTCAGGGGTTGCGATCCGCGCTGGCCATCATTGTGCCCAGCCGTTGATGGAGCGGTTCGACGTCTCAGCTATGTGCCGGGCTTCATTCGGAATGTACAACACGCAGGCCGAAGTGGATGTGTTCGCCGATGCGCTGATCAAGGCGCAGGAGTTCTTCGCATGACGCGCCAATTGGTGTAAAAGGCTGAAATGGACCAGGATCTGCACGACATAAGGGATCGGCTCGCGGTGAGTGCGCCGCCGCATGCCGGTGTTGCGCCGGAAATGCCCGCCGCTCCCACTCCGCCATCCGTGGAAGCGGGCGGCACGCCGGTGTCCGGTTCGACGCTTTCCGCTGAGGAACTCGAACAGCTGACCGCCGATATCGTAGCCGCGCTCAAGACGGTCTACGATCCTGAAATCCCCTGCGACATCTATGAACTCGGCTTGATCTATAAGATTGATATCGAGGACGATCGTAACGTGCTCGTCGACATGACACTCACGGCACCGGGTTGTCCGGTGGCTGGCGAAATGCCGGTATGGGTCGAGAATGCTATCAATTCGGTGCCGGGCGTCTCCGGTTCGAAGGCCACAATCGTGTTCGATCCGCCTTGGGACAAGAGCCGGATGAGCGACGAGGCACGCTTGGCCCTCAATATGTTCTGACAAAACTCTGGACCTCAAAATAAATATCAGCGCGCGATCCTTTGCGCGAACGGTCTGGAATGATCTCTCCTTTTCGCAGAGTAGCTGCTTCCAGGCCTCCGCATCCTGACAACTGTTCATCCGGACGCTAGCTGACGGTGTTTGGTCTGTCGACGCGGGGCGGACCTTGTATTCGGCCCTATCAATCACGGCGCAAAGGGTATTTTGTGACCTGGTACGGCTGCTTTGTGTCCGGCGCAGCCGACCGGGAGCATCACTTGCTCTTGTCCTGAAAAAAAGCGCCGTGTCAAAAATGCCAATCAAGAATCGAATCCTGGCGCGCCTGACGCCGGGCGATCTAGCTTTGCTGGAGCCCCACCTCGAATCTGTCGAGCTGACCATGCGGCAGAAGCTCGAGACACCAAACAAGCCAATTCCCTTTGTGTACTTCGTCGAGCACGGAATTGTTTCCGTGGTCGCGGTTGGACCCCGTCGTCAGAGCATCGAAGTCGGTCTAATCGGATTGGAAGGTTACACCGGTTGGCCTGTCGTTGTCGGTGGTGATCGAACGCCCCTGGACACGTTCGTGCAGGTGTCGGGGAGCGCCCGACGTATCGCTTCCGCCCATTTACGGCGCGCAATGGGCAGCAGTCCGACGATGCAGTCCGTGCTGCATAAACATATCCAAGCTTTTATTTCACAGATCTCGCAAACGGCTTTGGCGAACGGCTTGGCGAAAATCGAGGAGCGATTGGCGCGCTGGCTCCTCATGGCGCAGGACCGCATGCAATCGAACGAGTTGGTGGTCACGCACGAATTTTTATCGATGATGCTTGCGGTTCGCCGGCCGGGCGTGACTGTCGCATTGTCTCTGCTGCAAAGCCGCGGCGTCTTGAACGTCAAGCGCGGCATCATCTTCATTATCGACAGGCCGGGCCTTGAAAAGATCGCCGCTAAATTCTACGGCGTGGCCGAGGGCGAGGCGGAGCGCCTCTTTGGTCAGTCGATCAGGGTTCTCGCAGACTAGAAACACCAGTTTTTGTACGGTTATGCACTATGTTCAACGTCGCTATTGGCGGGGTTACGCAGGTAACATGGAGTTAGCTAGCGGGGATCGATGAATGTCCAAATGGTTTTCTTGCGGTGGTGAGCACACGGGGCAGTCCGCAATGTGGACTGCCCTTGAATACTTTCGCTCGATCGAACCGCATCGGGTGGGTTTGATGGCTGATCCTAGCGCCGCGCTTGCGCATGACGTTCGGCAAGCGCACGCAATTGCTGTTGCAGATGGCTACGAGTGGGATCCCAAAGGCGAGTACCCTGTTTCGGTGTGGATGAAGCTCAAGCACTAGGAGCCTAGTGTTTGTCGCGGCGCGTGCCCGTAGAGACCTCCCAAGGCCCTCGCAATTTCGCCGAACTACGCTATATTGTAACTCAATCGATACGTCGAAATCGGTAGATTGAGGACTATGGTGGTGACTACAGCTCCTACAACTCGGTCGCGTCCCAAGGTCATGACGTTGACCGATGCCGCGGTCGTACGCGTGAACGCCATCATGGCATCGAAGCCCGGCGTGGTCGGCTTGCGAATCGGCGTCAAGAAAGGCGGCTGTGCAGGCATGGAATACACCATGACCTGGGCCGAAACTCAGGATCGCTTCGACGAGGTCGTCGAGGACAAGGGCGCGAAGGTGCTGATCGACCCGAAGGCGCTGCTCTATCTGCTCGGCACTGAGATGGACTACAAAACGGAAAAGCTCAAATCCGAGTTCGTGTTTAATAACCCGAACCAAAAGAGCGCGTGCGGCTGTGGGGAAAGCGTCAACCTGCAGCCGGCATCGAAGGACAGGCTCGAGCCAGTTTAATGGCGCGGGGCTCCAGCTGCACAGCTGACTTTATCAAGGACGCTTTGCGCCCGCTCGGCACGATCACTGTGCGGCGCATGTTCGGCGGCGCTGGAATTTATTGCGACGGCATTATTTTCGCTCTTTTGAGTGACGATGCTGTGTATCTCAAGGTCGACGCAGCTAGCATCCCAGACTTCGAGGCTGAGGGGATGAGGCCATTCGTTTACGACACCAAGCTCGGCCGGCGCGGTATCATGTCGTATTGGCGTTTGCCGGATCGTCTTTACGACGAGACAGACGAGCTTTTGAAGTGGGCTCACAGATCGGTGGCTGCATCTCTAGCGGCCAAGTGCACCGAGCAGCGGAAGAAGTCCGCACGCAAGCGCAAAGCCTAGGACCGTCTGTGCAGTATCCGCGCTCGGATAGTGCCGGAAAGGCCGCGAATACGATCTAGTATTTCGCCGGCATCCTCGACTTTACCCTCGGCATCGAGCACGACGTAGCCGAGATCGCCGTCGGTTTGATAGCTCTGCGCGGCAATATTGACTTTGTGTTGCGCAAAGATCTCGTTCAGCCTGCCCAATTCGCCGGGCAGGTTGCGTTGAACCTGGATGAACCGCGTGCCAGCAGGCCGGGGCGACAACTGCACTTGCGGGAAGTTCACAGCGCCCGTTGTCGAGCCGACATCGGAATACTCGACAAACTTGCGGGCAACCTCCGCGCCGATCCGCTCCTGCGCTTCTTCGGTGGAACCACCGACGTGCGGCGTCAGGATGACGTTGTCGAGCCCCTGCAAGGGCGACACGAACGCGTCCGCATTGGAAGACGGCTCGACAGGGAAAACGTCGATCGCGGCGCCACCGATGTGTCCCGACTTCAAACTTACTGCCAATGCCTCAAGATCGACGACCGTGCCGCGCGAGTTGTTGATGAGGTAACAGCCCTTCTTCATCGCAGCGATTTCGGCCGCTCCGATCATGCCCTGAGTCGCGGGCGTTTCTGGCACGTGCAGGCTGACCACGTCGGCGCGCGCGAGGAGGTCGGCCAGCGTCTCCGCAGGCTCGACGTTGCCGTGCCGCAACTTGTCGGTGTGATCGTAGAATATGACACGCATGCCCAGGCCCTCGGCGATCGTCGACAGCTGGCTGCCGATATTGCCGTAGCCGACGATGCCAAGTGTCTTGCCGCGCACCTCGCGCGAGCCGACAGCCGATTTCTCCCAACCACCGCGATGGGCGGCGTTGGACTTGGGAAAGATCCGCCGGAATAACATGACGATCTCGGCCATGGTCAACTCGGCGACGCTGCGGGTATTCGAGAACGGTGCGTTGAACACCGGAATACCCATGACGCGTGCAACGTCGAGGTCGACTTGGTTGGTGCCGACCGAGAAGCAGCCGATCGCAATCAGCGAACGGACCCCGTCGACCGCCTCGGCTGTGAGTTGAGTGCGCGAGCGAATGCCGAGCATGCTGACACCGCGCAGTGCCGAACGCAGGCCCTCGCCATCGAGTGCGGTAGCGCGCCGCTCGATGTTGGTGTAGCCAGCACCATCCAGAATTGCGACCGCGTTATCTGAAATGCCTTCCAGCAGCAGGATCTTGATGTTGTCTTTCGCGCGTGACAGGGACTTGGGCATGGGCCGGGCCTTTGTTGAACCGGGGTGATCCATCGCACAAAAATGTATCGAGCGCGGCGACAATCTCTGTCGCTGCGCTCGCATTGCTATCAATAATGATTAGCTGTTGACGGCTTTGACCTTGGTCGTTTTGCGCAGAAAAGCCGGCGGGTTGTCGGCAAAGCCGGTCGGTGCCTCGCCGCGCGTCTCGTTGCGGTCTGGCCGATCCGGGCGCTCTGCCCGATCTGCTCGATCTGGCCGCTGTGGCGGCCGGCGGTTACGAGCATGCGTGTGATCACCACTGTCACGGCGCGGCTCTTGTACGCGCGTCCGAGATCCACGCTCGTCACGCGGTTCCGGGGCTTCAGTATGGCGGGGTTGCTCGCACGGAGCACGGTCCGGACTATCAGATCGCGGCCGCTCGCCGCGTTCTGGCCGATCAGACCGTTGCTCGCGTGACCGGCGCTGCGTGCCCGCCTGTTCGTCAATGTTGGTCACGGGCCATGCCTGCACATCCGGCTGGTCGCCCGACTTAACATCGGCCACCGGCTGCCGGGGCTCCCGGTTCCGGCGCGGGGGACGCCCGTCTGGCCGTCGCGCCCGTGCCGGAGCGTCAGCACGGCGATCGGCGACTTGGACGGCTGGCTGCTCGGCCGCAACAATCGGCGCGGCTGCACCCTCGCCCTCTTCGCGGCGAGGCGCACGTTCGCGACGCGGCAATCGGCGATCGCGACCGCCATCTTCGTGACTGCCGGCACCGCGGCCCTCACGCGCTGTTCGATCGCTACGGCCTGACATTTCTCGCCTGGCCTCCGGCTTACCCCCGCGTCCGCGGCGTTTTCTCTTGCCACTGTCGGCGAAGTCCTGCTCGGTCGGTGGATCGCCAAGCCAGACGGGCTGCTCGCCAGTCGCCTTCTCGATGTCTCTCAACATCCGCAGATCATCGGGTGCAACGAGTGTCGCGGCATAGCCGGATTTGCCCGCGCGGCCGGTTCGGCCGATGCGATGCACGTAATCATCGCCGGCCCACGGTACGTCGAAGTTGAAGATGTGGCTGACATCGGGGATGTCGAGGCCACGCGCCGCGACGTCGCTTGCCGCCAGGAACAGGATCTTGCCCGACCGGAACGCGTCGAGCGTTTCCGTGCGCGCTTTCTGATCCATGTCGCCATGCAGCGCGCCGGCATTAAAACCGTGCTTTGCCAGCGACTTCAGCAAGATTGCGACATCGCGTTTGCGATTGCAGAAGATGATCGCATTTCGCACTGTCTCGCCACGGATCAGATCGCGCAGGACCTCGCGTTTTGCGAAATCCTCGCCATCGGGACAGAACCGGAAACGCTGGGTGATCGTCTTTGCCGTCGTGGCGGGTGGCGCCACCTCGATACGCAGCGGGTCGGTCAGGAACTGATCGACCAGGCGGGTGATCTCAGGCGGCATCGTCGCCGAAAAAAACAGCGTCTGCCGTTTTGGCGGCAACAGTTTGCAGATCTTCTCGATGTCGGGGATGAAGCCCATGTCGAGCATGCGATCCGCTTCATCGATGACCAGGATCTCGACGCCCATGAGCATCAAGCGGCCGCGTTGAAAATGGTCGAGCATGCGTCCAGGCGTTGCGATCAGAACATCGGCGCCACGGTCGAGCTTTTTGACCTGGTCGTCCATCGACACACCGCCAATCAGCAGCGCCACGTTGAGTTTGTGATTGACGCCGTACTTCTCAAAGCTTTGCGCAACTTGGGCGGCCAGCTCGCGTGTTGGAGCGAGAATCAGCGAGCGCGGCATGCGCGCCCGCGCCCGGCCGCTTTCAAGTCGCGTGATCATCGGCAGCACGAAGGCGGCAGTCTTGCCGGTGCCAGTCTGGGCGATGCCGAGGACATCGCGCCCGGTCACCGCAACCGGGATTGCTTGCGACTGAATTGGTGTCGCGATGGTGTATCCGGCGGCGTCTACAGCGGCCTGGACCTTGGGGCTGAGTCCGAGCTCAGCGAAGGGCTTCGTTTGCAAAAGGGAACGTCTCCATCTCCCATGGCGACGCATGGACCACACCGTTGCAGTGTAGACATCAGCGTCAGAACGAGCGCAGGGGAGGTAATTGCCTATTGATGGCAAAAAATACGGCTGGATTTTCAAAAGGGATCAACGGAAACCTCAGATCCCCTGCGCCCAGCACAGTTGGGGCCTGACAGAGATCGACCCGAAAAGCAAGCGAAACCTCGCATATTGGCCACCATGCGGTGGACTGCCGCGCAGCGCCGGTCAATTAGGCTTTTGCCCGCCGTCATTTCCTTGTCTTTATCGATGAAACTCGGGCATGAACTAGTTGGATCAAGCGTGGAGAGGCGGATATGGATCTTGCAGGTCAGGACATCATGTTCGTGCCTGGTTTGCTGTGCACCGGCGACTTATTTGCGTCGCAGATCGCGCATCTGAGCAATAAACATCGCTGCCACGTTGCGGATCATGCGACATCGGATACGCTTGAGGGTATTGCGGGTTCGATCCTGCAAAAGGCACCCGGCCGGTTCGCACTCGCAGGGCTATCGATGGGCGGTTACATCGCGTTCGAGATGATACGCCAAGCACCGGATCGGATCACACGGCTGGCTCTGCTCGACGCCAATGCACGCGCCGACCGACCTGAGCAGTTCAAGCAACGCAGGGTTTTGATGCAAGCGGCGCAGACGGTTGGGGCACGCGCAGTGCAGGGCATGCTTCTGCGCTATCTGATCCATACCGATCGGCTACATGATCGAGAGCTCACATCGCGTGTGCTGCTGATGGCCGACGGGACCGGCGTAAACGCGTTTGTACGTCAACAACAAGCGATCATGGGACGGCCCGACAACCGGCCATTCCTCGCCCAAATCAAGTGTCCGGCCGTGATCGTCGTCGGCGAACAGGATGCGCTTACCCCAGTCAAGGTGTCCGAGGAAATGCACGCGGCCCTTGCCGGCAGTACACTTGAAGTGATCCCGCACTGTGGGCACCTGTCGACGATGGAAAAACCGGATGCAGTAAATAAGATCTTGGACCGGTGGCTTGCGGCATAGTTCTGCCTGACCGTTGCATTGAGGAGTTGAACTTGACGCCGTTCGACATTGCGCTCCTGGCCGGGTTGATCTTCGTCGCAGCCGTTATCTACAGCTCAGTCGGTCATGCCGGCGCTTCTGGGTACGTTGCCGCCATGGCGTTGTTCGGCCTGGCGCCGATGGTGATGAAGCCGACGGCACTGACACTTAACATCATTGTTGCGACGCTCTCGACGTATCGGTGGAACGGCGCCGGCCTGATCAACTGGAAAACGTTGGGACCGCTGCTTACCACCTCGATGCCGGCCGCTTTCATCGGCGGAGCGGTCCAGTTGCCTGGGAATTGGTACCGCCTGTTAGTCGGCATCGTTCTGTTCGTCGCCGCTCTAAAGCTACTCTTTCAGCCCCGCAAAGATCCATCGAGAGATCATATAACTACGCCGATGCCGTGGTTCGCCGGTCTATTGGCAGGCGGCCTCGTGGGGTTACTCTCCGGCCTCACCGGCACTGGCGGCGGGATATTCCTAAGTCCGATGCTGCTGTTTTTCGGTTGGGCTGGCACGCGGCAGGCGTCGGGTATTACGGCCCCGTTCATCCTGGTCAATTCGGTAGCCGGATTAGCAGGTAACCTGCTTAGCTTGAAGGGCCTGCCTTCCGAGTTACCTTACTTCGTCATCGCAGCGCTTCTGGGCGCATTGGTTGGCACTTCGATCGGTATCGGCGTGGCGTCAACGGTAATCTTGCAGCGTTTGCTGGGCATCGTGTTGCTGGTTGCAGCGGGGAAGTTCATCTTCGTTTGAGATCGAGCGTCGAGCCAAATGGGCTGGCTCACACTCGTTCGACAAAAAAGGCCTCCCAACTAGGGGAGGCCAAGTCTGGACTGACAATGAAGGCACGCGAGGTTCCTTGCATTGCAGTTTGATCGTACACGAGCCGGCCTTTAGGTCACATGTGCATTTGTGCCTCCGAGCCATTCAAAAATGCTTACTGGGAAGGTTCATAAAATGATCAAATTTTATCTACCTGATAAATCGATACAAAATTTGATAAATTTCGATCTTTGCCTAAATATCGCGCAAATAAACTATCAATGAAATGAGTGTATACTGATAATATATCGACGATATTTCATAGGTCGTTCACATGCCCGCGCCACCGGTTTCAACGAATTCCAAGCTTATGCTCGGAAATGATCAAACACAAGGGCGCTTCTTCGGGCGTTTCAACCTGCATATGCTAT
The DNA here is from genome assembly GCA_031374115.1 of Hyphomicrobiaceae bacterium. Taxonomy (GTDB): domain Bacteria; phylum Pseudomonadota; class Alphaproteobacteria; order Rhizobiales; family Hyphomicrobiaceae; genus JAKFWF01. The sequence continues at coordinate 7,243 of JANMNO010000057.1, read as the reverse complement.
CGCCGATCCTTCTCGGTCTGACTGTGCCGATGATGGTGATCGGAATAATCGACCCGACCTTTATCCAAAACGGGCGCGTGATCATTTTCGCCCTGCTGGCCTCGATGCTGATGGTTGCAACCCTGCTGTTCGCCGCTAGCCTCGTATGGCCCGGTGACGTCACGGCGATTATCGTCGATGCCAAGGCGAGAAAGGTCGAATTCGTGCAGAGCGGATTGCTCGGGACGTCGAGCGTCGAAGTTCATTTCGATCAAATCACCGCTATCGGTTTGGCCTCACGTTTCGATGACGATGGGTATCCGTTCACCCAACCAGAAATTCAGTTGCGCGATGGTCAACGCGTTGCTTTGCCGGCAGGGTCGACCGCGGAAGCCATTTCGGCTGCCAGACGCGCGTTCGGATTTGATTAATTGGGCTCGACGTCGAGACTTTGATCGTGCGCGTAATGACAGGGCTATAAGCGAAGTGATTCTTTCGCTAAAGCAGGCTGAATATTGAAACAGCCGGACAATCAAATTTGTCATCAAAGTCTTCGCTAACGCCGATCGCGTCCAACCATGGATTGTGGCCTGCTGGTCTGACGCCGACGCCTGAATACGAGGCGGCGGCGCGCTTCGTGTCCAGCGATCAACACGGCCACCTTTTCGTCACCGGACGCGCCGGCACTGGAAAGTCCACACTGTTGCGGGCCCTGCGCGACATGATCACGGTGCCAAATGTCGTTGTGGCGCCAACGGGACTGGCAGCTGTCACGGCCGGTGGCCAAACGATCCACTCGTTCTTTGGATTTCCGCCCAGGCTGATCCAGTCGAGCGACATACGACGCAGCCGCAATGGCGGTATCATGCGCCGCCTGCAAATTCTCATCATCGATGAGGTGTCGATGGTAAGATCCGATCTCATGCACGCGATCGATCTCAGCCTCCGGCTGAACCGTGGCCGTCCGCGTGAGCCTTTTGGCGGCGTCCGTCTGCTGTTGTTCGGCGATCTGCATCAGCTGCCGCCTATCGTCCGGCTAGGCGAAGAGGCCGCGTATCTGCAGGACGCGCATGGAGGTCCGTTTTTCTTCAGTATCGAGGCGTTACGCGAAGGCGCCGGCACGACTTTACTAGAGCTGGGAGAAGTCTTTCGGCAGCGCGACGAAGCGCTTCTCGACGTGCTCAATCGCATTCGCGAAGGCACCGCGGAAGAAGAAGACCTGCATGGACTGAACGCGCGGGTCCTGCCAATCCGAACACTCGCGGAAGGCGATCCTTACGTCATCCTCACACCCACTAACGCTGCTGCGCACCGAATCAACTCAGCCTTTCTCGACGCGTTGCCAGGCCGGGGGGTTACATTTGAAGCCAAGGTCACCGGTGAGTTCAACGAAAGTGCTCACCCAACCGACACCGCGCTGACCTTGAAGGCGGGCGCCAAGGTGATGATGCTTCGCAACGATCCCGACGCGCGCTGGGTCAACGGCACCATCGGGCGCGTCGCCCGCCTGGAAGACAGCAAGGCCTTCGTCACGATCGAGGGCCGCGAGCACGAAGTTGAGCCGGCATCCTGGGAAAATCGCCGGTACGCATACGATAAAAGCGCGGAAAAGATCGTCGAGACGGTGGCCGGCACATTCAAGCAATTACCATTGCGACTTGCTTGGGCGCTGACAATTCACAAGAGTCAGGGATTGACACTTGATAAGGTCTATATTGATCTTGGACGAGGCACCTTCGCGCATGGCCAAGCCTATGTTGCTTTGTCGCGGTGTCGAACTCTGGACGGTTTGACGCTCGCGCGAGCATTGAAGCCCAGTGATATAATGTTTGATCCTGCCGCAATGGGTTACCGGGATCTTTTCAATCCGATCAATTTTGCTGCAACGCACCAAATCTCGAAATAGTCTTGCTAGCTTTCGTCAATTTCGAGCGCTACCGCGATCACCAGCCCAGCAACTTGCGGCTGCGACAATATGGCATACCGCGTTGCAATATGAAAAATGTTGCACTGCAAGATAACATGCACTATGTTTCGCTCATGCTGAAGTAACGACGACGCTCTCGCAGCTACCGACAGGTGTCGCGCTACAGACCCAGATATCAGCCGTACACTTAACTGAAGTGCCACCTCGCAAACCCAATAGGAGCGTTATTATGAGCATCAACGATCAGTTCACCCGCCAAGCCCAAGACATGTTCAATGCTGCCAAGGATGCGCGCATCCCTGAGAACGTGCAGCACATGGCTGAGGAAGGCGTTGCCAAGACCCGCGAAGCCTACCAGAAGATCAACGCCGCCACTAAAGACGGCGCGAAAGTTGTCGAAGGCGTAATGGTTGCCGCGCAAGCCGGCGTCAAGACGCTCGGCGAGAAGGTTTTGCACAACACCATGGCCAACACCGAGAGCCTGTTCGATGCAGCTCAGGCGATCGCCCGGGCTCGGTCGATCCCGGAAGCTGCCAAACTCCAGGCAGATTTCATGCAGCAGCAGTTCGCAGCGGTTGGCGCCCAGTCGAAAGAGTTCTTCGAGCTCTCGACCAAGCTCGCCCGCCAGACCTTCGAGACGATGAACTCGGCGACCACGAAGAGTTTCGAGCAGATGAAGAAGTCGGCCTGATCGAGGTTCGATTATTCAACGAACGGAAAGCCTGGCCTGCGAAAGCAAGCCGGGCTTTTTTGATTCAATGCCGTCAATTTTAATTCTTGAAGGACGCCGGCTGGGCGGCAAAAAAGGGTCTGTTCAAGTGCCGCGTGATATCGCAAAGTCTTTCGATGCTCAGTTCCAGTGCTCAAGTGCGTGTGCGTCGTGGCAAGCTTTCGGATGCGAAAGCGCTGTCAGCCGTTTTCCGCGAGTCCTGGGAGTTGGCGTACCGCGGGATCATCCCTCATCTGCATCTCGAGACGATGATCCGCCGCCGCAATCCTGATTGGTGGCGCACGACGATACGCTCTGGCGATACGTTGTTCGTGCTCGAAGTCGCTGGCAAGATCGCGGGTTATGCAACGTGTGGCGTGTCTCGCGCGCGCGGAACGCAGCAAGGAGAAATTTACGAGATTTATCTGGCGCCGTTGTATCAAGGCTTGGGGCACGGCGAACATCTGTTCGAAGCCTGCCGCTATGCGCTCGACATGCGGCGTCTCAACGGCTTGATCGTGTGGGCGTTGGCCGACAACGATGCCGCGATCGCATTCTATTGGCGTCGTGGCGGTCGACCGATAGCAAAGCGCGCAGACAAGATCGGTGCAGCAAAGTTATCGAAGCTGGCGTTTGCCTGGGGCTGAGGCCAGTCCCGCAGACGTCGGCGCGAGCCCAACTCACTTGAGAATTTCCAAGCGGGATTGTCGTCTCGCGCAGTCTGCGGCACAACAGCGGTTACGATTGCGTGCTTGCGCAGAACATTAGCGCCAACCTGATCTGGAAATCCCATGCGCCTCGACGTTATACCCACTGGCAAGAATCCGCCCGACGACATCAACGTCATCATCGAGGTGCCGATCGGGGGCGAGCCGATCAAGTATGAGATGGACAAGGCTTCGGGTACGCTGTTCGTCGACCGCTTCCTGTATACTCCGATGCGGTATCCGGGAAACTACGGGTTCGTGCCCCATACGTTGTCAGCGGATGGCGATCCAATCGACGTCCTCGTGTGCAACACGCGCGCCATCGTGCCAGGTGCGGTAATCAATTGCCGCCCCGTCGGGGTGCTCGTCATGGAAGACGACGGCGGCGGAGACGAAAAGATCATTGCGGTCCCGAGCCCGAAGCTAACCAAGCGATATGAAAAAGTATTCAGCTACAAGGATCTTCCCGATATTTCGATGCAGCAAATCCAGCATTTCTTCGAGCACTATAAGGATTTGGAGCCGGGCAAGTGGGTGAAGATCGATCATTGGGGCGATGCCGATGAAGCGCGAGCCCTGATCCTCCAGTCCATCGAGCGCGCCAAGCTCAAGGTTTGATGATGCCGTCAATGACAACAATTGCAGAGCATCGAACGACATGAAGATCGCGGTTATGGGAGCGGCCGGACGCATGGGTCGCGAACTGGTGCGCACGATGGCGAGCATGCCGCCTTGCGAGCTCGCCGGCGGTATCGAACGTCCCGGCAGCGAGTGGATCGGCCAGGATATCGGGAAGGTCGCCGGGCTCGACGCATTGGGCATTGCGATCACCAGTGATCCGCTGGAATTGATCGCGCGGGTCGAAGCGATCGTCGATTTTTCCGCACCATCCGTGTCGGTCGAGATTGCGGGCTTGGCGGCCAATGCGCGCATCGTTCATGTGATCGGCACCACCGGCATCGGCGAGATCGAGCAAAAGGCCATCCAGGCGGCGTCGCGCCACGCCACGATCATTCAAGCCGGCAACATGAGCCTGGGCGTCAACTTGCTGTTGGGTTTGACGCGGAAGATAGCCGCGGCATTGGATGACGACTACGACATCGAAATCCTTGAGATGCACCATAAACACAAGGTCGATGCGCCGTCGGGCACCGCGTTGATGCTGGGCCGAGCTGCCGCCGAAGGCCGCGGCATTGCGTTGGCTCAACACAGCGCGCGCGCGCGCGATGGTCAAACCGGCCCGCGCAAATCTGGCGACATCGGCTTCGCCGTGCTGCGTGGCGGATCCGTCATCGGCGATCATACCGTTGTCTTCGCAGGCGACGGCGAGCGCATCGAGATCTCCCACTTGGCAGCCGATCGCGGCATCTATTCGCGCGGGGCGATCAAAGCGGCACTGTGGGGCCGCGGCAAGGGGCCAGGCCTATTCTCGATGGCCGACGTTCTCGGATTATAAAGACCACCGCATCAGCAGCAGGATCAGATACCACAATGGCGAAGAATGTCCTCGTGCTGGTACGGCATGGTGAAAGTGAGTGGAACAAGCTCAACCTATTCACCGGTTGGCGCGATCCCGACCTCACTGAAAAAGGCGTCGAGGAGGCGAGGCGCGCTGGGCAGCTGTTGAAAGCGGAGGGATTTCGCTTTGATATCGCCTTCACGAGTGTCCTGAAGCGCGCGCAACGCACGTTGACCCTCGTTCTCGGAGAGCTTGGCCAGAACGGGCTCGAGACCGTCGAGGATGAAGCCCTCAACGAGCGCGATTATGGAGATTTGTCCGGTCTCAACAAGGACGACGCACGCAAGCAGTGGGGCGAAGAGCAGGTATTGATCTGGCGTCGTAGTTTTGACATTCCTCCGCCCGGTGGTGAGAGCCTCAAGGACACAGCCGCGCGCACCCTGCCCTATTACGAGAAGGCTATTTGGCCACAGGTGAAGTCCGGCCGAAACGTCATCGTGGCCGCACACGGCAACTCGCTGCGCTCGATGATCATGAGACTGGATCAGCTCACGCCGGAACAAATCCTGAAGGTCGAGCTCGGTACCGGCGTGCCGATCGTCTACCGTCTGGATTCAGAGGGACGCGTCGAGGAAAAGCACTTGCTTGCGTAGGGTCTAGTCACCGAAATCAGAATTTGCGGGAGATCACGATGGCTTGGACTGACCTTGACCGCGGTGCCGAGCAGGACAATAAGGCGGTCCGCGATCGCTGGATCGGCGTATACATCGGCGTTGTCGCCGTGTTCCTCGCGATCTGCGCTATGGGTGGTGGCAACGCCACCAAAGATTCGACGCGCTACAACATCGAGGCGACCAATGGTTGGGCGTTCTTTCAAGCCAAGAATCTGCGCCGCAATGCATTGATACTTGCCGTCGACGAGCTCGAGCTGACGCTCAAGGCCAATCCGCAGATGACGCCCGAGGCGAAGGCGCTTTACGCAGACAAGATCAACACCCGCAAAGCCGATATCGCGCGCCTTACATCCGATCCCGCATCCAAAGAGGGTCTGGACGAGATCTTCGCCAAGAACAAGTCTCTCGAGCAACAGCGGGATTATTCATTGCGGCGTGATCCCTACTTCGACTATGGCCAGGCCTTCCTGCAAATCGCGATCGTCATCGCTTCGGTCGCGTTGATCTCCAGCGGTAGTATGTTGCTGATTTTCAGCGCGATCTGCGCGGCGCTCGGTCTAGTCTGCACCCTGAACGGCTTCACGCTGCTGATGGCGTTGCCGTTCATCGAGTAGAATGTTCTTATTATGTTCTTGTTTTGGTGGCCGCGCTCGTGCTAGCCTTCTTAAGTTGTTACGGGGAGCGGCACATGTTCGGTCGAATGTCTACAGTCGCATTCGTCGGGATCGAAGCCCGCCCGGTTCACGTCGAGGTGCGGATTACGCCCGGCAAGCATGTGTTCGCAGTTGTCGGCCTGCCAGATAAGGCTGTCGCTGAAAGCCGCGAGCGTGTCCGCAATGCCTTACATGCGATCGGCCTTGGCCTTCCATGGACGCGATTGACCGTCAATCTTGCGCCGGGAGATCTACCGAAAGAGGGTAGTCACTTCGATCTGCCGATCGCCCTCGCGATGATGGTTGCTATGGGCGCCATTTCACCGGACGCAGTCGAAGGGTTCGCCGCTATTGGTGAATTGCAGCTTGACGGCCACCTTCGCGCAGTGCCGGGTGCGTTACCGGCTGCAGTCGGTGCCAACGCCATGGGTAAGGGTCTGATTTGTCCGGAAGCTTGCGGGGCAGAGGCGGCATGGGCGGACGAGAATATGAATGTCATCGCCGCGCCCCACTTAGTGTCGCTCATCAACCACTTTCGCGGTACGCAAACGCTGCGACGGCCGGTGGCATCGCTTGATCGTGATGTCGCGACCAACTTGCCAGACTTGCGTGACGTAAGAGGCCAGGAACTTGCGAAGCGCACGTTAGAAGTGGCAGCTGCCGGTGGGCACAACCTGTTAATGATCGGCCCTCCAGGCTCGGGCAAGTCGATGCTGGCCGCCCGTTTACCATCTATCCTGCCACCGCTTGATCCGTCGGAAATGCTCGAAGTTTCGATGGTGCATTCGCTCGCCGGCGAACTCATGGGCGGTAAGCTGCGCATCGATCGGCCGTTTCGAGCGCCACACCATTCGGCGAGCATGGCAGCCTTGGTCGGCGGCGGTTCGCGTCCCAAGCCGGGCGAAGTCTCGCTCGCACACCTTGGGGTGTTGTTTCTCGACGAGCTGCCGGAGTTTGTGCCGCAGGTGCTCGATAGTCTCCGTCAGCCATTGGAGACCGGCGAAGTCGTCATCGCGCGGGCCAATCATCGTATCACCTATCCGTCGCGGATCCAGCTGGTAGCGGCGATGAACCCTTGTAAGTGCGGCGGCGGATCGCCTGGCCAAGCTTGTAAACGTGGGCCAAAGTGCGCCGC
>JANMNO010000183.1:0-8963 GCA_031374115.1 Hyphomicrobiaceae bacterium | reverse complement strand
TATTGATCGGGATAGGGGGAAGCCTTGCGGCTCCGCCCCTCCCACACCACCGTGCATACGGGTCCGTACACGGCGGTTCGAGCCGCAACGGCTAGCGCTCTTCGACCAACGAGGGGAGCCCGAGCGTTCTGAAGTAAGTATTGTTCAGCCCTACAGAAAGGGCTTTGGATCGGGCGATATACCAGGGTCCGAGCCCACTGCCGGCGGTATTGGCCGACAGCCGTGCCGAGACTCTGAGGGCGATCAGCGCCGCGCGGCGACGGCGTGGTGTTTTCCACTGCCGCCACAAAGCGGACCGAAGCCGCAACCGAACCCAACGCGTGAGGTAGAGCAGCACCTGAGGCGTCTCGCAGAATCCGAAATAGCCTCGCCAGCCTCGCATATACGTGGCCAGCTCAGCTATCGTCGTCTCCAGACTGACGCCCTTGGCTCGTCGTGTGATCTCCCGGATTCGCTGCTTGAACCGCTCCATTGTCTTCGGCGCGATGATGCGCTGGACCATGGGGCCGTCGCTGAAGCTGAACCCGAGGAACTTCCGCTGCTGCGGTCGCGCCACCGCGCTCTTCGCCTCGTTGACCTTGAGCTTGAGCTTTTGCGTGATGAAGCGCGTTATGCTCGTCATCACCCGTCGACCCGCCCGTTCGCTGCGAACGTAGATATTACAATCGTCCGCATAACGAACAAAGCGGTGTCCACGGCGCTCCAGCTCGCGGTCGAGTTCGTCGAGTACGAGATTGCTGAGCAGTGGCGAAAGCGGCCCCCCTTGCGGGGTTCCCTCCACACTTTGGCTGACCAGCCCATTCTCCATCACTCCGGCTTTCAAGAACGCCCGAGTGAGTTTCAGCAACCGCCGATCCTCGACCCGTTTGGCGATCTGGTCCATCAGTTTGTCGTGATCGACTCGATCAAAGAATTTCTCCAGATCGAGATCGACAACCCAGCCATGGCCTTCGGCAATATACGACTGCGCCTGTGCCACTGCCTGATGAGCTGACCGTCCGGGCCGGAACCCGAAGCTGCTGTTAGAGAATGTCCGATCCCAGCGTCGTTGCAGGACCTGCATCACCGCTTGCTGGAGGAATCGATCCAGCACCGTCGGGATACCAAGTTTTCGTACCCCGGCGTCCGGCTTGGGGATTTCCACCCGTCTCACCGGTTTCGGTTCATAGGTCCCACCCAGAAGTTGATCACGGATGGTCGGCCAATGCTGCTTCAGGTAACCAGGGAGTTCGCCGACGGTCATCCCGTCGATTCCCGGACTCCCTTTGTTGACCTTCACGCGTTGCAATGCTGCCTTCAAATTTTCTCGCTCGCACACCTCCTCCATCAATCGATCAGTGCTGGCTGGGCTTTCGGTTTCATTTGCCGTCTGGAACGACTCGGTCGCCTCGCATCCCGTTTCCCGGGCTTCACCCGTTGGCTGGGAGTTGAGGTCCAGCTTTGGCCGGACATTCTGCCGTTCGCCGTTCCTGAGGTTCATGTCCTAATCGTCCTGCCTCTCGTTCGGGCCTTCGACGGATCGCTCCGGCTACTATGCCCTCTGCTGACTTCTGCTGTGCGGTCAGGCGGCCTCTCGGTCGTCTCAGTCGCGTATGGCGACACACGGCAGATCTCCTGGGGTAAGTCCAATCGCCTTCCGTGCATGATCGCCGGATCTACGCTTCGCATCCTTGATGGATATGGACTTCGCGATAAGTGGCCCGCTCGTCCGATGCTCGCGCCTTGTATCCGGTTCTTGTCCATCGACCCGCACATTTGCTCTACGCTTCCTTCAGACCCCGCCTCGCGGCGGCAGCCCTTGCGTTCTCGCTAACCCTTCACCTCCATCAGGTTGGGTAGGGGACTTTCACCCCCAAGCCTGAACATGCCCAGCACACCACTAAACCGCTACGCGGTAGGGAGCCCGCCGATAGGAGAGATTATTCGATCACCTCGTCGGCGCGAGCGATCAGCGTCGGCGGAATCGTGAGGCCAAGGGAATTCGCGGTTTTCAGGTTGATAACCAGTTCGAATTTGGTCGGCGCCTGCACCGGAAGGTCGCTCGGCTTTTCACCGCGAAGGATGCGATCGGTGTATCCGGCCGCCTTGGACCATTGATCGACCTGATCTATGCCGTAGCAAAGCAATCCGCCGTCCTTGACGTAATACTTGTGCGGATAAATCGCCGGCAACCGATATCGAGCGGCCAATTTGATAATTGAATCGCGCAGCGTGTTGTTGACGGGGCCTGGCAGAACGACCAAGCCCCGATCCGTCTGGCCAGCCATCGCAGTGATGGCTTGCTCGATCTCGACCCGATCGCTCACCCCGGATGCCAATATTTGTATCTTGAGCGAAAGAGCGGTGGTTTCGATAACGTCCAGGAATGCTTGGTGATTCGACTGTTTTGGGTCCGTAAGAACCGTTACTCGACTAACAAAAGGCGCAGCTTCCTTGAGAACTTCCATCCATTTTCCAGCGATCGACGTATCAAAATCGGTGAAGCCGGTGATATTTCCGGTCGGCCGCGCGTAGCTGGTGATGAAGCCGCTGCCGAGCGGATCGACGACCTGGACGAATACGATCGGAATTGTCTGTGTGAGAAGCTTGAGCACCCCGATCAGTGGGGTGCTACTCGCGACGATGACGTCTACCGGCATGCTGACAAACTCGAACGCGTCAGCGCGCATTCGATCAATTTTGCCGGCGGCCCAACGAACGTCGATCTGGATGTTGCTTCCCTCCGTCCATCCCAGCTTGTGGAGCCTGTCCCGGAGCGCTGAAAACCGAGCTTGGCCCTCCGGGTCGGCCTTGGCGTAAATCATAATCACACCGATCCTGCGCACACGAACGCGTTCCTGCGCGCGTGCGACGAGCGGCCAGACACTCGCCGCGCCGCCGAGAAGACTAATGAACTGCCGCCGTCTCATCACTGCCCCTCTTAGCGAAGCCATAAAAACGGGTAGCGGGGAATAGGGCCCAACAGAGCCATTCTCTACATGTCGCACAAGATTACCTTTGCGACATTACTCCGTACACGCATTAACATCTCGCTGCCGCAGGAGATCGGTCGCGCTGTCAAGATTGCACCGTTCGTGCAGTTCAGTCGACAGGAGTTCCCCCATGACCAAGCCGATATCACCGCTGCGCCAGCGCATGCTCGACGATATGTCCTTCCGCAACATGTCGCCGAGCACCCAGAAAGTCTATACCCACACCGTGGCCAACTTCGCCCGGTTCCATCAGGCGTCCCCCGACAAGCTCGATATCGAGGACGTGCGGGATTATCGACTGTACCTCCTTGCGCGCGGCCTCAAGGGCACGTCGATCAATCCCATCGTCGGGGCGCTGCGGTTCTTCTTTGGCACAACGCTCGGCCGCAGTGACATTGCCGATCAGATCCCCTACGCGCGCACCGAGGACACTCTTCCCGTTGTCCTCAGCCACGACCAGGTGCTGAAGCTATTGAAGGCCGAGCGCAGCCTCAAGATGCGAACGGCTTTCATCACCATCTACGCGGCCGGCCTGCGGGTGTCCGAGGTGGTCAAGCTCACCACCCGCGACATCTTGAGCGAGCGCCAGGTGATCCACGTCCGCCAGGCCAAGGGGCGCAAGGATCGCTACGTGATGCTGTCAGACCAGCTGCTCAATATTCTGCGCAGCTATTGGCGCCGCACCCGGCCGTCGGAGAGCCTGTTCTTCCCTGGCCCCGATCCAACGAAGGCGATCACGACGCGCTCGGTGCAGCGGGCTCTGCGTGACGCCGCTGACGCGGCCGGGCTCGACAAGGCTGTCACTCCACACACGTTGCGCCATAGCTTCGCCACTCATCTCCTGGAGCAGGGCGTCGACATCCGCGTGATCCAGGATCTGCTCGGTCATCGCCACATCACGTCGACGACGCGGTATGCACGGGTCGCGACTAACATGATCCGGCAGATCCAGAGCCCGCTCGAGCAGCTGAACATGGAGTTGGCGGAGTTCGACTGAGCCCGCTTTCGTGTCCCGTCCCAAGCTCGAGGTGGCGGACATCTTCCGCCGCCACGGTGCTGCCTGGCGTGCTGTCCATGAAGGGCATCTGAGCCTCGGCCAGCGACGCGTCATGACGGCGATCGAGATCTGTCGCACTGCAGCGCTTGGCGGCCACGTTGAACGTTGCGAGGACTGCGCGCATACGCGCATCGCCTACAACTCCTGCCGCAACCGCCACTGCCCAAAATGCCAGTGGCGGGCGGCGCAGGCGTGGCTGGAGGCGCGCGAGGCCGAGCTGTTGCCGGTGCCCTACTTCCACGTGGTGTTCACGCTGCCGGCCGCGATCGGCGCCATCGCCTACCAGAACAAGGCCAAGGTCTACGGCCTGCTGTTCACCGCGGCGGCCGCGACTCTGACCACGATCGCTGCCGACGCCAAGCATCTCGGCGCCAATATCGGCGTCACCGCCGTGTTGCACACGTGGGGGCAGACCCTTGATCATCATCCGCATATCCATTGCATCATACCCGGTGGCGGCATCTCATCCGAGGGTGATCGATGGGTGCCGTGCAGAGCGAACTTCTTCTTAGCAGTGCGGGTGCTGTCACGGCTGTTCCGGCGTCTGTTCCTCGAAGGCTTACAATCGCTTCATGCCGCCGGCGAGCTGCAGTTCTTCAACGATCTCGCCGGCCTCGACGATGCGACCGCCTTCAAGACCCACCTCGCTTCCCTGCGCAAAGTCGAGTGGGTCGTGTATGCCAAACGGCCGTTCGCCGGGCCCGCGCAGGTGCTCGCCTATCTCGCCCGCTACACCCATCGCGTGGCGATCAGCAACAACCGCTTGCTGCGGCTCGATGACGACCGCGTCAGCTTCCGCTGGAAGGATTATCGAGAAAATCGCCCGGATTGTCGGAAAGTCATGAGCCTGGCCGTCGGCGAGTTCATCCGCCGGTTCCTGCTTCACGTTCTGCCCGGCGGGTTCCATCGCATTCGCCACTACGGACTGTTCGCCAACGGACACCGCGCCGAGAAGTTGACACTGTGCCGGAAATTGCTCGCCGTGCCTTTGCACGAAGAAGCCAACGTCGATGCCGGTGTCGCGGATGCGCTCGAAGACGAGACGCCACCGTGTCCGTGCTGTGGTGGGCGCATGAAGATCGTCGAGACGTTCGAACGAGGCTCATCGCCGCGTACGCCCGTGACGATGCCAATCGGGATCGACAGCTCATGACGCCGATCGTCCTGTTGAAAATGCATCGCGCTCGGTTCAGCTGGTTCTCAACCGGCATTGATAGCTCACGTCTTTGCTATCAGTTCGGCTCAATGGATTGCAGTAGGCGCTGCTGCAAGAATGGATCTCGGCGTCAATTGCATTCCATAACAGCCCTTTTCAATGTAATTGCCGGTTCGGCCAGCGCATATCTGAAAGTCAAATCGCTTATCACCGCGGCAATCATTATTGCCCAATCCCCATAACCTCACCCGTTGCCCGCGGTTCCGTGCAACAGAGTTTCTACGACGCCTTGTCGGAGTGGATCTCGTGGTATCATGCGTGCCATCGGCGTCGCAGAAACCTCATTATTTTACGACACACAATCAATAGCTTGTCAAAGCGCCTCCCTTCCATGGTCTCCCGACTTATCCCCGCGCGTCGCTTGCTGTGTATGACACTGTAAGCGACGATAGAGAGATGAGTTCGAAGCGCATTCAGCAACCAATCACCGTCACCTTGCCGCCGGATTTTATCGCTCGCATCAACCGGCAGAAACAGCGCGAGACACGCAGCGTTTCGGAGATCGTTCGCGAAGCTCTTCGCGCGTATTATGGCATCGGCAGCACCGTCCGCGTCGCACAGCCCAATCAACAAACGGTATGAGCGAGCACATCGAACCCGCCGCCGACGGCGCTGTGCCTATCACCGTGAAGTCGTCTGGGTCGCGCACCAAACTCCCCACCATCACAAACGCCGAAACATTCGTGCAAGAACTTAACGTCTTGCAGCTGGAAGGACTACTCTTCGATTTCAGCCGCAAGCACAGCGACAAGTCGGTTTCGGTGACAGAAGCGACCGACGCGGCGGGACGATCGGTGAAGCTTGTGTTCGATCCGCGCTACCATCGCCCCGGCGTTCTCGCCTACCGCGTTCTGCAGGCGATCTTCCGCAAGCTCACCAGAGAGGGCTACCCATTCGAAGATACCGTCAGCTTTTCGCGCGATGAAATTATGGAGTTGGCCGGCCGCGGCACACGATCTGGTGGCGCGCAGGGGCAGGAACTTTATCACGCGATTCAGCAGCTGCGCCGAACCGACATCACCGCCGAGTTCACGAATAAGGGAACGCAGGTTCGCGACAAGGTCGTATTCAGCTTGCTCAACGCCGCACTGTTTTCCGAACACAAGGGCCGGGTGCAGGCCTGCTCACTCGTGCCTGACCCCATCATCATTCAAAGCCTCAATGATCGGCATTGGGCTGCGTTCAACTGGGATCGCATGAAGCATCTCGATCCCGTGGCCATGGTGCTTTACAAACAGCTGTTCTGGCAGATGTGCCGACTAGCCGGGCGGACCGTCCGCGAACTTGAGACTGCACACGCCGACCACCCTCAGGTTGTGAAAAGGAGCGTGCAGGAAATCCGGTACAACAAGGACGTCGGCGATATCTTCGAACACTGGCTCGCCGGCCTGAAAATGCCGGCACATAAGAGCAAAATCATCGAAAAGTACGGTGAGCGCTTCGATGCCTTGAAAGCCGTTGGACTGATCCGCTCATATCAAGTTGAGAAAGGATCGACCGTGGGCAATTTCACCCTGACAGTACGACCAGGGTCGGCCTTTGTTTCGGACTACCTTGATCTCTACCTGTCGCGCTATCAGCCACAACTGAAATATGAGGCAGCGCGTGATCGCGTCGCCATTGCCGAGCCGCTGGCGCTTGTTGCCCAATTCCACAAGACCTTGACCGGCCAGGCAACGATTGACACCGATATGTTCAGTGAAAAGGACCGGGCATTCGCCGTCCAGCTTATCGCCAAGTATGGGTTCGATGGCGCGTCCGCGTTCATGTCGTTCGCAATTGCTGCCGCCAAGACTGATCGCTACCCCGTCCGTCAGCTCATTGGTGTCAAACAGTACGTTAACCCCTGGCTTGCAGGGCGCGATGCCAGCCGCGGCCAGGCCGGCGGCACCGCCACGGGTGAAGCTCCTGCCTCCATCGGCGCCCTCATCCGCAAGTTTCACCTCCCAGCACAGGCATAGAACAACCGTCATTAGAACGCGTGGTTTGAGGGAAAGTCAGCGACCCGAAAGCGTGGTTTGAGGGAAATCGCTGGGTTGAAATGCGTGGTTTGAGGGAAGGCAAACACCTCAAAATGCGTGGTTTGAGGGAAAGTTTTTGAACGTAAAACCGCAGAAAACGCATATTCAGAGCGCCACTTCTACGTGTCGCAAAATATCCATATCTTAATCTTCATATAGCGAGGTTCACACAGCAGCCACTGGTCGAGAATCAGCCGTGTGTGATATGTTTCGATAAATCCACTTTGGAAAAAAGGGATCGCCCGATGCTATCGGACATGTCACGATACACAGTATCGAACACGTCACGATAGATCGACGGGATACAATAGAGGGTACAACGGGATTTGTACCCCTAAATGGTCCGCGAAATCGGCGCCAGAGCCCGCAAATACAAGATATTCCCCCACCCCCTTTGTCGGGCGAAGCCGCCCGACCCCGCGCCCTTCACCGCCGCATATTGATGAGTACATCAATAGATTGCTGGCGGCTGAAGGGCCGTCGCTCGCAAGCACATAGTCGGTCGCAAGCTCCCTCCTTGTGTTGCGGCGCCGCGCCTGAAGCGCGCGGGGTCGGCCGGCGAGTACGCCGGTCGACTTCGTGCCTTGCGGGCTATCGGAACGCGGGCATGTCACGTTAGTCCAGTGGGGCTAACGAACACGCACACAACGCCGCGTCCGATAGTCCCGGCCCGAACCCTCGGTCGACCTCGGGGTTCGCCGCGAAGACGCGGCTCCGTCTCCGACAAACCCGCTGACGAAACATAGTCGCGCTCCTGGCGCTCCTTGTTTCTGGGGCGGGCTGCGCTCCCCGGAGGTCGCTTGGGGGGTGGGGTGGAAAGCACTGGTTCTCGCGGTCACAAGCCAATCAGCCCTAGCTTGTGCGCAAGTTGCCTCGAAACGAGGCGACCGGCAACTCAACTCCGCAAAGTGACATGCAGCGACCCTATGACCTGGACGATGACCCCATCGATTACGATATCCGGCACTGCGACGAAGACCAAAGTCGGTAGAGCGTATCGCTGCTGGCGATCACTCGTTTCTACGAACGACGTGCCAGGGTGTTAGCAGCCATGCTGCCGGTGGCGATCTTCCTGGTACCTCGCGGCCCGCCGTTTCATCTGCCGCAATCGAGCGAACATTAATAATGCGGCAAGTGTCGCCAGCACTAAGACAAGTATCGATACTTCCGACATGACACGTGACCATTTGCGTTCTGTGAGAACACAATACCCACATGAGGTTGCGTAAGCATTGTTGGATTAGTACACGCAAGGGCATCGCGCGGAACGGTTTGGTTACCTTAGTGCAGAGGAACGCGGACACCAAACACTTACCGCGTCTACTCCCGCTCCATTTGCACCAAGTTTGCATACGGATTGGAAGCAGACTGCTGTGCAACGCGAGGGTGCGAATACAGACGGTCCGCGCCTTGTCAGCAGCTCTCCGAGGCAGGCCGCTAGGAGACGGTGAAGGGTGCTGACACTTCTGCGTCCGAACAGCTCCCTTCTGAAGCGCGCCGCAAGTTTGTTGGGGCAGCCAGCGATCGCTCTGCATTAACGCCCACGGTGGGACGCGTCCGACCGTTGTTGCTGCCCTCTCACCCGGATCAGTAGTATTCCACCCAGGTATCGTCCACGATGATGACGTCGACAGTGAACCAATAATACCATTCATCAATGCCATCATCGAACCAGTAGCCGTAGTAGTAGTCAGAAT
>JANMNO010000180.1:0-8928 GCA_031374115.1 Hyphomicrobiaceae bacterium | reverse complement strand
GTCCACACAGCATAGGAAGTGCCGAGCGGGATCGTTGCGGATGCCTTCATCAGCAGGTAAAGGCTGATCGACGCGAACACGACGAATGCGAGTAGGGGCAACGGACGGCTCAGCCCATCCGTGTACCGCAGCGCTGTCGTGAAGGCGATTTCGAAGAGACCTGCCAGTAGTAACAATATCCAAGCCATCATCGCCTCTCGCGATTGCGGTCACCGCGTGCTCTCGAGGCTCTCTACCACGAGGTTTCGGTTGGTGTAGACGCAAATGTCGGCCGCAATGCCCATTGCTTTCCGTGCGATCGCCTCTGCGGTCTGATCCGTATCGAGGAGCGCGCGTGCGGCAGCGAGTGCATACATGCCACCCGAGCCGATGCCCATCACATCATGCTCCGGCTCGAGAACGTCGCCGGTTCCCGTCAGCACCAGTGTCGTGCCCGCATCGGCAACGATCATCATCGCCTCCAGACGCCGCAGATAACGGTCCGTCCGCCAGTCCTTGGCGAGTTCGACGGCGGCACGCGTCAATTGGCCGGGATACTGCTCGAGCTTGGCTTCCAGCCGCTGAAACAGGGTAAACGCATCGGCAGTCGCGCCGGCAAAACCGCCGATTACATCGCCACGGCCGATCGAGCGAACCTTCTTTGCGTTCGATTTCAGCACCGTTTGGCCGAGGCTCACTTGCCCGTCGCCGGCCACGATCACTTTCCCACCTTTGCGAACTGTCAGGATCGTCGTGCCGTGCCATGCCGTGTTATCGCTGGCGTTTTGACCTTGACCACTCATCTTGCGACCTCGTTCGATTTGTTGAGCTTTTCTCAACGCTCCCAAGGTGATAAATGCGCATCGAGTTCGACGCAAGGAACACCCCCGTGACCCGCACAGCGACCATCGCGCGCACCACCAAAGAGACCGACATCAAGGCCTATGTGGCCCTTGATGGCACCGGCGCCTATGAAATCACGACCGGCGTCGGATTTCTTGATCACATGTTGGAGCAATTGGCGCGACACTCGATGATCGACATCAAGCTCGAAGCCAAGGGCGACTTGCAGATAGACTATCACCACACCACCGAAGATTGCGGCATCGTGCTAGGCCAGGCTATCGCCAAGGCGATGGGCGACAAGGCCGGCATCACGCGCTATGCCGATGTGCATCTGCCGATGGACGAGACGCTCACGCGCGTCGCGATCGATGTGTCCGGACGTCCGTTCCTTGTTTGGGACGTGCAGTTTTCATCGCCAAAGCTTGGCGATATGGATACGGAGCTGTTTCGCGAATGGTTCCAGGCCTTCGCGCAGAACGCCGGCATAACGCTGCACGTCGCTTGCCTGCACGGCGCCAACAATCACCACGTTGCCGAGACGTGTTATAAAGGTCTAGCGCGGGCATTGCGGGCAGCCCTGACGCTCGATCCGCGACAGGCCGGGCGCGTGCCCTCGACGAAGGGCAGTTTGAGTGTATGAAGCGGCAGTGTCGAAGCTTGAATGGAATTGAGCGCACATGATCGTATTCACAGTTCACGAACCGCCGAACCCACCCGCAGATCGCATCGAACGGGCGGAACAGCTTGAGTTCGTTCGCGACGGATTCACCCTTCTAGCAGGCCTCATCCCGCCGCTGTGGATGGTGTTGAACCGCCTGTGGATCGCCCTGTTGGTTTACTTACTCGCTGTTGCCGCACTCAGCTCCGGCCTAAGGGTCGCAGGCGTCGAACAATCGTTGATTGGCCTGATCATGTTCGCCGCCAACATGGTGATCGGCTTCGAAGCCGATAGTATCAAGCGTTGGACCTTGGAACGTCGCGGGTGGGGTGAACTCGGCACGGTAACGGGTCGTAATCGCGCCGAATGCGAGCGCCGGTTTTTCGATGGATGGCTCGTTCAACAGCCAATGCTGCGGCCATCTCGGCGGAGCAGCTCCTCAGCCAGCAATGCAGGCAATGACCGGCCGATCATCGGCAACGCTGCTGATAATCAAGTCGAGCGTGCCCAGGCCGTCAGCCCAGCTTCCCGCTCTCTCCTGCGTCGGCTTTTGCGCCGTTGAACAATCATCCGGTAGCTGGAATTCCCGCGCTTGGCACAACGCATCGCCATCATCGATTACGGCTCCGGTAACCTACACTCGGCCTCGAAGGCCTTCGAGCGGGCCGCGCGGGAAACCGGTGTCGCAGCCGAAATCAGCGTTACGTCCGATCCAAGCTGCGTATCCGAGGCTGACCGCGTCGTGCTGCCTGGAGTTGGCGCCTACGCCGACTGCGCGCGCGGTTTGAATGCAATTGCTGGCATGCGCGAGGCATTGGAGTACGCCGTTCACAAGCGTGGCCGGCCATTTCTGGGCATATGCGTGGGTATGCAGCTGATGGCGACGCGCGGGCTCGAGTTCGGTGAGACGCCGGGTCTAGGATGGATCGCCGGTGACGTCCGGGCAATCAAGCCGAACGACCCCACGTTGAAGGTGCCGCACATGGGTTGGAACACGATCGAGGTGCCAAATCCAAGCCGGCCACACGCACTACTGGACGATATTGCGACCGGCCCGGCCGGCCTCCATGCTTACTTTGTGCACTCGTTCCATTTGGCCCCCACAGACCACGCAACCGTGATGGCCGTGGCCGGATACGGTGGACCAGTGACGGCGATGGTGGCGCGGGACAATATCGCCGGCACTCAGTTTCATCCGGAGAAAAGCCAGGCGCTCGGCCTGAAGCTCATCGCGAACTTCCTTAGCTGGAAGCCGTGATCGCTCCATGAACGCGCACCCGCCCCTTCAACTCGCTTGGGCGAGCGGCAACTCGGTCTGAGCCGACACCATCCCTGGCAGTGGGAACGCGATAACGTTGGTGGTCGTATCGATGTCGAAGGGCGTCCGGCGCTGACGGAACCAACGCAGGCTCGTGTTGGTCAGCTGGGCGTCGTCGCTGACCACCTGAACGATCAAGCCGTCGTCGCAATCAAGCAAACCCGCCAAGCGGCTCTCGATATCGGTCTCGTCAACGTCGGCGCGCACATACCATGTCTGTTCGAGCGGGCGCGCCCAGGATTGACCGAGGCTCATGATAGCGGTCGCCAAAACGTGCTTGTTCCGGTTCGGGCGGGCAAGGTCGTAGGAGATGAGGAAGGTGCGCATGGAGGGCTCTTTTCCGGCAAGATGGGGTGATCGGTACTCGAAACTAACTCCGTTACTATCGGCCCCAACAGGGGCAATTCGGGGGCAGGGGTGACCCCAAGCCAAGAGGGCATTGGCTCGGGGTCATTGGGTACGCAAAACACACTAGAGGGGCATTTTCAGGTTTTTCGTTTTCTCCGGGGCAGGAGAGGAACGTAAAAAGAACATGTCACGAATCAAGGGGAGTGTAAAGCGTTAGTTCAGTTTTTGTTCCCTTTTCATACCATCAAAGAACAGCGGATTGGATTCACTCGAAGAAACGCAGCTGGTCGGGATGCACCCCGCGCGATAGCCGCTGATGGTGGCCAAAATCGATGCGGTCGACGAGGCCGGGGTAACGCTCGGCAAATACCCCGCGCGCCTCGGCTTGGGCGGCTGGAAACCGCCGGCCTTCCCAGATCTCGTACAACCGGCGTGGATCGCAACCATAGCGCGCACAAAGGTCGCGACGGCGAATGCGCAGCCAGCGTGCAATCCAGATATTGATGGCGTCGGCTTCAGTCAGCGGACGAGACCGGTCGTTCGTGCGGGGAAGCGCGGGTTGCGCGGACTGGTGGCAGGGCAGCATGGGGTACTCGAGCAAAACTTGACGGGACGAGATCGCCCTGATTGAAGCCACAAAAGCGTAGCAACACAATGGCAGCCGAATTTGAGCTGGATTTTGCTCCAGATGATCCTATTTCCCGCAATCGATCTTAAAGACGGCAGCTGTGTGCGTCTGCGCCACGGCGAAATGGCGTCGGCAACCGTATTCAATGACGATCCAGGCGCCCAGGCGGCGGCGTTCGAGTGCCAAGGCTTCACGTGGGTCCATATTGTCGATCTTAACGGTGCGTTTGCCGGACGACCCGTGAACGGCGCTGCCGTCGACTCGATCCTAGCGGCCGTCAAGATCCCGGTGCAGCTCGGTGGCGGCATTCGCGATCTGGCAACGATCGAACTGTGGGTGTCGAAGGGTGTGCGACGGGTGATCCTCGGTACGGCAGCGGTACGCGATCCAACTTTGGTGCGCGATGCCTGCAAGCACTTTCCCGGCCAGGTCGCTGTCGGCATTGACGCGCTTGACGGCCGCGTTGCGGTCGCCGGTTGGGCAGAAACGTCCGATATCACCGCCATCGAATTGGCGAAGCGTTTCGAAGATGCGGGCGTCGCTGCGATCATCTTCACTGACATTGGCCGCGACGGCGCGCTCGGCGGGCTCAATCTCGAAGGTACTGTAGCGGTTGCGAAGGCGACTCCGATCCCGGTCATCGCATCTGGGGGGCTGGCCTCGCTCTGCGATGTCGAAGCGTTGCTTCGCCCGGAGCATGCCATGCTGGAAGGCGCCATCACCGGCCGCGCGCTGTACGATGGGCGCATTGATCCCGCGAAGGCGCTCTCTTTGATTGCCGCATCCGACTCCGCTACGCGGCGCCGGCCGGATGCGGCGGGAGGTCAGCGATGCTGAAAACTCGCATCATTCCATGCCTCGACGTCAAGGACGGCCGGGTCGTGAAGGGCGTGAACTTCGTCGGCCTGCGCGATGCCGGCGATCCGGTCGAGATCGCGGCGGCTTACGATGCGGCGGGCGCCGATGAGTTATGCTTCCTCGACATTACGGCGACGCACGAAAACCGCGGCATAATCTTCGACATCGTCAGCCGCACGGCTGAGCGCTGCTTCATGCCGCTGACAGTTGGCGGCGGTGTGCGCACGACGGACGATATCCGCGCGTTGCTGCAAGCGGGCGCCGACAAGGTGTCGATCAACTCGGCAGCCGTGAAAGATCGCGATTTTGTCCGCGTCGCGTCACAGAAGTTCGGCGCGCAATGCATCGTCGTTGCGATCGATGCCAAACGCGTTTCGGGCCCTGACGAAGCCGCCCGCTGGGAAATCTTCACCCACGGCGGGCGCAATGCGACCGGCATCGATGCCATCCAGTTTGCGCGCGATGTCGTGGGGCACGGTGCCGGCGAATTGCTGCTCACCTCGATGGACCGCGACGGCACCAAGTCTGGGTTCGATCTGGAATTGACGCGGGCAATCTCGGATGCGGTGACCGTGCCGGTGATCGCCTCGGGCGGTGCCGGTACGCTCGATCACTTGGTCGACGGCATCACGATCGGCCATGCCAGCGCAGTCCTGGCGGCGTCGATTTTCCACTTCGGGACATATACCGTCGGCGATGCCAAACGGCACATGGCAGCGGCCGGAATCGCAGTTCGGATGGACGGCTGACCTGACGCCGTCCTGCCCCTTACTTTAGCATCTCAGGCACCAGTAGCCGCGGCAGGAACAGGCAGATTTCCGGCCAGATGATCAGCGCGATCAACACGAGGATCATCGGCACCAGCATGATCATCGTATCCTTGAGTGCGTATCGCAATCGCACGCCCGCCACGGAGCACGCGATCATCAGACACATGCCGTACGGCGGCGTGACCAGTCCGAACGCCAGCGATACGATCGAGATAATGGCGAACTGCACCGGATGCAGCTGAACCGATGTGGCCAGCGGCTCGAGGACCGTGCCGACAATGATGATCGCCGGGATCGCGTCGAGAAAGCAGCCGACAACCAGGAAGCAAAACGCAATGAAGAAGCCGGCCGCAATTGGTCCCATGCCCCAGGTCGAGACGTTGGCGAGCAGTTGTTCCGGGATTTTGTAAAACGCCAGCAGCCAGCCGAAAGCGCTCGCGGTGCCGACGCAGAATAGGGCGACACCTGCCAGGCGGCCGGTGTCGAGCAGTGTAGCATACAGTTCCTTCGGACCGATCTCCTTATAAACAAAGGCCGACAGCAGGATCGAATAGAGCACCGCGACGCAAGCTGATTCGGTCGCCGTGAACCAGCCAAGAAGAATACCGCCCACGATGATGAAAGGCGTCATCAGCGCGGGCAGAGATTTCCATACCGCACAGCGCATCTCGAGCCAGGTCGATTTCGGGTAGGTCGGATAGCCGCGCCGGACCGCATAGGCGTGTACCGTTACCATCTGTGCGCCCGCAATCAGCAGCCCAGGCACGATGCCGGCCAGATACATAGCCCCGATCGAAGTCGAAATCAGTCCGCCCCATACGATCATCAAGATCGACGGCGGGATGATCACTGCAAGCACCGCCGAAACCGCGGTGATGGCGATTGAGAACGACAGGTCGTAGCCTTCCCGCGTTTGCGCATCGATGAAGATCTTCGATTGGCTGGCGGCATCGGCCGTCGAGGAACCCGAGATGCCGGCGAAGAACACCGACAACACGACGTTGATCTGGGCCAGCGATCCTGGCCAATGCCCGACCAGCGCCTTCGACAGGTCGACTAATCTGTTGGTGATCCCGCCGATACTCATCAAGTTGGCGGTCAGCAGGAAGAACGGCACCGCAAGCAGGATGAACGAGTTGTATGCGTTGAAAGTTTCCTGCGCGATCATCATCATCGACAGCCGCGGCTCGATCAGCAAGATCGGCAGGCATGCCAGGCCGAGGGCGAAGGCGACCGGTACGCGCAGCACGAGCAGACCGCCGAACACGCCGAACAGCGCTATCGCAGCCTGTCCGGCTGAAAGAACGTTACCGGTCATTGAGCCTTGCCCCCGAGCAGGATACGTGTCTCTTCAACGATCTGCTCACCGGCAAAGGCGATCCAGGTAAAGCCCGCAACTGGCCATGCGATGTGGATCATCCACAACGGCAAGTCGGCGAGTTCGGACGTTCGGTTCCAGGCGAACCTGGTGAACTCGATGCCTGACCACACAAACACCAGCGCCAGTGCCAGGATGCCGAACCGCGCGACAATGCGAACAGCGGCTTCGGCGCGGCGCGGCATCTCCGGCCAGACGTCGACTTCGAAATGCGCGGCGTCGCGCACGCCGACCATGGCGCCGATCATGATCGTCCACACGAACAGGAACCGCGCCATCTCCTCGGTCCAGATGTAGGACGGTATGAACGGCGTGTAGCGCGAGATGATTTGCAGCGTTACTGGAACAATAATCACACCGACGCAGCAAGCCAGCAGGACTTCAAGCAGTTTGGCGTAACCGCTGGTGATCCGTCGCCATAGATTGGGCGGTGTGGTTTCCCTCGATTGCATTCGCTCCCCCTTGACAGCATGTCGCCGTGGCACGGATCGGCGCCGGCCACGGCGATCGGTAAACTAGGATCGGTCAGGCGGCGTTGATCTTGCCGAAGATTTCCTCGGCGCCGATTTCCTTGGCGTAGGTCGCCATCACCGGGTCGGTCAGCTTTTTCATCGCGTCGCGCTCCTCGAATGGCACGCGTTTCAACTTGCCGGCCTTTTCGAGTGCGTCGAGCTTGGTGACTTCCTCGCTCGACTCGAGCTGGCGCGCGAAGTCGCCTGCTTCCTTGCCGGCCTTCAACACGGCGTCCTGCAAATCCTTGGGCAAGGTCTTGAAGGTCTTGTCGGAAAAGCAGATCGGCCGGATCGATACCGCATGCTGCGTCATGTTGAGGTGCGGCGCGACTTCGTAGAACTTCATTGCCTCGACACCGGCCGCCTCGTTTTCGCCGGCTGCGATCACGCCGTTTTGAATGGCATTGTAGACCTCGTTATAGGCGATCACCGTGGGGCTCATGCCAATTGCGGCGAACGTCTTCGACCAGATGGGCGCGCCCTGCACGCGCACTTTGAGGCCCTTCATCTCGGCTAAGTTCTTGACCGGTTTGTTGGCGAAAATATTGCGGATGCCGCCGCCGGCATAGCCGATCAGGCTGACCTCGGCCTTGGTCGAGATCTCGTCGGCGATCTGCTTCAAGAGGTTCTGCTCGACCACCTTGTTCATATGATCGATGCCCTTGAAAACAAACGGCGCATCGATGAACGGCGCTGCCTTAGAGAAGGTCGACATGTGCGCCGGCGAGACGATGCCGAAGTCGACCGCCTTGCCCTGCGACATGTATTCGAAATACTGCTTTTCGAGGCCCAGCGACGAATTCTTGTGCAGAGTGAAGTTGACGGGTTTGCCGTAGTACTTCTTCACCAGCTCCTCGAACCGCACGAGACCCTTGGTGAAGGCGTGGTCGTCGTTGAATTGCACGGCGCCGTTGAGCGTCAGCGGTGCCTGCGCTCTGGCGACGAATGGCATGCCGAGGGTGGCAGCGGCTGTTGTAGTTCCGAGACCGGCGAGTACCGTTCTGCGCTTCATGATGTTTCCTCCTTGAAGATTTTTCCTAGCGGGGGGATCTTGGGGTCCCGGCCTTCTGGCCGCCGCAAGGTTTGACCGTAAGCAAAATTGCAGCGGGTTGGAAGCGAATATGCACGGAGGGTAGAGAAGGGGGTGGCACCACCCACCGCGCGACCGCCTCGTCGCGTCGCAATACGCTGACGCTATTGCGACCTACGGTGCCGCGTCACCACCCCTCGCGTTCCCGGAAAGCCTGCGCGCGAGCTGAGCTTATCCGGGATCTTTCCGTGCCGCGGCGATGCAGATTTTTGCCTGGCCTATTGATCAATGCTTACTTCAGCCACGGTAAGATCCCGGATAGCCGCGCGTTGAGCAGCCAAACTCGCCGCGAGATCGAGGCACGGCTTCCGGGAACGCGGTTGTGGGAAGCCAGCCGAGGCGAGCATCGTCGACAATCGCTACTCCATCCCCCCGCGTTCCCGGAAAGCCTGCTCGCAGCAGGCTTATCCGGGATCTTTCCGTGTCGCGGTTGGATACCAGCGCTCAGCGCCGGCAGGGAAAGATCCCGGCTCGCGCGCGGAAGAAACATCAAATCTCCACATCGCGACCGAGGCCGCGCTTGGCCGGGAACGCGGTTGAGAG
>JANMNO010000055.1:0-4593 GCA_031374115.1 Hyphomicrobiaceae bacterium | reverse complement strand
GCCGGCGCGCCGATGAAGCCGGCGACGAACTTGTTGGCGGGCTTGCTGTAGACTGTCAGCGGAGAGCCAACCTGTTGCACCCGGCCGTCGCGCATGATCACCACCCGGTCGCCGAGCGTCATGGCTTCGACCTGATCGTGTGTCACGAATACAGACGTGGTTGGCACCTGCGTGTGGAGGCGCTTGATCTCGATGCGCATCTGGGCGCGCAGCTTGGCGTCTAGGTTCGACAGGGGTTCGTCGAACAGGAATACCTGCGGATTGCGCACGATGCAGCGGCCGAGCGCGACGCGCTGTTGCTGCCCGCCCGACAGCTGCTTGGGCTTGCGGTCGAGCATGCTGTGCAGGCCGAGCATTTCGGCGGCCCGGTCGATGGCGGCCTTGATCTCGGGCTCGGGCGTTTTCTTGTTTCGCAAGCCAAATGCCAGGTTGTCGTAAACGCTCATGTGCTGGTAGAGCGCGTAGTTCTGGAACACCATCGCGATATCACGATCGCGCGGCGGGAGGTGATTGACCACGCGATCACCGATGCGGATCTCGCCACTGCTTATGTCCTCAAGCCCGGCGATCATCCGTAACGTTGTGGACTTACCGCATCCGGACGGTCCGACGAGGGCAACGAACTCCTTGTCAGCGATGCTAAGGTCGACGTCCTTGACCGCGTGGAACAGCGAGCCGTAATGCTTGTTGAGTTTACTGAGGGTGATCGCTGCCATGTATCCGCCGGTCGAGGTCTGACGCGTATCCCCGCTGCGCGCCAGCGCAGCGGGGGCATGTGTTCTGGGCTTACTGTGCGGCTTTGCTCACCAGGGGTGCGCCCTCGGCGAGTATTTTCCCGATGTCCTCGCGTTTGCCGGTGACGGCCTTGGTCACGGTATCGTTGAACGCTTTGTGCACCGCCGGCCATTGCGGGAAGTAGTAGGCGCCCCGCACCTTCTCTTTGCTGTCCAGCACCGACTCCTTCAATAGCGCCATGAACGGATCGGCAGCGGCAATCTTGGGCCAGAACGTCATGTTGGGCGGCGGCGCGCCGGTCGCCTTCCACAATTTGGTCTGACCTTCCTCATCCGTCATCATCGCTTCCAGCATCTGCTTGGCGAGCGCCTTGCGCTCTGCGGGGATCGACTTCGGGATCGCCCAGCCCCAGATGTCGTCCCAGGCGAACGACTTGGGATTGTCGGGACCGACGGGGAAGCGCGCGGCGGCCACCTTGCCGGCAACCTTCGACTTGGCCGGATCGTTGAACGTGCTCCACCACAGCGAGTCGGCAACCGTGAACGCGGCATCGCCGGCCATGAACACGGCGTTGGCTTCGTTGCGGTCATAGGCCGGCATGCCGCGTGGCGAGATTTTGTGGGTGTTGATCGCATCCCACCAGTACTCCACGGCTTCCTTCATGCACGGCTCGGTCAAACTTGACTTCCAGCCGGCTGCCGCGAGCTTCTTGTTGTCGCGCTCATAGGGCGGCAGCAGCACGTCGCAGCTGTTGCCCCACATCGACCAGAAGTACGTAAACCAGCTGTTGTTCATGGACATGCCGCCGACGTAGCCGAACTTGATCTTGTTTGCCGTCTGCAGCTTGAGGCTCATGGCGACGAGCTCGGCGCGCGTCTTCGGCACCTCCTCCGGCTTGACCAGGTCGGAGCGGTAAAAGAACACGCTGAACGTCTGGCCCATCGGCACGACGGTGTTCTGCCCCTGCGCATTGGCGAACACGACCGGTGCGATGCCCCAGGGTTCCGCGAACTTGTTGGCGGCGACGTCGTCCATCGGCTCCAGCAGGTGGGCCCAGGTCTGGCCCCAGTCGTCATTGTGCCAGATAACGTCGTACTGGTCCGAGTTGGAAGTGAGCGACGCCGTCATCTTCTCGACGTAGACGCCGTAGGAGTTCGGCACCTTGATAATCTTGACGCCATTCTTGGCGCCCCAGGCCTCGAACATTGCAATAGACGCATCTTGGATCGGGTTCGGCTGGTAGCCGATCCGCAGTTCCTTCACCTGGGCCGTTGCGGCACTGGCCGCAACGGTCAGGGCTGTGGTTATAGCCGCGCCCCACTTTGCAAGTCTGTACATCGCGTTTCCTCCTGGTTGCTTTCGTTTTTATCGTTAGATCCGCAAACCGCGGATCACGTATTTCTGGCCGAACAGGGCCAGCAGAAATGCCGGGACGAGCGCCATGACCGCGGTTGCCGCCATCAGGTTCCAGCGCATGCCCATTTCGGAGACGAATTGCGCCATCACGACCGTGGCCATCGGCACGCGATTGCCGGTGAGGATCAAAGCGAACAGAAACTCGTTCCAGGTAAACAGCCAGCACAGCACGGCCAGCGCCGAGATCGCCGGCAAGGCGGATGGTATCGCTACGCGGATGAACGCGCCCCAGCGGGTGCAGCCGTCGATCATCGCGGCATACTCCATCGACGGGTCGATGCCGTCAAAAAAGCCTTTCATGAGCCACGAATAGAAGCAGATGTGCACGGCCACGTGCGGCAGCAGCAGGCCGATGTAGGTGTCGTAGATGCCCCAGCTCTGGGTCACGAAGTACAGCGGTAGCACCCAGGAAATATAGGGCACGCAGCGGAATACATAGATGATCCCGAACCAGGTTCGCGATGCCGGTCCACTGAAGCGCGAAAGCATATAGCCACTCGACACCGTCACCAGCAGTGAGAAGATGGTAGCCAGCGTTGAGATCAGAGCACTATTAACGAAAGCCTCGACGACACGGTCGTCGCGTAGCACCTCGGCGAAATTGCCGAGCGTGAACTCCGTCCCGCGATGTACGTAGTACACGCCCGACTCGGGACGCACCGAAGTCAGGATCAGCCACAGAACGGGGAAAGCGAAGGCAAAGCAGATCCCAAATAGAGCCAGCGCGAAAAACGTGCGCCGGCTCCAAGCCGGCAGTCCGGGTAGAAATTGCGGTCGGTTCACGATTGCCATGGGATCAGGCCTTTGCCACGCGGTCAACGACACGGTAAAGCACGATGCCAATCACCAGGATGATAAGTGCGCCAATAATGGCGGCAGCAGAGCCGCGGCCAAGATCGAGATTGAGAAAGGCGTCGACGTAGGCATAGAGGCTGAACAGCTCGGTCGAACGGCCTGGGCCACCACCCGTCAGTGTCCACACGATGTCGAAGGTGCGGAAGGCATCAATTGCCCGGATCACAACGCACACCACGATCACTGGCCGCAGCATCGGCACGGTGAGATAGCGGAAGACCCGCCAGGCGGTCGTGCCGTCGATCGCAGCGGCTTCAAACGGCTCCTTGGGCAAGCTCTGCAGGCCGGCCAGCAGCAGCAGCGTGAACCATGGCGTCCACAGCCAGATGTCGGTCAGCAGGATGATGCCAAAGGCGCTCCAGCGCTGGACCAGCCACGGCTGACCTTCGAGCCCCAGCCCTTCGAGCACGGCGTTGACGATGCCGAACTGATCGTTGAACATCCAGCGCATCATGATCGCCGCGATCACCGGCGCCACCATCAGCGGTACCAGCAGGATCGTCTGCACCAGCTTCTGCCCGTAGAACGGGCGATTGAGCAGCAGGGCCAGCGCCAATCCGATGACAAGCGCGCCGGCAACGCTCAGCGTCATGAAAAGGAAGGTATTGGGCAGGACCACCTGGAGGAAGGCCGGATCGGTGATCACCGCGCGGTAGTGATCGAGGCCGACCCAAGTTTTCTTCGGATCGTAAAGTGCCCAGTCGCGGAAGCTGGCGTTGGCGCCGATGAAGATCGGTACAACCTGGAACAGCAGCAGCAGCAGGGCCGCCGGAGCAATCAGCAGGAGCATGAAGCGTTGCTGTTCGCCGAACATAGGACGCCTCAAACCCGCCAAACCTGCGCCCTCTTTGAATATAGTTATTGCTGACGACCTCATCATATGTCGGTGGATAGGGTCGCCATTTTTCGGGGCTCCCGCCCATTTGCGTACCAGTATGCGGGCCGCATGCGATAATCGTCAATGCGCATTCACCACGCAACAGTCATAACCAAGTTTCTTGCGAGCGACACTGGGCTTGAGTGCATCATGTGGCCCGAGCACCGACCCGGAAGTGACGTAGGTAATTTCCCGATCCGCCGTTTGGTGAGGTTTCGCCCGCTAGGCCCTTTCGTCGCTCGCTTAGATCGGCGTCCACTTGCTGGGGTGCTGCAGACCTCAGTCCGCATCGCTAATTACACAGAGTTGATCGAGCTGCCCATGTCCGCAATCTCTGGAGGCAGTGTGAAAACGCGACTGACTTCCGAGAAAAGTTGGCGCGCTGCGGCGGCGATTGGGCGAGATCGATGCAGAGATCACGCGCCATGACACGCGAGCACACGAGGAGCGTATTTGTGTTGGCATGCTCGGCGCGCCGGCAGACCCGAATTCGTCCGACGAGTTGGTGCCTGCGTTCACCATCACGGAGTCATCCGGGAAGCGGAAACGAACTCGATGGGACAGTACGCCGGAGCGTTTACCTGCCGCAGAAATACGAAGCGGAACTCTCGGCAACTG
Source organism: Hyphomicrobiaceae bacterium (assembly GCA_031374115.1). Lineage (GTDB taxonomy): Bacteria > Pseudomonadota > Alphaproteobacteria > Rhizobiales > Hyphomicrobiaceae > JAKFWF01. The sequence continues at coordinate 92 of JANMNO010000055.1, read as the reverse complement.
TTGGGTCAATGGAGCGGGAGTTCCGCAATCGCGACATTGGGGCCGGCAGCTGCGGGGCCGCAGACCCCAGCTGATCAAACGCCGCCCATGAG
>JANMNO010000134.1:0-3391 GCA_031374115.1 Hyphomicrobiaceae bacterium | reverse complement strand
TGGACCAAAGGTGAGCGCGGTCTGGCCGCCATGCCAGGGCGCGAAGCCGAGTTCGAGGCGGCGATGACGCAAGCTCTGACTTACGCCAAGGCGCTCGACTGCAAACGCGTGCACGCGATGCCGGGATTGCGCCACCACGGCGCCCAGCGCGCGACCTACATCGCGAACCTGCGGAAGGGCGCAAAAATGGCTGCCGACGCCGGGGTCGATGTCATCATCGAGCCCATCAACACGCGCGACATTCCAGGCTTTTTCCTGAATACGACGGCCGAGGCGCGCGCCGTGATCCATGAAGTGGCAGCTCCCAATCTCGGTCTGCAGTTCGATCTCTATCATCGCCAGATCCAGGAAGGCGACGTTGCGATGGCGATCGCAGAGTTCGGGCATTTGGCGCGCCACTACCAGATCGCCAACCCTCCTGATCGCGGCGAGCCTGATGACGGCGAAATGAACTACAGCTACCTTTTCAAGAAGATCGACGAGAGCGGCTTCAAGGGCTTTGTCGGCTGCGAGTACAAACCGCGCGGTGACACGGTCGCAGGCCTGAAGTGGGCCGAGACGTGCGGCGTGACATTGGGGTAGCCTTTTTCCCCTCGCCCCCGCCGCTTCGAGGGAGAGGATTGCGATTTACTGCTACCCCGGCCGCAGCGCGGCAGCGCTAAGAGCCGGGGCCGCGTCGGTGCGGTGCGATCCGATTGCCCAATCCTTGGACGCGATCCCGGGTCTCGCGCGTGCCGCGCGCTCGCCCGGAATGCAGATGAGGGAGTGTTCACCATCATGCCGAGAAGAGATAGTTGCGGCCGATCCCTTGCTCATGAGGACCAGATGAAAATCGCAATCAACATCCACGATTGTCCGTCCGCCAACACCGCGCCGTGCGGCCATAACGCGACGCTGCACAACCCGGTGTCGGCCGACGGCACACCGGAACTCGGCCACCTCTACCAGGTACCTGCTCGCCACGGCCGCGCTGTTCGTGTCGCCAAGGGTCAGACCATCGAGGTGATCAACACGCACGGCACGCAAGTGTGCGACTTTTGGGCGTTCTCGTCGGCGAACCATGCAGAATTCATGTCGTGGGAACACGGCCGCGGCTACCTCAATCGGCTGATCCCCAAGGTCGGTGATGCGCTAGCGACCAATCGAAGGCGGCCCATATTGACGCTAATCGAGGATACCTCGCCCGGCATTCACGATACGCTGATGGCCGCTTGCGACCTGTTCCGCTACATCAACTTCGGCGTAGAGCAGTATCATGACAACTGCGCCGACAACCTGCGCATGGCGATGATGGCGATCGGCGTGCCGGTGCCGGAGGTTCCCCAACCGCTCAACCTATGGATGAACATTCCCGTCAACAAGGATTGGAGCGTCGACTGGCTGCCGCCGGTCTCAAAGCCGGGTGACAAGGTCCGCATGCGCGCTGAAATGGACTGCATTTGCGCGATGTCCGCCTGCCCGCAAGATATGATTCCGATCAACAACATGAAGCCGGTCGATGTGCACTTCCGGGTGGTGGGGTAGGGTGTGGGGGCGGGGCGGGGTGTGTGCCGTTGTCAGCTCGGGCCCAGGCAGATTGGGAGCTTTCCTTCTCCCCGCCGTTCGCGGGGAGAAGGTGCCCGAAGGGCGGATGAGGGGCAGCCGCACGCGACGACGTTCGTTCTAAATGTCAGCTTTGAGTTCGTTCTAGCCACCATATTGAATCGTAACAGAACATGTCAGTTTTGGGCCACTTTCGGACCAAGAGAAGGCGCTGATTGTTGCGCCGCATCATAAGTCTCGGTGGCCACGCCGATTTGGCTACCGTTGGCAAGCGATCGCTCGTAGATTGCGATCACTCTTCCTGGCCACCGAATTTGGGAATCGACAGACGATTGCACGAGAGGTTGCTGCATGAACCGGCGCGACCTGGTCAAGCTAGTCGGCGCGGCGATTGCGTGGCCACTCACCGCGCAGGCGCAGCAGCCGGCGTCACCTGTGATCGGCTTCCTTAGCGGCTACGCAGACGATGCCTTCTCGAGCCATCTCATGGTTGCGTTCCAGCGGGGGCTGGCAGAAACCGGCTTTATCGGTGGCACGAACGTTGCCCTCGAGATTCGCCGGGCCGATGCACACTACGACCGGCTGACGGCCATGGCGGCGGACCTCGTGCGCCTGAAAGTGAATGTGATCGCCACCTCTGGCACGTCGGCAGCGGTTGCCGCGAAGGCTGCGACCGCGACGATCCCGATTGTCTTCTCCCTCGGCGTCGATCCGGTTGAGGCGGGCCTCGTGGCGAGCCTCGCCAAGCCGGGTGGTAACATCACGGGCACAGCCCGTTTGAATACCGAGCTGGGATCGAAGCGCCTGGAACTTGTGCGCGAGGTGGTCCCCACTGCAACCAGATTCGCTCTGCTGGTCAATCCGACCAACCCTTCCATGGCCAAACCAATCACGGCGGCCACTGAGGCGGCAGCGCGCACTCTCGGGGTGCAACTTATCGTCCTCACGGCGAGCACCGAGCATGAGATCGATGCCGCCTTTGCAACGTTGGCCCAGCAACAAGCCGGCGCTCTCGTCATCAGCCCTGATGTGTTTTTCAACAGCCAGAGCGGCCAATTTGCCGCGCTCACTCTGCGGTACAAGATACCGACGATCCACAGCTATCGTGGGTTCGCAGTGGACGGCGGACTGTTGGCTTATGGAGGCGACATCACCGACTCCTATCGGATCTCGGGCACCTATGTTGGGCGCATCCTCAAAGGCGAGAAGCCGGCCGACCTTCCGGTTCAGCAGCCCTCGACAGTCGAACTCTACATCAATCTCAACACAGCCAAGACGCTCGGGCTTTCGCTGACACCCGCGCTGCTGTTGCGCGCGACCGAGGTGATCGAATGAGTAGCGAAGCATGATTTTCTGCGACGCAGCAGATGCCTGCTCCGGGTCATTTTCGATGGCTGAAGATTGGGCTACTCCTCATTTCCATCGTCAGCTGATGAACCGTTCGCTTCGATTGCATGAACGTCGTCGCGCTTGCGCGACCGGGCTCAGGCGATTAATCGGTCGACGTCTCCACCACAACGCTCGGCCATTGCGCTTGCTCCTCCCCCACCATCCCAAAGTTATCCCCGCTTCCCGAGGCTGTTCTCTAATTCCGGGTCCGGGGTCAAGCTCTCCGTTCATCTTACTTCCTTAAACTTCCTTGCCGGGTCCACGGGTCTCTTCGCGGTAGGGGCATGCCCTCCGCATGATGGAGCTGGGTGACGTTGGTGGGTCAATGTGTGAAGCGCGCTTTGCCTTTGCAGGCATCGCAAAGCCTGGGACGACCTCACCATCGCCACGTCCCGGCAGGGACGTCAGTTCCTACCTTTTTGCGGCAGGATCTCGGTGTCTGGTTATGCGGCCTGGGCGG
>JANMNO010000126.1:0-63739 GCA_031374115.1 Hyphomicrobiaceae bacterium | reverse complement strand
ACTTCGGCGACGTTGAGATCGGCCACTGTGAAGCGACTGCCGACGACAAAACCAGTCGCGGCTAGGTGCCGATCGAGTACCTCGAACAGCGGCTTCAGTGCCTCGATTGCAGCGGCGGCGATCTTCGGATCACGCTCGGCCGGCGGCTTGCCGATCGTGTGATAGAGCACGTTGATCGAATGCGGTTCGACGTCGGTTGCGGCCCACAACGTCCACATCGTCATCAGGCCATCCTCAGCGACGTTGGCCGGTGCGAGGCCGCCGCCATGCTTTTTGGCGAGGTATAAATTGATTGCCAGCGATTGATGCAGGATGAATCCGTCATCGTCGATCGACGGGATCTGTCCGCCGGGATTGACGTTCAGGAATGCCGGTGACTTGGAGTGCAGGGGCGCGCCGGCTGCGTCCGCATTGGCCACGCGATAAGCCTGTATCACAGGAATATGCTCAAACGGAATGGCCATCTCTCCAGCCAGCCAGATGTTGCGTGAGGCACGCGAACGATAGACGCCATAGATCTTCAGCATGAAGTGCAGCCCTTTTTTTGAGAGAGAAAGCGCGGCGCGCTACTTAGTAGCTTCGCGCTTGACGATTGCTGCTGCTGCCTCGGAGATCTTTTCGACGGTCAGTCCGAAATGCTCGTAGAGCTTGGGTGCGGGTGCGGACGCTCCGAAATCCGACAGACCGATGAACCGGTCATGCGGTCTCAGCCACTCGTGCCAGCCCTGCATGATCGCGGCTTCAATGGCGATCCGTGGAGCAGTCCCCAGTACATCATCGCGATAGGATGCGGGTTGCCGGCGGAACAATTCGAAGGATGGCATCGAGACGACAGCTGCATGGATGCCCACCTTCGCCAACGCGTCTGCAGTGTCGACGGCCAGCCCGACCTCGGTTCCGGTCGCGATCAATGTCACGTCCCGCTTCGCAGCCGGTGCACGCATCACGTACCCACCTTGCATGGATAGGTTTTCGGTGCTCGCGGCAGGACGAAGGTTCGGCACCGGTTGACGCGATAGAGCTAAGATTGAAGGCGTCTCCCTGGCCAACACCGCCAACTCCCAACATTCGGCCGTCTCCTGCGCATCGGCCGGACGAAACACGTTGAGATTCGGGATGCAGCGCAAGGCCGCCAAATGCTCCACGGGCTGGTGGGTGGGGCCGTCTTCGCCGAGGCCGATCGAGTCGTGCGTCATGACGTAAATGACACGCTTCTTCATCAGTGCAGAAAGGCGGATCGCTGGCCGGCAATAATCCGTGAAGACCAGGAATGTTCCCCCATATGGAACAATGCCACCGTAGAGAGCCATGCCGTTCATTGCAGCGGCCATGGCGTGCTCACGAATACCGTAATGGATGTAGGTGCCTGCAAAGTTTTCTTTGGTGATGACGGCTTGGCTCTTGGCCTTGGTATTGTTCGATCCCGTGAGGTCAGCCGAACCGCCAATCAAAGCCGGCATTGCCGGCGTGATCTTGTCGAGCGTCATTTCCGACCAATTGCGCGTGGCACGCTTCGACGGATCGGCGGCAAATGCAATCTTTGCAGCCTTCACCGCGGCATGCAGTTCAGACTTACCGTCGGCCGAGAGCGGATCGGCAAACCGAGCGCGTTGCGATGCATCGACCTTCGCCCAGCGCTGCGCCCAGCTCTTGTGTTCAGCCAAACCTCGTGAACCGGCATCGGCCCACGCCTTTTGAACATCTGCTGGGATCTCGAAGGGCCCATGCGGCCAACCCAGCAGCTCGCGCGCACCCTTGATCTCATCGGCTCCCAATGGCGAGCCGTGTGTCGAGTTCTTACCCTGCTTCGTCGGCGCGCCAAATCCGATCACCGTCTTGCAGGCGATCAGCCACGGCTTCGAGGGATCAGCTTTCGCCTTGAGCAACGCCGCCTTGATCGCCGCCCGATTGTGTCCATCGATCGCGAGCGTGTTCCAGCCGGCCGCCTTGAAGCGACCGATTTGATCTTCCGAGGTCGACAGGCTGGTGGGCCCATCGATGGATATTCCGTTATCGTCGAACAGCACGATCAATCGTCCGAGACCGAGATGTCCCGCAAGCCCAATGGCCTCGTGGCTGATGCCCTCCATCAGGCAGCCATCGCCAGCGACGCAATAGGTGTGATGATCGATCACATCCGGCCCTAGACGTGCATTCCAGATGCGTTCGGCGAGCGCCATGCCGACGGCGTTGGCAAGGCCTTGACCAAGCGGGCCAGTCGTTGTTTCGATGCCAGCAGCGTGACCATATTCTGGATGACCTGCCGTCTTCGCGCCCAGTTGCCGGAATTTCTTGATCTGGCCGATCTCCATGCCGGGCGCGCCGGTCAGGTACAAAAGCGAATACAAGAGCATCGAGCCGTGGCCGGCCGAGAGCACAAAACGATCGCGATTGGGCCACGCCGGGTCAGCGGCATCGTAACGCATGACATCGTTGAACAGCACCGTCGCAACATCAGCCATCCCCATCGGCATGCCGGGATGACCTGACTTCGCGGCCTCGACGGCATCCATAGCGAGAGCCCGTATGGCGTTCGCCATGCCAGCGAACCCTGTGTCGCCCTTGTTGGCAGCTGCGATGGTCATGATGATTTTGCTTTCCTGAACTTCGAGCACATAGGCAAGCATTCGTCACCCCTTGCGCGCGTTTGGCGATTATGGCGAAGGTTTAGCCTTGCGGCACTCCCTAAGGCAAACAAAAGCGCCAGCGGATTCCAACCGGTCAGCGCCTCGTCTTGACAGAGGCGCGCATCGGCTCCCATAAGGACGCTTGGTTCGGGCGGTTAGCTCAGCGGTAGAGCACACCCTTCACACGGGTGGGGTCATAGGTTCGATCCCTATACCGCCCACCATGGTTTCCGGATTCAGAACACGGACTTGAACGGCTGCTTTGCGATGCGGCCGAGGGGCGAGAAATGCCTCGGGGTAGCAGCCGGGGTGGCAGGAATACGTTTGATTGAGACCTGATCGCAATAATCGTGCGGCAACTCTTCAGACGTCCCAAACCTCGCCCAATACGCGAACCCAATTCTCGCCCATAATCTTCCGGATGCGCTTGTCCGGCCAGCCTGCCGATTTCATCGCGGCGGTAAGATTTGGGAAGTCACCAATGCGGCGGATGCGTTCCGGATTCTGTATGGGCTCGAAATGGACAAGTTTTCGGGCATATCCCTTGTCGTTGGTCAGCCAGTCGAAAAAGGCCTGATCCTGATCCTGAGTGAAGTCAGTACCAACGCCCACAAAGTCTTCGCCAGCGATGTTGATCACGTGATCAATGGTCGAAACGTAGTCATCGACGGTAGAGTTATTGCCTTTGGCGAGGAACGGAGGAAACATAGTGACGCCCACAAACCCGCCTCGGTCGACAATGAACCGTATTTCCTCATCGCTCTTGTTGCGGGGGTGCTTTTTTAGTGCGCTCGGACAGATGTGCGAATAGCACACCGGTTTCTTGGAGGCGCGAATGACGTCTTCCGACGACTTTGACCCGACGTGCGATAGATCGCACATCATGCCGACCCGGTTCATCTCGGCGACCACTTCATGCCCAAAGTCGGATAACCCGCGATCCATCGACTCATAACAGCCTGTCGTACAGAGGTTCTGAGTGTTGTAGGCCATCTGAGCGATGCCAACCCCGCAATCCTTGAACAGCTTGATGTACCCGATCTGATCCTCGAACGCGGAAACGTTCTGAAAGCCGAGGATGATGCCCGTCTTGCCCTCGACCTTGGCGCGACGAATGTCGCCGATCTGCCGGACCGGCGTTATGAGCTCCTTGTGATCTTGGAAAAACTGGTTCCAGCGCGCGATGTTCCGCATCGTTCCTTCGAAATTTTCCCAGACCGAGCATGTGCAATTGGCTGCGGTCAGACCACCTTTTCTCATGTCCTCGAATACGGCGCCTGAAAACTTTGAAATGATTAGGCCGTCGAAGACAATCATATCCTGATGAAGATCCGCACTCGTCATTTCAGGGCTCCCGCGCTTGGACTTCTGATCTGCAAATTGTGGGCGGCGAATCTGTTTGCAGTCGCCGCAAAGCGTCATGTAGTCTTCGACAAAATGGTCATTTGCGCAATGGAGTTTAGTGGCATGCGGGGCTGGGTAGCGATACTCGTGAGTTTGGTCGGGTGCTTCACAGGCGCTGCGTTCGCGCAGGATCGGACAGGAGTGACGGATACCGCAATCAAGATCGGTGTGCCTGGACCTTTGACGGGACCGAATGCGAGTTTCGGAGCTGCCGTTTACGGCATTCAGGCCTACTACAATTACATCAACGAGAAGGGCGGAATTCACGGTCGAAAGATAGAGGTGATCCTCGGTGACGACGCCTGCAATGAGGCAAAGGGCATTGCAGCCGCGAAGAAGTTGATCAGCCAGGATCAGGTCTTCTTGTTGAACGGTGGTGTGTGCAGCGGTGTGGCGCTGGCCATGCGTCCCGTGGTCGAGGAATCTGGGGTTCCCTGGGTCGTTTCCACAGCCGTCAACCAGAAGATTTCGAACCCTCTCGCAAAGGGTATCTTTCACGCCAGCCAGACGAGCGAAGCAGCGGGTCAGGCGTTCGCCAAATTCATGCTGAGCAAACCCGACACCAAAAAGGTGGGCATCATTGCGCATACCAATGAGTGGGCGCGCGGCTATCGCGATCCCATGGTGGAAGCTTTGAAGGCCAAGGGACTTACGCCAATTGCCGAAGTGGTCCTCGAACGCGGGCAGACGGACGCAACCGCGCAGGTTCTCAAATTGAAAGAGGCTGGGCTCGATTTTGTTGTCGCCATACTTTACGAGCCAGAGATCGTCGTGTTCCTGCGAGATTCACAAAAACTCGGACTCGACGCCATAAAGTTCGGTGGTCTGGGCGCCGACTTCCAGGGAACGGAAAAGCGTCTTGGCAGTCGAGAGCCAATGAAGAATTTCTACCAGTTGTTCCAATTCAAGGATCTGATGGACGGGCCCGGCATGAAAGTCGCGCGGGACATCATCGAGCCTCGCCTGCCGGCGGGCGAGAAGCTGACGGATTTCTCCTTCTATGGTCCCGGAAGTGCGGCAGCCATCGTGAATGTTCTTCAGAAGATCGGACGTGACCTGACACGTGAGAAGTTCATTGCCGAGATGGAGAAACTGCAGGGTTTCGACACGGGGATGCTGGCCGGCAAGCTGAATTACTCGGCGACCAATCACCAGGGAGCAATGGATCTGAACATCATCGGCTACGATCAGAGCGGAAAGATCGCCGTGTACGAGTCTTGGAGCAAGCTGGCAGCACCATAGTTCAGCTATCGCGAGCCAACAGGGGGCAGTGAATGTTTTCTCAGCTGCTTGTCAGTGGGATCGCGCAGGGGGCTCTGTACGCGCTTATCGCGCTTGCCATGACGGTGATCTACCGTTCAACGACCGTCGTGAACTTTGGCCACGGCGACTTCGTGATGGCCGGAGCCTTTGCAGTCTACATTCTGGTTGTCCTGCTCGGCGCGAACTTCTTCCTCTCGGCAGCGATGGCCTTGGCGTTGCTGTTTCTGTTTGGCATGGCGGTCCATACTGGCTTGATCCGGCCCCTCGCATCCGGGCCGCATCTATCGCTGGCGATGATGGCCGTCGCGGTCGGCTACGCGCTTCGCGGCCTAGCCCGTTTGATTTGGGGGCGCGAGGTACTGCCATTCCCAAAGGTCCTGCCAGAAGGCGCATTCCGCTTCAGTACGGTGATCGTCTCGTACAGTGACATCATGGTAACGGCGACGGTGCTGGTCACCATGTGCGTGCTTGCGTCCATCTTCTATCTTACGCCGGTCGGGAAGACCGCCCAGGCGATTTTCCAATCCGAGCGAGGGGCTGCGTTGATCGGCATCGACGTCGCCGCCTTCCAGCGCACTATGTGGGGGGTCGGCGCTGCGATGGCGGCGCTGGCCGGTGTCCTTATTGCGCCAGTGACGTTACTCTATCCTGATCTCGCGGCATCCACGCTCATCCGCGCATTCGCAGCAATGACCCTTGGCGGCTTTGGCTCATTTGCCGGTGCGGTCATTGGCGGCTTCCTGCTGGGCGTTAGTGAGTTGATGGTCGGCGCATACATATCCTCGTCATTGATCGACATCACGGCCTACCTGATCATAATCGGCGTGTTGTTAATCAAGCCATCCGGCCTATTCGGTCGCCCGATTACGGTAAGAGTGTGAGGTGATGCCGGAGATCAAATCGTTGACGAACAGCCGCACCAGCATCCAACGGCGAGCGTTCTGGATCTCGACGGTGGCGGCACTTTGCGTACTGCCCGCCTTCCTGAACGACTATACGCAGTACATCGTCAATCTAGCCCTGATCTATGTCCTGGTCGGCGTAGGGTTTAACGTCGTCATCGGCAACCTTGGGCAACTCGCCTTCGCCAATGCCGCCTTTTTCGGTATCGGCGCATATGCAGCCGGCATCTTGCTGCACCACTACAAATTGCCACTGCTGATGGCAATTGCTGCAGGCAGCCTCGCTGGTGGCTTGTCAGGCGCATTGGTTTCTCTGCCGGCCCTGCGTGGCATTCGAGCATTCTACTTGGCGATCATTACTCTTGCGTTCGGCGAACTGATGCGCTGGACTTACATCAATGCAGAAGGGTGGACGCTCGGCTCGATGGGGCTGCATGTGCCACGTCCCGTTCTCTTCGGTTGGACGCTCGCGAGCGAGAAGCAAAAGTTCTACTTGTTCCTGGCCATCGTCGTGCCGCTGGTTCTAGCGACATCCAACCTGCTGCGGTCACGCATCGGCCGGGCGTTCGTGGTCATCAAGGACAATGAACTGGCAGCTGCAGCTCTGGGAATTCCAACCGCGATGTTCATGGTGTTAGCTTTTGCCTGGAGCGGCACCGTCGTCGCAACGGGGGGGGCTCTGTATGCAATCCTCGTTCGCCATGTTTCGCCTGAGGCATTCAACCTACTCGAACTCATCCTGCATTTTGGAATCGTCGTCATCGGCGGTTTGGGCAGCCTCGCCGGTTCCATTCTAGGTGCCGTCGTGATGACGATGGCTCCCGAGCTGCTGCGCGATCTCCCAGGTTACGAAGAACTGCTCATCGCGCTGCTGATGGTTGCCGTACTTCTGTTCCTGCCTGGTGGTCTAGTGACGCTGGTGGGTCGTGCATTGCCAATACTCCGCCAAAAGTTCCATGGTGGCTGACGTGTCCGAAGATGCCTTGTTGCAGCTGAAGAATGTCTCCGTGGGTTTCGGAGGCCTTAAGGCGCTCTCAAACGTCAGTGTGTCGGTTCGCGCCGGCGAGGTCGTTGCTGTCATCGGGCCTAACGGAGCCGGCAAGACGTCGCTATTCAACGCGATTACGGGCTTCGTTCCGATCCAGTCCGGCCAGATCTTGTTCAAGGGCAAGCGCATCGATGGTCTTCTTGCCCACGAAATTGCCGCCCACGGTGTAAGGCGTACATTTCAGAATGGCGGTCTTGCGCCCACTTTGACGGTACTGGAGAATGTACTCTGCGGGCTTCACCGGCAGATCCCGGCTCACCCATTGTCGATTGCGCTAGGTCTCCCCGCGGCCCGGAGGGCCGAGCGTGCGGCCCTAGAAAAGGCAAGAGATCTGCTCGATCGATTAGGCATTCGCCGTCTTGAGCACGAGCTGGCGGCGAACCTATCGGGTGGCCAGCAAAGGATGGTGGAGATTCTGCGCTCGATTGCGGCTGAAGCACCTCTGTTGTTGCTCGACGAACCCGCTGTCGGTCTTGCGCCTCCCGTTCGTGCCGAACTCGGTAAAATCATCAGTGACCTCGCCCATGCGCGCGGGGTTGGCATACTGCTGATCGAGCACGCCATCGAACTCGTGATGCAGGTTTCCGATCGTATCGCCGTCCTGAACTACGGCGAAAAAATCGCGGAAGGCTCTCCGGAGCAAATACGATCAAATCAGATGGTCTTGGAGGCCTATCTCGGTCATGGCTGACGAAGTGCTGCTTCGAGCTGAAGGGGTGTTCGCCGGCTATCCTGGCAAGAGAATCCTGCATGGTGTCGACATTACCATCCACCGAGGCGAGGTTGTCGCGCTCCTAGGTGCCAATGGTAGCGGCAAGTCGACGGCCATGAATGCCATCAGCGGCTTCGTGAGCGTCACGGCTGGCCGAATATTTCTGGGGAACCAAAACATCGCGCAGGTGCCAGCGCACAAGATCTTTCGTCTCGGTGTCGCACAGGTGAGCCAGGCTCGCGACCTCTTCCCCGACATGACTGTGGAGGAAAATCTCCGGCTGGGAGCAAGTCGACGCAACGTCGAGCCAGATTCGATGCTGGCTCGAACCCTCGATCAATTTCCAAGGCTGAAAGAACGCGTCGACCAACGTGTTCGGACTATGTCTGGCGGCGAGCAGCAGATGGTGGCTATCGGGAGAGCACTCATGTCCGATCCGCGCCTTCTTCTGCTCGACGAGCCATCAGGTGGCCTCGCGCCCAAATTTGTGGAAGAGATCGGAGACATTCTGCTGCGGACGAAAGCGGCTGGGATGACGATCCTTATCGTCGAGCAGAACATCAAACTGGCATTGAAGGTCGCTGACCGTTTCCTCGTCCTCAAAGCAGGATTGGTGGCCGAGCGGAGTGATTTGTCCAGTACGGTTTCTGCGGAAACGATCGCCAGGGACATCTACCTCTAAGTGATAGCAGGAGTTGCCCCCAAGGCAGAAAGGAAAGTCATGTCAATATCTGAGAGCCCGATCGTCCTGTCGAATGCGCAGATCGTGAACGTCGAAACCGGCGAATTCAATGACGCCCGCCACCTGCTGATTGCCGACGGCGTCATCAGGGAGATGTCGACGAAGCCGATCAAGTCTTCGATCGCTCAACGGATCGACCTTGAGGGAAAGACGCTCCTGCCGGGGCTCATCGATTGCCACGTCCACGTAGTCGCTGGCATTGCGAGCCTCGGTGGTAACGCTGTCTTTCCCGATTCTCTCGTCGCTGCGCGCGCAGCGCGTACCATGCACGGCATGCTGATGCGGGGCTTCACCACCGTTCGCGACGTCGGCGGTGCCGATCACGGCCTCGTTGCGGCGATCGAGGAGGGCTCGATGGTTGGCCCACGGCTCGTCATTTGCGGCAAGGCGCTGTCGCAAACGGGCGGGCACGGAGACTTCCGTGGGCGCTTCGACGATCGCAAGGTCGGGAGCCATGAGAGACGACTAGGATCCGTCGGTCGGATCGTAGACGGCGTGCGTCAAATCCGCGTAGCCGCGCGGGAGCAGATCAAGGGTGGCGCCCAGTTCATCAAGATCATGGCAAATGGCGGGATTGCCTCACCGACCGATCCCATTCATTTCTTGGGCTTCTCAATCGCGGAGCTGAAAGCCGTCGTCGAAGAAGCTAGGATGGCTGGCACCTACGTTGCCGGCCACCTGTACACCGATGAAGCCATCCGGCGCTTCATCGAGTGCGGCGGGCACTCGGTCGAGCACGGCAACCTCGTCACGTTCGAAACCGCCCAGTTGATGCGAGAGCGGGGAGCGTACGTCGTTCCGACCCTCGTCACGTTCGAGGCGGTTGCCGAGGAGGGAGCGAAACTCGGCTTCCCGGCCGAGTCGCTCGCCAAGATTGAAGATGTGCGTGGCAGCGGACCTCAGTCTCTTGAAATCTATCGGAGGGCCGGCGTGAAAATGGCCTATGGCACCGATCTTCTTGGGCCAATGCACCGACATCAGTCACGAGAGTTCTCGATCAGGGCGCGCGTGCTTCCTGCCAGTGAAATCATTAAGAGCGCTACGCTCATCGGTGCCGAACTCGTCGGATTGCGAGGCAAGGTCGGGACGATCAAGGTCGGCGCATTTGCTGATATTATTGCGATCAATGGGAACCCCTTGGCCGATATCAGCTTGCTGACGGGACAAGGTGAAAATATACCCTTCGTCATGAAAGGCGGATCGGTGATCAAGAGCGATGGGCGGTTTTTCGGGACCAGCTAGGTGGCAACGCCCGGTGAATTACGTTTCTTTTCTTCGGGTCGAGCCCGCCCAGCTAACGATCAGCACGTTCCGAACGTCCCTACCGCTCGACCCGGACGACAGCATGCCTCGCCTTGCCAGCGCGGCCGAACCACGAATAAAATGGTCAATTAGGGGACGGATGCCAAGGCCTATATGGATTAACGACCAAGCCCAATCATCCCTGGACCAACGGCCCAGTCGAACGCATGAACCGCACCATCAAAGAGGCGACCACCCGGCGCAACCGAACCACTCAGCTGCGTCATTGAGGGACTTTGTCTCTGGCGCTGGAGGTCTGAGCTGCTGCCGGTTTCACGGAACCGGCAGCAGCTCGTCCGTTATTCTCGCCCCGTAACCGCTTTGAGGGCCGTTTGGCTAACGAGCACAGCTCAATTTTTTACAACATACTGCGGCCGACGCCCAAGCGAAACATCGACGATGCTCTGCAGAGCAGATGCCGCGATATCATGGAAGCACTCATCGGTCCAACACAGGGCATGTGGCGTCAGCACGACGTTATCCATTTGCAGGAGTGGGTTACTGATCGGCGTTGGCTCCTGCTCGAATACATCGAGGCCGACACCTGCAATTACTTTTGCATTCAGCGCAACAATGAGCGCCGCTTCGTCGACGACAGAGCCGCGCGCCATGTTGATCAGGTAGGCGCTTGGTTTCATCATCGAGATGCGTGCCGCATTGATGAGGTGCCGCGTTTCTGGCGTCAGTTGGCAGCAGACGACGATGAAGTCAGCGGTTCCAAGCAATTGTTCCAAGCTGACGAGTTCGCAACCAAGGGACCCAACACTCGTTGCGTCGGCATGGGGATCGGCGGCTAGCATCTGGCTAAAAAATGGCCGTGCGAGCCGCATGATTTCTTGGCCAATACCACCGGCGCCGACGAGCCCGAGCGTGCGTTTCGTCAGTCCCATTCCCATGGCGTTGTTGCGTGCCTCCCACCGACCCTGCCTGACCAGTTGGTCTTTCTGGAAGAGCCGCCCTGCGAGCGCGAAGATCATGGTCAGCGTCGCGACTGCCATTGGTCGCCGCACCGCCATGGGCGTGTTGGTTAGAATGACGCCGTACTGCTCGAGCGCGGTGAGATCAACCGAATCATAGCCGACGCCGTTGCGCGCAATGATCTTCAATCGGCAATCGTCGCGTGACAGCGACCTACGCGTGACCTTTGCGAGATTGATATGCAGCCCGTCATAGCGCGCGGCCATATCCGGAGTAATCTCGGTCACCAACTCCGGGGTGTACTCCCACTCGATCATCGGGTTAGTACCGAGTACGCTCAATGCTTCGGTACCAAAAATTGGCTCGCCAGACGCATCCAGCAGGTCGCGTGAAATCCCAACCTTGAACATCGCTATCTACTCCTGCAGCGGGGCAAGGATTGCCTTTACGCCAGCCGTCAGAATGCCCTGATCGGTGCCAGCCCCGAAAACATTAAAACCATAGGCTCTATACTGATCGGCCAATTGCGGGCTCGCTGGCATAAAGCCGAGGCCCTTCTTGTGCTTTTTTGCAGCTGCCACAATTCGCTTCAAGGCATCGATATACTTCGGATGATCGAAGTCACCAGGAATGCCTAGAAAATTAGTGAGGTCGAAGTGCCCGACCCAAAGTAGATCGATGCCAGGGACGGCCGCGATCTCGTCCACGGCAGCAAGTCCACGCTCAGTCTCGATCTGGGCAATCGCGAGTGTGCGCGCATTAGCGGCCAGCATCGTATCCAGCACATTGCCCGACTGGTAGTCGTCGTGCGTAAAGCCGAAGGCGGCACCCCGCCGACCGTGTGGTGGGTAGCGGGTAGCTTCGGCGATTGCTTCCGCCTGCGCCTTGCTCTCGACCATCGGTACCATGACGCCGCGCACCCCGACGTCGAGAGATCGAGCGATAAAGTGGTACTCACCGCGCGGCACCCGTACCATCGGCTCCACGCCAATGCCGCGGCAGGTCGCGCACAGCATCTTGAGTGTCTCGATGCCGAGACCACCGTGTTCCATATCGTACAATATGAACTCGCACCCGGCGTTCTTCATAATCTGCGCAATGCCAGGCGTGTAGCATTCGAAGATGAGAGCCCCCCGCACAATATCACCGGTCATGGCCCGTTCGCGTAGAGTTTTTTTTCTGGTCGCCACTTGTGATCACCTCCCTGGACTAGGCTGACGTCATGACTATTCGTACGTGCGGCAATCCAATACGCGCCGGACGATACCGTGCACACGCTTGACAAACTGGTATGATGAGCATCTGATCATAATATGTTCGCTCCCGTCCAACGTCGCAAGCTTTTTCACGGCATCTCCCATCAGATCGCAGACGCGATCCGAGATGGTGCCTATGCGCGTGGCAGCGAGCTTCCATCCGAACGCGATCTGATGCGTAGTTTTGCCGTAGGGCGCCCGGCGGTTCGCGAAGCGCTGCTGATCCTCGAGGCACAAGGACTGATATCGATCCAGCACGGACGGCGCGCTCGCGTTGTCAATCTGCCGATGCAGGGCATTGCCAATTGGCTTGAGCTTTCGGCACAGCGTGCAGGAGCCGACAGCAATCGATTTGTCGAAGATCTGAAGGAGATGCGGTTAGCTCTTGAGGTCGCGATGGCGGCCCGCGCGGCAGAGGTTGCAACGGGCCGCGATAAAGCCAAATTGAACGCTGCCCTCGAAGCCAACCGATTGACCATATCCAGTCGCGGTGAGTATTTGCAAACAGATATTGCCTTTCACCGCGCGATCGCTGCGATCACCGGTAATGCCATTTTTGAGGAAATGGCTGCGGCGATCCTCGAATGGTTGGCGCGCTTCCGTACCGATACAGTGCACGTGATCGGTGCCAATCTACTTAGTCACGACGAGCATGTCGCCATCGCTAAAGCGATCGTGGCGCGCGACCCAGTACGCGCGGCGCAAGCGATGCGACACCACCAGCTTCGAACCCACACGCTCTACGGGCAGCTCATTGCTCAACAAGGTGCCAAGAAAAAAAGCGCATCGGTGAATGCAGCCGATCCCGGGCAAACGAAACCAAGGACGAGGAAAAGCAAATGACTAAGCGATGGTTTTTTGCGCTCTGTGCGGTGATCTGGACTGGCTTTGCGGCATCAAACGCTGACGCACAGCTGCCTCAAGAGCTTCGGCTCGGCACGCCCTTTGTGAACGGCTCGAATTTGCATCAGGCGATGCTGAAGTTTGCCGAGGTCGTGAACTTGGAATCGAAAGGCAAATATAAGATCAACGTCTATTCCGACAGCCAAATTGGCGATATCCAGGCGCTGCTGTCAGGTATGCAACTCGGCACCATTGATATGGCCTATCTCGGTATCGGTAACGGCGCATCGCTGAAAGGTGGTGGCCCGCTCAACATCGCCTACACCCCGTATCTCTTCAAGAGCAAGGACTGGGCGGAGAAGATCCTCAACGGGCCGATCTTCGCGCCCATGTTTGATGACCTCGCCAAAGAGTCGGGCGTGCGCGTGTTTGCCGCTGCCGGCGCCCGCTCGGCCAGGGCGATGCAGACGGTCAAAGGCCCGATCAACAAGCCTGAGGACTTGAAGGGGATGCGGTTACGCATTCCACCTATCCCAATGTTCAAAGATGCCTTTGAGGCGCTCGGGGTGAAGGTCGTGCCGATGGGCCTGTCGGACGTTTACTTGGCGCTATCGCGTGGTCAGGTTGATGGTCAAGACAACGGGTTCGATCTATCCCTGTCGTTCAAGTGGCACGAGGTTGCCAAGCACTGGTCGGCCACCGATCACTGCTTCGAGTTGGCAACCTGGTACATCTCCGACAAACTCTGGATGCAGTTGCCAGTTGAAGACCGCGCGCTGTTTCAAAAAGCCGCGAAGGAAGGTGGCCTTATCGCCACGAAGATTGGCGAGCAAATCGATGCAGGTGGCATTGAGGAACTGAGAAAGGCCGATGTTGCCTACGTGAAACCCGACATTGGCGCGTTCCGAAAAGCGTTTGAGAACGTCCACAAGTCATACGAGGGCAAACAGTGGCCCGCTGGTCTCGTCGACAAGATCAAGGCCATGCAGGAATAATCTCCAAAGTACAGTGCAATCCTGCTCCGGCGATCGATCGTGTGTCGTGGGGTGCATCGAGGGACATTGATGGTGCGTCATCTCTTGGCGATCTCGCGGGGACTAGAGCGCCTCCTCGGATGGGCAACGGTTGTCCTCGTGGTGTTGATCCTGGCAATTGTCTCCGGCCAGTTTATCGATCGGCACGTCGTCGACCTGCCCTGGGATGCCCCCGACCAGTTCGCGCGCATCTGCATCATCTGGCTGACATTTCTTGGGACGGCGCTGGCCTTATCGGAGGGTACGTCGATTCGGATCGACCTCATCGACCACATCTTGCCGCCCCGCATGATCGCATGGCGTGACAGGATCTTCGACATAGTGCTTCTGGTTCTCCTGGTTGTCATCTCGATCAAGGGATGGAGCGTCGTGCAGGTTGGTGCCAGCCAGCTGCTTCTCGGCACGCCGTTTACGGCCGATCTGCCCTACGCAGGATTGTTTGCTGGTGTGGTGTTGGCGAGTATTTTTGTCGCCATCCGGCTTGTCAGGCGCGTCGTCGAAGGTTTGTCCCCAAACGAGGAGCGCCTCTGATGCTCGCGCTCTTATTCTTGACGTTCCTACTGCTACTGATCATTGGCTTTGATGTCGGCTTCTCTATGGTGCTGGCGGCTTGGGCCGGCGTGCAGTTCAAGACGGAGCGCGCGGTCGACGGCGCCATGGTGCCGTTAGCAATGATCAACGGGGTGGACAGTTACGCACTTGTGCAAATCCCGCTGTTCATTCTGGCGGGCGAACTCATGAACCAGGGTGGTCTGACGCAGCGCCTCATCGATTGGTCGCAAGCGATGGTCGGTCGGCTGCGCGGCAGCTTGGGGCACGTCTCAATTATTACAAACTTTATAATGGCGGGTGTGTCTGGCTCGGCGGTTGCCGACGCCGTGGCAACTGGCAAGCCGTTGATCCCTGCGATGAAGAAAGAAGGCTACGGGGAAGGCTTCGCAGGTGCCGTCATCGCGGCTGGTGCCCTGCTGGGCCCAATCATTCCACCCTCAATCCCGATGGTGGTTTATGCGCAGATTGCGAGCCAGTCCGTCATCAAGCTGTTCATGTCCGGTATCATCCCCGGCATTTTGCTGGCGCTCGGCTTCCTCGTGATTTGCAGCATTGTGGCGCGTATCCGCAAGTATCCGCGTCCCGAACCAGTGAGCTGGATACAGCGCCGTGTGTCAACGCAGCGAGCTGCATGGGCACTCATGATGCCTTTGATCGTGATTTTTGGCATCCGCTTCGGCGTGGTCACCGATACCGAGGCTGCCGCTGTGGCAGCTCTCTATGCCCTGCTCGTTAGCCTATTCATATACCGCAGCATCAGGTTTACTGAGCTGCCGTCGCTTTTGGCACAGGCTGGCAAATCAGCGGCCGTGATTCTGTTTTTGCTTGCCGCAGCTGGCCCGTTCAGTTGGCTCGTGGCCGAAAGCCAAGTCAGCGCCAAGGCAATCACGCTGATCAAGAGTGTTTCGACGGATCCAACGATCGTCTTACTCACAATCAACGGCTTCCTGCTGCTTGTCGGTTGCATCCTGGAGCCGTTACCAGCGATGATCATATTTGTGCCAACCCTCTTGCCGCTCGGCGCGGAGCTCGGCATCGACCCAATCCAGTTTGGATCTGTCATCGTGCTTAATTTGATGATCGGCTTAATTCATCCGCCGATTGGGCTTCTGCTGTTCGTGGTCTCGAATGTTGGGCGTGTGTCGCTAAAACTGGTGATGATCGAGTCTTTACCATTTCTGGCATGGTCACTCGTCGTGCTGCTCCTGGCCATACTGTATCCACCGATCACCACCTGGTTGCCCAGCCAGATACGTTGATCGCTACTGTGCCACGTTGCAGTGCTCGCAATACACCAACCGCTCGCGTCGTCTGTTGCCGGCACCGTGTCAGGACTCCCGCCCCTGTCGTCCATTCCGAGGCAATGGCTAGCGTTCACGAATTCGTTTCGCGCTTTCGACTCGAACTGTTTCAATATCGGTGGCGGCAATATTCAGTTCGGCCGCTTAGCGCCGGGCGGAGCGGTTCGATTGGGCCGATGCAGGTTGCTTCGTCCGCATCTTGAGTTTACGGGATCTTGCTGTTTCAGAGGCGGTGGCGGGCGGCGGCTCCTCCACGAAGACGAAGCAACCATAGTAGAGTTCAGCCGGCACATCCTTCCCTTTCGCGCACTCGTCGAAGACGGCTAGGTCTTCTTCCAAGCGATAGTGGCGGTAGGGCGAGATCATGTAACGGTCCGCACCGCCCGGTGATATCCCCAGCCGATCGATGCGCCCTTTGAGCCGGGGCTCGATGGCGGTAATCGCACTGCGCAAGTCCTCACCTTCGATGAAATTATCGGGCAGTTGATCGAACGGTCCATCGAAATGGTTGTTCACGCGCGAATTGCCTTCAAATACCCCGATCAGGATCTTTCGATCAATGCGGTGATCCCGATAGAACGCGAAGCCGGTGCGTTTACCGATTAGGATTCGATCGGCCGTCCGCATCGGTGTGAACTGCTCGGCAACAGTCGTGGTCTCGTCGAGCAGATAGTGGAAAATCTTGAGGCGGCGATTGTAGACGAGCAAAAATCGGATGCCTGATTCATCGAAGATAGGACCGATGAAGCGCTCCTCCGCAGTGATCAATCCAGGCGGCGGCTTGACACCCGAGAGGTCATTCAGCTCGAATACTACACTGCGGCTGCCCGATGTCACGCGATACACCAGCGTGCCTATCTTCTCGACTTCGACGCCGTCCATCTTGCCCATAATTCGATGCGTCACCGGCGCTTCGTCTTTCCATTCCGCCAAGTCCTCGAAATAGGCGAAATGCACCTGACCGTCGTCGCGATCCTTCACGTCGAAGCGCAGGTTGCCGGCGTAGCGGACATGTGCGTGCATAAAGTTGAAATAGTAATAGTTCTCGGTCGGGTAGACCTTGACCCGCAGCGGGAGGCTGGCGAGGACGAAGTCGAAAACGGCTTTAAGATCCGCTATATCGATCGAAGGCGGCCGCATAACCTCTTCGAGATACTGCTGATTGGTCGATAACTGCGGCAAGCCGCCCGCGTTAGCTGCACCACCGGAGGCCGACCACGCGCAAATCAAGCCGGCCGACACAGCAAGAGAGCTCATTGAGTAACGTCGCATCGTCTATGCTTCGATCTCGTATTACTTGACCTCGACCGGTCCTGGCGGTGATCAGTTCTGTTTGTTTCGGACGACCTTGGATTGCGCGACACTATGCACGCGCCGGCCGATGTCCTTCGGCGGTGCTTTCACTTCGACTTTCCTCTTAGGCACCGGCGTCTTGTTCACCGGACGCGAAACGATAGGTGGCACGCGGGGCTTGACCGCACTACTCGCCGCGGTGCTGTGCGTCGTGCCCTTGCTCTGGACGACGGCATGCGTCGTGCCCCTGCTCTGGACGACGGCATGCGTCGTGCCCTTGCTCTGGACGACCCCGTGATTGCCGCCGCGGCTCAAAGCGACGCGGTGCGTCGTGCCGCTGCTGACGACCGTCGAATGGCTTTTCTGTTGGTTGTGACTGAGCGCTAAGTTGTGCGAGCCCTTGAGACTATGGCTGAGGGACGAGGTATGGCTCGACAGCCGCGAGTGGCTCAGGCGGAGGTTGTGCGATGCGAGCCGCTGGTGGCTCACGCGCTGGTTGTGCGAACCACCTATAGAGTGGCTAAGTGTGGCGTTGTGCGAGCCGAGCCGGCTGTGGCTCAGACGCTGGTTATGAGAGCCGAGACGGTAATGGCTCAATACGGTGCCGTGCGAGGCGAGCCGGCTATGGCTGCGGACGCGTCCGTGCGAGGCTAACCGGTTGTGGCTCCAGAACTGGCTGTGAGACCCCTCACGGCTGTGACTCCAGGACTGGTTGTGCGAGCCGAAACGGCTATGGCTCCAGTAAGGATTGTGTGAGCCGAACCGGCTGTGGCTCGAGAGCTGGCCATGCGACGCCACACGGGCGTGGCTTGATTCCGTTGGATGGCCGACGTAGTCCGGTGGCGCGACGCCGAGCCCGAGCGGCGGCATCAGGAAGGTCGCAGGAACGATCATGCCTGCAGGCCGCGTCTGGCAAGGCTGATAGATGACGACATCACCGATCCGGGTTGCATCGTTCCGCGTCAACTCTTCCTCAAGTACACCGCCGGCGGCGTCGACGTTGATGTCAGTGTCGATCAGATAAGCCTGCGCTGGACCGGTCGGTGGATAGGCGTCAGTGTCTTTTGGATAGGGAGCGAACGCCGCGATGGGAGCGACCTCCTCGAATGCTTTTTCCAGCATGCCCTGAACGCCATGCACCTGTGAATCGTCGGGACCCGCATCCTCTCCCGACCCGGCCACTGCCTCTCTCACCGCAGCCGATTGCGCGGCGTTATCGGTCGGCGAAGCTTCCGCCACGGCCTCGCCACGACCAGGCAGGCGGCACGGACCATCAGGCGAGCACAGCCCATGGCCTGAGATCCAGACGAATTCGTCTTTTCTATTAAGATCAGCGATCCAGGTTTCTGGATTGTAGCCTGGCCCGAATGCCGCGCCTCCCGAACAATTGGCGCGGATGTAAGGAGCACCTTCCGATTTGCGATCATAGAAACCGACATCGTAACGCCCCACCGGACGCCAAGCGCCGGTCACGTCGAGCTCGTAGCGAAGGGTACGCGCGGTGTGCGGTGTTGAGAACGCGTTGTCGGATGCCAGCCCTAAATTGCGGATGCCGCCGCGCTCGGCGATTAGCATAACCGGGCGCTCGCCGCATTCAGCGAACGTGATGTCGCTGACCGGGCTGCTATGCCCCAGGCGTGCAACGTCCTCCGGCTTGACGAAGAAGTCGGGCAATTCAAACTCGCGGCGCACATCGGCCGGATCGAAAACACCGTCCGGTCCAAGGCCCACCGACCAAACGGCATTGCGCTTGGCGTCATCTCTTTCGCTTGCCCAGGTCACGTTAGCGAACGCCGGGCCGCTCCAGACAGCATAAAAAACCCGCGATTGGTTCTTGCCCGCGTCGTACCTGACGCCGATGCCCCAGACGAGCCGGCCCGAGGCCGCGATGTTCCAGCACGCCGGATTACGATCAAACCGACCGGCCGCGCAATCTCTGATCTGCGCCCGGCTCGAAGGATCGAACATTAGGGGCGGTAGGGAATTTCCTTCCCGGCGCGGCACGTCAAAGAACTTCGGCCGCCCTTGCGTGCCGTGATCGTAGCGGCCGAGATCACGGCCGTCGGACGCTCGGATCCGGTGAAGCATTCCCGTCTCCAGATCGGATACAAGAAACTGATTGTTGGCCCGGTCGAAAGCGATATTGCCGAGTGCCGCGCCGGTATTGCGGCGCCCATCGAGCGTCACCGTAGCGAACACCGTCGGTCGATAGCCATTGTCACGGTCGAGCTTGTAGATGGTAGCCGGGTCGCCGTCCCTGCCCCACATGCCAGCCATCCAATTGGACGTGCCGGGTGTGAGATGGAGCCCGAACGCGGATGTGGCGGTCACAAAGATGTTGGGTGGGGAGGCATTGTCGAGAGCGACGCCGAAGACCTGCCCGACGTCCTTGGCTTTAAGTGGTGTGCGTTGCGGCTCGTCGATCCAATGCTGGCCTTGAGGCAGTTGCTGCGGCGCTCGGAGGTCGATAATACTGCCGACAGTGCCATCGGGATCGATCACGCGGACTTTGTTGCCATCAATGCCTTCGGCGGCTTTAGTACCGGAGAAACGGGTCACGAAGGCCTCGCCCGGTCTGAGCGGGGCGTTAACGTCGGTCGTCTGGGCCATGGCCAGCGTCGCAGAAAAGGCAAAGGTGGTCACAAGCACAATTGACCAGATCGATCGTCCGCGCAACGCTCCCATCCCGATCGGCCAGACCTGAGCCGACCAAGCCTTTGCCACTGCCAAGGTGTAATGAAAATTTGCGCGCATCCGCGTCACCCCACCGAAAGCAAGTTACAGAAACAAATCGCAGGCTTTGGCGGCAACCTTATCACTGTTCTCGACGACGACGTTAGTACCTTTCGATGTCGCACGCGGCATCGAAGAATTAGGGCGTTTAGATAGGCGGGTTCGTCAGTTGATAATTTTCGCGTGGGCAAAGGTGACGAGCCCTCCACTCGGCAACAGCCGCATCCGGCGATGCTTGCTGTTCGCGCTGCCCCGTTCCGGCAGTCTCATTGCGCGTAGCGCCAGAATACCTGTCCGGCCTTACCCTCGATCTTGAATCGCTGGCTTCGCGAGTCAGGTGGGTGAACACCCTTCGAAACAAGCCGCCAGATGTCCTCCAGCAACTCGCGGCGATCGGCGTAGCGATCATGGCCCCAGAAGCTGTCCGTCGGGATGGCGCTCACATCGATTGAATCAACGCCAGCTACGATGATTGGCCCGCCACTTGGAACGTCGCCGGCCATCGGCCGACCACGGTTAAGCCTGCTTGCGGCGGACAGGGCACGATCGTTGGACGAGGCATAAAGCGTGATCCCTCCCGTGGCGAGCCTCGCGATCTTGCCCGCAACGATGCTGAACTCCTCGGCATCGATCGCCGGTGCCGCCAGGATGACCTGATTGATTGTCGCGCCGGCCGGCACCGGCATCTTGTAGTTCTGCAGCACATTGAGAAGCACGGCATTGCCCAGGCTGTGGGCGATCAAATGAACCTGTTTTGCGCCAGACTTGGCGATGACGAGGTCTAGAAAATCACGAAAATGACCTTCTGCGCCGCGCGCACTTTCGTGATCGTAAACATAGTCCACGGCGCCACCACCTGATGGCCAGCTGTACAAGAATGCCGTTCCGAACGGTACGCGATCCGCTTCGGCTCCGGCAACGTCGGACAAATCGAAAGCGATTTGTGCGGTCCGGTATAGAGCTGAATCGAACGCCGTATTGTAGCCGTGCACGAAGACGAATGCGTGATCTTTGAACGTGCCGGCATTGTCACGATGGGCACGCACGGCGGCAAGGAACTGGTCCTGTGTCATCACCGTCACCCCATTCTTTGGGATCGTGAAATGCCGTGCCGGATCGCCCTGCTCGGGGATGCGTAACACCAGCGTCTCAAACAACGTCGGCCGTAAGACTTTGCCTGCCTGACGCTTCACCCGTGGCACTGTCACAATTGCTTGACCGAGCTCCAGGTGCCGATCACGGTCGGCTCCGAAGTCGATCCGGTCGGCATGAGCCACCTGTTTGCGGTCAGTACCGAAGAAGACTGGAACCGGTGTGCAGATCGAGCGCTCTTTGCAGGGGTCGGCGGCGACGACCGTTGGTAGTATCGGCGGTCGGGCGGCTGGCTGGCCAAAACCGCGGCCCGCCGGATCGCGCGCGCCGGGCGACGGGCGTCCGGCAGGGGGCTCAGCAGCCGGCGCAGGTGGAACCGGTGGCGGCGCTGTCGCGGACCGGCGGTTGCCGGCCTGCCGCTGCGCGTCTCGCTGCCGAAGATACTCTTGGCGGGCGCGCTCTTCTTCCTGCCGTCTGACTTCTTCCTGCCGCCTGACGTCGTCCTGGCGCTGCCCCTCCAGGTTCTTTGCAGCTCGGCGCTCGGAAACGGCATCGGCTTCGCTGGCCTGTGGGCTTTCCACCGGCCGCCCGCCCTTCGACATGCGGTATGTTTTTTTGCGGCCGCTGCCCGAGGTCTCAGACGTAGTCGGAGCAGATGGCGGCGCCGCGACAGTGCGCCCATAGACAACGACCCGGGTCTGTGCGCCCGCCTGTGGCCGAAACACCAGCGCCAATCGTATCGGCGCGCCGGGTGCGCCCAGGACCCTTTCGCCCGAACGGGTGTTGATCGTGAGCGCCATGCCGCCAAGAGCGTGCACGCGACCATCGGCGAACGTCACAGTCGCCGATATTACCTGCAGAGCGTGGTCCATCGACTCGAGTTGGATGCGATCGACTGGGGCGCCATGTGAAAGAATTATAGTCGCTCTTCCAGACGCCAGAGCGACGCGCGCCTCGCCGAGTCGGACGATGGTTTGCGCCTGGGCCTCGCTACCCGCACCCGTCACTGAAACAAGCGCGAGAAAAAAAAGTATGAGATAATGCTTCGAGCCCACACCACCACCCCCCAATAAATTTGAAGACAATAGCCCCCGCACTATACACGGTTCAATGCCAACGGTGACAGGTCAAGTGCGGCTTGCTCATCGTCTTCCAGCTGGAAAGGGAGTGCTGCTGGATCACTTTTTTCTCGCCAACAACCGCGAGGGCAGCTTGCGACGGCGCGCACCTACGCTGAGGGAAGGCTGAACGTGCTCTGCCACACCAAATCCGCAAATGCGCTTGCATATCAGCTTTCGGACCTCATATACCATCCATTGGGATGGTTGGAGGATGGTGAATGGATCTGGACAGGCAAAATGTCGGACACCGACTTGCCGACAGCGAGAAGATCACAATCAATCTTGGCTTTGTCGATCTGGGCCACATCGATCTGTTAGTGGCAGAGAGCTTCTTCGCCAATCGTACCGACTTGATCCGCACAGCCATCCGCAACCTGCTGGAACGCCATTCCCACGCGCTTCAGCAATCTGCAAGCCGCCGCCATCTGGTATTGGGTTTACGACGGTATTCACGGGGCGAATTAGAGCTGGCCCGCGCCGCTAGCGAAGCCTTCAACATCCGAGTACTTGGTCTCGCGATAATCGATCCTGACGTCTCAACTGAATTGGCGCTCGCGACGATTGCTTCGATCGAAGTGCTGGGCGCCTTGCAAGCCAGCAAAGACGTCAAACGCGCGCTGCGAGATCGCATCCGCTGATCTTCGACATGGACACTGAGCCACCAACCCGTTCTTCACAATGGGTCGATGGATAACCGTATCAAAACAAAGGTCGATGCCGTGAGCAAACCAGTGGATGCCGACATGAATGAGGTGGTGCGTTTAACCCGTGCTGGTCGCTTGCCGGAGGCGTTGGCGATGTTGCGAACCTTGTCACCATTTATGGCGCGCTCAGCGTCGCGGCAACGGGCAGCGGATCAAGCGACCAACCCTTCGTCGCCGTTTAGTGGGTCGTCGCTTGTTTCGCAGCGGCGACAGTCGCGCGAACTGGGTAAAGGGCTGTTCGCTGAACATAAATTTGCCAACGCTGCCGGAAGTCGAAAATACAAAGTGTATGTGCCAAGTATTGTCGTCGCGCAGCCAATGCCACTAGTAATAATGCTGCATGGCTGCACGCAATGCCCCGACGACTTTGCGGCCGGCACACGCATGAACCAGATTGCAGAACGGCAGCACTTGATCGTTGCTTATCCAGCTCAGGAACAATCCACCAACCCATTAAAATGCTGGAATTGGTTCAAAGAAACAGATCAACAACGCGATTTGGGTGAGCCTTCTTTAATAGCGGGATTGACGAGGCAAATAATGATCAACTATCCGGTCAATCCGGATCGCGTGTATATCGCAGGATTATCTGCCGGCGGCGCGACCGCTGTGATTATGGGTGCCACATATCCAGATCTGTTTACGGCCGTCGGTGTTCATTCAGGGCTCGCGTTTGGTGCTGCAAAGGATGCCGCCTCCGCGCTGCGCGCCATGAAAAATGGCGCAACACCACGCGCTTCGAACAAGAGAGATCATCGTAGTCGGACTAACATTCCAACAATTGTGTTCCATGGAGACCAGGACTCGACTGTAAATCCAGTCAACGGTGATCAGGTAATTGGGCAGGCGCTACCTACTGCGACGAACCTGAAATGCGTGATAACTTCAGGTAACTCAATTGCTGGGGCGGCGTACACAAAAACACAATATTTGGGCGTGGCAGATAAATCGTTCTTTGAGCATTGGCTGTTGCATGGCGTTGGCCATGCATGGTCCGGAGGGAGCATCGTGGGCACTTTCACAGAACAACGCGGGCCAGATGCAAGCAGCGAAATGGTCAGATTTTTTCTCCAACACGGAAACACCGGATAGCGCTTAGGAACCAATAGGGGTCTATAGGTTCCGCTTACAGTTAGGCTCGATGAGGCATGAAACGGCAGATCGCGGTTTGCGTCGATAACACGCTCAGCCTCACGTTCAGGCTCACGTTGGCGTTCCTTGCTGTTATGTGTGCAGCAGCTGCGGTCTGCGGCGCCAAGGCAGCTCGGATCGAGGACATTAGCTTCCCGGCCAATGTCACGGCGAACGCTGGCGAGCCGATCCTTAAACTCATGGCGCGGCTCTATCTTCCCGAACGGCCGGCGTTTCCGGTTGCGGCGGTCGTCATTACGCCTTCCAGCGGCGGCGTGAAGCCGTTCCGCGAGGTCCACTACGCCGAAGCATTGGCGGAAGCTGGAATCGCGGCATTGGTGATCGATAGTTTCGCCTCGCGAGGTCATGTCAACTCAATATACGACCAGAGGATCCTCACGCGATGGCAAGCTGGCAATGACGCCGTTGCAGGGCTGCGTTGGCTCACCCGCGACGAGCGCTTCAAACCTGACCGCATCGGCGTTCTGGGTGTTTCAAAAGGCGGCCTCGTCGCGCTCGATAGCGCTATTGAGGTGCGGCGGCGCTGGATGCGCGCCGACAGCGTGAAGTTCGCGGCGCACGTCGCCCTCTCGCCCGGCTGCCAATGGGTGAACCGATCGACCATCACGACCGGCGCGCCAATCTTGCTGATGCTGGCCGAGTTCGATGACATGGCGCCAGCACAGACGTGCCAGAGACACGCTGACTATTTGCGCCAGGGTGGGGCTGCTGCGGTGGAGGTCAAAGTCTATGCCGGCGCGCATCACGCGTGGGAAGCGATTACGCCAAAGCCCCGCTATGATCCATGGGCCGAGAATTATTCGGGTTGCCGGGTTTGGATCGAGGACGATGGCGCCCTTACCGACGGCATCAAAGGCGAGTCCATTCCGCGACGGGAATGGTACGAGTGGGCCAAGCGCACGTGCGTCAAGCTTGGCGCTCACTGCTGCGGCGGCACGGCAGAGCTCAAGGAACAGGCAACTCAAGACGTGCTGGCGTTTCTGCGCAAGCACGGGTTTTGAGATCAGTTGGAACTGCCATCGCCCAAGATCGAATAGGGCGCCCAAAATATCGGATGGGCATAGGTGAAAAGTGTTTTGCCCGCTCCATCAACGAAGCCCGGCCCGTCCACAAGCGCCATCGAAGCCTGCCTCAGCGCCTCTGCGCGTGTGATCGACGCACCCGATCCCTGGCGCTTGAACAATTCACTCACCAACATTCTGGCCGAAGCCGAGTGAACCGACCAATTCGTGAGCAGCAGAGCGCGCGTGCCTGCGTAAAAGAAGGCGCGTCCGAGTCCAGATGCGGCTTCGGCACCAGCTCCGGCACCCGCGCCGGTATTGCAGGCGGACAGTACGACCCAATCGGCATTGAGCCGCAGTTGCAGTATCTCCTCGACGGTTAGCAAACCGTCCCCGTCAATATCGGCAACGTCGGGCGCGGTAAGGGCGAGGGCGGGCTGCGTCAGCCCATTCAGCTCACCGGGAACAAGGCCGTGTGTGGCGAAGACGACCACACGGTACCGCGCAAGGTCAAGTTCCTTCACGGTCCGTTCGTTGGCGCTTTTTCCGAGGTACAAAACCTTTGATGGGTCGGCCTCCAGCGCTGCGGCAATTGCCTTGAGTTCATCAGCAGTATCGGGAAGGCGCGGCAATTGTCCGATCTCTGCGCTATCGAACGACGAGGTCCGTACCGCGGCGCGCATCTTAATCGGCAGACCGCGGGTCGTTACATTGGCGACCTTGCTGGGTTCAGCGTCGGCGATCTCGGTTGCCTGCGCGGTACTGAAGAAAGGATCGCCAAAACCGACCAGGCTGTCGCGCTTGATTACAACCTTGGGCACCTGGCGCAGCGTGCGCAGGGCTGCAGCCGAGGGTACCATCGAAACATCGTGGGTTCGTGCGAGCCATGGAACCGTGCGATATTCCGAGAACAGGGTTTCTTCATCCGGGCGCACGCTCGAAGGCGCGGTCGGTAACAAACTGAGCGGGAGTAGACCTAAGGCTCCGTTGGTCGTCACGATAAGGCTCTTGGCTGGTCGCCAGCCGGCCTCGACGGGCTTCAGCAGCAGCTCATATAGTTCGTGGGCTGCCTTCATGTCAAACGGTGGAATTTCTCCGACGGTCGACGCGTTGGGCTCAAGTGATTGGCGCAGTCCGACGACGCGTTTTTGAATATCGGACAAATTGGTTGGCAGAACTGTGAAAACCAGCGGACCCGATTTCGGCACGACCCACGCGAAGCTTTCACGGCGGCCGAAATGAAATGAAAGCAGCGCTTCCTCAGCACGCAGCGAGGCGCGAATGTCCTCGACGCTTACCGGCTTTGGGTTGATCAAGTTGTTATAATCGGGAAAGCGACGACCGATCTCCCGTTTGGCCGCGGTACGTTCGGTGCGCAGGCCATCGAGTTCGGACTGGAGCACCTGCAAGGCCGGTTCGTCCCGCTCCTCGGGCGGGGCTCCCAGAATCTGGTTGATCGTGGTGACGAGTGCCACCGCTTGTTTATCAAGGTCCTGTTCTTTTCGAACCAGATCACCCAAAGCTGGTGTCTTGGCGGTCGACCGCGCGGCCGAGGCCTGAAGAGCGTTCTGGACGCTGCGGCCGCGTATCGCTTCGCCGATCTGCAGGCTCTCGATAGCGGCGGTTTGCGGATCGGTGGCCCGCGCCAAAAGCGACATGTTGGCCTCCGCGACCGCTTGCAGCCGACTGTCCGCAGCAAGCCGCAGTGTTAGATCGCCCTCCTCGTCGTCGCGCGCACTACCGAGCAGAAGAGGCATGACATGCTTGAACTCGGCCAGCGCCTCGTCGTCCTTGCCCGCATAGGTCAGACCCGCCGCCAGTATCGCCCGCGCCATGGACGTGTCGAAGTGGGCAGCCCCCTTGCGCGCCTTCTGGAACGCTACGTATTCGCGCGCTAACGCAATGCCGCCGCTCACATCCCCGGTTAAATAATGAGCATAAATTCGAGACCAGCTAAGCCGCATAGCCCTGGCGCGTTCGAGCGGCCAGTCTCGCACCGCCTCCTCGATCTGGACAAACAGCGCTTTCGCTTCCTTGAATCGCCGTTGTGCCGCGATAGCCACGGCGATTTGGTTCAGTGAGTGTACGCGCGAGGGTGAAGCTTCTGGAAAACCGAGTGTCTCAAGGATCTCATTACCCGTGCGGGCCAGCGCTTCGGCCTCGCGGAACCTTGCCTGATCCCTGAGTACGTCGGAAAAATTGGCGATCATAAGTGCAGTATCAGCGTGGAACTTTCCAACCTTGCTCAGGCGGCTGAGCAAGGCCTTTCGCACCTCGTTTTCCGCTTCTGCTACTCGCCCCAGCCTTGACTTCATCCGCCCGACACTCGCCGTACCGGCATCAATGCCCAATTCGAAGCCTTGTAGAGAAGGCGGGTTCGGCCACGATTTCGATTTAGCCATGGCGTCGCGCTCAAATGCGACGTAGCGTTTGTAGGCTGCCTCGGCCTCCGCGAAGCGTCCGCGGGCCTCCAGCAGGCGCGCCCGTGCGGCTTCTACATTGGCTTCAAAACTGGAGCGGAACATCTCTATGTTCGGCCAACTGCGCGACTCATTGAACAGCGCCTGGTTCTTCCTGACAAACGCCTCGGCACGCCCAAGATCACCCAGCGCAGCATAGTTCATCACCAATCGCCGATTTATATTGAACTGTCGGCCTTTGGTGCGCGGCAAAGCATCCAGCTTTCGCGACATTTGTTCGAGGACAGCGATGGCCCTCTTGTTCTCGCCGCTGAATCGCAAAAGCAGCTCGAGCAAGAGATCATAGCGGCTTCCCTCGTCCAGGTAGTCGCTGGAATACTCATGCGCTTTGGCGATATCGCTGATAGCATCTTGCGTCCGGCCCAGATCGGCGCGTGACTGTGCCCGCTTGAAATAGAACTTTGTCAACACGCCTCGGCTGGCCTTGCCAGCTTCGGGCGGCAGCGCGTTCGCTTCGGCTTCTAATTCGGCCCGGCGGGTAGTGTCGGGCTTCTGCTGGTCCAGAATAGCAGTGACGTCTGATATCGTCCGAGGTGGCGGCGGTGCAGATTGAACGACGCTGTCTTGTGCCCTTGCCGGAAGCAGTAGCGACAGGATGACAGCACAAAGCGCTGACAAGACAGTCCAACTCCCGCCACGTCGCCGATGAACCATGCCGCGATACCTCAACTGCAGGTACACTATCCGATATTACTCTCTTTGCGGAAAATCGGCAATTGGAGAACCAGCAGCGGGTAGAAATGCTGAGGGATCTACTTGTCGTCCAGAACCCGCACATCGGATCGCGGTTTTGCGGGATCGGCCGCGAACTCTAGTGCTCTGGCGAGAAAGGCGGCACTTGGTGGATCGCTCCCAGCGGCCCGGCCAAATGCGCCGGCTGCTCCAGCGAAGTCACCGCTGCGAAACTTTGTTAAGCCTTCAGCGTAAGCTTGCCGTGCGAGTTCTGTGGATTTTAGCGAAACATCATTTCCGTCGAGCGGCTCGAAGATCCGCGTCGGGGTAGCGCGACCCACGACCGTGATGGTGTCGAGCTCCCGCCAGGCAATCGCATCGCCGGCGAGCGCAACCGTTGCGTCAGAGGCCATGATCGAAGTGCCGTAGTATTTGTTGGCACTCTCGAGGCGGGCCGCAAGATTTACGGTATCTCCCATCACCGTGTAATTGAATCTGCGCCGCGACCCGATATTTCCCACAAGGGTGTCGCCCGAATTGAGACCAACCCTTTGTTTGATCTCTACTCCAGCGAATACGGTGAGTGCAGCCTTGTTCATCGCCCCGAGCTTTGCTTGACAGGCAAGTGCAGCTCGCACGGCATTGCCAGCGTGATCGAGGTCGTCTGCCGGGGCACCGAATACCGCAACAATCGCATCACCTATATATTTGTCGACGAAGCCGCCATGGGATTCGATGGTGTCTGTCATCGCCGACAAATATTCGTTCATCAAAGCGACGAGATCGCCGGGGGTCATTCCCTCCGCAATCTTCGAGAAGCCAGCAATGTCGGAGAAATATACGGTCACGGCTCTTGTCTCACCACCCAATCTTGGGAGCGTATTGGTCGCCAACATCCGGTCGATCACAGTCGGTGAGAGATAGAGCGCAAAGCTGCTCCGTAGCAGCCGTTTGTCGCTGTCCGCGACCATGAACCGAAATGCGATCATCGTAGAGAGCGACAGGAACGCCGCCATGATGGGCTCGACCAAGGGCAATGCGAAGGCGTGCGTGAATGCCCAGGTGGCGATTGCGATCCAAACCGCGGCCAAAGCCGCGACGCGGGCAGTGTCAGCGAGTGGATTGGAGCGCAGGGCCAGTGCAGCTGCCAGCGCGGAGGCAACAAAATTGATTAGCCATTTTGTGAGATGTCCAGGCTCCCGCAAGGCATCGCCTCTGATGAGGTTGTTGACAGCGGTTGCGTGCACATAAACGCCAGCGATGGAATCCCTGGCGAATGCGTTGTCTCCTGGCTCGTACGGCAGCAGACAGCGCTCCGCCTTCGCGCCCTCGATACCAGTTGCGAAGCGCTTCGACGCAACACTGCGGTCCTCCACATCCAGCAACGCACCAAACAGCACGACGCGATCTTTGAATTGTCGGCGAAAGTATTCCTTGTTTCCGCTTTCAGCACAGGCCACGAGGTCGGCCAGGGAGTAGGTTGGAATATCGTCGGCACCACCGTCGAAGTTGAGGGTTAGCGTATTTCGCGGCCCTTGATGCACGCGAGACATGGTCAGCAGATCTGCCCCATAGTTGGCTGCCAAGGCCTCTTCACCGGCTGCACGAAGTGCCAGCTCGACTGCCATCGACATGGTTCTCTTATCATCGACATCGAAGGAAAGTGGTACGCGCCTTACAACGCCATCTGGATCTGCATGAAGATTCAGCGGCCTTATATTCTTATAGTTCCCGACGGCAATGCGTTGCGCCTCGAAGGGCTGAATCGGTTTGTGCAAGTGCTGCACTTGGCCAAGGACGAGCTTGCCTTGCCTGCTTGCAGCCGACAACGCTCGCAGAAATTCACGATCAAAGCCCCGCAAGCGCTCGCCAACGGTCGTTGTGCCCAACGGAATCTCCGACTGCTCCAGCGATGTCGGGAAAATTACGTCGAAGCCAACGACCTTCGCTCCGGCGTCCACCACTTCGGTCAGCGCCTTGGCCATTGCGGGCGTCCAAGTGATGCTTGGAGTTCCAGCGAACGGTTTCCGGCGATAGGTCTCTTCGTCCAGCGCAACGACTGTCGTTGGGGATTTTGCTGGATCGTGCAACTGGCCCACGGTGCGCCACCGCAACCAAGTGAGAACGTCGATCGACAGACCATGAAGTCGATCGAACAGCGGCAAAGACGCCAGTGTCGCGATCACAAACGCTATCAACAGAACCGTGAGAAGGTCGCGCCGCAGGCCTATGCGTCCCATCTGTTCCTGCGGATCTCAGTCCAAAACCTTTAGTCGTATCAGGCGTCCAATTACAGGCGCCTCGCCTGGCTTGGCGAAGGGAGCAATTTTGAAAACCGCTTCGTCGGTGCCGGATCTGATGCGGTAGGTACCGCCAGCAGTCAGTGCGGTACCGGTCTTGCCCAGATCGAAAAAGGCTCCGCGGGTGAGCTGCGGGCCGGCGATATTGAACTCGAGATTCTCACCCGGGCGATCAATACGCACGATCGACATCTTGACCGCGCCCCGCGCCTCGATCACTGGAGACAGACCGTAAAGCACAATCTCACCCGATTGAGCGCCCTTCTTGGGCCCAGCCCGGAAGGTCATGGCACCGCTTTTCTGAGCTTGTTCGCGGCTCAGTTGGATCTTGCCGCCATCGCATGCAACTTTATGCCGTTCGACGGTTCCATTCGCGACCTCGCTCTGCTCGCCTCCGATTGTGACAGTCCCGGACACGATTGTTTCGTGCCAGCAGGACTTCAGGTAACTGAGCACGATTTTATCACCGGCGGCCAACCGCACCACTTTGCCAGCGGACAAGTAATCCATGAACTCGACGTCGGGCGAAGTGCCGGTGATCTCCTCGACAAGCGCAACCGGCGTCGCTGGCTGGGCGAGGGCGCTCGATACCATGCTATAAACTATGACCAATCCGATCAGGGGGCGCGCTGGCATGGTGATCTCCGACGGGAGGCTCGCTCGCAGGATAGCAGGAAAAATACAGCCGTCCAGTTCGTCCGCTCATCGGATCGGCCACTAGGCATCGCAGATTGTCCGAGGCCCTTCGAATCCTAAGTCAGACATCTCGCCAATCGAGGGCTGCCGGTTCCAACCGCCTAATGCGATGTTCGGCGGGATTGCAACCCTGGCAGATGATCCTGCGCGCCAGCTAACGTAGTGCGTTGGCTGAGCACTGCGCAGCAGGATTTCCAGAACGGAGCTAATAGCGCGTCAGGACCTCAAATGATCGGGGCAGTAAAACAGGATTTGACTGTTATATGTGATCACATCTAACCTAGATTTGTCGGCCGCTCCTGGGCCGCATTCAGGCCCCCACTTGAATCGAAAAAGGGGCACATCTGGGGAGGAGTGAACATGAAACTGATGCGCACGGCCTTACTTATTCTCGCAGCTTCGATTGGTATCGTTAGTTCCGCAGCAGCTGGCCCTGTGCTTGACGAGATCAAGGCGCGAGGAAAGCTCAGATGTGGCATCTACGATAGTGTACCGGGTCTCGCGACACTCGATGACAAAGGGCGCTGGCAGGGCTTCGACGTAGACTACTGCCGCGCAGTCGCAGCAACGCTCTTTGGTAGCGGCGATGCGGTCGAATTCGTCAAGATGACGTTCGCTCAGGGCATCCCAGCCCTCAAGTCGCGCGAAGTCGACATCGCTGCCCTCGCGATTACATTGACGGCTGGGCGGGATGGCGAGCAGGGTTTGGATTTCATCGGCCCGACGCTCTATTCCGGACACGGCTTCATGGTGCACAAGCGCACTAACGCCAAGAAGATCGAGGATCTGAACGGTGCCACCATATGTGTCGTCGCCGGCACCGTCACAGACAGCCTGATCTCTGATTATTTCAAAGCTCGCAATATGACGTACAAGGCGGTTGCATTCGAGAACTCCAATCAACGCTATGAGTACTACGAGAACGGTCGCTGCGATGTCGTCACGTCGGAAATACCTTTCCTGGGCACGCGACGCCTGCGCCTGAAGAACCCTGATGAGCACATCATTCTATCCGAGACTTTTGAGAAATCGCACATGGGCCCAGTGCTCATTGAGGGCGATCCGCAGTGGTCGAACGTTGCACGCATGGTGCACTACGCACTGATCAACGCGGAAGAGTACGGCGTGTGCCAAGACACGATCGCCACGAAAATGGACTCGAAGGATCCGGCGGTGCAGCGGTTCCTGGGCAAGACCGAGGATGCGATCGGCCCGAAGATGGGGCTCGCGAAAGACTTCACAGTCAATCTTGTCAAGGCGGTCGGTTGCTACGCCGATATATGGGATCGCAATTTCGGCATGAAATCGGCGGTAAAGCTGCCGCGTGGGATGAACGGCCTCCCTCAGGACGGTGGTCTCCAATGGTCGCCGAACTGGCGCTGAACCCGAAGAAACGGCGGTTTTGGCCAGCAGATGGCGAGCCACGGCACCAGCGCTAACTCAACGCCAAGACACGGCGTTATCGGACGTTCCCTTTGGCGCAGGCCGTGGGTACGTGAGCTCGTTTATCAGGCCTTGGCCTTGCTGGTGCTGGTCGCGCTCGCTGCCTTCTTCATCGGCAACGTCCGGGAGTACCTGCCGCGCGCGGGACTGGCGCTTGGATGGGACTTCCTGCGCTTTCCTGCACGTTTCGACATCGACGACAACCTGATCGGCGCATCGGGGCGAGACCCCGTCTGGATGGCGTTTCTGGCGGGAACGATAAACACGATCGCCGTGTCCCTGGTCAGCATCGTGATGTGTACGGTTCTGGCCATTGCGATCGCTCTTGGCCGCCTGTCGTCGAATTGGCTGCTGTCGCGCACCGCACTCGTCTACATCGAGACGGTACGAAACGTCCCGCTGCTACTCCAATTGCTGTTCTGGTACAGCCTCTCAACCCAGTTTCCGCTGCCACGAAATGCGTGGCAACCCGCACCGGGCATCTTCGTCACAAATCGAGGGCTCTTCTATCCGACGCTCACCATGTCGGCGGTCCATTATTGGGCTGTTTCCGCATTTGCTCTGATGCTTGCTGCGTTCGTAACGGTGGCGGTCGGTTCGCATCGCCGCCGCAAGCGGACCGGCGTGTCGAGCCGTGCGCACTGGCACATGTTGTCATTTGCGGTCGGGCTACCAATTGTGATTCTCGTCATCGGCGGCGCGTCGTTCAGGTTCGACGCGCCCGCGCTCAAAGGGTTCAATTTTGTAGGTGGCAGCACGATCAGTCCGGAGTTCGTCGCTGTCGCGATTGGGCTGGCGGTCTATCAGTCAGGCTTCACCGCGGAAACGATCCGCAGCGGCATTATCGGAGTCCGCCGTGGTCAGATCGAAGCCGCACGCAGCCTTGGACTGAAGTCCTCTCAGATCCTGGCACTGGTGATCACACCCCAAGCGCTGAGGATCGTCATCCCGCCGTTGACGAGCCAGTACCTGAGTTTGACCAAGTCCAGCTCCCTCGGGGTCGTGGTCGGATATCCGGAGCTCATGCGGGTAACGACGGCAGTGATCTCGGAGACGGGCCGGGCGATCGAGTGCATCGGTATCATGATGGCGATCTATCTCCTTCTCAGTTTGCTAACCTCGGTGCTGATGAGCTGGTACGGGCGCCGCATGACTTACACAGAGCGCTGACATGACGATTACAGAGCGCCCTCCCCATGTGATCCGGACCGGGGCCTTGGGCTGGTTGCGCGCCAATCTGTTCAATAGCGTCGCGAACAGCTTGATCACCCTGTTTCTCGGTTTTCTGCTGCTGCGATTGTTGCGCAACTGGTGGGCGTGGCTCGTCGTCGACGGCACCTGGCATCCAGCCGACATCCGTAACTGCATAGACGCTGGTGGCGCCTGCTGGGCGTTTCTGCAGGACAAATGGCGTCTGATTTTGTTCGGCGTGTTCCCTTACGATGAGCAATGGCGGGCTGCCCTTGCTATTGCGCTATTCCTTGCGCTCGTCATCGTCACGGCGCTGCCCGTCACCTTGGCATCACCTGAGCGGCGGCGCTGGTTGGCTGGCGCCTGGGTCGTCGTTGTCGCAGCGATCGCCGTTCTGATGTCGGGTGGTCTCGGGTTGCCAAGGATCGAGGCACGCTTCTGGAGCGGGCTACCGCTCACAATCATGCTGGCCTTCATCGGCATGATCGCCGCTTTCGGGCTCGCGGTGCTGCTGGCGCTCGGCCGGCAGTCAAACATGCCGGTCATCCGCTGGATCTGCGTCGGCTACATCGAGGTGGTTCGAGGCGTGCCGCTCATCAGCCTGCTTTTTATGGCGAACATCATGCTGCCGATCATTCTTCCGCGTGATCTCGTCATTCCGAACCTGATGCGCGCGCAGTTGGCATTCATACTTTTTTTCGCGGCTTACATGGCCGAGATCCTGCGCGGTGGGTTGCAGGCGATCCCTCTCGGCCAATATGCCGCCGCCAAGGCGCTCGGGCTGACCTACTGGCAGCGGATGCGGGCGATCATCCTGCCGCAGGCATTCCGCATCGTTATTCCTTCGTTGGTCAACATCTTCATCGCTGGGTTTAAGGATACCTCACTCGTAGTCTACGTCGGCATGACTGACCTGCTCGGCGCCGCGCAGGCCGCAAAAGCCGATCCCAAATGGTACGGGTTGTTCATGGAAGCGTATGTCTTCATTGCCGCCATCTACCTCGCAGTGTGCGCGACGATGTCCTGGTACAGCCGATGGATCGAGCGGCGATTGGCCCAGCCGCGGACGGGAGCTCAAACGTGACGGCGGCTCCCGCAATCATCGCATTCAGAAGTATCAGCAAGAGCTTCGGTCCGCTTCGCGTGCTGCGCGACATACGCCTCGAAGTCGCGCACGGTGAGCGCATCGTCATCTGCGGCCCTTCGGGATCTGGCAAATCGACACTCATCAACTGCGTCAACGGTCTGGAAGACTATGACTCCGGCGAGTTGCTGGTAGATGGCGTCATTGTCTCCGAGCGTAATGGTACGGCGCACGATATTCGTGCGGTGGTCGGCATGGTGTTTCAACAGTTCAACCTGTTCCCGCACTTGACGGTACTGGAAAACTGCATGGTCGGACCGCGCCTCGTCTTGAGGCTCGGCCGGAGCCAAGCCGCCGAACGTGGGCGTGCAATGCTCGAGCGCGTCCGCATCGCCGATCAGGCGGACAAGCGGCCTG
Organism: Hyphomicrobiaceae bacterium; assembly: GCA_031374115.1. Taxonomy (GTDB): domain Bacteria; phylum Pseudomonadota; class Alphaproteobacteria; order Rhizobiales; family Hyphomicrobiaceae; genus JAKFWF01. The sequence goes on along the minus strand of JANMNO010000126.1, from coordinate 28,456 downwards.
ATCAGCTGTCTGGCGGGCAACAGCAGCGCGTTGCGATTGCCCGCGCCCTATGCATGCAGCCGCGCATCATGCTGTTTGACGAGCCGACATCGTCGCTCGATCCGGAAATGATCAAAGAAGTGCTTGATGTGATGACCGAGCTGGCGGCCAGTGGCATGACGATGATCGTAGTGACGCATGAGATGGGCTTCGCGCGTCACGTCGCCGACCGCATCCTGATGATGGATCACGGTGAGATTGTCGCGGATGCACCGCCAAAAATCTTCTTCGATCCGGCAGTGACCAACCAAAGGGTCAAGTCCTTTCTCGATCAGGTGCTGCGCGCCTAAATGGCAACCCAAACCATAGGAGACACGCCATGTTGACAATTCCCGCCAAGGGTCGGCCCTGGTCCGAACTCAAGTCCGAACTCGAGGACGCCAAGAAGGATGATTATTCGTGGCGAGGCGGCCGGATGGCCCTCTATTTCTACTACCTCAATGAGGAGGTGAAGCGGGTGCAGCAAGAGGCTTACACCTCCTATTGGACCGAGAATGCCATGGGTCAACGCGCCTTCCCGAGCATGAAAAAGCTCGAGACGGAGGTTATGCAGATGGGTCTTTCGCTGCTGCGCGCGCCGGCGACGGCCGCCGCAACATTCACATCAGGTGGCACAGAGAGCATCTTCCTTGCAGTCAAGACGGCAAGGGACTGGGCACGGGCGACCAAAGGCATCCAGACTCCGAACATTGTGATTCCGCGAACGGCTCATCCCGCATTCGATCGTGCCGCTGAGTATCTCAGCATCAACGTGATCCGGGTGCCAACGACGCGCAACGACTTCCGCGCCGATGTTCGCGAGATGGCAAAGCGCATTGACGGCAACACGATCATGCTGCTCGGCAGCGCGCCGAACTATCCGTTCGGTGTGTTCGATCAGATCGACGAGTTGGCAAGGCTTGCACAGGAAATGGGTCTTTGGATGCACGTCGACGCCTGCGTGGGCGGGTTTCTGGCACCGTTCGTCAAGAAGCTCGGCTATGACATCCCCAACTTCGACTTCTCAATTCCCGGCGTAACGTCGATCTCGGCCGATCTGCACAAGTACGGATACGCTCCCAAAGGCGCCTCTTTGATGATGCTGCGGGACGCTGAATTGCAGCAGTACCAGACATTCACCTTCAACAACTGGGAGCGAGGCGCTTACGCCAACAACACGGCGCAGGGCACGCGATCGGGTGGCGCGGTCGCTGCGGCCTGGGCGGTCATGAACTTTCTCGGTGAAGACGGCTACCTAAAGTGGGCAGCTGTCCTCATGGATACGGTCGGAAAGCTGACCCGCGGTATCAATGCGATCCCTGGACTTGCGGTGCTTGAGCCGCATGAACTCTGCCTGTTCGTTTACCGGTCCATTGATCCCGGTCTCGATATTGGCGCCGTCGCAGAAACAATGATCGCCAAGGGCTGGTTCGTTGGGCGACAGGCGGAGCCACCCGGAATCCATTTGCATCTCAATCCGGTGCATGCCGAGAGCGCTGACGAGTATCTTGCCGATCTTGCCGAAGCCGTGGCCGAGGCGAGGGCGACGAAGGCAAAAGCTGCTGCTCCTGCCGGTCCAACATATTGATGTGGCCATAAGGATTAGGCATGAGCACTCAAGACTTGAGGCCGATTGAGCACGAGACGCTTGGCGACCACGCCTACGCGAGGCTTCGTCACTCGATACTCACCGGGCGCTTCGAGCCAGGTGAGAAATTGACGATCCGCGGGCTGTCGAAACAATTAAACATCAGCCCCACTCCGATCCGCGAGTCGTTGCGGCGGCTGGCGGCGGAACATGCAGTCGAAATCGCTCCAAACCGCTTTGTCCGCATTCCCATTATGAAGGCAAAAGAGCTGAGGGAGTTGCGCGACATCCGAACGGCGCTTGAAGGCCTCGCAACCGAACGTGCCGTCGCACGTGTGGACGATGCACTGATTGCCGAACTCAAGAAGCTCGACGCGACCATCCGCAAGCTGCGCGAGAAGAGCCCGGTGAAGCCCGTGGTCGCTGCGATCCAGCAGTTTCATTTTACCATCTATCAGGCTTCTGACATGCCTTCGCTGGTGCGCATGATCGAGAGCCTGTGGCTGCGCACGGCGCCTTATGTAAACCTGCTGTTCCCCGGCTACTCACAGACCGAACGCGGAAATCTTCGTGCCATGATCTTGACTGCCGTCACTCGACGCGACGCAGCCAGCGCCAGACGCCTGATGGAAGCCGACATCGGCGGCGCGCTGGACTATATCATCGGCTTGTCTGACGAGAGCGAAGCACAGCCCACCAGACAATAGGCATGGTATCAATCCTGGAAGACTCGGCAGGTTACCACCTTTACCACCCGGATCGGTCTGAAACAGGCGGCGTTGCACGCTCACGCCTCACGTATCAAGGGCGGTCGAAAGTGCGACGACGTCCAAGATAGTTGCCCCGTTGGGTACTGGCCTGACACTTAAATCGGACGGGTAGCTACAGCAGCACCGTGTTTCAGTTTTCCGCCCGTCGAATTCGAACAAACCCTTTACCCGCGCCGAAAACCAAGCTGCGGTGTTCGCTAAGGCTGATCTTGTTTCCTCGATCGACAAAGATTGCATCGTTGCCGGGCGGCGGTCGGATCCGGACCTCGCCAATTGGTCTATGCATGTGGGCCAACAACGTGATGAATTTGATTTGCTCCGGCGCAGTGCGGGAAAGCGGGCCAGTCTGCATTGACAAAACAGGTCCTTGCACCGCGTATTTGCCAGCCAAGCATCACGCCTGTCAGTCGCGCCGCAACATTGCGTTCTACTCGAGCCGGAGTAGGCTGTCGGTTCGCAACAACGATGGACGGGCACTATGCAAACCCTAATCCCAGTCGCCGAGGAAATCGCCGCTCTCTTGAAGGCACGCAAGGAGACTGTGGCAATCGCCGAAACGTCATCGGGTGGATTGATCGCCGCATCGCTGTTAGCCGTGCCGGGAGCATCTGTCTATTTTGTCGGGGCGTCCGTTGCCTACACACGGCAGGCGCGCGTCGCTTTGCTCGGCATCACCGACGATGCAATGCGCGGCATCCGATCGTCGAGCGAAGCGTATGCGGCGCTGCTCGCACAAACCATTCGCGAGCGTCACAGTGCAACATGGGGCCTGGCTGAAACCGGAGCGGCTGGACCAACTGGGAATCGTTATGGCGACAAGGCAGGTCACTCATGCATCGCCGTGAATGGACCACGCGAACGTATATTGACGATCGAAACCGCACACGGCGACCGCCAAGCAAACATGCGTGCGTTCGCGCTGACTGCACTTGAGACGCTTGCGAAAACGATCCAAGCTGCCGGGTAATTTTTCTTACAGGAACGCCAATGCCGAAGATGAAGGGTGCCGAGCGCTGGCTGCCGGGCTAGGAGCGATTATTATGCCGACCGAACGCAAGTGGTTCATTCGCAACATCGCCGAGGTCGAATGGCGCGAATTTCCTGATCACTTTGGCGGCGCGCTGTCGAAGCCATTGGTGATGCCCGAAACTGCAGGGTCACAGCATCTCGACTATCGCATTTCGCTCTATCAGCCGATGGCGCGGGTGAAGTTGCATCATCACGTGGTGCAAGAACAAATCTATCACGTGCTCGAGGGCGACGGCCTGATGGAGATCGCTGGTGAAAAGCACGTCGTGCGCAAACATGACGTCATCTTTCTTCCCCCCGGCATTGACCACTCAATTGCCAATACCGGGCTCGTCGATTTGGTGTTCTTGGTTATCACCTCGCCAGTAACTGACCAGGTGGGGGGCTAGCCGCGCCGTAGAGTGCGGAAGACGGCGTCAGCGGTTAGCGCTAGATGGCTCAGTTTTGCCAATGCCTCGCGACCAGTCTGCGGCGCGCGATGAGCATGCGGGGTCATCGCCAGCAGGTCGGCGATTTGTGTGGCACTCGACAAATCGAAACGAAATCTCAGCTGCTGCTCATCTTCCACGCGGTAGCCATGGCAAAGCGCAGCATCGAGCGATTGCGGTGCCGTCGCATTGACGGTCGGATAGATGATCGACCGCAACTCGATCAGATGATCTGGACCGGGGTCAACAAGCAGCGTGCCGCCGCCGGAAGGTTGCACAGCAGCAAACGCATCCCAAAGCGGAAATCCAAACATCGACAAAATCAGATCGACGCTCGCGGATGCGAACGGCAAGTGCCGGTTGCTTGCGACCGCCCAAAGCACGTGCGGGTTCCGCTTGGCCGCAGCACGGATCGCCCATTTGGAAATGTCTATGCCAGCGAACTGGACCTTACCCAATAACGAAGTGGCGATCGCATCGAGGTAGTAGCCCTCACCGCAACCCGCGTCGAGGATGAAGGGATTCGCCGGCCGATCCATGGCTTCAACCAGCCGTCGGGCAATCTCGCACGTGCGCGCTGCGATTGGAGCATAGAATCCCGCGTCGAGAACGCGCCGCCGGGCACCTACCATTTCCTTGCTGTCACCGGGATCGAGCGACGCTTTGTGTTGTACGACAAGCAGGTTGTAGTAACCCTCGCGAGCGCGATCGAACGCGTGGCCTTGTGTGCACCGGAGCGTATTGGCCGCGACTTCGAGCGTCGACCGGCATATCGGGCACGTGAGTGTAGGCGAGGCACCTCGGTCATCGCGACCGGTTTTGAGCATTGCTTTACGGGCTGTACACAGCAAGCTCGGCGCGGGTGTCGGCGATCGCGAACCACTGATGCTGCTCGGCTCGAAACTGACGCCAATTCGTCAGAATTTTTTTGAACTGCTCGTTCTTTCCGGCTTCCTCGTCCAGAACCTCTTCGAGCGCCTTGCGCAGCGCCCTCAATATCTCGGGTGGCAGATACGACAACTGAGCACCGGCGGCGACGAGGCGCACGATAGCCTTTGCATTCTTGGCGTCATAGGATGCTATCATCTCGGTAAGAGCAAACCAGCATGCGTAGCGCAGTATCGCCTGATAACGGGGCGGCAAGGATGCCCAGGCGGCCTTTTGAATGAAGCATTGAAGGGTTGCTTCGAGCTCCATCACGCCGGGTGTGTAATAATACTTGGCAACCTTGTGAAAGCCCAATTTCTCGTCGTCGTACGGGCCCACCCATTCGCACGCATCGATCGTACCCTTCTCGAGAGCGGGATAGATTTCGCCCCCCGCTATCTGCTGCGGCACTGCGCCGAGCTTGACCATGACCTTGCCGCCAAAGCCTGCCGTCCGCATCTTCAAGCCTTGGAAGTCTGCCGGTGCCTTTAGCTCCTTGCGGAACCAGCCGAACATTTGCCCGCCGGTTTGGCCACACGGCAACCCGACGACGTTGTAGCCGTCATAGATTTCGTCCATCAACTTGCGGCCATCACCGAACATCAACCACGCATTGTGCTGGCGTGGCGTGAAGCCAAAGGGCACCGAGCCGTCAAATATAAGCGCAGTGTTCTTGCCGATGTAGTAGCCGGTGTACGTCTGCCCGCATTCGACCGTACCGTTCGAAACAGCGTCGAGTACTTGCAATCCCGGAACGATTTCACCCGCTGCGAACGTTTGCAAGGTGAACTTGCCGTCGGTCATCTCGCCGACGACCCGGGCAATCGTCGCAGCCCCGCCAAACAAAGTGTCGAGGCTTTTGGGAAAACTCGAAGTAAGTCGCCATGTAATGGTCTCGTTCGTCGACTGAGCGAAGGTTGGAGCAGTCGCAAGTGCCGCGCCGGCGGCCGCTAAACCACCAAGGTACCTGCGCGAAACAAAGCGCGCGGTGTCCGCTGGAGACGTAAGCATGAACGTGACCTCCTATGCGCGAGAATTGTTTTATCTATTTTTTTCGCGGCAGATAATGCGCTCGATTGATATAATGTCCGGATAGCAAGTCAATCTGTCAAGCATAACAGCAACAAAGGAGCACACGAGGACGATGAGCGAGGACACCCTGTTTGAACGAGGCCTGAAAGTCCGCAAGGAAGTTTTGGGTGAGGACTACGTCAACAAGTCGATCGCCGGTGCCGATGAGTTCACACGCACCATGGCCGAGTGGTCGACCGAATATTGTTGGGGCGCGCTGTGGACCCGCCCTGGCGTCGATCGCCGGACACGCAGCATCGTCAACCTATCGATGATCGCAGCACTCAACCGCCCACACGAACTCAAGCTGCACGTGAAGGCCGCAGTCAAGAACGGCCTGACCAAGGACGAAATCAAGGAGATCTTTCTCCAAGTGGCGGTCTACTGCGGCGTGCCAGCCGGCATTGACAGCTTCCGCATCGCGCGCGAAGCGTTCAACGAACTGGACAAAGAGAAGGCTTAATTTCCGCTGTCCGCGACACCGCGTTCGAAATAGTGGACCTGCCATGCGCTACACGGCTGCGTTATCCCTTGCCCTTCTGGTCGCTGCATCAGCGCCTGCCGCCGCACTGGATTGCCAGAATGGAATGCTGACACGGACCATTGTGGGGCTCTATTTCGGCCGTAATACCGGCGAGGTGTTGGGTGTTTCCGAAGCAGCATGGTCGAAGTTCCTAGACGAGGAAATCACACCTCGTTTTCCCGGCGGGCTCAGCGTCACGACGATTGCTGGCCAGTGGAAGGACGGGGTCAGTGGCCGCATCGTCCGGGAGCCCGGCAAGGTTCTGAGCCTGATTATTGAGCCGGACACTGCAACGCTCGCGAAAATCGGCGAGATCATCGGACTTTACAAGGCGCGTCATCAACAGCAGTCGGTGCTGATGACCCAGCACCAGATTTGCGCATCCTTCTAACTTTTCGCCGATCAGCCCTTGTGCCCTTTGGTCTTGGTTTCGCCGTGGCGCGCGTGGCGTTCGAGAAACTTGATGACCTCGGTTGCGATATCGATATCGGTCGCCCGCTCGATGCCTTCGAGACCCGGCGACGAGTTCACCTCCATCACTACCGGTCCGCGTTTTGAACGCAACATATCGACCCCGCACACATTGAGACCCAATACGCGCGCAGACCTTAGCGCAACATCCCTCTCCGGGTGTTTCAATTCGATCGCCTCGCCCTTGCCGCCACGATGCAGGTTGGAGCGAAACTCACCCTCGCTACCGGTGCGCTTCATGGCCGCGATCACTTTACTACCGACGACGAAGGCGCGGATATCGCTGCCATCGGCCTCGCGGATGAACTCTTGCACCATGATGTTGACGTTGGCGGCACTGAATGCCTCGATGATCGACTTCGCGCTCGCCTCGGTCTCAGCCAGGATCACCCCCATACCTTGGGTGCCTTCGAGCAGCTTGATGACTACGGGTGTGCCGCCAACCTCCTTGATGACGTCCTCGGCCTTACGCGGACCGTGCGCGAATGCTGTCACCGGCAGACCCACCCCTTCACGTGCCAACAACTGCAGAGCCCGAAGTTTGTCGCGCGAACGACCGATCGCTACGCTCTCATTCAGCGGATATACGCCTTGCATCTCAAACTGGCGAAGAACTGCCAATCCATAATGCGTAATGGACGCCCCGATGCGCGGGATCACTGCATCGTAGATCGGCAAAGTTTCGCCGCCATAGCGAAGGGTCGGCCGGTTCGAGGTGATATTCATGTGAACGTGCAACGTATTGATCACATCGATGTCGTGACCACGGGCGCGGGCCGCGGCCACAAGCCGCTGATGCGAATATAGGGCTGGATTGCGAGCGAGCATGGCCAAACGCATGCGTGTCTCCGTTCAATATCTTCATCGTCGCAAGTGATCGGATGCCCGAAGTTTCGACGCTAGAACATCGCACTTGGCCGGCCAAGACGGATCTATTGAAGTCTAGTCGAAGGATTGCGCCCTTGTCGCCTTGTTCTGGTCGCCGAAGGGTGTTCCGATCTGATCGCGAATAGGGCATACGATGAGCCCATGATGACGGTATCTCACCTGTTTCGTCTGTTCCTGCTGTTCCTGGCTTGCCATGCTGGGCCAGCGATCTTACGCCCCGCATTTGCCCTCGACATCGAATATGCCGGTCGCATTGTTCGCCGCGAGATACTAGCCCTTTACGACAGCCGGCATGAGAAGACGCCGCAGACGACGCGTATTCACCAAATCGCCGAGATGCCGCTTAACTGGCTGGGCTATAAGGTCACCTATGTCGATGTAAATGGTACGCTTCCCGCGCTTTCCGAAATGGGCCGCTATCGGGGCGTGTTCACCTGGTTCATCGAGCCGATGCGTTCGCCGGAGAGCTATCTCACGTGGCTCGATCAAGTAACAGCTGCCGGTACCCGCTACGCTTTCTTTGCTGAAATGGCCCCTCCTGAACCGCCCAACTCTACCGCGCTGGCGACGCGCATCCTCGCCCGCATCGGCCTTAACCCGCTAAACCAGTTCATATCAGTCACTCATAAAGCGAGTATAACGACGCAGGACAAGTCGATGGCCGGCTTCGAGCGTCCCATCGACAAGGCGCTGCCTGATTTTCGCGTGTTCAGTGCCATACCAGGCAAGTCGACCGTGCACCTCGCAGCCAAGGCTCCCTCGCGCGCTGGCGAGTTCGACGCGGCGCTCATTACGACCAGTCCGGCTGGTGGTTTTGTCTCGGACGAATATACAATTTACTACGAGTCGAACACCGAGAAGATGCAATGGACCGTCAATCCATTTCTGTTCTTCAAGAAGGTATTCGGGGACGACCGTTTCCCGGTACCCGACGTGACAACGCTCGCGGGGCGTCGCATGTACTTCAGCCACATCGACGGCGATGGCTGGAATAACGTCTCCGAGGTCGAGGGGTATCGCGAGGCCCAGGTATTTTCAGCCGACGTAATTCGCCGCGAGATCATTGAGCCGTATCCAGATCTCGCGGTTTCAGTCGGCGTCATTGCAGGCGATGTCATCCCAGATCTCGGCGGTACGCTGGTTGGCCGGGACATCGCGCGCAAAATCTATGCGTTGCCGCAGGTCGAAGTTGCGAGCCATACCTACTCGCATCCCTTCAAATGGATCTTTTTCGAGGACTACGATCGGGGCGCCGAAGAAGATCTCATCGAGAAAGCCGCGCGTCCGACAGCGACGCTCGCCGATCAAATGCGCAGCCTGATCTTCAGAGCTGCCGGCAAGACGATGACCGCCGATAAGACGAACAAGTATATCGCTAGCTCGAGCACGCTGCCGCGCACCTATCTGAAAGATCCCTTCGATGTGACGAAGGAGGTTCAGGGCGCGCTGAGCGTGGCGGAAAGTCTTGCCCCGCCGGGCAAGAAGGCAAAGATCTATTTGTGGAGCGGCGATACGACACCGTTCGAAGCGGCGATCGCGGCGACCAGGGCAGCAGGTGTGCGCAATATAAACGGCGGCGACAGCCGGCTCGACAGGGAATATCCCTCGGTTGTATTCGTGCCGCCGATTTCGCGACCCGTCGGCAAAGAACGGCAGATCTTCGCCGTCAACAGCAACGAAAATACGTATACGAATGACTGGCTCGGACCTTACTATGGGTTCTTCATGCTTGAAAACACGCTCAACAACACGGAAGTGCCACGCCGCCTGAAGCCGTTCAATCTGTACTACCACATGTATTCGGGCGAGAAATCATCCGCCCTCGCCTCGATCAAACACTTCGTCGAGCTAGCACGGCGCTCGAATGTGATCCCTGTGACCGCTGCCCGCTACGCGGCGATTGCCGACGATTTCTTCGGCGTGCAAATCGAACAAGTCGATTCGTCCGCTTGGACTGTTGCAAATCGAGGCACCTTATCGACTGTCCGGTTCGACGATGCCGAGCTGTTGGAAGTGGATAGCGGGCGAAGCACCGGCGTTCTTGGTTCGAACCGGCATCAAGGTTCACTCTATGTTGCGCTCGATCCGGCCGTCGATAGGGCCGTTATTGCCGTTCGGGCACGCAGTGAAGCCGGCCGCCAATTGCCGACGGATCAGACGGCGAGTCTGGTCGAGAGCCGCTGGTCGATCTCCAATCGAACCGATAACCCTTGCGGCTTTCAAATCCTAGCGCAGGGCTATGGACCGGGAGCGATGACCTGGTCGACGATTGCTGGCCGGGCATTTCGGATTTCAGTCGAGCGTCAAGGCAACCTACTTGCGCAGGAGGTCCGCTGGGCAGATACGCAGGGCTTGATCTCATTGTCTATTGACCAAGATGCGCTGGAGCCACTTACGATCCGGTTCGATTGCCATGAGTGATCGCCGCACGAGCCTAACAACCATCACTGGGCTGGAAGATCATCTTTTTCCAATCGGGGGACGGCGATTTGCGCTGCCACGAATTGCCTCTCACTGGATCGTCATGGGTGTCCTTTTTGTCGGCGCACTCGGTTTTGGCTACGTATTGCTCCCGGGGCAGGTCCAACGCGTTGCGATGCTCGAGCGGGACGGACAATCTCAACAGGCGCGCGCAATGCTCGAGCAGAGCTATCTGGCCGGCGACCAGAGTTTTCGCACGCTCTACCAGCTGCAGGGACTTTACGAACAGTTCGGCCAAATCGAAAAAGCGGGAGCGCTGCTGCGCGTGCTGATCGATCGCAATCCGCGCGATGCGAACGTACAGAGACGTGCGATCACGTTTTACCGAATGACGCAAGACGAGCCGGCATATATCCGCGTGCTTCAGGCTCAAATCGCGCTGCGCTATTCGGAAGATGCATGCAAGGAGCTGATCGGCATCCTGCGCCGCGGAGGCCAGTTTACCGAGGAGCAGGCAGTCATTCAAAATTGCCGGTTGCGAGGTTATCGCCGGCCGGAAGATATGTTGCGCTTGGCATCGCTCGTCGCCGTCGATGGCGATTTAGCTCAAGCCTCGACGCTCATGCGTATGGTCGACGATGTCCGGCGCTTGAAAACGGAGAAAGATCGGATCGAGCTGTTCGTGACACTGCTTGAACTGGACCAGCCGCGCGAGGCTTATCGAAGAGCTGTGCGCTGGTTGCGCGGCGCGCGCGATCCGAGCCTCGCTCTCGCGTTGACGGAATCGCTCGTCAATCACAACAAGCACGATTTGGCGATCGAACTGACCCGCGAGATCTCGGTACCGGGCGACTCGGTATCTCTCGCCGTTGCCGACGTCATGCTGGATCGAGGCGAAACCTTTGCTGCCAAGACCTATCTGCGCGGTTGGATCGAGAAGGCCAAGCTGAACTCGCTCGATATCGTTTCGCGCTTCATCATTGCCTGTCTCGACGCGGAAGATCCGGAAAACGCTATGGCGGGTGCGCAACGTTTCGGTCTCACGAAGATGCGGCAAGACACTCTCGTCGCACTTGCCGAAGCACTCGCAGCAGTGGGAAGACAAGCTGATTTTGATGCCGTCAGAACAGCCATCCATCCCGACGTCTTGGCGAGCAACTCGTTGCTCAGTGCCGCGGTTGCGTTGCAGCGCGGCGCACCGGAAGCCGGCCAAACCCTGCTTTCCTCGATCGCAGTTGACGAACTCGACGAATGGCGCCTATCGCTGTGGGCCAAATTGATGAGCACCAGCGGACGCGATGAAGCCGCGACCGTCGCCCTTCGCCGCCTGGGCGTCGAGACCCAAACCCAATCGGTGCCGCAAGCGCAAGCCGGCCGGGTCGTGGTCGAACCGAGGATGATCCGCCGGCCCAGGCGAACCGTCAAGCGCTACAGATTTCGCCCCGTTGGCGCGCTCTCGAAATACCGCGCGAAGCAGAATATCGCTCCACAGATAGCGCCCGGGCCGCTTAGCCTTGGACTACCGAACGGGGGTTGAGCTATGTCCGACGCGGGATGTTCGACAGCAGGGTCGCCAGGGACAACAAGTTTACTCTAGTCAGCCCGTCCCTGGCGGCCGGCGCTGCGGCTGCAGAGTCGCCAGGGACAACAAAAGCGAGATCGGCGGGCAATCGTTGCTAATCGGCTCGAACGTCTGGTAACTAGCGACAGAACGTCGACGGGCGTCCACCGACCGCTATCCGATGCCCACGGAGTAGAGCTTTGACCCTTGCAAGCCAATCGCAACTGCCTTTGCCGACGCCGCCGCGAACCAAGCAGTTCCCGGTGCTGCCGCCTTTCTCGGCGCTGATCGAGATCAGCATTTTGTTCGGTCTGATCGTCAGCGCGGATTGGCTGCATCCCGGTGTCAACATCGCCGACATACGGCCGCATCCGTTCTGGGCCCCTGTTCTACTTCTGAGCCTGCAGTATGGTACGGCCAGCGGGCTGCTGGCGGCCGGGGTGGCGATTGCGATCACGGCATTCAACGGGTTTCCGGAGCAATCAACGTCGGAAACCTATTTTTCCTATTTTTTGAAAATCTGGATCGAACCTATCCTTTGGGTTGGAGCAGCCGTGCTGCTCGGGCAGTTTCGCATGCGCCAGATCGCGCACAAGCAAGCGCTTGTCGCTCAAATAACTGAACTCGCCAACCAGCACGCGACGATTTCCGATTACACAAGCAAGTTGCGCACTTACTGTACGGCGCTCGAGCGTCAGATCGCGGGGCGCAGCGAGCCAGATGTACTTTTGGTGTTGGCTGCGCTGAATGCCGCCTCCCTCTCATCCGAGAAAACAGGCAGCTTAGATCAAGGCTTTTCCAACGTGATGGCGCTCGTGCTGCCGGGCGCGCGGGCGACGCTCTATACCGCTGATCCCTCTGGACTTCGTTTGGCAGCCGTTGCCGGTCCCTCTTCAGAAGGCGGCACGCGGGCCTGGATTGCAACTACAGACCCTCTCTATCGCGCTATCGTCGATCAGGCACGCAGCATCTCGGTGCTGACGAAAGACGGCGAGACCTTGCTCGCCAGCGCGGGGCTCGCAGCTGTGCCCGTTCGAATTAGCGCCGCGGCACGATCAGCGCTCGACCATCGGATCGTCGGCATGTTGAAGATCGAAGAAATCGATCCAGCAGCTTTCGGCCGCGCCGTGCTGCCAGCCCTCGAAGCGATCGCACATGCACTGGCACCACGATTGGAAGCGCTGCTCGTCCAGAACGGCCAGTTGCCGTTAACACCCACTACACCAGGTGTGGTTCAGACCGACTCGTCCGGCCGGCGTCTTTTGCGCCATTTCCGCTGGTTCGGCCGGGGCCAATCGCAAGGTAACCTCGCCACTGACGATGCGAGCGATCAAACAAAATCCCGGGTGACCATCTGAGATGGCAGCACCCCTGCTCCCGGCGATCGACTCTGGCTCCGGCTTTCGCACGGCTGCCAGATCGACAGACGTGTGGTCCGCCGCTTCGGTCGTGCTCATCGCCACCCTTACTGCGGCCGCAGAAGGGCTATTGGCAATCGGCTACGTGAAGGCGACGTACGGGTGGCCGGTTTTCCTGTCAGGTCATCTCGGAATTGTCGCCTTGCTCGCCTTTTGGGTCGCAGCGGTCGGACGTGCGGGTTGGAATACCGCATTGCCGCTGCTGATGGCCATCGCCGTGTGCGCTACCGGTCCGATCGGGGCGGTTGCAGCCCTCGTCACTCTTGCACTTTCTCGCTCCCGGCCGGAGGACCATTTGCTTCTGCAAGCTTGGTACGAGCGGATCGCATTGGCTGTCGATACCGATGAGATCACGCAACTCTACGATCGGGTCGCGACCGGGCGAACGGCTGACCTCTCCAGCGTATCGGCACAGTCGTTCTCGGCGATCATTCAAACGGGATCTCTCTCGGCTCGCCAATCCGCGCTCGGGGTCATCGCCCGCAGTTTTCATCCGGACTACCTGCCGGCGCTGATGCTGGCGTTGAAGAGCGAAGAACCCGTCATTCGCGTTCAGGCCGCCGCGGTCGCAACACGCGTCCGAGTCGACTTGCGCCGCCTCGTCGACCGTTACGCCTCTGGTGATTACGAAGGGCTGCCTGGCAGTCCCGCCTCGATAGGTGCGGCAAGCCAACTGCGGGCTTGCATTGCAAGTGGATTGTTGGATGAAGGTGATCGCATTCGAGCTGGAATCCTGGCCGGCAGGCTGGCTGCACCGCCCGCGCGCAGCGCTGTCGCGTTGCAAGCGGCGCCGGTCTTGGATCGGCTCGCTAACGACGCCATGATGCTGCGAGAACACCGTTTCAGCGAGTTTCGCGTTGCACGCCGGATCGCTCGAATTGCATCCGCAGGACCTTTCCGCATCCGCCGGCGCAACCGTGACAGGCGAGAACGTGCCTGCTCGCGAGGGCCCCGGTAATGCAGCAACTTGCAACCGGCACATCGCGCGATGCACCGCTGAACGACCCCGCCTCCGCTGACACGCCGAGCGATGTCTGCATCATCGTCGAAGGCTGCTATCCATACATAGCCGGCGGCGTGTCGGGATGGATCGACTGGCTGATCAAGACGCAGCCCGACACCCGATTTTCGATCGTCACGCTGTGGCCACGACCGACGACGCAGCCGCCACGCTACCGGTTACCGGCCAACGTGATGTCGTTCCAGCATCTCTATCTGCAGGACTTCGGCGAACGACCGGTGATCCACCAGCGCAGACCAGCCGATGCAGATGCCTTCGCCGATGCGCTCGCCGGCTTGATTGATCGGGGCGGAGTGGCACAGCTGGCCAACGTCATGGCAGCCTTCAAGGCGATTAGCGGCACGGTCGAGCCGCAAGTGATGTTCAATTCGCCGGTCGCCTGGGAGATCGTCCGGCGCATGTACGACGCGACGATGCCCTACTCGTCGTTCCTCGATTACTTTTGGGCGTGGCGGGCACTGCTTGGCGGCCTCTTCGCGACACTCGAGTTCGAGCTTCCGAGAGCCCGCGTCTACCACACGATTTCAACCGGCTATGCAGGCGTGCTTGCGGCTCGCGCCGCAATCGAGACCGGCCGGCCTGCCTTGTTGACCGAACACGGGATCTATACCAACGAGCGGCGGATCGAATTGCTGATGGCCGATTGGGTCGCCGACACGGTCGAGAAGGGCCACGAGCTGCATGACCCGCGCCTCGACCTACGCGACATGTGGATACACGCGTTCGAAGCGTACGCCCGCACCTGTTACGAAGCCTGCGGCGATGTCGTAACGCTCTACGAGGACAACCAGCGCGCGCAGCGCGTGCTCGGCGCCACAGAGCCGCAACTCTTGGTGATCGCCAACGGCATCGACCTTGAGCGTTTCGCCAATGTCAAAGCTGCTGGCCATGATTTGTCGCCGACGATGGCGCTGATCGGGCGCGTAGTGCCGATCAAGGATGTGAAGTCTTTCATCACGGCGGCTCACGCGCTCAAACAACGCATACCGAACGCCCGCGCACTGATCCTTGGTCCGACGGATGAGGACCCTGAGTACTTCGCCGAATGCGAGCAATTGGTCGCCGATCTCGACCTCGCAACGACGGTCGAGTTTACCGGCACCGTCGACATACTCGATTACATGTCACGCATTCACGTGTGCGTTTTGACGAGCCTCAGCGAGAGCCAGCCGCTTGTAGTGCTCGAGGCGGGAGCAGCCGGCATCCCGTTCGTTGCGACCAACGTCGGCTCGTGCCGGGAGATCATCGAGGGACGCGCGGATGAGGAGCCTGCCCTCGGCCCCGGTGGCATCGTCACCGATCTCGTCGCGCCAATCCAGATCGCCGATGCGGTAGCAAAGCTGCTGGCCGACCCCGCCCTGCGCCACAAGTATGGCGAAGCACTCCGCGCGCGCGTCAGCCAAACATACACCTCCGCTCAAGCTGTCGCCGCATATAGCAACTTGTACGCCCGGCTCATTACGCAACCAGCTTCGCTACCAAATCTGCAACCAGGCCGGATCTGAAGGAACGCATCGATGGCCGGCATCGGCTTCCAGTTGCGAAAGCTAAGCCGCCAGGAAACCATTTCCTCGGTGGTTGCGGCAGCTGGCCACGCCGCCGTGATCGCAGCCGGGCCGTGGCTTTTCACAATTTTCAGTCTCGCCGCGATCACGCTGCTGACCGAGGAGATTGTCGGACGGCAAACGGTTTCCACATTTCGCGTAATCGTGATCTATGCCTTCGCAGTGTCGCTCGTCTTGACCGCGCCGGTGACGATCGTCGCGACGCGCCGCGTTGCCGATGCGCTGTGGCTCAAGCAACCACAGAAAGTCCCGCCGTTATTGTTCGGTACTTTCATATGGGCGCTTGTGACGTCGGGGTTTGGCGTGCTCGTCTTATGCGGCCTGTTTTCACTTTCTCCGCCGATTGCGATCGCTCTTGCGTCGATGTCGATGCTGGTGGCCCTGATCTGGGTTGCATTGTGCTTTTGTGGCGCAATCCGTGACTACAAGGGCGTGACGCTATCCTTTCTCGTCGGTCTGATCGCAGCGCTAATCGGCAGCGTAACTGCCGCAGCCCAGGACTTCGGCGCAACCGGGATGGTTGTCGGATTCATGCTCGGCCTCACGCTGACGTTTCTCGGACTGACGATCCGCGTGCTGCGAACCTTCCCGCAACCGCTCACCACGCCTTGGAGCGGGGTCCGCGATCTCTGGCAGGGAGCTGGCGCCTACTGGCACTTGGCACTCGGCGCATTGTTCGGAACCGCCGGAGTGTGGGTGGACAAATGGGTTTTCTGGAGCTCGACGGTCGGCGAACGATTGGAATCGGGTCTCATTCATGCACCGCTTTATGACAGCGCCATGTTTATCTCTTCCTTGGCGCTGATCCCGGCACTTGCCTCCTTCGTGATGAAACTCGAAACCGATTTCTTCGACCACTATCAAAGTTATTACGCGACGATCCAATCGCATGGCACGATCGGTCAAATCGAGAACCGTCGTGCGCGATTGGCCAGCAGCACATTGGACAATCTATCTCTGATCACTGTCGCTCAGGTTGGCATTTGCGTCGTGCTGATCCTTAGTGCACCGGCGATTGTCGACGCGCTCAACCTCCAATTTCGGCAAATTGCCATTTTGCGGTTCGGCGCGCTCGGCGCAGTGTTCCAGTTCATTTTCATCGCCTCCACTTCGCTGCTGTTGTTCTTCGACCGCCGTCGATTGTATCTGGGCCTGCAATTCCTGTTTTTCGCACTGAACCTCACGCTGACGGCGGCGACGATTGAGCTCAGCGAAGACTATTACGGCGTCGGATTTTTCCTCAGCTGCTTCATTTCGGGGTTTGCGGCCTTCTTCCTTGCAGAACGCACGCTCGTTAATCTGAACTTCTTGACCTTTATCGGCAACAACCCGTCGATCCGCCAATCCACGAGCGCCAAGATAAAGTCTGGCTGGTCGCTGATCAGGCTTCTAGAACGTCGTAGTTGAGACGCTTCAGATCTCGGTCCTTGGGGGCGATGTAAAGCACATAACCCCAGCCCTCGATCAGTGCCGTGGCCTTCGCAATCTTGTCGCGCGCGTTGAGATATTCGACCACGAACACCGCCTTGCCGGCGCGCTTGGCTAAATCGAGGCACGATTTTGCGTACTCGATCTCGTCGACTGCGTTTTTTTTCTCGACGACATCGATTCCAAAAATCAGCTCCTCCTTGGCGACGCCGTCGATCACCGCCATTAAATCCGCATACTCGAGCAAGGTCTCCGCATTCTGCATGACGATAAGGAAGTTCGGATCGCGCGCCTTCACGTGACCGGCAATCGATTTCACGAATTCCACCATGTCGCGCTTAATATTCGGGCGTGTAGCTGCAATCTTTTTCTCGTGCATTTCGAGGTCTTCGAAGACGTCGCACTTGTCCAGATAGAAACCGTCAAAACCCTGCGCTTGGATGCGATCGAGGTAGGCACCTGGCGACCCGCACATCAGCTCTTGCCAACCCGCATCCCAGAAGCAGACGGCATAGTTCTCCTCCCAATCCGGGTTTTCCCGCAGCAGCCACTGTGGCTTGTTCGTTTTCCAGCTCGCATCCCAATAAGGCCGATAGCTCTCGGCCTCGCCAATAGAAACATAAGCAAGGACAATGCGCCTGCCGCCATCCGGCTTGCGCTTCATTCGCTCGATTTCGGCAACGGCCAGGCGCGTCTCCTCGGAGCCGTTTTTCGTGTAGTCGACGACCAGGAGATCAAACGGCGATGCCGCTGCCCTCGCGATATCTAGGTTCTGTAGTTGATAACCCCAAGTCTTCACCGCACCCAATGCCGGGCGACCCGCGACTGACGGTTGGACGGGTACAGGACGCTGGACTTGGCGTACCGGTTGCTGCACCGTTTTAGTTACTTCTGACTTCCGCACAGGTTGCATCGGCGCACCATGACCTTGATCCCGTACTTGTCCTTTCGAGTTCGATCGGCGCCCGGCTAGGTAAGCAGTTACGGCGACGAGGGCAACAATGCCCCAGAACAGCGGTGAACTTAGAATAGCTGGCACGGGTCACTCCTGTTGTATTATCTCGAAGCCGATATCATACACCGGCGGGATCGACCGTGGATAACTTCGACCCTGCACAATCGGCCCACGTTACTGCGGCCGAGGCGACGGCCCAAAAAGTGGCGCCAGAGCCAGCAAGTCGCGATCGGCCAGCAGCAACGTGAAATTTTCGGCTTTTGCCCTCAATCGCATTTCAGCAGCCGCCGCTGCGTCACGCGGATACTCGATTAGCAACACCTTGGTGCCTGATCTGCGAAGCGCGCGAATTGGCTTCACCGATACCGCAACAGCCTCGGGCGTATTGCGGCGCCCATCATGCTCGACGCCGAAGAACAAGTCTTCCTTGGCGAAGGCATCGATCGCCCTGCGCACCACCGTCTGTGTCGTAAGTTCTTCGGCATTCTGAAGCACCATCAGAAAACGCGGATTGAGGCGATGTGCGTAATCGCTCAGCTTAGTGAGCAAAGTCACCATATCGCTTTCAGCTTTGGGATTCTCAGCCGCGAACTCCTGGTACACATCCACCCGATCAAGATATACACCGTCGAAGCCGGCTGCGATGATCCGATCGAGATAGGCGCCTGCCGATCCAAATAGGATCGACCGCCATTCGCCATGCCAATAGCGAACCGGAAAGTTGCCGCGCCATCTCGGGTTTTCCGTGCTGACCCATGACGGGCGCTCAGACGGCGTCATAGTCCACGCGCGTTTCCAGTATTCGCGATAGTCTTCAGCCTCTCCCACCGACAAATAGGCGATGACGAGGCGGCGTGAACCATCGGGCTTGCGTTGCATGAGCTTCACATCCTCGCGCGAAAACGGAAACTCTGTCCCGTAGAGCACGTCCGGCCGGTAATCGATGACGACGAGATCGTATGGCGATGCGGCCACCTCGAACACGTTGATGCGCCGGTACTGAATGGCCCAAGTCTTGATATCGCGCACGATCGAACGCCGTACAGTCGGCGACTCCGCCCACGCCGGGCAGGCAAAGACTGAGAGCGCGGCGATCAGGCCCGCACAGGTCACGATCCGAAGCAGCGAACTGCGAATTGCATCGCGGGGCATAAACGAGACCAATGATTTATCGGCGGCAGTAACGGGCACTTCATCGCGCAACCCGCATGATCGGGTCAAGGTCGTGCAACTGCGACCGTCAAGAAGGCTTCTTGGGTTCGGCGATACGGGCAACGAAGCCAAGCTCCGCTAGCTTGCGGCGCGCGATGGCACGCGCACCCTCAGCACCAGCCGGTAGGATCTCGGCGATGAATACCAGACGCCCGCTGCGCTTCACACGATTGAGATCGTGCAACGCAACGGCAACTTCGTTCGCGCTGTTGGCGACGCCGGGCCCATCAAGCCCATAAAGTAAATTGTCCTGTGCGGCGCCGTCGATGACGCGTGCGATGCGCGGGTCGGTCGTAAGCTCGGCTGCATTGTGAAGGATCAAGATAAAATCGGGATTGTACAAACGAGCTTGATTGGCCAACAGGACGATCTTTCCAGCAAGATCATTGATCGCACGGCTGCCCGCCGCTAGTGCCGTCTGCAGCGCGGAACGGGCATCGAGAAAAACTCCGTCGAGCCCACGCACGAGCAATCCGTCCAGCTGAGCCGATTGAGACAGGGAAAGGCCTGTGACGAGAAGCTGCCTTGCCGTCTCATCCGTGCGATCGCGCTCTTCGAGCAGATCTCTTACGGCGGAAACGTCAAGCTTGGCAATGACATCGGCTTCAAAGACCAGCAAGACATCTGGCGGCACAGTTGTTGCCCGGAGCGCATCGATGCGTGGTTCGAGCGACCACGACGTTACTTTCGACAGCAGCGCTAGACGCCGGGCCGCGTCGGCATCCGATGCAATTGCTTCACCCGGCTCAGTGGTCGAATATATGAGCCCGCCGCTCGCCATCGTCATGATCGCGAGCAGCCCCACGCCCAGCAGCGCCCGGCGCCCCAGATGCGCGGTTTTGTTGGTGGCCGCCGGTGCTGGCAACGTGTTCAATTCGATTGGCATTTGTCTTGGTTCTCATGACACAAAAGTGCTCAAACGCATCGCGTGCAAGCGTGACCCCGTGTTGACCGCGATGTGGCGATGCGGCGGCAGGTTGCAGAGCGGTGGCAAGCACTGGGCTCACTCAAGCGGCAGCCGCTTGCCGTCGCGCTAATTGAATTGCGGCGGGAAAATCGACCTTGCCCGAGCCGAGCAGCGGAATACCGGGCACGGTCAAAATTTGCTTCGGCACCCACAGTTCGGGCACACCAACGGTTTTTGCCGCGGCGATGATCGCCTCGCGCGAGGGATCTGGCTTCTCGGTAATGAGGACCAGTTGCTCGCCCTTGCGCGCATCCGGGATTGCGACGACAACGTGATTGTGCTCGGCCCAGAGCTCCGTGATCATGCTCTCGACCGCTGCAAGCGAGATCATCTCACCGCCGAGCTTCGCGAAGCGCTTCGCCCTGCCCTTGATCGCGACGCGGTTCGATGCATCGAAATCGACGATATCGCCCGTGTCGTGCCATCCATTCTCCGGTGGCACCACGACCCCTGGCCGATCGATCGTCATGTAACCCATCATCACGTTGGGGCCGCGCACGTGCAGACGGCCGCCAGCGAAAATTCCCTCTACAGGATCCACGCGGCATTCGATGCCAGGCAGCATCGGGCCAACCGTGCCTGGTTCGTTGATATCCGGCAGATTACAGGCAAGAACAGGCGAACACTCGGTCGCACCGTAGCCTTCGAGAATGATCGCCCCCGTTTTCTCCCACATCAGCCGCGTTTGTTCCTTGACGCGTTCGGCTCCGGCAACGACATACCGGATGGTCACCAAATCATCAGGGCCTGCGGCACGGACGTAGCCTTGGCAAAAGGTATCGGTCGCAAACAACACAGTCGCCTTGGTCTTGGCGATAAGATCGGGCACCTGTTTGTAATGGAGCGGGCTCGGATACAGCACCGTTCGCATCCCCGACAGTAGAGGCATCAAGGTCGCAGCCGTCAATCCGAACGAATGAAACATCGGCAGCGGGTTGAACACGATATCGTCCGGCGTCAGCATGCCGCTGGCGTGCGCATGGATCTGGCGAGCGTTCGAAACAGATTCTGGTTCGACAACACGACGCCTTTCGGGCTGCCCTCCGTGCCCGACGTAAATAGAATGACAGCCGCTTGATCAGGTCGCAATCCGTGCGATTTATGGAACCTCGATGCATAAACGGCCCGCGCCGCGCCCTTGATCTTGTCGAGGTGGCCGATCGAAGCTCGCACGTCCTCAAGATAGATGACCCGCAACCGTTTCGCCGGTGACACTTCGATTGCGGAAAGACCGGACACAATATCTTCAAGCTTGGCAGTTTCGATGAACCGGCGCGATGTAACGACTGTGCGTATCATCCCCGTTTTTACTGCCACGGTCATATTTTTGAGACCGGCGGTAAAGTTCAAGAGCGCGGCCACGCGGCCAAATGCATTCAGCCCAAACAGCGTCACCGCCAAACCGTTGGCGGTCGGCAGCAGTACACCGATCGCCTCGTTGCGCTGCGTCACCGATGCGAGCTTGTCGCCGAGGACTAAACTGGCAATGATCAGCCGCTGGTAGGTGAGAGGCTGGCGGTCCTGGTCTTCGAGAATGATCTTCTTCACGCCATGCGTCCGCGATGCTTGAAGCAACGCTTCAAACAGCGTCATCGCTGTCTTGGCACTATCGAACATTAGCGGCGGCAATCGTCGAGCCATGGCGGCAACATGTCCGGATTAAACTGCGGACCCGCACCATGCACCGGCGTGATCGAGACGGCAATGATCTCCCGCTTCATGCGCCGGGGATGAGAGCAACGACGAAAAAGACAATCCCGATGACCGCTAGCAGCGCACCGAGATGCCTCATCTCAGGCACCGCAGGCCCGGCACCTTCTGCGAGTTTGCGCCCGGCCAAATGGGTCAGACTTATAAGTAAGCCTTGAACCACGCCCAGGCCCACGAGGTAACCGGCGAGCGGGGGATACGATGCGCCGATAATCGATTCGCCATAGGCATAACCGTGGAAGAGCCCTGCACCGATAAAGAGTGCCATCCAGATCTTGGTGCCGAAGCCCGAACGGCTGCCGATCGCAAGCCCAAGAACGAGAATCGAACCGGCGACCGCTGCCTCCGCAAGCGGCACATTGATCCGCATCAGGTGGACGCCCAGCCCGGCCATCGACGCCACTATGAAGAGGGCCGGCATGCGCAGTCCCAGGCGCAACGCTCCGGCGGCGAGTCCGGCCGCCAGAATGAAAACAAGGTGGTCGAGGCCGATCACCGGATGTGCGAGACCGGACCACAAACCTTCGGCGAAGTTCATTGGCGCCCGGCCTTCGTTGACGTGATGGGCAAGGGCTGCGGTGGGCACAGACGCGCATACCGCGACAATCGACTTCAACGCGGCTCGCATCGTTTTCACTCTCAAGCTGCCTGTTCAGATTTGCGTGCGACGGGCACCGCAGTGCCAATCATACAATCGCGGGTGACGAGCGCCTCCAATTCTGCGGCGCTCCATCCTTCAGTGCCCTCGGGTCGGCGCGGCAAAATGATATAGCGCAGGTCGGCAGTGGAATCGTGCACGCGAACTTCCGCGGAAGCTGGGATAGCAAGGCCGAACTCGGCGAGCACATCGCGCGGGGCGGCGACAGTGCGCGAACGGTAGCTCAAGCTCTTGTACCAGGCCGGGGGCACGCCGAGCAGCATCTTGGGATAACAGGAGCACAATGTGCAGACGACCACATTATGCACATCCGGGGTATTCTCGATTACGCGAAACTCAGCGATCGAGCCGATGTCGATATCCATCGACTGGAGCGCGGCTCGGGTATCGGCCAGAAGCTGCGCTTTGAACGCCGGATCGGTCCATGCGCGAGCGATCACCTTGGCGCCGAGCGATGGCGACCGGCTGTCCATCAGATCTATTTGCGCCGCTATTTCCTGATGGCTGAGCACACCCTTGTCGATCAGCAACTCGCGCATCGCCCGCTCGAGCACTTCATACGGGGATGCCGGTCCCGCATCGTGATCGATACGAGGGGCATGCGGGTCGCCGTGATCATGATCGTGGTCATGAGGATCGTGAGTGTGCATCATCGCTCTCCCCTTGGCGGGTTGAGACACCGCCCGGCGCAGCTGGCGCGAGCCAGGGCTCATAAATGTCGACGTCGAGATGATCGCTCGCCGGACCTTTGTACTTCGCCCAAAGATCTTTCTGCTTCAAGCGCACCTTGTAGAGCACGAGGGCGGGTACGCCCGGCCGGTGATAAGCCAGACGTTCCGGATCACGAAACGTGCCGTGGATCTCGACCACGACCCCGGTTTTGCCGCGAACGTACCAAGGCGTGCGGCAGTGACCAACGGCTTCACAGTCGTTGATTTTGACCGCGTCGCCCACGGCATATCGCGACTGCGTATGAGCCGCAACGGCGCTCATGACCGCGTCTCTTTTGCTGTTGGCTTGCGCTTCGCAACCTTCGGGGCCGCGGGCCCGAGATTGTTGTCCCATCTTATCGTACCAGCCGCGACTTCGCGACCCTCACCTCGGAAGGCCGCCGTCACCTCTGATATCTTGGCTTCGATTTCGGCCGCCGTCAGGACCTCCTGCTCGACCATCAAGTTGCGCAACGCTCGCACCCATTTCTCATAGTAGGTCGTGCTGTCGTAGGCTTGCTGCCCGTAGTCCTCGATCACCCGGCGCATGCCATCGACCTTGAACACGCCTTTGTTGGCGTAGAGCAGGATCATCATCGCATCGACGCGCTTTTCCCAGTGCGCGAGATCGTGCTCGTCGCGATCGATGGGTCCAAAATCGAGACCACCGACGTCGTGCACGGCACGGCCGTCAAGGCCCTTGCGAACATGCGTTTTGCGGCGGGGCGATGTCATCGGGCTCAACTCAGCTACAGGAGACGTGAAAGCAGAAGTTGCGGATATGAGCGCGGAAACGAGGCAAGAGCAAGAGGGAAGACGCCCTACCGCTTCGCACACGGTTAACTGCCCTCTAGCGCGCTTACCGATCGCCGCCTACTCTTTGCCTCATCCAGCAAACATTTAAACCGCCTGGCAAACAGCAAGGACACCTCAACATGATGCTCCGCCAACTTGCCCTGGCTGCCTTCGCGATGCTGACAACGCATCCTGCTGCCGCTCAAGATCTCGTTACCAAAAAAGAGACGCTCGATATCGCTAGCTTCAAAACTCAGTTGGGACGCGAACTCAAGGGCGTCAAGATCGGGTACGAGAGCTATGGCACGCTCAACGCCGACAAAACGAACGCAATCTTGATCTGCCATTTCTTCTCAGGCACCTCGCACGCGGCCGGCAAATACGCCGAAGCCGACAAGACACCCGGCTATTGGGACGCCATCATCGGACCTGGCAAGGCCATCGACACCACTAAGTTCTTCGTCGTGTCATCGGATACGCTGGTGAACCTGGGGGCGAACGATAAGACTGTAGTGACGACCGGCCCCGCCTCTGTCGATCCCACCACTGGCAAGCCCTATGGCATGACGTTTCCGATCGTAACCATTCGCGATTTCGTTGAAGTGCAGAAGGCGCTGGCCGATAAACTAGGCATCAAAAAATTTGCGATGGTAGGCGGCGCCTCGATGGGAGCCCTGCAAACCTATGAGTGGGCCGCTACCTACCCGGACATGGTGGGCAAGATCATGCCGGTGATCGGCTTTGCCGAGGCCGATGCCAATCTAATCGCCTGGCTCGACATTTGGGCGACGCCAATCCGGCTCGATCCGAAGTGGCAGGGCGGCAACTACGATGCAGCTGAACCGCCCAATGCCGGCCTCGCTCAATCGCTGAAGATCGTGACGCTGCACGCCCAGCATTGGAAATGGGCCAATGCCACGTTCGGCCGCAAATGGGCGAAGGAGGGCGAGGACCCGGCAAGCGGCTTCGACAAAAAGTTTGCGATCGAAGCGACGCTCGACTCAGCTGGTGCGGCGCGGGCATTGACGTCGGACGCCAATCATTTTCTTTATCTCGTTAAGGCGAACCAACTGTTCGTGGCGGGTGGCGGCGGTGCCGATTATCTGAAGAAGATCAAGGCGCCGGTTCTGCTCATTACACAACCTGACGATCTCGTGTTTCATGCCGATGGCGTCAAACAGATGGTCGAAGGCGTGAAGGCTGCGGGCGGCAAAATCGAGCACGTGATGTTGACCGGCAGCAGAGGCCATCTCGACGGTGTGCTCACGATAAAGCAGGCCGAGGCCAAGATTTCAGCTTTCCTAAGTCAACCTTGAAACCCACGAGGAGAATCTGCCGATGATTTTTGATCACCGCACCTACGTCTGCAAACCTGGCACCATCAAGCCTCATCTCGAACTATACGAAAAGATGGGCTATGCCGCGCAATCGAGGTTGCTGGGCAAGCCGATACTCTACGGCACCACGGAAGTCGGCGATGTGAATTCTTACGTTCATGTGTGGGCCTACAAGGACCTCGCCGAACGGACCGCTAAGCGCGCTGCCATGTGGGCTGACCCAGAGTGGCTCGCCTACGTCAAGAAGTCGGGCGAACTCGGCGCAATGGTGCACCAGGAAAACAAAATCCTGGTGGCGACTTCGTTCTTCAAGGCTTGAAGAACGAAGCGCGCTGGCAAACAGGAAATTTTGCCAGCGCGAGCATGTTCAGACCTTCGCTAACGCCTGATCCAGATCGGCAATGATGTCGGACTTGTCTTCCAAGCCGATCGACAGACGGACAACTTCATTACCCGCACCTGCCGCCTTACGCTGCTCGTCCGTGAGCTGGCGATGGGTGGTCGAAGCGGGATGGATAATCAGCGAGCGCGTATCGCCGATGTTGGCCAAATGCGAGAACAATTTCATTCCTTGCACGAGTTTGACGCCCGCATCGTATCCACCCTTCAGTCCGATCGTGAAAACTGCGCCCGCCCCTTTCGGACAGATCTTCTTTTGCAGCGCGTGAAATTTGTTCTCGGGTAGCCCAGCGTACTGAACCCATGCGATTGCGGGATGCTTCTCCAGATGTTGAGCAACCGCGAGCGCGTTTTCGCAATGACGTTGCATGCGTAGCGGCAACGTTTCGATACCGGTCAAGATCAAGAACGCATTTAGGGGCGCGATCGCCGGACCCATGTCGCGCAGCCCCATCACCCGGCAAGCGATCGCAAAGGCGAAGTTGCCGAAGGTCTCGGCCAGCTTCATGCCATTGTACGACGCGTTCGGCTCGACCAGCGTCTTGTAACGGTGCTTGGAACCCAACCAGTCGTAGGTTCCGCAATCGACGATCGCGCCGCCGATCGAGTTGCCGTGTCCGCCCATGAACTTGGTCAGCGAATGCACGATGATATCGGCGCCGTGCTCGCGCGGGCGGCACAGGTAGGGCGAGGCCATCGTGTTGTCGACGATAAAGGGTAAGCCGTGCTTTTGGGCGATCGCCGCGATGGCTGGAAGATCAACAATGATCCCACCCGGATTGGCAATCGACTCGCAGAAGATCGCCTTGGTCTTCGGTGTGATCGCGCGTTCGAATGAGGCCGGATCGGTCGCGTCCGCCCACGCCACGTTCCAGTTGAATTTCTTGAAAGCATGATTGAACTGGTTGACCGATCCGCCGTAAAGCTGCCGGCCCGCCACGAATTCGTCACCGGACTCGAGCAGAGTATGGAAGACTAGGAACTGCGCTGCGTGGCCCGACGCCACGGCGAGTGCTGCAGTGCCCCCCTCGAGCGCCGCCACCCGGCCCTCGAGCACGCCCTGTGTCGGATTACCGATGCGCGAATAAATGTTGCCGAAAGCTTCGAGGCCGAACAAACTAGCCGCGTGATCGACATCGTTAAAAACGAAAGACGAGGTTTGATAAATGGGTGTCACACGAGCGCCAGTCGAGGCGTCGGGCGTCGCCCCGGCATGGATCGCGAGCGTATCAAACTTTGGCGCGGGGGTGGCACCATCCTGCATGACTTGGAACTCCTCTTGTGATCGCATAGGGTTAGTGGCAATTGCGGGCTTGGCGGATACGTAACGCTGGAGGCGGCAACCGACAACGGATTTCGCAAAGCCGTGACGTTACCCGCGAACGTAGCGCTCGTTGACAAGCCGGCATACCGGCTTTGGAAGGTTTCAATGCCAAGTACGACAGTAGCGGCCGGCATGTGCACCAGATCCGCGTTTTACCGGGTCAGATACGTGTTGACCGCCGCCGCTTTTGCGGCTGCCGCGCTTATCACGCCGGCCGATGCGCAGACCCCACCGAAAGTCTGTACGCAATCCGACGTCGCAGCAGCAATGGCAGCGATGAGTGCAAAACTCAAGAAGAACAACCAGGACAATCAAGCTCGCCTGAAATTACGACTGCGCGAACTCGCCAAGGCCAAGGGCTGGGGCGAAGCGGAAACGGAGGAGAAGGGTTTCGATCTTCTCGAAGACGATACCACTCGCACACAGGACGAAACCGCCAGCCACCTGCTTGGCCAGATTGATCAGCTAAGTCAGGGCAGCGACGCGCCACCGACGTGCGAGAAGGTCGAAGAGTTAAAGACCCTGGCAACGCAGCTCATCGAGGTGACGAGTTCGAAAGCCGCACACATTTCCGCCAAGCTCGACACTGAATTGAAGGGCGCGCGTCCCTCCGTTGCAGCGCCGGCAGTGACGAAGGTCGAACCGCCAAAGACATCTGAACCGAAAAGACCTGCACCACCTGTCGTGGCAGATGCCGTTCGCCCGCCACCGGCAAGACCAACAGGGGAAATGGAGCCGTCGAGCGCGATCAAGCCGAAGGATGCTTACGTTCCCCCCTCGCCGGGTGGCGCATTTCCAGGTCGCCCATCAGCAGTCGATCCGGCATCGCTGCGGTTTTCTGTCGAGGATATTCGCGCCGCCGGTAGCGGTTTCTTCGGCACCATCTCGGCTGAGCTTGCGGCCGTTCTCGAATACACCTTCAAAAGTTATGGGCAGCCGACCGGCTACATTCTCGGCACCGAGGGCGGCGTCGCGCTGTTGGCGGGCCTGCGTTACGGGGATGGTCAGCTTGTCACGAAGATCGACGGCGAGCGCCGGGTGTATTGGCAGGGCCCCTCGGTCGGCTACGATTTCGGCCTGACCGGATCGCGCACCTTGATCTTGATCTACGGCATCTCCAATCCCGACGAAATCTACCAGCGCTTCGGTGGCATCGACGGCTCGGCCTATCTGGTCGGCGGCGCCGGCGTCACCGTGCTGAAGAAAGGTCCCATCATCATGGCGCCGATACGCACGGGCATCGGGCTGCGCCTTGGCGCCAA